>NZ_JAYRZR010000025.1:0-47243 GCF_041916345.1 Ramlibacter sp.
TTCGCCCGGTCTGCGCTGCCGCAGCGTGCCGGTTACCGCCATCGTTATGGCGCACGGGAACCAGGCTGCCGTTGGCGAAAGCCGGGGTCAGCGCAAGGCTGGCAGCAGTTACGGCCTTGCGGTGTAGCGAAGGTGGCGCGCCCAGGATCTCTTGGTAAAGCTGCAGGCGGCGGCGAATGTCAGTTGGTCCTCTGCCGCTTCGCCGGTCGGGTTGTACGCTCCGGGAGGGTTGGTCGGTGAACTGGCAACGGACCGTGTTTGGCACTCTGCCGTGGTCAGTACCCTCGGAGCCGTGCCGCGCCTGGTTCGCGGTCGTTTCGTCGGCAAGACTGCCCGGGCGCTCTGGCGCTTCCTCGTTGCTTGGTAGCGCTTGCCATAACTGGTTGGTCAACCGGACCCGCTGCGGCAGGGCACACCGGGCGACCATTTCATTGTCCGCCCGGTGCGCCCTGCCGCAGCGTGCCGGTTACCGCCATCGTTAGCCCTACGCATGAAGACACGCCGCTCGCCACAGGAGAAGAAGTCCTTGAGCTACGCGAAGGACGGAAGAAATGCATTTGCGGAATCGCGGAGCACGAGTCGAAAGGCGATCGCGCAACGAAAGGCGGAGGCTCATCGCGCGCTGAGGCGAGCAGAATCAGTAGACACTGCCAGGATCAGCAGATCTCTGGAAGAAGTCGAGTCCATTGGGTTACGTACGGGCCGTCGATCGTGGCGCAAGAATCCTGATGCACCCTTAGCTGAGTATGTTGATCGCACGCTTTCGCGTCGTGCCGGGAATGGAATGAATCAAGGTGAAGAACCTAGCCGTCTCATCCTGCGCGGAAAGAGGTCGGCACGTCCGCGCCGTGTCGTATACAAGGGCACGTTGCACGGAGGCAGCGATGGCTAACCCGCAAGTCGACACGGACGCCCAAGGGCGTCCGCTCAGTCGCTACGCTCCCTGCGCACCTTCCCTCGGTCGCCGGTCACAAGCACGTTATGGCGCACGGGAACCAGGGTGCCGTTGGCAAAAGCCGGGGTCAGCGCAAGGCTGGCAGCCGTTACGGCCTTGCGGTGTAGCGAAGGTGGCGCGCCTGGGATCGCTTGGCAAAGCTGCAGGCTCCGGCGGAAGGCGGCTGGTCCTCGGCCGCTTCGCCGGTAGGTTTGTGCGCTCCGGGGGAGTTGGTCGGTGAGCTGGCAACGGACCGTGTTTGGCGCTCAACCGTGGTCAGTACCCTCGGAGCCGTGCCGCGCCTGGTCCTCGAACGTTTCGTCGGCAACTTTTCCCAGGCGTTCTGGCGTCTCGTCCTTGTTGTGGGGCGCTTGCCATAACTGGTTGGTCAACCGGACCTGCTACGGCAGCGCAGACCGGGCAGTCATTTCATTCTTGACCCGGTCTGCGCTGCCGCAGCAGGCCGGTTACCGCCAACGTTATGCCGTGCAATCGAGACCTCGCCGCGCATCTGGCCGTGAAGGCATCGTCGGGCCTCATGCGTTTCGGCAGTTCGACGCCGGGCATCGCATGCCGCTGCGCGGAGGGCTTGTAGATTTCGTGTGCGCTGTCTCCTTCAATCTGGCCGCACATGGCACATATTCAATGTCCAAGTCAGAGTCTCTGCGCACCCTGGTCTCGCCCGCCTGTGCGGCGCTGCCTTGGCCACCGGGCAGGAACTTGAACTCCTGCAACAGCAAGCGTGCGGTTTCGGCTTCGGCTTCGACTGCAGCTGCAGGTGAAGGGCATTGGTGTCTGGCGGTTCTGGCACTGGGCAGCCGTAGCTTCGGTCGACGTCCAGCTGTTCGTTCTGAGCCGTGCGCCCGGCATAACAAGTTGGTCAACCGGACCTGCTACGGCAAGGCACACCGGGCCGCCATTTCATTCTTGGCCCGGTGCGCCTTGCCGCAGCAGTCCGGTTACCGCCATCGTTATCCCTCACGAGCCAGTGCGGCTTGACACGCGTACGTTAAAGCGTACCATGTCAACGCTTGGAGGTTCCATGACAAATCCGGTCACGGCAAGTGAGGCGCGGGCCAATCTGTACAGATTGATCGACGAAGCGAACGACTCGCATCGTCCGATCGTTATCGCGGGGAAGCGCAGTAGCGCTGTTCTTGTAGCGGCGGAGGACTGGGACGCCATTCAAGAAACCCTGTATCTGCTCTCGGTTCCCGGCATGAGGGAGTCCATAAAGAAGGGAATGGCTGAGCCACTGAAGGGCAGCGCCAGAGAGGTTAAGTGGTGACATGGCAAGTTGTCTACGCCAAGCATGCGCTTAAAGACGCAAAGAAGCTCTCTGCCGCTGGCTTGAGGGAGAAGGCGCAAGTGATATTGGATGTGCTGGCGAATGACCCGTTTCAGAATCCGCCAGCTTTCGAGAGGCTGGTCGGAGATTTGGAAGGCGCGTACTCTCGTCGAATCAACATTCAGCACCGCATCGTGTACGAAGTCTTCAAGATGGAGCGCACAGTACGCGTGCTGCGCATGTGGACTCACTATGAGTGAGGTGAGGGATAACAAGTTGGTCAACCGGACACGCTGCGGCAGCGTGCCGGTTACCGCCATCGTTAGACCGCAGGGGCTGCTTTGAGAGACGGATTCCCCGGATACATGCAAGTCAACGGCCTGCAGTGCGCCGACACGGTCGAGATCTTCTCAACTGGTACAAGCCTTCACTTCCGTCCGGGAAACAGGCCCAGCCTGTTTAGGCGTAGCATTGATGTGAGTCCTATGGCTGCAAATCGATTGGTGACTGACGTTGAGAGAATGCGATCTGGTTTCTCAGAAACCGTACGAGGGAATCAGATTGGCACGTGCTCGGAAGGACCGCTTGGGCACCCCGGTGACGGTGAGTTTGTTGTTTGGCCAATCTTGGAGTTCACGATCTCTGCGAGGTATACCTACCAACAACTGACCTTGGGTCTCTCGGGGCGTACTGGTGTAGGTAACGAGGTCCACCGAGGAGAAGTCGTGAATGCGCAGTATGGTGAACAGTTGCAGCCCTGGAGTTTCCAGCTGGAGATACGACTACCGAGGGAGGTAATCGCCGATGTACTGCGATTGGAGTCGCACGACAAGTTCAGCCTCTATGAAAAGCTGGAACATTGCCGGGATGCAGCCTAACCAGCAAGTCGCCGGTTACACGCACGGTATCCCGCGGGTGCAGACCCGCAGCCATCTCAGCGGTTGTGCCAGCAGCCAGGCCGTCTACGTTGATGCGCAACCGCCAAGACAGTCACTCGCTGGCCCAACACTTCGTACATCACGGTGTAGGGGCATCGCTTCAAGTGGTAGTGGCGAAAACCGTCTTCGTCTCCTGGCCAGGCTTTGCCGTGGTGGCGAGCCCGCCTATCGCAACAAGGAGTTCAGCTCTGAATGCATTGGCTACGAGCGGGCTTCGTTCGAGGTACCAGTGAAAAGCTTCCCGCGCCTCCGCCTCAGGCAGAACCTCCAGGTCGAAGGCATTCACAGGGAGTTCAGGCGCTGCCGTACTTCGGACCAAGGGGCAGCTTGTACTTGGCCGGCACGCAACTCCGCGCGGCGCTTGTTGACCTCGGCTCGCCAAAGGTCCGAGATCGTGGTCTCGTCAGCACTTTCCAGGCTGTCGAGCAACGCCACAGCCAGTGCCGAGCGCTCTTCGGCCGGGAGGCTGAGAACTTCGTCCAGCAGATGGTCCACGCGGGCACTCATGAAGGCCAGTCATGCGCTGGCCAACTCTCGCGTGGAGGGGCCTCGGGATGACAAGTCAATCGACACGGACACACATCTGCTACGCCTGCGGCGCGCTGGTTCGCGCCGGTCGCCTTCACGTTATTCGCCGTTGTCATCGAGAAGGCCGATTCGAACTGCTCGGCGTACGTGCCTGGCCTGCCTGGGTCAGGTTGAGTACGTCGACGTAGGCCTGTGTCAATAGGTGGCGGAAGATGCCTGACTTCACCAAGCCCGAGCGCCGCGTTCTTCGCGAGATCGCCGGCGGTGTGTACGAGGCGGAAGCAGGGAAGCTGCTGGCGAGACTGGAAGCCAAGTTTCGGGCGTGGCGCGAGGGCGGCATCGGGGCTGCGGACCTCATTGGAGAGATCCATCAGTTCCACCAGCACGATTCACGAGAGCTCTGGTCTGCTTATCGGTTCCTGAGGGAAGCAGACATCGTTGCCCGCGGCGTCGCTATGGGATTCATTCCGGAAGATCGTGTGCCCGGTGAACTCCTCGTCAAGCTGATGCCGATGATCTCCTTCTACAGAGGCGGCCCAGACGAATCGGCAGTGGAGGAGGACGCTGGGTAGCGGTCGTTCTTGCGTGAGGCGTGGGTGGGCAACGGGCTGCGGTTCATTGACCGATGGGGGGATTGCCGTGCCGCGAGCGGGCTGGGCGTTGGACGCTCATCGCCCGCTGCCGCAAACGACGCACGCGTCATCCCTGCTCACACGCACTTCCGTCCACTCCATGTACCTCGCATCCAGCATCAGCAGCCGCCCCGCGAGCGAGCTGCCGACGCCGGCCAGCAGGCGCAGGGCTTCGGCGGCCTGGGTGGTGCCGATGATGCCCACCAGCGGGGCGAACACGCCCAGGGTGGCGCAGCGGGTTTCCTCCAGCGCGGCGTCGGGCGGGAACACGCAGGCGTAGCAGGGTGAGTCGACCTGGCGTGAGTCGAAGACGGTCACCTGGCCATCGAAGCGGATCGCTGCGCCGGAGACGAGTGGTCTGCCGTGCTGCACGCAGGCGCGGTTCACCGCGTGCCGGGTGGCGAAGTTGTCCGTGCAGTCGATGACAACGTCCGCCTCGGGGACGAGCTGGTCGAGCAGCGCGGGATCCGCCCGCGCGACGACGGGTTGCACGATCACCTCGGGGTTCATGGCGGCCACAGCCTCGCGGGCCGATTCGGCCTTGGGATGGCCGATGCGCGCGAGGTTGTGGGCGATCTGGCGCTGCAGGTTGGTGACGTCCACCACGTCGGGGTCGACGAGGGTGATGCGGCCCACGCCCGCGGTGCCGAGGTAGAGCGCCACGGGCGAGCCCAGCCCGCCGGCGCCGATGACGAGTACGCGGCCGTCCAGCAGGCGCTTCTGCCCGTCGATGCCGATCTCCTCCAGGAGCAGGTGGCGCGAGTAGCGCAGGAGCTGGTCGTCGGTCATGGCGGCATTGTGCCCGCCAGTCGTGCAAAGGCCGGCGCTGTGGCCGGCCTGGCAGGGGCGAGGGTGCCAGGGGACCCCGGCAGCCGGATCAGTTCTGCGCCTTCTTCTCGTCCTTGGCCTCGATCACCTGGGTCTTGCTGACCATGACCGGGCGGCCCTTGAGGTGATTGAGAGCCTGGGCGAGCTGGAAGTCCTTGTCGCTGCCGTACTCGGGCGGCACGCGCCGCTCGGACGGGGCCTTGCGGGCTTCTTCCTCCACGCGCTTGCGGGCTTCCTCGCGCGCCTTCTCGCGCGCGGGGTCCTTGGTCTCGGGACCCTGGCCGGAGGCGAGGTGCTTGTCGAGATCGGCCTCGCGGGTGCGCAGCGCGGCGAAGATGTTGCCCTCTTCGGATTCGTCCACCAGCACATCGGGGACGATGCCCTTGGCCTGGATGGAACGGCCGCTGGGCGTGTAGTAGCGGGCCGTGGTGAGCTTCAGGCCCGTGTCGGGGCCGAGCGGGCGCACCGTCTGCACCGAGCCCTTGCCGAAGGTCTGGCTGCCCAGCACCATGGCGCGCTTGTGGTCCTGCAGGGCGCCGGCGACGATCTCGCTGGCGGAGGCGGAGCCTTCGTTCACCAGCACCACCAGCGGCACCGACTTCAACTGCGGGGGCAGGCGGCGCAGCGGATCGGCGCCGCGGCGCACGTAGAAGTCTGGAGAGGCCTTGTAGGTGTACTTGCTCTCGGCGAGCTGGCCGTTGGTGGAGACGACCACCACGTCCGCCGGCAGGAAGGCGGCGGAGACGGCCACCGCGGCATCCAGCAGGCCGCCCGGGTCGTTGCGCAGGTCGAGCACCAGGCCCTTGAGGTTGGGTTCGGCCTTGTACAGCTCCTCCATCTTGCGCACGAAGTCATCGACGGTGCGCTCCTGGAACTGCGACAGGCGGATCCAGCCGTAGCCCGGCTCGACGATGCGGCCCTTGACCGAGACGGTCTTGATCTCCTCGCGGGTGATCGTCACCGGGAAGGTGCGGTTCTCGTCCTTGCGGTAGATCGTGAGCATCACCTTGGTGTTGGCCTCGCCGCGCATGCGCTTGACGGCTTCGTTCAGCGTGAGGCCCTTGACGGCGGTATCGTCGATCTTGGTGATCAGGTCCCCGCTCTTCAGGCCGGCGCGGTGCGCGGGCGACCCCTCGATGGGCGACACGACCTTGACGAGGCCGTCCTCATGCGAGATCTCGATGCCCACGCCGACGAAGCGGCCGGTGGTGCCCTCGCGGAATTCCTTGAAGGACTTCTTGTCGAAGTACTGCGAGTGCGGGTCCAGGCTGGACACCATGCCGGAGATGGCGTCGCTGATCAGCTTGCGTTCGTCGACTGGCTCGACATAGTCGGTCTTGACCATGCTGAACACCGCCGCGAGCTGCTGCAGTTCTTCCAGCGGCAGGGGCGCGAGCGAACCCCGCGCCACGGTCTGCAGCGACACGGTGGTCAAGGCGCCGGCCAGGGCGCCGACGGAGATCCAGCCGGCGATCTTCAGTTTGTGGCTCATGGGAAATGCGGGTCCTTCACGGGGGCAATATACACCTGCCCTCCCTGCTCTGACGCGCGGAAAGCCCCAGGGTTCCCCACCTTCGCGCCGCCTGCCGTGACGGCCTGCACGCAGACGGTGGTTCAGCGCCCGTGGGCCGGGCCGGCGCCGGCCTGGCTGAGGGTGGTCGCCGGGTTCAGGTCGGGCGCGGATGGCGTCGGCAGCCAGCCGGACACGCCGATCAGGACACCGGCCAGGTAGGCCGACAGGGCATGGACGATCAGCGACGACGGGACGAAAGACATGGGACACCTCCTGTGGCCGAATGTTCGGCGGCACAGGGGGCGCCCGCGATGGGCGATGGCGTACTGGCCTTCATCCAATTCCCTAGGCAAAGGCCCGATCGGCCACAGGGGCTTTAGCGCTTACCCTGGTTCGCCACGGCGGCCGCGGCGCGCGCCGCCGCCTCCGCGTCGCCCAGGTAGTAGCGGCGGATCGGCTTCAGGTTCGCGTCCAGCTCGTAGACAAGCGGGATGCCGTTGGGGATGTTGAGGCCCACGATGTCGGCGTCGGCGATGCCGTCCAGGTACTTCACCAGCGCGCGGATGGAGTTGCCGTGCGCCGCCACCAGCACGCGCTGGCCCGAGCGGATGGCCGGGGCCATCTTCTCCTCCCAGTAGGGCAGCACCCGGGCCACGGTGTCCTTCAGGCATTCCGTCAGCGGCACGGCGCCGTCTGGCAGACCGGCATAGCGGCGGTCGGCGCGCTCGCTGCGGGGGTCGCCCGGCTCCAGTGCCGGCGGCGGCGTGTCGTAGCTGCGGCGCCAGACCAGCACCTGGTCCTCACCGTACTGGCGCGCCATGTCGGCCTTGTTCAGGCCCTGCAGGGCGCCGTAGTGGCGCTCGTTCAGGCGCCAGGAGTGTTCCACCGGCAGCCAGGTGCGGTCCATCTCGTCCAGTACGTGCCACAGGGTGCGGGTGGCGCGCTTGAGCACCGAGGTGAAGCACAGGTCGAAGTCCCAGCCCTCGGCCTTGAGCAGCCGGCCGGACTGGATGGCCTGTTCCAGGCCGGTGGGGGTGAGGTCCACGTCGGTCCAGCCGGTGAACCGGTTTTCCAGGTTCCAGGTCGATTCGCCGTGGCGGATGAGAACGAGCTTGTGCATGGGGCGGCTGCCGGTGAGGGGAAACCCGCCATTCTAGAATCGCGGGTTGCGGTGCCTGGAGCCGGCCGCACTCAATCGAAAGTAGGCAGACACAATGAAGTTCCTGGTCGACAACTGGATGCTGATCCTGGTCGCGTTCGCTTCGGGCGCCATGCTCGTCTGGCCGGCCGTCAACCGCGGCGGCCGCTCTGGCGTCAGCGCCAACGGCGCCGTGATGCTGATGAACCGCGAGAAGGCGCAGGTGGTGGACGTGTGCGAGGTGGACGAATTCGCCCAGGGCCACATCGTGGGCGCGCGCAACATTCCCCTGGGCCAGCTCGAGCAGCGGCTGCCCGAGGTGGTGAAGAACAAGACCGTGCCGCTGATCCTGGTGTGCGCCTCCGGCGCCCGGGCCGGGCGCGCCGTGGCCAGCGCCAAAGCCCTGGGCTACGACAAGGCTGTCGTGCTGGCGGGCGGCATGACCGCCTGGAAAGAGGCTAACCTGCCGGTCGAGAAGGCCTGAGCATGCAACCCGTCAAGATGTACACCACGGCCGTGTGCCCCTATTGCATCCGTGCCAAGCAGCTCCTGAAGGCCCGTGGGGTCGACGCGATCGAGGAGATCCGCATCGACATGGACCCGCAGGAGCGCGCCCGCATGATGGCGGTGACCGGCCGCCGCACCGTGCCGCAGATCTTCATCGGCGACACCCACGTGGGTGGCTGCGATGACCTGGTCGCGCTCGACGGCCGCGGCGGCCTGATGCCGCTGCTGCAGGGCGCGGCCTGACTCGCACCCCCGGGGCCGGCGCCTGCCGGCCTGAGATAATCCCCGGCTGACCGAAGCTGCGCCCGCCGCGAGCGTTTTCCCCGGCGGGCTTTTTCATTCCGACCCGAAAGGCAGAGCCGCCATGGCCGACAACCAAGATCCCGTCTTCCAGATCCAGCGCGTGTACATGAAGGAGGCCTCGCTGGAGCAGCCGAATTCGCCCGCCATCCTGCTGGAGCAGGAGCAGCCCACGGTGGACATCCAGCTGGGCGTGGAGGCGCAGCAGGTCGCCGACGGCATCTTCGAATCGTGCGTGTCCGCCACCGTCACCACCAAGATCAAGGACCGCACCGTGTTCCTGGTCGAGGTGAAGCAGGCCGGCATCTTCGAGATCCGCAATATCCCGCAGGACCAGATGCAGGCCATCATGGGCATCGCCTGCCCGCAGATCGTCTACCCGTACCTGCGCGGCAACGTGGCCGACATCGTCACCCGCGCCGGCTTCCCGCCGGTGCACCTGGCCGAGCTGAACTTCCAGGCCATGTACGAGCAGCAGCAGGCCGAGCAGCTGCAGCAGGCCGAGCCCTCGCCCATCATCACCTCGGCCTGAAGCCGCGGCCCGTGTCGCGGGCGCGGCGCCCCTGGCCATGAAGATCCTCGTGCTCGGCGCGGGCGCGTGGGGCACGGCGCTGGCGATCAGCGCCGCGCCGCGCCACGCGGTGACGCTGTGGGCGCGCGACGCCGCCCAGGCGGCCGACCTGGCCGCGCGGCGCGAGAACGCCCGCTACCTGCCCGGTGCGCCCTTGCCGCCCGCGCTGGTGGCCAGCGGCGCCCCGTTGTCTGATGTGCCTGCGCTGGCCGCTGCCCATGACCTGGTGATCGTGGCCACGCCGATGTCCGGCCTGCGCGGCCTGCTGGGCGTGCTGGCTGGCTGCGCCGTGCCGGTGGCCTGGCTGTGCAAGGGCTTCGAGGCAGCCGGCGCTGGCGGTGCCGGCGGGCAGCTGGGCCACGAGATCTGCGCCGAAGTCGCGCCCGCGCTGGCCGCCGGCGTGCTGAGCGGTCCGAGCTTCGCGCAGGAGGTGGCGGCCGGCCGGCCTACGGCCCTGGTCGCCGCGAGCGAATCGCCCGCCGTGCGGCAGGCGCTGGTCGAGGCTTTCCACGGGCCGGCCATGCGCATCTATGCCAACGACGACGTGGCGGGCGTGGAGGTGGGCGGCGCCGTGAAGAACGTGCTGGCCATCGCCACCGGGCTGTGCGACGGTCTGGCGCTCGGCCTGAACGCCCGCGCGGCGCTCATCACCCGCGGCCTCGCCGAGATCACGCGCCTGGGCCTCGCCCTGGGCGCACGCGCCGAGACCTTCATGGGCCTCTCCGGCCTGGGCGACCTGGTCCTCACCGCCACCGGCGACCTCAGCCGCAACCGCCGCGTGGGCCTGTTGCTGGCCGAAGGCCGCACGCTGGCGCAGGCCGTGGCCTCGCTCGGCCACGTGGCCGAGGGCGTGTATTGCGCCCGCACGGTGGCCCAGCGGGCGCATCACCTGGGCGTGGAGATGCCGATCACCCAGGCGGTGGTGGCGTTGCTGGACGGCCGGCTGCGACCCGCGGACGCGGTGGCGGCCCTGATGGCGCGCGACCCGGCTGTCGAGGCCGAGTAGGGCGGCGCCGCTCAGGCGCCGATCCGCGCCAGCAGCGCGCGCACGTCGTCACTGCCGCCGGGGCGTGTCACGCGGCCGATCTCCCGGCCATCCTTCAGCAGCACCAGCGTGGGCCACAGCTTCACGCCGAAGCTGCGCCCCAGCGGCCGGCCGGGGCCGTCCTCTGCCTTGATGTGGCGCACCTCGGGGTGGGCGGCCAGCGCCTCCCGGATCAGCGGCTCGGCGCGCGCGCACCAGCCGCACCAGTTGGTGCCGAAGTCCAGCACCACCGCGCCCGGCAGCGCGTCCACCTCGGCGCGCGCGGGTTGCGATTCCTCGTAGGGTCGGGTCATGCGCCGATTGTGGCGTCGATCGTGCGCCGGCGCCTGCCGGGGCGAGCGGCTATGCTTGCCGCATGACAGCCTTGTTCGACTTCTCGTCCGCCGCCGTGGCGGACCTGGCGCGTGCCGACGTGGCCCGCGCCCTGGCCGAGGACGTGGGCGACGGTGACCTCACCGCCGGCCTCGTGGACCCGACGCGCCGCGCCCGCGCGCTGGTGATCGCCCGTGAGGCGGCCGTCGTGTGCGGCGGCCCGTGGGTGGTGGCGGCCGTGCGCCAGATGGACCCGCAGGCGACCTTGACGTGGGCGGTGCCCGAGGGCCGGCGCTGCACCCTGGGCCAGCCGGTGCTGGAGATCCGCGGCTCGGCGCGGGCCATTCTCACGGCGGAGCGCACGGCCCTCAACTTCCTGCAGCTGCTGTCCGCGGTGGCCACCAAGACGGCCACCTACGTCGAGGCGGTCAAGGGCACGCGCGCGCAGATCGTGGACACGCGCAAGACCCTGCCCGGCCTGCGTCTGGCGCAGAAGTACGCGGTGCGCACCGGCGGCGGCACGAACCACCGCATCGGCCTGTACGACGCCGTGCTGATCAAGGAGAACCACATCGCCGCGGCGGGCGGCGTCACGCCGGTGCTGAAGGCCGCTGCCGAAGTGGCGGCGCAGGCGAGCTTCATCGAGATCGAGGTCGAGACGCTGGCGCAGCTCGAAGAGGCTCTGGCCGCCGGCGCGAAGATGGTGCTGCTGGACAACATGGACGTGCCCACGCTGCGCGAGGCGGTGCGCCTCAATGCCGGGCGCGCCGTGCTGGAGATCTCAGGTGGCGTCACGCTGGAGCGCCTGCGCGAGCTGGCCGAGACGGGCGTGGACCGCATTTCCATCGGCACCCTCACCAAGGACGTGAAGGCGACCGACTACTCGATGCGCTTCAAGGAGGAATGATGGCCGCCGTGATCCCGCTGAAGGAAGTCGAATACGAACACCCCGTGGGCGGCAGCGTCTGCGATACGAAGCATGCCTGGGCCCGCGTGCCGCCGGAGCCCTCGCCCGCCGAGCGGGCTGCGCTGAAGGAGAAGATCCGCCGTCTGCTGAAGGCGCAGGACGCGGTGATGGTCTCGCACTACTACGTGCACCCCGACCTGCAGGACCTGGCCGAGGAGACGGGTGGCATCGTCAGCGACTCGCTGGAGATGGCGCGCTTCGGCCGCGACCACCCGGCGCGCACGCTGGTGGTTTCGGGCGTGAAGTTCATGGGCGAGACGGCGAAGATCCTCTCGCCCGAGAAGCGCGTGCTCATGCCCGACCTGGACGCCAACTGCTCGCTCGATCTCGGCTGCCCCGCTGACGAGTTCGACGCCTTCTGCCGGCAGCACCCGGACCGCACGGTCGTCGTCTATGCCAACACCAGTGCGGCGGTGAAGGCCCGGTCGGACTGGCTGGTCACATCGTCCTGCGCGCTGGACATCGTGCGCGCGCTCAAGGACAAGGGCCACAAGATCCTGTGGGCGCCGGACCGCCACCTGGGCGGCTACATCCAGCGCCAGACCGGCGCCGACATGGTGTTCTGGAACGGCTCGTGCATCGTGCACGACGAGTTCAAGGCCTTCGAGCTGGCGGACCTGATGAAGCAGCACCCGGGCGCCAAGGTGCTGGTGCACCCCGAGTCGCCGGCCGACGTGGTGGCGCTGGCCGATGCGGTGGGCTCCACCTCGGGCATCCTGAAGGCTGCGCGCGAGATGGACGCGCGCGAGTTCATCGTCGCCACCGACAACGGCATGATGCACAAGCTGCGCACGCAGAACCCGGGCAAGGTGTTCATCGAGGCGCCGACGGCGGGCAACAGCGCCACCTGCAAGAGCTGCGCACATTGCCCCTGGATGGCCATGAACGGCCTGGCGGACGTGGCGCGCGTGCTGGAGACGGGGGCCAACGAGATCCATGTCGATGCGGCCCTGGGCCAACGGGCCCGCGTGCCCATCGACCGCATGCTGGCCTTCACCGCGGCGCTGAAGAGCGGCCAGCCGGCGGGCGCGCTGGTGCCCCACATCGGCGCGGCCTGAGGCGCGCCGCCTCAGCGCGACGCTTCCAACCCCAGGGCCCGCCGCAGCGCCGCTCGTGCCAGCAGCCGCGTCGAATCGAGCGTGGGCAGCGGCGAGTTGCCGTCGTCCAGCACCAGCGGCAGTTCGGTGCAGCCCAGCACCACGCCGTCACAGCCGCTGGCCTGCAGGTCGCCGATCACGCGCTGCAGGAAGGCGGTGCTCTGCGGGCGCGGCCGCGCGGGCACCAGTTCGTCCATGATGATGCGGCCGATCTCGCCGCGCTGGCTGGCCGCTGGCAGCATGCAGCCGATGCCCAGGGCCTGCAGGGCGCGGGGATAGACCGTGCTGGCCATCAGCCAGGTGGTGCCCAGCACGCCCAGCCGCCGCAGGCCGCGCCGGCGCGCCTCTACCGCCACCACCTGGGCGATGTGCAGCCAGGGCAGGGGCGAGTGGGCCTCCACGAGGTCGAACGCCTGGTGGATCGTGTTGTCCGGGCAGATCAGGAAGTCTGCGCCGGCGGCCTGCAGGCGGTCGGCCGACTCGAGCATCAGGGCCGCGACACTTGCCAGGTCGTCCCGCTCCAGGGCCTGCACGTAGTCGGCCAGGCTGGGGGTGTGCAGGGAGACCGGTGGGTGCGCGTGCGTGCCCATCAGGCCCGGGCCTTCGGCGCAGAGGGTGCGAAAGCACAGCGCCGCGCCCTCGGCGGAGCACCCGACGATGCCGATGTGCAGCGGCTGCTGGCGCACGGGCGGGCGTCTCAGGCGCGGCCGGCCAGGAAGCCCAGCACGGCCGCCACCACCACCGCGACCACAACCCACAGCGCCGTGCGCTGGACGCGGGGCTGCTCACCCGGGGACAGCGGCGCGGGGGCCGTGCCGCTGGAGCCGGCCTGCACCGTCTCGGACCATGCGGCCGTGACCTTCTCGCGCGCGGCCGTCACCGCCGGCTGGCGCGCCAGTGCCTCCACCAGATCCTTGGCTTCGGCCAGGCCCAGGCCCGTGTCGTGCCGCACCAGCTTGATGGCCTCGATCTTGTTGCCGCGCGCCAGCGCGGCGGCGACTTCCGGGGAGGGGCGGTAGCCAGGGATGCTCATGGCGGCACTGTAGACAAATTCCTTACGCCGTTGCAACCCCTGGACGGGGGATGGGCGGCGGCGGTGTCAGCACGGTGGGCAGTGCCTCGGGCGCCATGGCCGGGTAGTCGCGGCTGAAGTGCAGGCCGCGGCTTTCGTGCCGCGCCTGGGCCGAGCGCACGATCAGCTCGGCCACCGTCACCAGGTTGCGCAGCTCCAGCAGATCGCGCGTGACGTGGAAGGCGCTGTAGAACTCCTGGATCTCCTGCTGCAGCAGGCGGATGCGGTGCGAGGCGCGCTCCAGCCGCTTGTTGGTGCGCACGATGCCCACGTAGTCCCACATGAAGCGGCGCAGCTCGTCCCAGTTGTGCGAGATCACGACCGATTCGTCCGCATCGGTCACGCGGCTGTCGTCCCAGGGCGGTACCGCCGGCGGCACGGGCTGCGCGGTGGCCAGGATGTCCAGGCTGGCCGAGCGCGCGAACACCATGCATTCCACCAGCGAGTTGCTGGCGAGCCGGTTGGCGCCGTGCAGGCCGGTGTAGGCGGTCTCGCCGATGGCGTGCAGGCCGGCCAGGTCGGTGCGGCCCTGCAGGTCGGTGTGGATGCCGCCGCAGGTGTAGTGGGCCGCCGGCACCACGGGGATCGGCTCCTTCGTGATGTCGATGCCCAGCTCCAGGCAGCGCGCGTGGATGTTGGGAAAGTGCTCGCGCACGAAGGCCGGCGGCTGGTGCGAGATGTCCAGCAGCACGCAGTCGAGGCCGTGCTTCTTCATCTCGAAGTCGATCGCGCGGGCCACCACGTCGCGCGGCGCCAGTTCCAGGCGCGGGTCATGCTGGGGCATGAAGCGGGTGCCACCGGCCGATGGCGGCAGCAGCAGCCGCCCGCCTTCGCCGCGCACGGCCTCGGTGATGAGGAAGTTCTTGACGTGCGGGTGGTACAGGCAGGTCGGGTGGAACTGGATGAACTCCATGTTCGTCACCCGGCAGCCGGCGCGCCACGCGGCCGCGATGCCGTCACCGGTGGCGGTGTCGGGGTTGGTGGTGTACAGGTACACCTTGCCGGCGCCGCCGGTGGCCAGCACGGTGTGCGGTGCGCGGAAGGTGACCACCTGGTCGGTGGCCTCGTCCAGCGCGTACAGGCCCAGGCAGCGGTTGGGGCCGGGCAGGCCCAGCTTGGCCGAGGCGATCAGGTCGACCAGAACATGGTGCTCCAGCACCGTGATGTTGGGTGTGGCACGAACGCGCTCGATCAGGGTGCGCTGCACCGCGGCGCCGGTGGCGTCGGTCACGTGCACGATGCGTCGCGCGCTGTGCCCGCCCTCGCGCGTGAGATGCAGCTGGCCGTCCTCCTCCGAGAAGGGCACGCCCAGCGAGCGCAGCCAGGTCACGCTCTCGGGCGCGTGCTCCACCACGAAGCGGGTAGCGGCCGGGTCGGACAGCCCCGCGCCGGCGACCAGGGTGTCGTCCACGTGGGCGTCGAAGCTGTCCGTTCGGTCCATCACCGCGGCGATGCCGCCCTGCGCCCAGCCGCTGGAGCCGTCGCTCATGACGCGCTTGGTCAGCACCGCCACGCGGTGGGTGGGGGCGAGGTGCAGCGCCGCGGACAGGCCGGCGAGGCCGCTGCCGACGATCAGCACGTCGAAGTCACGGGGCGTGGAGGGGCTCAAGGCAGGATCCGGGAGAAGGGGGCGCGTCTCAGGCGGGCTGGTAGGCGAGGCGCACGTAGATGGGGGCGTAGGCCTCGGCCTGCGTGATCTCGATCAGGTTCTCCTTCGCCAGCTCCAGCGTGGCGATGAAGGTGACGATGAGCACCGGCGCGCCGCGCGAGGCGTCGAACAGGTGCTCGAACTCCACGAAGCGCCGTCCCTGCAGCTGGCGCAGTACCAGGCTCATGTGCTCGCGCACCGAGAGCTCCTCGCGGGTGATGCGGTGGTGCTGCACGAGCTTCGCGCGGCGCAGGATGTCGCGCCAGGCCTCCTGCAGGTCGGCCACGTGCACGTCGGGAAAGCGCGGCGCCAGCGCCTGTTCGATGTAGACCTGCGCGCGCAG
This sequence comes from Ramlibacter sp., assembly GCF_041916345.1. GTDB lineage: Bacteria > Pseudomonadota > Gammaproteobacteria > Burkholderiales > Burkholderiaceae_C > Ramlibacter. The sequence goes on from NZ_JAYRZR010000025.1 coordinate 15,662, forward strand.
CACGTCGCGGCCGACCTGCGGCAGCTCGTTCAGGCGCGCCGCGGCGAGCTTCATCTGCTCGTATTCCAGCAGGCGGCGCACCAGCTCGGCCCGCGGGTCCTCCGCCTCCTCGCCTTCGGCCGTCTTGCGCGGCGGCAGCAGCATGCGCGACTTGATCTCGATCAGCATCGCGGCCATGAGCAGGTATTCGGCCGCCAGCTCCAGGTTGCGCGACCGGATCTCGTCGACGTAGGCGAGGTACTGGCGCGTGACCGCCGCCATCGGGATGTCGAGGATGTTGAAGTTCTGCTTGCGGATCAGGTACAGCAGCAGGTCCAGCGGGCCCTCGAAGGCCTCCAGGAACACCTCCAGCGCGTCGGGCGGGATGTACAGGTCCTGCGGCATGGCGAACAGCGGTTCGCCGTACAGGCGCGCCAGCGCGACCTGGTCCACCACGTCGGGCATGCCGGGCACCGCCGGCGCGTCCGGGGGCGGCAGCACGGAATCGGCGGGATCCAAGGCGATGCTCGGCGGCGGGCGCGGCTTCAGCGGGCGCGGCGCGGATCGTCGCCGTACACGTAGGGCTTCTGCGGCACGCGGGCCTGCTTCCAGGCCTCCAGGGCCTCGCGATCGAGCTGGCGGTCCCACAGCAAGGCACGGCCGGCGCGCTGCTGGGCTTCCAGCTCAGGCTGCGTCGACTTCAGCTGCTCGATGAACTGGGTGACCTCGGACTGGTAGTCGGGGCGGCGGAAGATGCGAAGCAGCTTGGACATGGTGAGGCGGATTTTATTCGTTCACACCGCCACCTCGGGCGACTGCAGGTTGCGGCGCAGTTCCTCGCCGAAACCCGCGCGCTCGATCACCTCGCTCGGCTGCGCCTGCAGGTTCTCGATGTGCAGCGTGCCCTCGCGCAGCAGCACCACCTTGTGCAGCTGGCGCAGCGAGTCCAGGCCCGAGGTATCCAGGTGCACGAGCTGCAGCGCGTCGAGCACCACCACCGGCCGCGGCGGGCCGTTCTCCACCGCCTGCACCACCTGGTCGATGCGCGAGACGGCGCCGAAGAACAGCGAGCCGTACAGCCGGAACAGCAGCATCGCGCCCTCCTGTTTCACCAGCTCCACCCGGAACAGCGAGCTCATCTTCTGGATGAACAGCAGGCAGGCGGCGACCAGGCCCACCTCCACCGCCACGGTGAGGTCGAACACCACCGTCAGCACGAAAGTGCCGACCATCAGCAGCCGGTAGTGCGTGCTGTAGAGCCGCAGGTGCGTGAACTCGCGCCATTCGCCCATGTTCCAGGCCACGAACAGCAGGATGCCGGCCAGCACCGCCAGCGGCACGTGCAGGGCCAGCGGGGCCGCCAGCAGGACCACCAGCGCCAGCGTCACGGCATGGGTGATGCCGGCCACGGGCGAGCTGGCGCCGGCCCGCACGTTGGTCACGGTGCGGGCGATGGTGCCGGTGGCCGGCATGCCGCCGAAGAACGGCACCACGAAGTTGGCCACGCCCTGGGCCATCAGCTCCTGGTTGGGGTCGTGGCGGGGCAGGTTCGAGACCTGGTCGGCGACGCGCGCGCACAGCAGCGACTCGATCGCGCCCAGCAGGGCGATGGTGAGCGTGGGCGTCACGAGCTGCTTGACCGTCTCCCACGAGAACTCGGGCAGCTGGAAGGCGGGCACGCCCTGCGGGATGCTGCCGAAGCGGCTGCCGATGGTCTCCACCGGCAGCTTCAGCCACCAGGCGGCGAGCGACAGCGTGACCAGCGCCACGATGGGCGCCGGCACGCGCTTGTTCAGCCGCGCGGTGCCCTGCAGGCCAGGCAGGTCGATGGCGGCCTGGATCGGCGACTTCTCGCCCCACAGGCGCGGCCAGATGAACAGCCCCACGACGCACAGCACGCCGAGCGTGAAGGCGGCGGGGTTGAAGCTGCCGAGGTGCTGCACGATCACCTTGATCTGGGTGAAGAAGTCCGCCGGCATCTTGGGGATGGCCAGGCCCAGCCAGTCCTTGATCTGGCTCACCGCGATCAGCACCGCGATGCCGTTGGTGAAGCCGATCACGATGCTCACCGGAACGTATCGCACCAGCCGGCCGAGCTTGAGCAGGCCCATGGTGAAGAGCAGCACCCCGGCACAGGCCGTGGAGATGAGCAGGTTCGCCAGGCCATACCGCTCCACGATGCCGTACACGATGACGATGAAGGCCCCGGCCGGCCCGCCGATCTGCACGCTGGAGCCGCCCAGCAGGGCGATCAGCGCGCCGGCGATGATGGCCGTCCACAGCCCGGCCTCGGGCTTGAGGCCCGAGGCGATGGCAAACGCCATGGCCAGGGGCAGGGCGACGATGCCCACCGTGATGCCCGCCCCCACGTCACGCCCGAAGCGCTCGCGGTCGTAACCCCGCAGGTCATCGATCAGGCGGGGCCGAAAGGAAGGAAGGGACACCGGCGCAGGCATCGCGACCTATTGTGCACCCGTGGCTACGAGGTGCCGCGCCAGCCGGCGGCGCCCAGGCGCTCGCGCACGTCGCGCAGGAAAGGCCGCAGGCCCAGCACCCACAGTCCGAGTGCCAGCGGCACGGTGGACACGTAGCCCAGGTGCTTGAAGCCCAGCGCGCCGGCCAGCCCGCCCACGAGGAAGGCCGCCACCAGGCGACTGTGGATGCGCAGCCGCTGCCGGTTGGCCAGCACCGGGGCCTGGTCGATGTCGCGGTTCAGGTACAGAAGCTTGCCCAGCTCGATGCCGATGTCGGTGACCAGCCCGGTCACGTGCGTGGTGCGGATCTCGGCGCGCGAGATCTTGGTGATCACGGCGTTCTGCAGGCCCATGATGAAGCACAGCTGCAGCACCGTCAGGGGCACGAACAGCGGGGCGAAGAGCTGGATCGAGGCCCCGAAGACGCCGAACACCAGCAGCGCCACCGCCTCCAGGAACAGCGGCAGGCTGTAGGCGCTGTGCAGGCGCTGCCGCAAGCCCCAGTTCACCAGGAGGGCGGTGGTCATGGCGCCGCCGATGAACGCCAGCACGGCGCCGGCTGCCGCCACCGCGAGCGACACGTTGCCCAGCACCAGGTGGTCGGCGAAGGACGACACCTGCCCGGTCATGTGCGAGGTGTACTGGCCCACGGCGAGAAAGCCGCCGGCGTTGGCCGCGCCCGCCACGAAGGCGAGGAAGGTGCCCAGTCGCACGTTGGCCTGGTTGGTGCGTTCGACGTCGGTCCAGTTGCGGATGTAGGGGAGCATGCAGATGCAGCACTCGGCCGTGGGGCGGGACCATTCTAGGTGCCGCCTTGCGCCGACATGCATTCGCTGGCACGCATTTCCTGCAGAATCCATCCGTGGTCCATCCGGTCGCAGACCCACGCACCAACCCTGAAAGGGGCGCCGCGCGTTCGGGTGGGCGTCAGGCCCTGGGGCTGCTCGGCGCTGCGGCCTGGTGGGCCCGCAGGCTGCTGCTGTGCGCCTGCCTGCTGGTGACACTGGCGGCACAGGCCATGACCGGCACGGTGATCAGCGCCGGCCGCGGTGAGCTGACGCCGGAGGCGGCCTGGGCGCGCCTGGCCCGCGGCGAGGGCGAGCCCCACGGCATCGACCAGTTCCAGCCCGCCGGGCCGCGGCAGGAGCAGTGGTTCCTGCTCGACACCGGGCCGGGCGATCCGGCCGGGCGCCACCTGGTGCTGCCCTATGCCGGCCTGGACCTGGCGGAGCTGTACCTGCCGCAGGCCCTGGGGCAACCCGTCGCGCGGGCGGGTGACGCGATCGGCGTGCGCCGCTGGACGCTGCCCTACCTCTACCCCGTGCTGCCGCTGGGCGCGAACGGCGGCCGCGTGCTGCTGAAGGTGCGCAACACGCATCCGACCAGCTTCCCGTGGCGGCTGGAGACGGCGGCGCAGTTCGAGGCCGAGCGCAAGTGGGTGCTGCTGCTGCTCGGCGCCTACCAGGGGCTGGTCGCGCTCGTGCTGGTGCTGAGCGCCGTCAATGCCATCGCGCTGCGTGACGTGACCCACGCGGTCTATGCGGCCTATGTGCTGATGCTCGCGGCCGCACAGGCCTCGCTCACCGGCGTGGCGGGCTACTACTACTGGTCGGACCACCCGCAGTGGTCGGACCTCGCGGCCGTGGTGTTCCCGATGCTGGGCACCTCGCTGCTGGTCCTGTTCGTCTGGCTCGTGGTGCGGCCGCTGCCCTGGCGCTGGGTCGGCTGGCTGCTGGGCCTGCACGCGGCCACCGGCCTGCTGCTGGCCGCGATGTTCGTGCTGGTGGGGCGTGAGCCGACCTTCACGGCGGCCAATGCCTACTTCATCCTCACGTTCCCCCTGTGTCTGCCGCTGCTGGTCTGGTACGCGGTGCGGCGGTCGCCCGCGGGGTGGTGGATCACCGCCGGCCTGTCGGCCCTGCTGGCCGGCGCGCTGCTGCAGGCGCTGCGCAACGTGGGGGTGCTGCCCATGAGTCCGGCCACCCAGTACGGCTCGCAGATCGGCGCGGCGATCGAGATCCCGTTGCTGCTGATCGCGCTGTACCGGCGCAGCCGCGACCGCCGTGACCTGCTGGTGCGGCAGGCCGCCCTGGAAGACCGCGATCCGCTCACGGGGCTGGTGAACGACTTCTTCACCCGCCGCCAGGTGGGCCAGGCGATGCAGCGCGCGCGGGCGAGCCCTGGCCAGGTGGCGGTGCTGCGGCTCCGCGTGTCCAACCTGGGCGCCATCGCGCAGGAGTCGGGTCAGCAGGTGGCCAGCGCCGCGATGCTGCATGCGGCCAGTTGCGTGCGGCGCATCGCGGGCGAGGGCGACACGGTGGGCCGCCTGGCGGAAGGGGACTTCGTGGCGGTGCTCGAACATGCTGGCGGCGAAGGGCCCCTGCGGGCCGGGGCGGCGCACGTGCTGGCCCTCGGCCTGCGGCCCGAACCTCGGCTGGCGGGCCATGCCTTGAAGTTCCATGTGGCCTTCACGCTGGCCCCGGACGCCTGGGCCGACGCCGAGGCGCTGCTGGCGCAGTTGGAGTACCGGCTGGAGGCGATCGCACAGGCGCCGCAGCGGGCGATCCAGGAGCTGCGGCCGCCGAAGGCGCCGCCCGTGTCGGACGCGCCGGCCTCGCTGCCGCCCGGGGCGGACGCCGCCGGTTGAGGCGAGGCCGTCCGCCTACCGGTCGGTGGACTCTTCGTCGTCCTTCGTGGCGGCATCGGCGGCGGCGCCGACCGCGTTGCCGGTGAGCCGTGCCGCGCCCACCGCGGCATCAACCGCAAGCGAAGCCCCCGTGACCGCGACCGATGCGGCCGCACCCGCGATGGTGAGCACCGTGCACCCGCCCAGCGCGGCCAGGACGGCGCCGATGGCGAGCGCGCGGACGAGGCGCATCAGCGCACCCGCATGCCCGGCTGCGCGCCGGGCCAGGGCGTCAGCACGAAGATGCCAGGCTGTGCCTTCTCATCGCCGTGGCTGGCGGCGAGCACCATGCCCTCGCTCACGCCGAACTTCATCTTGCGCGGCGCCAGGTTGGCGACCATCACGGTGAGCTGGCCGATCAGATCCGCCGGCTGGTAGGCGGAGGCGATGCCGCTGAACACGTTGCGGTGCCGGCCCTCGCCCACATCCAGCGTCAGACGCAGCAGCTTGGTGGAGCCTTCGACCGCCTCGCAGTTCACGATTTTCGCAATGCGCAGGTCGATCTTCGTGAAGTCGTCGATGGTGATGCTGGCGGCGATGCCTTCGCCGCCCGGTTCACCCCCTCGCCCGCTTGCGGGAGAGGGCTGGGGTGAGGGCTGCCCGCCCGCCGCCGCCGGTGGCTCGAACAGCGCCTCCAGCTGCTTCGGGTCCACGCGCTGCATCAGGTGCTCGTACGCGCCCACCGCATGGCCGGCGCCCAGGGGCGTGGCGGCGTTGTCCCAATCGAGCGGGGCGCAGGCCAGGAAGCGCTCGGCCTGCGCCGCCAGGGCGGGCAGCACCGGCTTCAGGCACGCGGTGAGCACCTTGAAGGCTTCCAGGCACTGGCTGCCCACGGCGGCGGCCTGCTCGCCCTGGCCGGCCTTGGCCAGCTTCCACGGCGCAGCGGCGTCGAAGGCGGTGTTCACCCGGTCGGCGGCGGCCATGATCTCGCGCAGCGCCTTGGCGTAGTCGCGGTCTTCGTACAGCGTGCGCACGGCCTGCACCAGGGCCGCGGCATCCAGACCTTCCACCGGCGGGGCGGCCACCAGCCGGCCGCCTGGCACGAACTTCACGGCCCGGCTGGCGATGTTGACGTACTTGCCGATCAGGTCACTGTTCACGCGCGCCTGGAAGTCGTCGGCATTGAAGTCGACATCCTCGTTGCGGCCATTCAGCTTGGCGGCCAGGTAGTAGCGCAGCCACTCGGGGTTCATGCCCAGCGCCAGGTACTTCAGCGGGTCCAGGCCGGTGCCGCGGCTCTTGCTCATCTTCTCGCCGTTGTTCACGGTCAGGAAGCCGTGCACGAACACGTGGTTGGGCACCTTGCGGCCGCTGAAGTACAGCATGGCCGGCCAGAACAGCGTGTGGAAGGTGATGATGTCCTTGCCGATGAAGTGGACCTGCTCCACCTGCGGATCGGCGATGAACGTCTCGTACGAGCGCGGCTCGCCAGCGGCGGCCGCGCCGCCCTTGTCGAAGTAGTTCTTGAGCGAGGCCAGGTAGCCCACCGGCGCGTCGAGCCAGACGTAGAAGTACTTGCCCGGCGCGTCGGGGATCTCGATGCCGAAGTACGGCGCGTCGCGGCTGATATCCCAGTCGCCCAGCGCGGTCTGGCCGGCCTCGTCGGGCGTGAGCCACTCGCTGATCTTGTTCAGCACCTCCGGCTGCACCGCGCCGCTGGTCGTCCATTCGCGCAGGAAGGCGAGGCAGCGCGGATCCGACAGCTTGAAGAAGAAGTGCTCCGAGGTGCGCAGCACCGGCGTGGCGCCCGAGAGCGCCGAGTAGGGGTTGATCAGGTCGGTGGGGCTGTAGACCTTGCTGCAGACCTCGCAGTTGTCGCCGTACTGGTCCTTCGCATGGCAGTTCGGGCACTCGCCCTTGATGAAGCGGTCCGGCAGGAACATGTTCTTCTCGGGGTCGAAGAACTGCTCGATGGTCTTGCTGGCGATCAGGCCGTTGGCCTTGAGGTCGCGGTAGATCTGCTGCGCCAGCGCGTGGTTTTCCGGGCCGTCGGTGCTGTGCCAGTTGTCGAAGGCGATGTGGAAGCCGTCGAGGTATTCCTTGCGGCCGGCGGCGATGCCGGCCACGAACTGCTGCGGCGTCTGGCCGGCCTTCTCGGCCGCGATCATGATGGGCGCGCCATGCGCGTCGTCGGCGCAGACGAAATGCACCTGGCTGCCCTGCATGCGCTGGTGCCGCACCCAGATGTCGGCCTGGATGTACTCCATGATGTGGCCGATGTGGAAGCGCCCGTTGGCATAGGGCAGGGCGGTGGTGACGAAGAGCTTGCGCGGGGCGGACATGGGGGCTTTCCGGGGAGGACCGGCGATTTTAGTGGCGCTCGCTACACTGCCGCCCATGGCAACCCAGGAACAAGTGCTCGCCGCCCTCGCCGCGGTGAAGGACCCGAACACGGGCAAGGACTTCGTCAGCACCAAGGCCGTGAAGCAGCTTCAGGTCGACGGCGGCGAGGTGTCGTTCGAGATCGAGCTGGGCTATCCCGCCCGCAGCCAGGTGCCCGAGCTGCGGCGCGCGCTGGTGGCGGCCGCGCGCGGCGTGCCGGGCGTGGACAACGTTTCGGTGAATATCGTCACCCGCGTCATCCCGCACGCGGTGCAGCGCGGCGTGGCGCTGATGCCCAACGTGAAGAACATCATCGCCGTGGCATCAGGCAAGGGCGGCGTGGGCAAGAGCACCACCACCGCCAACCTGGCGCTGGCCCTTGCGGCCGAGGGCGCGCGGGTGGGCGTGCTGGACGCCGACATCTACGGCCCCAGCCAGCCCACCATGCTGGGCATCGCCCGCCGCCCCGAGAGCGAGGACGGCAAGACCATGGAGCCGCTGGAGAACCACGGCCTGCAGGTCATGTCCATCGGCTTCCTGGTCGACCCCGACGACGCCATGATCTGGCGCGGCCCCATGGCCACCCAGGCGCTGGAGCAGCTGCTGCGCCAGACCAACTGGCAGGAGCTGGACTACCTGCTGGTGGACATGCCGCCCGGCACCGGCGACATCCAGCTCACGCTGTCGCAGCGCGTGCCCATGACCGGTGCGGTGATCGTGACCACGCCGCAGGACATCGCGCTCATCGACGCTCGCAAGGCCGTGACCATGTTCGAGAAGGTGGGCGTGCCCATCCTCGGCCTGGTGGAGAACATGGCGGTGCACGTGTGCTCGAACTGCGGCCATGCCGAGCACATCTTCGGCGAAGGCGGCGGCCGTCGCTACGCGCAGGAACGCGGCATCGACTACCTGGGCGCGCTGCCGCTGGACATCCGCATCCGCCAGCAGGCCGACAGCGGCCAGCCCACGGTGGTGGCGGATCCGGATGGCGAGGCGGCCGGCATCTACAAGTCGGTCGCGCGGCAGGTGGCCATCAAGGTCGCCGCGCGCGCGAAGGACTTCTCCGCCAAGTTCCCGACCATCACGGTGTCGAAGAACACCTGAGCCGCGCTCAGTACCGCAGGTTGCCGCTGTTGTCCACGATGGCGAGCTCCACGTAGCTGGAGCCGTTGTGGGATTGTGGCGAGTACTTGGCCACGAACTTCCCGAAGCTGATTTCGCCGGCCGACTCCATGGCCTTGATGAAGCTGTCAGTGCTGAGGTTCTTGCCGGCGCGGCGCAGGCCCTCCACCAGCAGGCGGGCGTGCACGAAGCCCTCGAACTGCGAGGCCGAGGGCACGGCCTCCGGTGCCTTCTCGCGCAGCAGCTTCAGGTACTCGGCCACCACCGGCACCGAGCTGTTGCGCAGGGACGGCATGATCTGCGCCAGCACGATGCCGCGGGCCTGCTCCTTCAACTCCTTGTTGATCACGTCCAGGCTGGCGACGGAGAAGCCGTAGAAGCTGGGCTTGCCGCCGGTCTGCAGCACGGCGCGCACGAAGTTCGGGAACGTGGTGCCCGCGGTGCCGAGGATCACCGCCTGCGGCTGCACGGCCACCGTCTGCTGCGCCGCGGCCTTGAAGTCCGGCTGCTTGGGATCGACCTTGACCTCCGCCAGGAAGGGCAGGGCCTCGGCGGCGGAGGCGGCCTTCAGCTCGGTCAGCAGCGCCTTGCCGAAGGGGTCGTCCTGGTAGAAGACGGCGACGCGCGTGATGCCCGTTCGCTTGAGCTGGCCCACGATGGCGCGGGCCTCGTTGGCATAGCCGGCGCGCACGTGGAACAGGAACGGATTCACGTTCTCGCGGAAGCTGGAGGCGCCCGTGACGGGTCCGAAGATGACGGTGCGCGTCTCCTGCGCCAGCGGCAGGATGGCCCCCGTCTGCGCCGTGCCAGTGTTGTTGAAGATCATGAACACCTCCTGCTCCTGGATCAGCTTGCGGGTGTTCTCGACCGCGCGCTTGACGTCGAAGCCATCGTCCAGGGTGGTGTAGCTGATCTTGCGGCCGTGCACGCCGCCGGCCGCATTGACCGAGTCGAAGTAGAGCTGCGCGCCGACGCCGTATTCGCGTGTCTGCGGTCCGAGCGGGCCGCTCAGCACCTGGGAGGCGCCAAGGCGGATCTCGGTGGGCGTGACGCCCTTGTCGCCGGCGTGGGCGGCGGCCGCCAGCAGCAGGGCCAGGGCGGCGGGGAGGATGCGTTGGAACATGGGGTGGACTCCGGTTGGGGCCCCGATGGGCGCGGGGCGGTGGGACTCAGTGGCGGGTGGGGCCAGGGCTTGCCAGGCTGCGCGCCAGGCCGGCGGGCAGCAGGCCCTGGAACAGGGGGGTGAGCGCGGTCACGGTGCGGGTGGCGGCGGCTTCGCCGTCACGCGCGGCCAGCGTGGCCAGCAGCTCGTTGCGCAGGTCCCAGAGCACCCAGGCGTCACAGGCCGTCGCCACCCGCAGGTGCAGGCGGCTGGCGGTGCGGCCGGGGCCCAGGGCCTCCAGCATGGCCAGGCGGATCCGCGCGAGTTCTTCGGCGGTGGCGGTGCGGGCGGGCTGGGCAGACGGTGGCGCGTCACCGCGCGACGCGCGGCTTCCCCAACGAACGGCCCAACCCAGGCTGTCGAACTTCCAGCTCATGGGACTTGTCTCCTCATGGGGGCCGGTGGTCCGGCCTCGATGGGTCCAGTATTGTTATCAACGATAAACAATTCAAGCCGGCGAGATCGGTGGTTTCCCTGATGACGCGCCCCTGGTTCGTGGTGCCCTTTTGGTGATGGCCCATCAGCTTCTGGCGAGATGTCGGCTTGCCCGGCCCGGCGTGATCCCGTATAAGCGTCGCCATGGTCAAGCCTGCTGCCGACACCCCGCGAACCCCCGCCCGTGCGCTGGACCAGCGCGAGCTGCGCCGCTTCCCCGGCTACCTGCTGGCCCGCTCGCGCTACGTCGCCTTCAAGGCCTTCGAGTCCGCCGTGCGCGAGAGCTGCAACCTGCGGCCGGTGGAGTTCTCGGTGCTGCTGCTCATCGCCGGCAACGAAGAGGTGACACAAGGCCAGCTGTCGCAGGCGCTTGGCGTGGCGCCGCCCAACATGACCGGCATCCTGCGGCGGCTGGAGCAGCGCGCCCTGCTGGAGCGCGAGCGCGCCGCGCGCGATGCGCGGCAGCAGCACCTGACGCTCACGCCCGCGGGGCTGGGCATGGTGCGTGAGGCCCAGGCCGCCATCCGCCAGGCCGACCGCGCCTGGCTGCAGCGGCTGAGCCGCGCCGAGCAGGCCATGCTGCTGGAGTTGCTGGAGAAGCTGGTCGACGGCCCGCGGGGCTGATCCGACCCCCGCGCCGCCCGCGGTGGCCGGGCGGACCCTGCAGGCGCTAAAGTGGCGCCTGACCGATGAACCCAGACCGACCCGATTCCCCGAGACCCGTGACTGCCGTGCTCGGTAGCCCGGATGACCTGCGCGAGCGCATCCGCCGTGGCGCCCGGCTGAAAGGCCGTCAGCCCGAGGCGACCGCGCTGGAGGAGGTGCGCGCCTGCATCGGGCCACGCCCGCCCGAGGGGCACCGGCCGGACCTGCTGATCGAGCACCTGCACCGCCTGCAGGACCAGTGGGGCGGCCTGCACCCGGCGCACCTGGTGGCACTGGCGCGCGAGATGAACCTGCCGCTGGCGCAGGTGCAGGAGGTGGCGAGCTTCTATCACCACTTCGACCTGCTGCGCGAGGGCGAGACGCCCGCCGGCCTGACGGTGCGCGTGTGCGACGGCCTGGGCTGCGAGCTGGCAGGCGCCGCCCACGTGCGCGAGCGCCTGCCTGCCCTGCTGGGCGAGGGCGTGCGCGTGCTGCCCGCCCCTTGCATCGGCCGCTGCGACCAGGCGCCCGCCGCGCTGGTGGGCCAGGTGGCGGTGCCACAGGCCAGCGAAGAGCGCGTGATGCAGGCGGTGGTGGCGCAGGCCGCGCGCGGCGCCGGCGAGATCGGCCGCGCGCTGGGCGTGAGCGACCACGTGGACTACGACACCTATCGCGCGCAGGGCGGCTACTCGCTGGCGGCGGCGGTGGTCAACGGCGAGGAGGATGCCGAGGTCGTGCTCCGCGCGCTGGAGGACGCCGGCCTGCGCGGCCTGGGTGGCGCGGGCTTTCCGGCCGGGCGCAAGTGGCGCATCGTGCGCGAGCAGCCGGCGCCGCGCCTGATGGCGGTGAACATCGACGAAGGCGAGCCCGGCACCTTCAAGGACCGCCACTGGCTGGAACGCGACCCGCACCGCTTCCTGGAGGGCGTGCTCATCGCGGCGCAGGTGGTTGGCACCGAGGCCGTCTACATCTACCTGCGTGACGAGTATCACGACTGCCGCGTGATGCTGACTCGCGAGATCGCCCGCCTGCAGGCGGAGCCGCCGTGCCCGCTGCCGCACATCGAGCTGCGGCGTGGTGCCGGCGCCTACATCTGCGGCGAGGAGTCCGCGATGATCGAGAGCATCGAGGGCCGGCGCGGCGAGCCGCGGCAGCGCCCGCCCTACATCGCGCAGGTGGGGCTGTTCGGCCGGCCCACGCTGGAGCACAACTTCGAGACGCTGTTCTGGGTGCGTGACATCGTGGAACGCGGCCCCGCGTGGTTCGCCGGCCCCGGACGCAACGGCCGCAAGGGCCTGCGCTCGTTCAGCGTCAGCGGCCGCGTGGCGAAACCGGGCGTGAAGCTGGCGCCGGCCGGCATCACCCTGAACGAACTCATCGAGGACCATTGCGGCGGCATGCAGCCCGGCCACGATCTGTATGCCTACCTGCCCGGCGGCGCCTCCGGCGGCATCCTGCCCGCCTCCCTGGCCGATGTGCCGCTGGACTTCGACACGCTGCAACCGCATGGTGCCTTCATCGGCTCGGCCGCCATCATCGTGCTGGGCCGGCAAGACCGCGCGCGCGACGCCGCGCTGGCCATGATGCGCTTCTTCGCCGCCGAGAGCTGCGGCCAGTGCACGCCCTGCCGCGTGGGCACGGCCAAGGCGGCGGCGCTGATGGAAGCGCCGGTGTGGGACCAGGCCCTGCTGGAGGATCTGTCGCGGGTGATGGCCGATGCCTCCATCTGCGGCCTGGGGCAGGCGGCGCCCAACCCGATCCGCTGCGTGCAGAAGTACTTCGCTCATGAAATCGCCTGACCTGCCCCGTGTGGACTTCCTGCTCGATGGCCGGCCGGCGCAGGCGGTGGCGGGGGAGAGCATCCTGCACGCCGCGCAGCGCCATGGCGTGGCCATCCCGCACCTGTGCCACAGCGACGGCCTGCGGCCCGACGGCAACTGCCGCGCCTGCGTGGTGGAGGTCGAGGGCGAGCGCACGCTCGCGCCGAGCTGCTGCCGCGCCGTCACGCCCGGCCTGCAGGTGCGCACCGACAGCGAGCGCGCGCGCCACAGCCAGCGCATGGTGGTCGAGCTGCTGCTGGCCGACCTGCCCGAGCAGGGCCGCAAGTGGACGCCCGCCGGCCAGCACGGTGAACTGAGTGACTGGGCGGCCCGGCTTGGCGTGGCGCCGCGGCGCGCCCTGCGCCGGCTGGAACGCGAGCAGCCCGCACCGGATGACTCGCACCCAGCGATGCGTGTCAACCTGGAAGCCTGCATCCAGTGCACGCGCTGCGTGCGTGCCTGCCGCGAGGAGCAGGTCAACGACGTGATCGGCTACGCCTTCCGCGGCGCGCAGTCGAAGATCGTGTTCGACCTGGATGATCCCATGGGCCACAGCAGCTGCGTGGCCTGCGGCGAGTGCGTGCAGGCCTGCCCCACGGGCGCGCTGATGCCGCGCACGCTGGTCGGTGACCAGCGCGTGGACCGCGAGGTCGAGTCGGTCTGCCCCTTCTGCGGCGTCGGCTGCCTGCTCACCTACAAGGTGCGCGGGGGCCGCATCGTCGCGGTGGACGGCCGTGACGGGCCGGCCAACCACGGCCGGCTGTGCGTGAAAGGCCGCTTCGGCTTCGACTACGTGCACCACCCGCATCGGCTCACGAAGCCGCTGATTCGCCGGCCGGACGTGCCCAAGGACGTGAACGTGATGCGTGACCCGGCGCGCTGGGACGAGGTGTTCCGCGAGGCCAGCTGGGAGGAAGCGCTGGAAGCCGCCGCCGGTGGCCTGCGCAAGCTGCGCGACACGCACGGGCCGAAGGCGCTGGCCGGCTTCGGCTCGGCCAAGGGCACGAACGAAGAGGCCTACCTGTTCCAGAAGCTGGTGCGCACCGGCTTCGGCAGCAACAACGTGGATCACTGCACGCGCCTGTGCCATGCGTCCAGCGTGGCGGCGCTGCTGGAGGGCGTGGGCTCCGGCGCGGTGAGCAACCAGGTGAGCGACGTGGCCCACGCCGAGCTGGTGCTCGTGATCGGCTCCAACCCCACCTCCAACCATCCGGTGGCGGCCACCTGGATGAAGAACGCGGCGCGCGCCGGCACCCGCATCGTGCTGGCCGATCCGCGCGTCACCGACCTGGGTCGCCATGCGTGGCGCGTGCTGCCCTTCTGGCCCGATACGGACGTGGCGCTCGTCAACGCGATGATCCACACGATCATCGAGGAGGGCCTGGCGGACCAGGCCTTCCTGGCCGCGCGCACCAGCCACTTCGACGCGCTGCGCGAGAGCGTGCAGGCCTTCGCGCCGGAGCGGATGGCCGCCGTCTGCGGCATCCCGGCCGAGACCATCCGCGAGGTGGCGCGTGCCTTCGCCACCGCCAAGAGCGCCATGATCCTCTGGGGCATGGGCGTCAGCCAGCATGTGCACGGCACCGACAACGTGCGCTGCCTGATCGCGCTGTGCAGCGTGGCCGGCCAGATCGGCAAGCCCGGCAGCGGCCTGCATCCCCTGCGCGGACAGAACAACGTGCAGGGCGCGAGCGACGCCGGCCTGATCCCGATGATGCTGCCCAACTACCAGCGCGTGGACAACCCGCAGGCCCACGCCTGGTTCGAGCGGTTCTGGGGCACGCGGCTGGATGACCGCCCGGGCTACACGGTGGTGGAGATCCTGCACAAGGCGCTGGCGCCCGACGACGACCCGCACAAGGTGCGCGGCATGTACATCGTGGGCGAGAACCCGGCCATGAGCGACCCGGACCTGAACCACGCCCGCGAGGCGCTGGCCTCGCTGCGGCATCTGGTGGTGCAGGACATCTTCCTGACCGAGACGGCCTGGCTGGCGGATGTGGTGCTGCCCGCCACCGCCTGGCCCGAGAAGACCGGGACCGTCACCAACACCGACCGCATGGTGCAGCTCGGCCGCCAGGCCATCGAGCCACCGGGCGAGGCGAAGCCGGACCTCTGGCTGATCCAGCAGATCGCGCGTCGCATGGGCCTGCAGTGGCACTACCTCGGTGAGCATGCCGGCGTGGCGGCCGTGTACGAGGAGATGCGCCAGGCCATGCACACGGCCATCGCCGGCATCACCTGGGCGCGCCTGCAGCGCGAGGGCAGCGTCACCTATCCCTGCCTGAGCGAGGACGACCCGGGCCAGCCCATCGTCTTCACCGACCACTTCCCCACCGCCGACGGCCGCTTGAAGCTGGTGCCCGCCCAACTGGTGAGCGCCAACGAGCAGCCCGATGCCGACTATCCCCTGGTGCTGATCACCGGCCGCGTGCTGGAGCACTGGCACACCGGCAGCATGACGCGCCGCACCGACGTGCTGGCCGCGCTGGAGCCGGTGGCGACCGCGTCGTTGAACGGGCGCGAGCTGCAGCGCCTGGGCCTGACACCCGGCCAGAAGGCGCGCATCGCCTCCCGCCGCGGCGAGGTGACCTGCCGCGTGCGGCAGGATGACGGCACGCCCGACGCCACGGTGTTCATGCCCTTTGCCTATGTGGAGGCGGCGGCGAACCTGCTGACCAATCCCGCGCTGGATCCGTTCGGCAAGATCCCGGAGTTCAAGTACTGCGCGGTGCGCGTGGCAGCGGCCTGAGGCACTGGTCGGTGCGTCGCGGCAAACCCGCACGCGCCGACCGTCGCGCCGAAAGCGGCTAATCTCCGCCCCATGGTCGAACCCGTCCGCCCCCGTCTGACCGTGGCCGTGGTGATGCGCCGCGTGCGCATCGACAACCGCTGGCAGCCCTGGCGCTGGGAGCTGGCCGAGGTGCTGCCGGATGACGGCGCCTTCGGCACGGAACCGCGGCTGCTCGTGGACGATGCGGCCGAGCAGCGCTGGCTGCACCCGGGCTTCGAGGTCGAGCTGTTCCGCGACGACGCCGAGGGCTACATCCTCAATGCCACCACGCCCGCGCCGTGCTGGTTCGTGCTGTGGCGCATGGAGGAAGAGGCGTCCGTGGCTGCCGAGCCCATGGCCCGCCCGGCCATGGTCAGCCTGAGCTACCACGATGCAGGCCGCTGGCTGGATGCGCAGGAGACGGTGGAACAGGTGCCCGCCCCGGCGGAGGTGGTGGCCTGGATGCGTGACTTCGCCGAGGCGCACTACGTGCCCGAGCCCAAGAAGCGCAAGCGGCCGGACAGCTTCCGGCCCCTGCAGGACCGTTTCGGCCAGCCGGCCTCGGTGTCCACCGGCAAGCCTTCGCGCGGGGGCGGCCATGGCTGAAGGCGGGCGCGACGAGGGCTTCCTGGGCCGCTGGGCGCGGCGCAAGGAAGCCGCCCGCACCGGGCGCGAGCTGCCCGAGCCGCCGCCGGCCGCGCCTGGGGTGGCCCTGCCGGCGAAGGCCGTGCCCGCCGCCGGTACGGCCTCCACCACCGCCGCCGACGCACCGCCTGCGGCGGTACCGCCCGCTCCGCCGCCGACGCTCGAAGAGGCGCAGGCCCTCACCCCGGCCAGCGATTTCAGCCGCTTCGTGCGCGCCGACGTGCCGCCGGACGTGCGCAACACCGCGATGAAGAAGCTCTTCGCCGATCCGCACTTCAACGTGATGGACGGCATGGATGTCTACATCGACGACTATTCCAAGCCCGACCCGCTGCCGCTGGCGATGGCGCGGCAACTCGCCGGCGCGCGCTTCCTGAAGCTGTTCGACGAGGATCCGGAAACGGAAGGCAGGGATCGTGCGAATGACCCCACGGCCGGATCCGTGGCAGAGTCGGGCCCCGGTGAGGCGGGCGTTCCCGCGGCCGAAGACGATGCCGACCCTGATCTGCGACTGCAACCAGACGATGCCCCTGGACCCGAAGGTCCTGGGCAAGACCCTCGATGAGAACCTGACGCTGCACAGCACGCTGTGCCGCCGCGAGGCCCCGGCCTTCCAGCAGGCCGTGCGCGGCCCCGGTGAAGTGGTGGTGGCCTGCACACAGGAAAAGCGGCTGTTCGCTGAACTGGCGCGCGAGACCGAAGGCGCCGTGGCGCCCGTGCGTTTCGTGAACATCCGCGAGACTGGTGGCTGGAGCGCCGACGCCCGCGCCGCCGGCCCCAAGATCGCCGCCCTGCTGGCCGCCGCCCGCCTGCCGGAGCCTGAGCCCGTGCCGGTGGTCAGCTACCGCAGCAGCGGCCGCCTGCTGGTCATCGGCGCGCTGGAAGCGGCCGAGAAGTTCGCCGCGCTGATCGGTGACAGCCTGCAGGCCACGCTGTTCGCCACCGGCGGCAGCGGCGCGCAGGAGCGCCGCCACCCGGTGCTCGCCGGCCGCATCGAGCGGCTGGCCGGCTGGCTCGGCGCCTTCCAGCTCGCATGGAAGAGCGACAACCCGATCGACCTGGACCTCTGCACGCGCTGCAATGCCTGCGTGGCGGCCTGCCCCGAGGGCGCGATCGGCCTGGACTACCAGATCAACCTGGAGGCCTGCCGCGGCCATCGCGCCTGCGTCAAGGCCTGCGACGCGGCCGGCGCCATCGACTTCTCCCGCGAGCCCGCGTCCCACACCGACACCTTCGATCTGGTGCTGGACCTGCGGGCGCAGCCGGCCTTCCTGCAGCACGCGCGGCCGCAGGGCTACTTCCACCTGCCGCCCGCGGAGGCCGAGGGCCCGGCCGCGCTGCAGGCGGTGCTGCAACTGCGCGAGCTGGTGGGGGAGTTCGAGAAACCGCGCTTCGTCAACTACCGGCAGAAGCTCTGCGCCCACAGCCGCAACGAGCTGGTGGGCTGCAACGCCTGCGTGGACATCTGCTCGGCCGAGGCCATCAGCAGCCAGAAGGAGCGCCAGCAGATCCAGGTGAACGCCAGCCTGTGCGTGGGCTGCGGGGCCTGCACCACGGTGTGCCCCACGGGCGCGCTGTCGTATGCGTATCCGAAGGCGGTGGATCTCGGCACCCGCATCCGCACGCTGCTGTCGACCTACACCCAGGCCGGCGGCCGCGCGCCCATGCTGCTGCTGCACAGCCAGCAGCGCGGCCAGACGCTGGTGGAGGAACTTGGCCGCGCCGCCCGCGTGGGCGCGGCACAGGGCGTGCCCGCCCAGGTGATGCCGCTGGCGCTCTGGCACACGGCGAGCCTGGGCCCGGATGTGTGGCTGGCCGCGGTGGCGCAGGGTGCTGCGCACGTCGCCGTGCTGATCACCGACGAGGAGGCGCCGCAGTACCTGGAGGGCCTGCAGGCGCAGATGGACATGGCGCAGGCCGTGCTGCAGGGCCTGGGCTATGCCGGCAGCCACTTCAGCCTGCTGCGCGCGCGCCATCCGACCGAGCTGGATCAGGAGCTGCAGTTGCTGCGCGCGCGTGCCGGTGCCGTGCCCGCCGAGCCCGCGCGCTTCGCGCTCGCGCCGGAGAAGCGCACCACGCTCGATCTGGCGCTGGACCACCTCATCACCCACGCGCCGCACCGTCCCGAGGCCATCCCGCTGCCGGCGGGCGCGCCTTTCGGCGCCGTGCAGGTGGATGGCGACCGCTGCACGCTGTGCATGTCCTGCGTGGGCGCCTGTCCGGCCGGTGCGCTGCGCGACAACCCGCAGGCCCCGCAGCTGCGCTTCCATGAGGCGAGCTGCGTGCAGTGCGGCCTGTGCGTGAAGACCTGCCCGGAGGACGCCGTGTCGCTGCTGCCACGGCTGGTGCCCGGCCCGGCCCGCCGCGAGGTGCGCGTGGTCGCGGAGACCAGGCCCTATGGCTGCATCCGCTGCGGCAAGCCCTTCGGCACCCAGAAAGCCATCGAGGCCATGCTCGGCAAGCTCGCGGGCCACGCCATGTTCCAGGGCGCGGCGCTGGAGCGGCTGAAGATGTGCGCCGACTGCCGCGTGATCGACCTCTATTCCGCCACCGACGAACGCCGGATCACCGACGCATGACCGACACCGCGCGCGCGAGCACCGCCCTGGACGAGGAGACCGCCCGGGCCGAGATCTACGGCCTGCTGGCCCGCCTGTACTACGCCCCGCCCCCGCCGGAGCTGATGGCCGCCCTGCGCGTGGCCGTGACCGAGGCGCCCGCGGCCGGCGCCTTCCTGGAGGAGCCGTGGCGCACCCTGGTCGGCAGCGCGCGTGCGGTGACAGACGCCGAGGTGGCGCAGGAGTACGACGCGCTCTTCGGCGGCGTCGGCAAGCCCGAGATCTACCTCTTCGGCTCGCACTACCTCTCCGGCTACCTGAACGAGAAGCCGCTGGCTCGCCTGCGCGACGATCTGGCGGCGCTCGGCCTCACCCGCGACGAGGCCATGCCCGAGACCGAGGACCACGTCGCCTACCTGTGCGAGGTCATGCGCTACCTGATCGCCGGTGACGATGTCGCGGTGTGCAATCTCACCCGCCAGCGCGACTTCTTCGCGGCGCATCTCCAGCCCTGGCTGCCGGCTCTGTGTGACGCGCTCGCGGCCCATCCGGCAGCCCGCTTCTATGCCGCGCTGGCCGGCTTCACGCGGGCCTTCGCCAGCGTGGAGGCGCAGGGCTTCGACCTGCTGGCCTGAGACTTCGTCTCAAATTGCGACACGTCGACGGCAGGGTCTGGGTTTACCCTGAGACCTGTCGGGTCGGTTATTGCATGCAAACGATTGCCGCGGGGCGCGCGCTGGACTAGAGTATGAACAGCCGTGCATAGCAGTCGCACGCGCATTGCAAGGAGACAACCATGTCCGACCGCAAGGTCCAGCCCTCGCGCCGGGGCTTCATGCTCGGCGCCGCGGCCGCCAGTGCCGCGACCGCCGCGGTGGTGAGCCTGCCGAAGGCCCCGCTGCCTGCCGAAGCCGCCCGTCTTGAGACGCCGCCCGCGCCCGAGCGCGGCGGCGGCTATCACGTGTCCGAGCACGTGAAGCAGTACTACAAGACCACGCTCATCTAACGCCCATCCGCTGGAGCGATCCATGTTGCTGACCAAGAAGTCGGGCGCCTCCGAGGCGCACGCACGCACCCCCTTCGTCCACAGCCTGCAGCGCGGCCTGAGCACCGCCCTGCCCACCATGGACCGCCGCGGTTTCCTGCGCCGCTCCGGCCTGGGGGTCGGCGTGGGCCTCGCCGCCTCGCAGCTCACCCTGGTGAAGAAGGCGCGCGCCGCCGGCTCCGGCCCCGGCATCGGGGACGGCAAGATCGAGGTCAAGCGGACGGTCTGCACGCACTGCTCGGTCGGTTGCGCGATCGACGCCGTGGTCGAGAACGGCGTCTGGACCCGCCAGGAGCCGGTCTTCGACTCCCCCATCAACCTGGGCGCGCACTGCGCCAAGGGCGCGGCGATCCGCGAGCACGGCCATGGCGAGTACCGCCTGCGCTACCCGATGAAGCTGGTCAACGGCAAGTACCAGCGCATCAGCTGGGACCAGGCCTACACCGAGATCGCCGAGCGCCTGATGGCCCTGCGCAAGGCCAGCGGCCCCGACTCCGTCTACTGGGTCGGCTCCTCCAAGCACAACAACGAGCAGGCCTACCTGCTGCGCAAGTTCGTCAGCTTCTGGGGCAGCAACAACTGCGACCACCAGGCGCGCATCTGCCACTCCACCACCGTGGCCGGCGTGGCCAACACGTGGGGCTACGGCGCCATGACGAACTCGTACAACGACATGCAGAACAGCAAGTGCGCGTTGTACATCGGCTCCAACGCCGCCGAGGCGCACCCGGTGAGCCTGCTGCACATGCTGCACGCCAAGGAGACCGGCACGAAGATGATCGTGGTGGATCCGCGCTTCACCCGCACCGCCGCCAAGGCCGACGAGTACGTGCGCATCCGCTCCGGCAGCGACATCCCGTTCCTGTTCGGCGTGCTGTACCACATCTTCAAGAACGGCTGGGAAGACAAGAAGTACATCAACGACCGCGTCTACGGCATGGAGGACGTCAAGAAGGACGTCATGGCCAAGTGGACGCCCGACAAGGTCGAGGAGGCCTGTGGCGTGCCCGAGGCCCAGGTGGCCAAGGTCGCCGAGATGATGGCGAAGAACCGGCCCTCCACCATCGTGTGGTGCATGGGCCAGACGCAGCACACCATCGGCAACGCGATGGTGCGCGCCTCGTGCATCCTGCAGCTCGCGCTGGGCAACGTGGGCGTCTCCGGCGGCGGCACCAACATCTTCCGCGGCCACGACAACGTGCAGGGCGCCACCGACGTCGGCCCCAACCCCGACTCGCTGCCCGGCTACTACGGCATCGTCGAAGGTTCCTGGCGCCACTTCGCCAAGACCTGGGGCGTGGAATACGACTGGATCAAGGGCCGCTTCGCCGCCCCGGCGATGATGACCAAGCCCGGCATCACCGTCTCGCGCTGGATCGACGGCATCCTGGAGAAGAACGAGCTGATCGACCAGGATCCCAACCTCAAGGCGGTGTTCTTCTGGGGCCACGCCCCCAACTCGCAGACCCGCGGCCTGGAGATGAAGCGGGCCATGGACAAGCTGGACCTGCTGGTGGTGGTGGACCCGTATCCCTCCGCCACCGCCGCCATGGCGGCCATGCCCGGCAAGCCCGAGGACCTGAACCCCAACCGCGCCGTGTACCTGCTGCCGGCGGCCACGCAGTTCGAGACCAGCGGCTCCTGCACCGCGTCGAACCGGTCCATCCAGTGGCGCGAGATGGTGATCGAGCCGCTGTGGGAGAGCCGCAGCGACCACATGATCATGTACCAGCTCGCCGAGAAGCTGGGCTTCGGCAAGGAACTGGTCAAGAACTACAAGATGCAGAAGGTCAAGGGCCTGGACGAGCCCGTGCCCGAGGACATCCTGCGTGAGATCAACAAGTCGGTCTGGACCATCGGCTACACCGGCCAGAGCCCGGAGCGCCTGAAGGCCCACATGCGCCTGATGGCCCACTTCGACGTCAAGACGCTCAAGGCCAAGGCCAGCGTGAAGGACAAGGAGACCGGCTACGACATCGAGGGCGACTACTTCGGCCTGCCCTGGCCCTGCTACGGCACGCCGGCCCTCAAGCACCCCGGCTCCCCCAACCTGTACGACACCAGCAAGCACGTGATGGATGGCGGTGGCAACTTCCGCGCCAACTTCGGCGTGGAGCGCGCCGGCGTCAACCTGCTGGCCGAGGACGGCTCGCACAGCAAGGGCTGCGACATCACCACCGGCTACCCCGAGGTCGACCACCTGCTGATCAAGAAGCTCGGCTGGTGGGGCGAGCTCACCCCCGAGGAGCAGTCCGCCGCCGAAGGCAAGAACTGGAAGACCGACCCTTCGGGCGGCCTGATCCGCGTGGCCATGAAGAACCACGGCGTGCACCCGTTCGGCAACGCCAAGGCGCGCGCGGTGGTCTGGAACTTCCCGGATCCGATTCCGCAGCACCGCGAGGCGCTGTACAGCACCCGGCCCGACCTGGTGGCCAAGTACCCCACGCACGACGACCGCAAGGCCTTCTGGCGCCTGCCCACGCTGTACAAGACGGTGCAGGCGAAGAACGTGGCCGACAAGGTGCACGAGAAGTTCCCGCTCATCCTCACCTCCGGCCGCCTGGTCGAGTACGAGGGCGGCGGCGAGGAGACGCGCGCCAACCCCTGGCTGGCCGAGCTGCAGCAGGAAGCCTACGTGGAGATCAACCCCAAGGCCGCGGCCGCGCGCAACATCCGCAACGGCGATCGCGTCTGGCTGAAGTCGCCCACCGGCGCCCAGCTCAACGTGCAGGCGCTGGTCACCGAGCGTGTCGGCCCCGACACGGTCTGGATGCCGTTCCACTTCTCCGGCCGCTGGCAGGGGCAGGACATGCTGGCCTACTACCCCAGCGGCGCGGCGCCGGTGGTGCGTGGCGAGGCGGTGAACACCGCCACGACCTACGGCTACGACAGCGTGACCATGATGCAAGAGACCAAGACGACCGTCTGCAACATCGAGAGAGCGTGAGGAGACCCTGATGGCCCGCATGAAATTCATCTGTGACTCCGAGCGCTGCATCGAGTGCAACGGCTGCGTCACGGCCTGCAAGAACGAGCACGAGGTGCCCTGGGGCGTGAACCGCCGGCGCGTCGTCACCCTCAACGACGGCGTGCCGGGCGAGCGCTCGGTCTCGGTCGCCTGCATGCACTGCAGCGACGCCCCGTGCATGGCCGTGTGCCCCGTCAGCTGCTTCTACCGCACCGAAGAGGGCGTGGTGCTGCACGACAAGGACACCTGCATCGGTTGCGGCTACTGCAGCTACGCCTGCCCCTTCGGCGCGCCGCAGTTTCCCTCCGCCGGCACCTTCGGCGTGCGCGGCAAGATGGACAAGTGCACGTTCTGCGCCGGCGGCCCCGAGGCCCATGGCTCGCAGGCCGAGTTCGAGAAGTACGGCCGCAACCGCCTGGCCGAAGGCAAGCTGCCGGCCTGCGCCGAGATGTGCTCCACCAAGGCGCTGCTCGCCGGTGACGGCGACGTGGTGGCCGACATCTTCCGCAACCGCGTGCTCAAGCGCGGCAAGGGCGCCGAGGTGTGGGGCTGGGGCACGGCCTACGGCTCCAAGCAGGCGGGCCAGCCCGCGGGAGCCAAGTCATGATCCGCCCGTTCGTCATCGCGCTCGCCGTCGGTGCCGCTGGCCTGGCCGGCTGCGCCGAGAAGGAACAGACCGCCACCGGCATCAAGGGCGATGCGCCGCCCTTCGCCGGCACCGGCAAGCCCTACGTGGCGCCGGGCTGGAAGCCGGGCGACCGCAACAGCTGGGAGCAGCAGCTCAAGGTGCGCACCGTCCAGGGGCAGAACGACTATGCCAAGGTTCAGTAGCACCCTGGCCGCGTTCGGCTTCGCGCTGTCCGTGGCCTGCGCGGGGCCGGCCTTCGCCCAGGGCAAGGTCGCCCCCCACGACGAACCACCGGCCCCGGCGCAGGCCGCCCCCGGCGGCATCCAGAGCCAGAACATCTTCGACGTCAAGCCGGAGGTGAAGCGCGACGCGTCGTCCGAGGCCGGCTACGACAAGCAGACCAACGCACAGCGCAATGCCGTGCAGCCCGGCAACAACTCGCCCATGTGGCGTGACGTGAAGCAGGGCCTGGCCGGCTACAGCAGCCTGCCGGCCAGCCAGGCGCCCGAGGCGGGCGTGCTGATCCAGCCGCAGGTGCAGTACCCCGGCAGCCGCCTCACCACCGCCGGTGAAGCGTGGCGCCAGGTGCGCAACAACTGGATCATCCCCTACGGCGCGGCCTTGCTCGCCATCATCCTGCTGGCCTGCGCGATCTTCTATTTCACCAAGGGCACCATCGAACTGCACGGCGCCGAGACCGGCCGCAAGGTGGAGCGCTTCACGCCCTTCGAGCGCGCCGCCCACTGGTCGAACGCCATCGCCTTCTGCGTGCTGGCGATCTCCGGCATCGTCATGGCGTTCGGCAAGTTCTTCCTGCTGCCGGTGATCGGCAGCACGCTGTTCGGCTGGCTGACCTACGCCCTGAAGACGATGCACAACTTCGTCGGGCCGCTGTTCGTGGTGTCGCTGGTGATCGTGTTCGTCACCTTCGTGCGCGACAACCTGCCCCAGCGCGGTGACCTGCAATGGCTGCTGCATGGCGGCGGCCTGTTCGGCAACAAGGAGGTTCCGTCCAACCGCTTCAATGCCGGGGAGAAGGCGCTCTTCTGGGGCGGGGTGTTCCTGCTCGGTCTGGTGGTGGCGGCCTCCGGCCTGGTGCTGGACAAGCTGATCCCGAGCCTGCTGTACGACCGCGGCACCATGCAGGTGGCCCACATGATCCACGCTGTCGCGGCGGTGCTGATGATGGCCATGTTCATCGGCCACATCTACATGGGCACGCTGGGCATGCGCGGCGCCTTCGATGCCATGAAGACCGGCTACGTGGACGAGACCTGGGCCAAGGAGCACCACGAGTACTGGTACGACGACGTCAAGGCCGGCAAGATCCCCGCCCAGCGCAGCAAGCCGGCCACGCTGTCCGCGCCCGGTGCGGCCGACACGCCGGCGAACGCGGCCTGACCGCGCAGGAGACCTCTACATGACGACCCGCATCACCCTGTGCGCCCTGGCCCTGGTGGCTTCGGGCGCCGCGTTCGCCAAGATCCCCGCCCCCGTGCTGGACGACGCCGCCAAGGCCAAGGCGGCCGAGGCCGCGGCCAAGACGGCCTGGCAGGGCAAGGTGGACGGCTACCAGCTCTGCAAGGCGCAGGACCGCGTGGCCGCCCACTACAAGAAGGCCTCCGGCGGCAAGGATGCCAAGGCCGCCGCGGCGCCCGCGGCCGGTGCGGCGCCTGCCACGCCGGCGTGTGCCGACCCGGGGCCCTTCGTGTACCCGCCGCCCGCGACCGCTGCCGCACCCGCGGCGGCCACCACGACCGCCGCCGCCGCCAAGGCCCCCGCCAAGAAGCCCTGAGGCACCGCGGCCCACGTGGCCGTGCCCTGCGCCCGGGCCGCAGGATGCGGTAGCCTGCGGCCTCCCGCATCCTGTCGCCCGCCATGCCCCTGCCCCAGCTCACCGAGGCCCGAGCGCCGCTCACCCGCGCCATCGAGGCGATCACGCCGCAGGGCACGCGCGAGGCCGTGCAGATCCCGGCGGAGCGACCCCTCACGATCTACGTCGACAAGCGCGAGCTGGTCACGCTCATGACCCTGGGCGCGCGGCCCGAGTGGCTGGTACTGGGCTACCTGCGCAACCAGCGGCTGGTGCGTGCGGTGGACGAGGTGGAGTCGATCACGGTCGACTGGGAGGTGGGCGCCGCCGCCGTGCGCACCCGCGGCGGCATCGACCACATCGAGGCCCGCACGGCCAGCCGCGTGGTCACCACCGGCTGCGGCCAGGGCACGGTGTTTGGCGGGCTGATGGACGAGCTGGAGGCCGTGCAGCTGCCGCCGGCCACGATCACGCAGGCCCAGCTGTACGGCGTGCTGAACGCGATCCGCCTGCAGGAGAGCACCTACAAGTCGGCCGGGTCGGTGCACGGCTGCGCGCTGTTCCGCGGGGAGGAGATGCTGCTGTTCGTGGAGGACGTGGGCCGCCACAACGCCATCGACACCATTGCCGGCTGGATGTGGCTGCGCGAGCCGCAGGAGACCGGCGCCGACAAGGTCTTCTACACGACCGGCCGGCTCACCAGCGAGATGATCATCAAGTCGGCGCAGATGGGCGTGCCCATCGTCGTCTCGCGCAGCGGCATCACGCAGATGGGCCACGAGGTCGCCCAGCGGCTGGGCCTGTGCGCCGTCGGTCGCGCGGTCAACCGCCAGTTCCTCTGCTATGCCGGCCACGACCGGCTGCTGCTGCAGCCGGAGCTGGCCCCGCCCCGCCTGCGCAGCGGCGACTGACGCCGCCGCGGCACAGACCCTGCTCACTTCCACCTGAGAGTTTTCAGGTAAGGTCCGCGGCATGTCGACATCCCCCTGGACCCTGGGCTGGCGCACGCTCTGGCGTGACCTGCGCGCGGGCGAGCTGCGCCTGCTGATCGTGGCCGTCACGCTGGCGGTGGCCGCGCTCACGGCGGTGGGCTTCTTTGCCGACCGGCTGAAGTCCGGCCTGGGTCGCGACGCGCGCCAGCTGCTGGGCGGTGACGCGGTGGTGGTGAGCGACCAGGCCACGCCGGCGGCGTTCATCGAGCGTGCCCGTGCGCTGGGCCTGCAAGGCGTGACGACGCTGCTGTTCCCCTCCATGGGCCGCGCCCCCGAGGCCCAGGGCGGCGCCGCGCGCCTGGTGGCGCTGAAGGCGGTGCCGCCCGGCTACCCGCTGCGCGGCCGCCTGCAGACCACGACCTCGCCCGACCAGCCCGGCCAGCCCACGCGCGACGTGCCGGCCCCGGGCGAGGCCTGGGTGGACGCCCCGCTGCTGGAGGCGCTGGGCCTGAAGGTGGGTGACCCGCTGCTGCTGGGCGATGCCACGCTGCGCATCGCCCGCATCGTGACGGTGGAGCCGGACCGCGGCGGCGGCTTTCTCAACTTCGCGCCGCGGGTGATGATCGCCACCGAGTCGCTGGCCGCCACGCGGCTGGTGCAGCCGGCCAGCCGCCTCACCTACCGCTTCGCGGTGGCGGGCGCCGACCGCGATGTCGCCCGCTTCTCCGAGTGGGCCATCGCCGAGGCGGCCAAGCCCGAGGTGCGCGGCGTGCGGGTGGAGTCGCTCGAAGGCGGGCGGCCGGAGATGCGGCAGACGCTGGACCGCGCGGAGAAATTCCTGAACCTGGTGGCCCTGCTGGCCGCGCTGCTGAGCGCGGTGGCGGTGGCGCTGGCCGCACGCGGCTTCGCCTCGCGCCACCTCGACGACTGCGCCATGCTGCGCGTGCTGGGACAGAGCCAGCGCACCATCGCGCTGGCCTACACGGTGGAGTTCGCGGTGATCGGCGTGGTCGCCAGCCTGCTGGGCGTGCTGGCGGGCTTCGGCGTGCACTTCGTCTTCGTCGCGCTGCTGAGTGGCCTGATGGAGACGGCGCTGCCGGCGCCGGGGCTGTGGCCGGTGGCCTTCGGGCTGGGCATGGGCCTGACCCTGCTGCTCGCGTTCGGCCTGCCGCCGGTGCTGCAGCTCGCGCAGGTGCCGCCGCTGCGGGTGATCCGCCGTGACGTGGGCAACCTGCGCCCGGCCTCGCTGCTGGTGCTGGGGGTGGGCGTGACGGGCTTCGCCGCGCTGCTGCTGGCCGCCAGCAGCGATCTCAAGCTGGGCGGCATCGCGGTGGGCGGCTTCGCTGGCGCGGTGGTGGTCTTTGCCGGCCTGAGCTGGCTGGCGGTGAAGCTGCTGCGCCGGGTGGTGAGCGAGACCACCGCCCCGCGCTGGCTGGTGCTGGCCACGCGCCAGATCGGCGCCCGGCCGGCCTATGCGGTGGTGCAGACCAGCGCGCTCGCGGTCGGCCTTCTGGCGCTGGTGCTGCTGGTGCTGCTGCGCACCGACCTCATCGCGAGCTGGCGCGCCGCCACGCCGCCGGACGCGCCGAACCGCTTCGTCATCAACGTGATGCCCGAGCAGAGCGAGGCCTTCGTGCGCACGCTGCGCGGCGAGGGCGTGAAGCGGCTCGACTGGTACCCCATGTTCCGCGGCCGCCTGGTGGCGGTGAACGGGCAGCCCGTCTCGCCCGACAGCTACACCGAGGACCGTGCGCGCCGTCTGGTGGACCGCGAGTTCAACCTCTCGCACGCGGCCGACAAGCCGCCCCACAACGACATCGTCGCCGGCCGCTGGCAACCGGAAGAGGCGGGCGCGGTGAGCGTGGAGGACGGCATCGCGGCCACGCTGGGCCTGAAGCTGGGCGACACCCTGCGCTTCGACATCGCCGGCGTGCAGAGCGAGGCGCGCATCACCTCGTTGCGCAAGGTGGACTGGAGCTCCATGCGCGCCAACTTCTTCGTCATGTACCCGGTGAGCGAGCTGCCCGACGTGCCCGTCACCTACATGGGCTCGTTCCGCGCGCCGGAGCGCAAGGGCTTCGACAACGCGCTGGTCAAGCAGTACCCGAACATCACCAACGTGGACATGAGCGCCACCATCAGCCAGGTGCAGGCCGTGCTGGACAAGGTGATCCGCGCGGTGGAGTTCCTGTTCGGCTTCACGCTCGCGGCCGGCCTGGTGGTGCTGTTCGCCGCCGTCACCGCCACGCGCGAGGAGCGGGCGCGCGAGTTCGCCATCATGCGCGCCGTCGGTGCGCGCGCCAGCCTGCTGCGGCAGGTGCAACGTGCCGAGCTGGCGGGCGTCGGCCTGCTGGCAGGTTTCCTGGCCAGTGCCGTCGCCGCGGTGGTGGGCTGGGGCCTGGCGAAGTACGCGTTCGACTTCGCCTGGACCGCATCGCCCTTCGTGCCGCTCGTCGGTGCCGTCGCCGGTGCGTTGCTGGCGCTGGCGGCCGGCTGGTGGGGCCTGCGCGAGGTGCTGCAGCGCCCGGTGGTGGAGACGCTGCGCCGGGCGGCGGAGTAGGTGCGGCCGGGCGACAATCCGGCCCATGCAGTCCGCCGAACAGCAACCCCACGCCACCCCCTTCGACTGGATCGGTGGTGAAGCGAAGGTCCATGCCCTCGTGGAGCGCTTCTACGACCTGATGGATCTGGAGCCGAAGTACGCGGCCCTGCGCGCCGCGCACGGCAGCGACCTGGTGCGCGCGCGCCAGCACCTCTTCTGGTTCCTCTGCGGCTGGCTGGGCGGACCGCCGCACTACACCGACCGCTTCGGCCACCCGCGGCTGCGCATGCGGCACATGCCCTTCAAGATCGGCATCCTCGAACGGGACCAGTGGCTGGCGTGCATGGACCAGGCCATGGGTGAGGTGGGTGTCGATGCCGAGTTGCGCACGCGGCTGAACCAGAGCTTCTTCCAGACGGCGGACTGGATGCGCAACACCCCGATGTGAGGCCGGCATGACCAAGCGCTTCTGGCTCTCTGCCCTGGCCGCCCTGGTGCTGATCGCCCTCGGCCTGTTCTTCTTCGTCGTCCCGCGCGAGGTGGATCGCCGCATGAACGGCGTGGCGATGCCGCCCGGCTACGAGGCCACGCCAGCGGCGCGCACCCTGCACGGCCGCCTGTTCGTGGCGGACCTGCATGACGACGCGCTGCTGTGGTCGCGAGACCTGCTGCGCCGCCATGACTATGGCCACACCGACCTGCCGCGCCTGCAGGACGGGCGGGTCGCGCTGCAGGTGTTCTCCACTGTGACGAAGTCGCCGCGCGGGCTGAACTTCGAGCGCAACCCGTCCGACAGCGACACCATCACCGCGCTGGTGATGGCGCAGCGCTGGCCGCCGCGCACCTGGGGCAGTCTGCTGGAGCGGGCGCTGTACCAGAGCGAGAAGCTGCATGCTGCGGCAGCCGCCAGCGGCGGCCGCATGCAGGTGGTGCGCACGAGCGGCGAGCTGAAGGCGCTGCTCGCGAGTGGCGGCCTGGGTGGCGGCCGACTGGCGGCCCTGCTCGCCACCGAGGGCCTGCATCCGCTGGAGGGGCGGCTGGAGAACGTGGACCGCCTGTATGACGCGGGCTTCCGCATGACCGGCCTCACCCACTTCTTCGACAACGAGCTGGGCGGCTCGGCCCACGGCATGGAGAAGGGCGGCCTCACGCCCTTCGGCCGCGAGGTGGTGCGGCGGCTGGAACAGAAGAAGATGATCGTGGATCTCGCCCATGCCTCGCCGAAGGTGGTGGACGACGTGCTCGCGATGGCGAAGCGGCCGGTGGTGGTGTCGCACACCGGGGTACAGGGCACGTGCCCAGGGCCGCGCAACCTGAGTGATGACCAGCTGCGCCGCATCGCCGCGAACGGCGGCGTGGTCGGCATCGGCTACTTCCACGGCGCGGTGTGCGGGCTGAGCCTGGGCGACATCGTGCGGGCGATCCGGCATGCGGTGCGGGTGGCGGGCATTGCGCACGTGGCCCTGGGCTCTGACTTCAATGGCGCCACCCGCACCGCCATCGACGCCACCGGGCTGCCGCTGGTGACGCAGACGCTGCAGCAGGCCGGCTTCAGCGAAGCGGAGATCATCGCCATCATGGGCGGCAACGTGCAGCGGTTGCTGCTGGCGCAGCTGCCGGAGTGAGGGAGGCACTGGGAACGCTGGGGTTGCGCTGACGCTCCACCCCAGCCTACGAAATGCGGCTGGTCATGGGGCTTCCTGTAGATACTGTCTCGCGAATCAAGTGTGAAGGGCCGGGTTGAAGGGCTTTCCTGATTTCAGGACGCCGTAGGCGATCGCCAGGAGCTTGCGCATCAGGGCGCCGAGAACCAGCTTCTTAGGCTTGCCTGCGGCAAGCAGCCTGTGGCTGAAGGCCTTGCCCCAGGCGGTCTTGGTCATTGCCACCACGGCAGGCATGTACAGGGCTCGCCGGATCGCACTATGGCCCTGCTTGGACAGCCGGGGCTTGCCCTGCACGCTCGAGCCCGACTCGTGCTTCCTGGTGTCCAGGCCCGCGAAGGCCACCGCCTGTGCGGTCTTCTCGAACCTCAGTTCGCCTCCGTAGTGGCTCAGCAGGGTGCTGATCGTCTTGTCTCCCACTCCGGGGATGGAGTCCAGCAGATCGCGCTGCTCACGCAGCGTTGGGTCACCATCCACATCCTTGGCGATTTGCCGCTCGATCTGCTGGATCTGCCGATCCAGCACGGCAATGACCTGCTCGATGCTCGTGCGCACCTCCTCGGTGGCAGTGACCTCCAGGCGGTTGCTCTCCTGCGTGCGCAGATCCAGCAGCGCCTCGCGCCTGGCCACCAGGGCACACAAGCGGCGCACACTCTTGGCCGCAGGTCTCCACGCCTGCGGTACGTGCATCGCGCAGAAGTCGGCGATGACACGCGCGTCGACCGCGTCGGTCTTGGTGCGAACCCCCTGCGTGCCGGCAAAGGCCTTGATCTGGGCCGGATTGATCACGCTGACCGTGACGCCCTGGTCGACCAGTTCGGTGGCCACAGCCTCCCAGTACACCCCGGTGGCCTCCATGCACACGTGAGCCTTGACCACGCCTTGCTTGGCCAGCCAGGCGCGCAGCTCGACAAACCCCGCGGCCGTGTTGGCCACCACTTTGGACTTCCACTTGCCTGCGGGCAGCTTCAAGGCCACGTCCAGCTTGGCCTTTGAAACATCGATGCCAACAGAGTGCAGCTTTTCCTCTTCCATGTCCGATCAACCTTGTGAATGCGGGCTCCGGCAAAGCCGGGCAGAAAGATACTGTCCGATCTTTGGACAGGACGGGAAAAAAGGAGCGGGCGCCGCTTGATCTACGCTGCGGGCTTGGGGCCTGAAGGCTGGGGGCGGCGTGCACCCGCTCCGATCGGCTTTCGCCGAACTCTGAAAAATCAGGGCAACACAATACAAGGCTGGGGTGGAGCGCAGCGCAACCCGTGCGCCCGTGAAGGCGCGTAACCAGTGCGGTGGAAGTCCGCATCGAAGGAGGTCATTGACTTCGTAGCTGAAGGTAACTGCGTCGCCGCGAGGCGGGGTGGAGAGCAACCGG
>NZ_JAYRZR010000026.1:0-47076 GCF_041916345.1 Ramlibacter sp.
TCAGCATCCACCCGGACCACCTGGGCACGCCGCGGGTGATGAAGAACGAGCAGAACGAGGTGGTGTGGCAGTGGCCCTACAGCGGCTTCGGCAACAACAAGCCCACGGGCGTGCTGAAGGCCACGCCGAACCCGAATGCGGCAATCACGAACCAGCCGGTGCTGCTGAAGGCGACGAATCCGACCGAGCTGAACCTGCGATTCCCGGGGCAGTATGCGGAGGATGCGGGCGGGGTGGTGTACAACTACTTCCGCAACTATGACCCGCGGGTGGGGAGGTATACGCAGGCGGATCCGATTGGGTTGGCGGGGGGCATCAACCGATACGTATACGCAGAACAAAACTCAGCATCGATCTCTGACCCGTTTGGACTCAACCCGATAGAGGTATTTGGAAAGCCACAAGTGACCCGAACACTGGGCCACGACATCGCAAGTATGACGATCGGCGACGCGGCAACCATCTGCAAAAAGGTGTCGGAGATCCACTACAACAGATCCCTTGCCGCGATTACCGGCGACGTTTCGGCTGGAAAGCTAAGGCCAGATGTGGTGCTTGTGTATCCGAACGGAAAAATGCGCTTGTACGAAGTTCCTTCCTCCTCGCAAACTGTTGAGCAGATGAATTCAAAGATGAGCGCGATGATGAAGTCGCTCAAATCTCTTGGAATTGACTGTACATGTGAGACAGTTACGGTGGATAGTGCAAAGCAAGGCAAATTCACGGTTCGAGCACTTGGCCTGCTCAACATGTTGTCATTGACTGGCGGCATCGCCGATTTATACCGCGCGCAATCCGCCGACCCGAATCTGACCACCATTGAGGGCTTGTATATCTTGAACGGTACACCGCTTCCGAAGCGCGAGCTTGACTAGCCCGCTCACAGAATCCAAATTGCACAATGGAATACGACCGAGCCTACATTGGCGATCATGTTCGGAGATACGTCAAGCCATATCGAGCGGAGCTTGAAGCCCCTCTTCTGAATGCGTTTGACGCGCTGGCCACGTCGAGAAAGTTACCTATGCCGAAGCTTGCAAAGCTCGCGAGTGGCGTTTCTGACGAAAAGGCCTCGGTGTATGAGACATGTGCAGAGTTTCTCGGTGAAGTCGCAGAAGGTGATGCACGCGCTTTGAATCTGATCATCGAGCTGTCTCAATCCAATCGAGCAAGTATCCGACACAACGCTCTGCTGTGCCTAACCGCAAAACATGATCCTAATGTCGTAGGCGTGGTGATAGGACGTGCCATCCGCGACAAGAGCGCTCGAGTTCGTCGCAAGGCAGCAGATTGGACTCAACGGCTCGGGCTGCGGACCATGGAGGGGGATCTTGTTGAGGCTCTGAGCGATGAGAAGGATGCGGGAGCGGCAAATGCCATGAAGGCTGCACTGCTCTCGTTCAAGGGCAGAGAGTGATGGTGATCCGCGGCGTGGTGGCTCGAGTGGTAAGGAGAGAAGAACCTCGCCTCGGCCCCTCAGGCTGCCCCTTGATGGTGCGCGCGTCCTTGCGCCAGCAGCCATTCCCTACCGCCCCTGGAACCGCGCCGCCCTCCGCTCCACGAACGACCGCACGCCTTCCGCCGCGTCCTCGCTGCGCGAGAGGCGCTGTTGCACCTCGATGAAGTCCTGCATCGCGGCCATCGGGCCTTCTTCCACCGCTTTCAGCGCGCTCTGGCGCGTGGCCACCACGGCCAGGGGCGCCTGGTCGGCGATCTGGCGGGCGATGCGCACGGCCTCGTCGCGCTCGGTGCCGGCGGGCACCACCTTCTGCACGAAGTTCAGGCGCAGGGCCTCCGCTGCGCCGAACTCGTCGCCGGTCAGCAGGTGCAGCAGGGCGTTGCCCAGGCCGGCGCGCTCGGCCATGCGCAGCGTGGCACCGCCAGTGGCCATGATGCCGCGCTTGACCTCCAGCTGCGAGAAGCGGCAGTCGTCGGCGGCCACCACGATGTCGGCGGCCAGCATCAGCTCGATGCCCAGCGTGTAGGTGATGCCGCTGACCGCCACCACCATCGGCTTGGTGCGCCGCCGGTAGCCGGGCGTGCCCAGGTCGGTCGGCTCGACGTCGCCGGGCTTCACCAGCTTCTCGCCGCGCTGCATGAAGGGTGCGATGGTGGGCAGGTCCAGCCCGGCGGTGAAGTGGCCGCCATGGCCGAACAGCACGCCCACGCGCAGCGCGGGGTCGTCGTCCAGCAGCGTGTAGGCCTCGCCCAGCTCGCGGAACATGCGCGGCGTGAAGCCGTTGCGCTTGGCCGGGCGGCCGATGCCGATCAGCAGCAGGTCGGCCTGGCGCTCGGTGGTGATGGTGCCTTCGGGGGGGAATGCGGTCGTGTCCATGCCGTCATGCTACGGCGGACAGGTCCGTCCGGGGCGTCGACCCGGCGACAGCGCCGTGCCGCTACAGCAGCGAGTCCGCAGGCTGCGTGCGCACCACCACCACGTCGTCCAGGATCGAATCCAGCAGCATCAGGTCGCGGTAGACACCCAGGCCCAGCAGCGGCGGGCCGGAAGCCTTCAATCGCATCTCGGGCTCGCCCAGCATCCAGCGCAGGATGAACATGCGCGCCTCGCGGTAAGGCCAGTCGCGTGCCAGCTCGGTGGCGAGCTGCTTGTCGTCGACCAGCTCCATGTGCTCGGTGGAGGGCGCGCTCCACTGGGGCGCGTTCTGGCCGAAGCGCTTGCGGAAGGCGTCGCGCGCCATCTCCCATTCCACCTGCCGGTCCTGCAGGCGGTACAGCTCCAGTAGTTCCAGGAACACCCAGGGGCTGGTGTAGCGGAAGTCCACCAGGTGCTGCTGCAGCAGCAGCAGCGCGGCCACGTTGTCGCCGCGCTCACGCCGGCGCTTGAGCTTGCCGCGCAGCTGGTGCAGGTCGATCAGCGTGGCCTCGCGCCGCGAGTTGGTCTCGCCGATAGCGGTGACGTAGATCGCGCGCGCGGCCTCGGCCGGATCGGGCCCGTCGGGCAGCAGCTTGTCGAGGTCGCCGACGCTGGTGATGATGGAGGCGTTGTGCTGGCGGTCCGCCCACATGATGGAGTCCTTCTCCATCTCCATCAGGCGGCGGCGCCGGCGCTCCATCACCCAGCCCACGGAGGCCAGCAACGCGCCCGCACCGACGACCCAGGTGAGCGCGCTGGCGCCCACGCTGATGGGCGGGTCGCCCACGGGCCGCTGCAGGGCGGCGGCAGCCTGGGTCATGGGCGCCGATGGCGGCGCTGGTGCCGGCGGCGGCGTGGGGGCGGGGGCCGCGGCAGCGGGGGGCTCGGTAGGCGCCGCGGCCGGGGCCGGGCCGGCCACGGGCTCCGCCGCCACGGCGGGCGCCGAAGCGGCCGGCGCGGGCGCGGCCGGGGCTCGCTCCGCAGGCAGCTTCTGCAGTTCCCAACTCGAACGCAGGCTCAGGCCCTGCGTCTCCGGCTGACCGGAGCCAGCCACCGGCGTCGTCATCCCGTCATCCTTCCTTCACAGGCCGCCATGTTACCGCCTGGCCTACTTTAGACTTCCTCCCGGACGGCGGGCCGCACCCGCCGCCGCATTCCATTCAGGAGACGACGATGGCAGACCTTCCGACCGCCGAGGCGGACTACGTGATCGTGGGCGCCGGTTCAGCGGGCTGTGTGCTCGCGGCGCGGCTGAGCGAGGACGCCGCCACGCGCGTCGTGCTGCTGGAAGCCGGCCCGCCGGACACCAGCGTGCTGATCCATTGCCCGGCCGGCCTCGCGCTGCTGGCCAAGAACGGTCAGGCCAACTGGGCCTTCCAGACGGTGCCCCAGTCCGGGCTGGGCGGACGCCGGGGCTACCAGCCGCGTGGCAAGGTGCTGGGCGGGTCCAGCTCGGTCAACGCGATGATCTACGCACGCGGCCACCAGGCCGACTACGACCACTGGGCCGAGCAGGGCAACCCCGGCTGGGCCTGGGCTGACGTGCTGCCCTACTTCAAGCGCGCCGAGCACAACGAGCGCGGCGCCGACGACTGGCACGGCACCGGCGGCCCGCTGAACGTGATGGACCTGCGCAGCCCGAACCGCTTCACCCCGGTCTTCGTGGAGGCGGGTCGCCAGGCCGGCTACCCGGTCAACCCCGATTTCAACGGCGCCGAGCAGGAGGGGGTGGGCGCCTACCAGGTCACGCATCGCAACGGCGAGCGCTTCAGTGCCGCCAAGGCCTACCTCGCCCCGGCGCGCCAGCGGCCCAACCTGCGAGTGATCACCGGCGCGCACGCCACCCGGGTGCTGATGGAAGGCCGCCGCGCCACCGGCATCGAGTACCGCGATGCAAGCGGCACCCACCAGCTGCGCGCCACGCGTGAGGTGCTGCTCGCCGCCGGCGCGCTGCAGTCGCCCCAGCTGCTGATGCTCTCCGGCATCGGCCCCGGAGCGCATCTGCAGTCGCACGGCGTGCCGGTCGTGCACGACCTGCCCGGCGTGGGCGAGCATCTGCACGACCATGTGGACGTGGTGCAGGTGGTCGACGCGCCGCAACTCACCGACCTGTTCGGCCTCTCCGGCCGCGGCCTGCTGAACGCCTGGCGCGGCGTGCTCGAGTGGCGTCGCCAGCGCAGCGGCATGCTCACCACCAACTTCGCCGAGGCCGGCGGCTTCATCCGCAGCGACCCGGCCGAGCCGATCCCCGATCTGCAGCTGCACTTCGTCATCGGCAAGCTGGTGGACCACGGCCGCAAGACGGTCTTCGGCCACGGCTACTCGTGCCACGTGTGCCTGCTGCGGCCGGCCAGCCGCGGCAGCGTGCGCCTGCAATCGACCGATGCGCTGCAGGCACCGGCGATCGACCCTGCCTTCCTGGCCGAGGCCGATGACCTGCGGCGCATGGTGCGCGGCTTCCGATTGATGCGGGCCATCCTGCAGCAGCCGGCGCTGGCGCAGTACGGCGGGCGCGAGCTGGCCGCCTCGGCGCAGGCGCAGTCCGACCAGCAGATCGAGGCCTTCATCCGCTCGCACGCGGACACGATCTACCACCCGGTGGGCAGCTGCCGCATGGGCCCGGGACCGAAGGACGTGGTCGATGCCGAGTTGCGCGTGCACGGCGTGCAGGGCCTGCGCGTGGTCGACGCTTCCGTCATGCCGCGCATCGTGGGCGGCAACACCAACGCGCCGGTGATCATGATCGCGGAGAAGGCCTCGGACCTGATCCGCGCCGCCGCGCGCCAGGGGGCGTGACGAATGCACGTGACCCACTTCACGCTGGGCGCTGCTTAAGGTCCGCGTAGGGTCTGCTTAAGCTTTTCTTCAGAACGCGGCGGCGCGCGCGTTCCTACAGTTCTTCCCACGGCATCGCGCCGTCGTCCAACCCCTCACACACGGAAGAACATCATGCAAATCAGCACCCTGGAACTGCAGCAGGTCGCCGCCGCCGGCCCGCGCTTCGACATGTACGCCGGCATCCACAAGGCCATGCGCGCCGTCATGGCCGACACCCTGCTGGCGGTCGGCCGCATGGACAGCGACGACGCGCTGGAACTCACCCAGGTGAGCCAGCGCGTGCTGGAGCTGCTGGAGGCCTGCCGCAGCCACCTGCAGCACGAGAACGACTTCCTGCACACCGCCATCGAGGCGCGCGCACCCGGCACCACCACCCGCGTCGCCGGTGACCACGCCGGGCACGAGGCCGCCATCGAGCAGCTCGCCCGCCAGGTGGTGCGCCTGCGCGCCGCGCTCCCGGCCGACCGCGCGCACGAGACGCAGCGCCTGTACCACGCGCTGGCGCTCTTCATGGCCGAGAACCTGGAGCACATGCACTACGAGGAGACGGTGCACAACGCCGCGCTCTGGGCGCACTACGGCGACGAGGAACTGCTCGCCATCCACGACGCGCTGGTCGGTTCCATCCCGCCGCAGGAGATGATGGCCATCGCCCGCTGGCTGGTGCCGTTCATGAACCCGCAGGAGCGCGCGATGATGCTGCAGGACATGCGCGGCAAGGCGCCGGCGCCCGCCTTCCAGGCCATCCTCGACACGGTGCAGCCGCACCTGGACCAGCGCGAGTGGGCCAAGCTCGCCGCGGCGCTGGCGCTGCCCGTCGTGCCGGGCCTGGCCACGGCCTGAGCGACGGCTGCCTCAGGTGGCCTGCAGCACCACCGGCCGCGCCAGCACCAGGCGGAAGCGCCCGCGCCCGGTGCGCTCGATGGCGATGCCCGCGCCGTGCTCGTCCAGCCGGCGCTGCAGCAGCAGCAGGCGCGCCTCGAGGTTGTCGCTCACGTCGGGCAGCTTCAGCGCCGCGTCCAGCCGCAGCTCGCGGTTGCTGAACTCGGTGCGGCCGCTCGCCTCGTGGTCACGCAGCAGCTTCCACAGGATGGCGCCGGCGACACCCTTGATGAGATAGGTGTCGCCGATGAAGATGCTGTCGTTGGCCGCGTAGTGCCGCACCTGCAGCGCCGCGCCTTCGGCCGCTGCCGGCTGGCCGGGCGCGGCCAGGGCCTCCGCTTCGGCCGCCTCGTGGGCGGCCTGGGTCAGGTCGATCACCGCGCCCAGGTGGCCCGCGATCGCCACCAGTGCGTCCTCGTCCTCGAACGAGAAGCGCAGGTCCTCGTCGCTCTCCACGAACAGCACGCCCAGCACGCGCCCCGCCGCCAGCAGCGGCACGGCCAGCTGGCTGTGCGGCTCCGCCAGGCCCGGGTAGGGGATCTCGGTCACCGGCTCGATGTCGGGGATCTGCGCCTCGAAGCTGGTGCGGATCGCCTGGCTGTACAGCGCGGCGTTGGTCACGTGGCCGATGCGAACCGGCGTGGCCTCGCGCGCGGCCACGCCGATCACGCCCTGACCCACCCGCAGCTCCGAGCCGACGCCCGAGCGCGGATAGCCGCAGCTGGCCACCGTGTACAGGCGGCCGCCAGCGGCGTCGAGCATCAGCACCATCGCATGGCGGATGTGCAGCGCCTCCTGCAGCACGGCCAGCGTGGCGCCCAGCGCCTCCTCCAGGCTGGTGCAGCGTGCCAGGCGCTCGGCGGCGCCGCGCACCGCCCCCAGCAGCCCGGTGCGTGGCGGCGGCGCCGGCAGCAGCTCACTGGGCACGGCCTCCACCGCCTCCACCGCGTAGACATCGGCGCCGAGCAGGCGGAACACGCCCTCCATGCCGCTGTGCGAGGCAATGCCCGCCAGCTGCGCGCGCATGCTCTCGAACAGCGGACCCTGCGTCTCGGTGCGCAGGTAGCGCAGGTGCAGGCGCAGGAAGCGTCCGCTCAGCGGATCCACCATCAGCGTGGTCGCCACCGGATGGGCCAGGATGTTGCGCCGGGTCTTGTTGAAGAACTGGAACGACAGCGCCACGTGGCGCTCGTCCACGTAGGACACCTGCGAGATGTAGGCCACGTTGGGCACGCCGTCGGCGCCGCAGGTGGCCATGACCGCCGGGATGGCGCCTTCGAAGCAGGCCCGGATGGCGCCGAGCGGCGGGTCCAGCGGTTGATCGGCCCGCACCGGCCCCGCCCCGGCGGGCGGCGCCAGGGTGTTCGCCGGCGGCTCGGGCGGTGGCGGCACCGGGCCCGCGGCGAGCGGCGCGCCCGCGCGCGGGCCGGGTGTCTGGTCGAAGGCTTCCTCGGGCGTGAAGCTCACCGCCACCAGGTCCGCGAGCTGGTGCGACAGCATGGCGCGCGCGATCGCGCTGGTCAGGCCGACCGCCTGGATCTCGACTTCCATCGACGCCAGGTAAGTCGCGAGCGCCGGTTCGTCATCGGCCGTGGCCGGGCGCAGCTGCACGGTGCGGGCCTTGAGCTGCAGGGTGCGGTGGGTCGAAGGCTGGCTGAAGACCACGGCCACATGGCCGGTGGCCTCGAGGTCGGCGATCAGCCGGGCCGACTGCCGACGCGCCAGGAAGACGGTGATGGCCGCGCCGCCCTCGCGGACCACGCTGCCCACGGCGCGCATGACGCTGGGCCGCCCGTTGGCGTCGCGCGAGCCGACGATCACCGACACCCCCCTGGCCATGGCGGCCAGCAGGTCGTCGGGCAGCGGCAGGGTGGACATGGTGCTGATTGTGGCAAAGCCGGGCCGCGGCTTCGCCCCGCTTAGAATCGGTCGCCCCCGCGACCCTTCGAGCGATTGCCTTGACGCAGCCCCTGGCCATCACCCTGCAGCACCTGCTGCCCAAGACACTGCTCACGCAGGCCATGGGGCAGCTGGCCGGCCTGGAGGGCGGCGCCTTCACGCAGGCCGTCATTCGCCGCTTCATCGCCCGCTACGGCGTGAACATGGCCGAGGCGGCCGATCCGCGGCCGGAAGCCTATGCGAGCTTCAACGCCTTCTTCACGCGTGCGCTGCGCGCCGACGCGCGGCCGCTGGCCGACGCGCCCTTCATCTGCCCGGTGGACGGCGCCATCAGCCAGTTCGGCCCCATCACCGGCGACCAGGTCTTCCAGGCCAAGGGGCATGCCTATTCCACGCGCG
Source organism: Ramlibacter sp. (assembly GCF_041916345.1). GTDB lineage: Bacteria > Pseudomonadota > Gammaproteobacteria > Burkholderiales > Burkholderiaceae_C > Ramlibacter. The sequence goes on from NZ_JAYRZR010000026.1 coordinate 8,393, forward strand.
CCCTGGTGGGCGGCGACGAGGCGCTGGCCGCGCGCTTCCAGGACGGCCAGTTCGCCACCCTGTACCTGTCGCCGCGCGACTACCACCGCATCCACATGCCCTGCGCGGGCCGCCTGCGCCGCATGATCCACGTGCCGGGCGAGCTGTACTCGGTGAATCCGCTCACCGCGCAGCACGTGCCGGGCCTGTTCGCGCGCAACGAGCGCGTGGTGTGCGAGTTCGACTGCGAGCACGGCCCCATGGTGCTGGTGCTGGTGGGCGCCACCATCGTCGGCAGCATGGCCACCACCTGGCACGGTGTGGTGAACCCGCCGCGCCGCCGCGCGCCGTGCGAGTGGCGCTATGACGATCGGCCGCTCACGCTGGCGCGTGGCGCCGAGATGGGTCGCTTCCTGCTCGGCTCCACCGTGGTGCTGCTGTTCCCGGCCGGCACCCTGCGCTTCACGCCCGGCTGGGCCCCGGCCCGGCCGGTGCGCATGGGCGAGGCCATGGGGACCTGATCCCGCCTTGCAGCGGACCTTTTTCTCTTCCGCACTGCCGCAATCCCCGGTATAACGCGGGGTTTAGCACCGAGACTCGCCATGGACTATCGCTGCCCGCGCTGCCGCAACTCGCTGAGCGTGCCCAAGCTGTTCTTCAGCGACATCTCCGCCTGCAAGTCGTGCCAGCAGAAGCTCGTGCTGGGCGACTTCGTCGGTTTCTTCATGGCGTCCATCACCATGATGGTCTCCACCCTCACTGCGCTCTACCTGCTGAACCAGAAGCTGGGGGAGTATTTCGTGGCGGCCGGCTATGCCGTGGCCATCGGCATGGTGTCGGGCCTGATCGTGCTGGTGCTGCTGGGCCGCGCCACGCCCTACCGGCCCATGCGCAAGCGCAAGGCGACCGCCGGCGGCCCGCAGACCGGCTCCGCCCCGCTGTCCGGCAGTGCGCCGCTCTCGGGCAGCGCGCCCCTGTCGGGCAATGCGCCGCTGCAGGCCGGGCAGCCGTCCAAGCCATCCTCCTGAGCGCCACCTGGGCGGGCCGGACGGCCCGGCCGCCCGCTTACTGAAACGCCACCTCGTCGAAGCTGCGCAGCTTGCGGCTGTGCAGCCGGTCCACGCCCTGCGCCTGCAGCAGCTCGATGGCGCGGATGCCGATGCGCAGGTGCTGGTCCACGCGGTCGCGGTAGAACTGGTTGGCCATGCCGGGGAGCTTGATCTCGCCGTGCAGCGGCTTGTCGCTCACGCACAGCAGGGTGCCGTAGGGCACGCGGAAGCGGAAGCCGTTGGCGGCGATGGTGGCGCTTTCCATGTCGAGCGCCACCGCGCGGCTCTGCGAGAAGCGGCGCTGCGGCTCGTTGCGCGGCAGCAGCTCCCAGTTGCGGTTGTCGGTGCTCGCCACGGTGCCGGTGCGCATCACGCGCTTGAGGTCGGCGCCCTGGAAGCCGGTGACTTCGGCCACCGCCTGCTCCAGCGCGAGCTGCACTTCCGCCAGCGCGGGGATGGGCACCCACAGCGGCAGCTCCTCGTCCAGCACGTGGTCTTCGCGCACATACGCATGGGCCAGCACGTAGTCGCCCAGCTGCTGGCTGTTGCGCAGTCCGGCGCAGTGGCCGAGCATCAGCCACACATGCGGGCGCAGCACGGCGATGTGGTCGGTGATGGTCTTCGCGTTCGACGGCCCCACGCCGATGTTCACCATGGTGATGCCGGCATGCCCCGGCCGCACCAGGTGGTAGGCGGGCATCTGCGGCAGCCGAGGCGGAGGCGCGCCCAATGCGTCGGCTGGCTCGGCGGCCAGCCCCACGCGGCGCGTCACCACGTTGCCCGGCTCGACGAACGCGGTGTACTCGCTGTCGGGCCGCGCCATCTCGGCCAGGCCCAGGCGCACGAACTCGTCGATGTAGAACTGGTAGTTGGTGAACAGCACGTGGTTCTGCGTCCAGTCCGGCGCGCTGCCGGTGTAGTGGCGCAGGCGGTGCAGGGAGTAGTCCACCCGCGACGCGGTGAACAGCGCCAGCGGCTGCGGCGCGCCGGGCGGCGGGTCCCAGGTGCCGTTGGCGATGCCGTCGTCCATGGCGTTCAGGTCCGGCAGGTCGAACAGGTCGCGCATCAGCGCGCGCCGCTCGAGCGGCAGCGAGCCCTCCAGGTGGTCGTGTTCGGCGAAGGTGAAGTGCACCGGGATCGGCTCGTTGCTGGTGCCCACCTCCAGCGCGATACCGTGGTTGCGCGTGAGCAGGCGGAACTGCTCCAGGTAGTAGCGGGCGTACAGATCGGGCCGGGTGAGCGTGGTCTGGTACAGGCCCGCGCTGGAGACGAAGCCGAAGGCGAGGCCCGAGCTTTCCAGGGCCGCCTGGCGTGCCACGCTGTCGGTCTGGATGCGCACGAAGGGGTAGCAGCCGCGCACGCGGTCATGCAGGCGCTCACCGGCCACGAAGCGCTGCATCGCCTCGCGCAGGTGGTTCACCTGCTGGCTGTAGATCGCCTGCACCTGGGCCAGCGCGGACTCGGGTTCGGTGTGGAAGGTGGGCGCGATGTAGGGGGGCTGGAGCGGCATGGCCGTATTGTGCGGGGAGCGCGTGACACCGCGCGCCGCGCTCACCCGGCGACCGGCTCGCGCATGGTCACGAACTCCTCGGCCGCCGTGGGATGGATGCCGATGGTGGCGTCGAACTGTGCCTTGGTCGCGCCGGCCTTCATGGCCACGGCGAAGCCCTGCACGATCTCGCCCGCTTCGGCACCCACCATGTGCAGGCCCACCACGCGGTCGCTGGCGGCGTCCACCACCAGCTTCATCAGCGTGCGCTCCGCGCCGTTGGCCAGGGTCTGTCGCAGGGGCCGGAACTCGGTGCGGAAGACGCGCACCGGGCCGAAGCGCGCACGCGCCTGCGCTTCGGTCAGGCCCACGGTGCCGATGGCGGGATGCGTGAACACGGCGGTGGGCACCAGCTCGTAGTCCATGCTTCGCTGACCGGCGCCGAACAGCTGGTCCACCACCACCATCGCCTCGGCCAGCGCCACCGGCGTGAGCTGCAGGCGGGCCGTCACATCCCCCAGCGCCAGGATCGAGGGCACGCTGCTGTGGTAGTGCGCATCCACCTCCACCGCGCCATCCGCGCGCAGCCGCACGCCGGCCTCGGTCAGGCCCAGGCCGGCACTGTTCGGCACGCGGCCGGTGGCCATCAGCACCGCGTCGGCGCCCCGCACGGTGCCATCGGACAGGGCGACCGCCAGGCCGTCGGGCGAGCGGGTCACTGCCTGGGGCGACGCGCCCAGGACCACGTCCACGCCGTGCGCGCGCAGCTGCGCGGCCAGGAAATGCCGCACGTCCTCATCGAAGCCGCGCAGCAGCGCCTCGCCGCGATGCACCAGCGTCACCTGTGCGCCCAGGCCCTGGAAGATGGACGCGAACTCGCAGGCGATGTAGCCGCCGCCCACCACCAGCAGGCGGCGCGGGAACGGATCCAGGTCGAAGAGGTCATCGCTGCTCAGCACGTGCTCGCGCCCGGGAATGTCGGGCAGGGCCGGCCGCCCGCCCGTGGCAACGAGCACATGGCGGGCGGTCACGGTGCGCGAGCCGCCGGCCATGTCGATGGTGACGGCGTTCGGGCCGGCCACATGGGCGCGGCCATGCAGCAGCTCCACGCCCGCGGTGCGCAGCAGGTGGTCGTACACGCCGTTTAGCCGGCGGATCTCGTGCGCGCGGTTGTGCTTCAGGCGCGCCCAGTCCAGCGTGGCGCCCGCCACGTCCCAGCCGAAGCCCTTGGCGTCCGCGAAGTCGTGGTGGAAGTGCGCCGCGATGCTGTACAGCTTCTTGGGAATGCAGCCCACGTTGACGCAGGTGCCGCCCAGCGCACCGGATTCGGCCAGCACCACGCGGGCGCCGCGCTGCGCCGCCATGCGTGCGGCGCGCACGCCGCCGCTGCCGCCGCCGATGACGAAGAGGTCGCAGTCGAAGGAGTCCATGTCTCGGGTTCCAGGTGGGTCAGGCCGGTTGGGCGCGGAAGCGCGTGATGTCCTGCCGGATGAAGTCGATGAAAGCCCGCGTGCGCGCCGGCAGCAGCCGGGCGCTCGGGGCGACGATCTGGATGGGTCGCGCGGGCTGTTCGAATCTTTCCAGCACCACGCGCAGGCGGCCGTCCGCCACCATCGGCTCCACCTGGTAGGAGAAGAACATGCCCAGGCCCGCGCCCTCGGCGCAGGCCTGCACCGCCGGCCAGACATGGTTGAAGGCCAGGCTGCCGCTCACCGGCACCTGGAAGGCGCGGCCGCCCTCCTGGAAGTCGCCCCAGCCGGTTCGGTGGCCCAGCACGCGGATGCAGTCGAAGCCGCGCAGGTCCCGCGGGTGAGCGGGCACGCCGTGGCGCCGCAGGAAGCCGGGCGCGCCCACCACCACGCGCCGCACTTCGCCCAGCGGCCAGGCCACCAGCGATGAGTCCTCCAGCCGGCCGATGCGCACGCCTGCGTCCAGGCCTTCCTCCAGCAGGTTGGTGATGCGGTCCAGCAGGACCAGCGTGCACTGCAGGCCGGCATGCCGCTGCACGAAGCGCGTGACCGCAGGCGCCACGTACATCTGGCCGAACAGCACCGGCGCCGTGATGCGCAAGTGCCCCGCGGGCGCGGCGGCCTGCTTGCCCAGCGCGGCCTCCGCCTCGTCGAGCGCGGCCAGCACCTCGCGCACTCGCTCCAGGTGGCGGGTGCCCTCGTCGGTGAGCGCCACGCGGCGCGTGGTGCGATGGAAGAGGCGCACGCCCAGATGGGCTTCATAGGCGGCCAGCGTGCGCACGACCGCCGGCAGCGAACTCTCCAGCGCGCGGGCGGCCGCGGTGAGGCTGCCCGCCCCGGCGATGGCCACGAACACTTGCATGGCGCGCAGGCGGTCCATGGCGCGGATATTACTGCGATCCGTGGAGTGGTGCGATCCGTTTCAGGCCCTTTATTCCGGAGGAAGGATCAAACAAGATGCGACCCCACGGCCCGCCCACCGGGGCGCGCCCGCCCATCCACACCGCCGCGCCGCGCGGCCCTTCAGGAGCCCTCATGTCCGCCACCGCTACCCCCATCCGCCTCGCGTCGTCCTCGCAAGCCGGCTGGCATGAAGGTGAACGCCTGCTGCAGACCCGGGCCGGCACGGCCGGGCGTCTGGCCGAGGTGGGCCCGCTCATCCTGCGCGACCACTTGCCGCAGCAGCATCGCGACTTCTATCCGTTGCTGCCGGCGCTGCTGGTCGGCAGCGTGGACGCGCAGGGCCAGCCCTGGGCCTCGGTCGTCGCCGGTCCGCCCGGCTTCGTGCAGGCGCCGACCGACCGCATGCTCACCGTCGGCGCCCTGCCGTTGCCGCACGACCCGCTGCAGGCGGCGCTGGTGCCCGGCGCGCCCCTCGGGCTGCTCGGCATCCAGCCGCACACCGCCCGGCGCAACCGCGCCAACGGGCAGGTGGCGTGGCGCGATGGGCAGGGCTTCGGCGTGGCGCTGGGGCAGACCTTCGGCAACTGCCCGAAGTACATCACGCGCCGCGAGTGGCTGCATCAACCGCTGGCTTCAACTGACGCGGTGCGGGTGAACCGGGCGGACACGCTCGACGAGGCGATGCGCGCGCTGGTCGAGCGCGCCGACACCTGCTTCATCGCCACCGCGCACCCGGCTGCCGGGCAGTCGACGGATCCCGCCCATGGCGTGGATCTCTCCCATCGGGGCGGGCCGCCCGGCTTCCTGCGCATCGAAGCGGGGCGCACGCTGGTGATGGACGACTACCCGGGCAACGGCTTCTTCAACACCTTCGGCAACCTGGCACTCCATCCGCGCTGCGGGTTGTTGCTGATCGACTTCTCGCGGGGCGAGCAGCTGCAGATCGCGGGGGTCGCTCAGCTGGTGTGGCCCGCTGCGGGCGCCGGCGCGCGCCGGCTGGTGGTGCAGGTGACACAGGCGCTGCATGTGAGCGGCGCCCTGCCGCTGCGCGCAAGCGAGCCGGCCGTTGCAACAGCCTGACACAGCGCGCCCGCGCGGCGTGCCGTTACCATGGGCGCCATGTCGCATGTCGTCGCGCTGTCCCGCACCGTCGCCCGCGCCGGGCTGGCGCCGCTGCGCTGGCTGGCGGCCTGGGCGCGCATCCTGCTGTTCGGCGCGGCCATGCTGGTGCGTGCGCTCTCGCCCGCCAGCTACAGCCCGCGCGCGCGGCTGAACCTGGCGCGCCACGTGGTGCTGGATACCGCGCCCATCCTTGGCTGGTTCACGGTGCTGGTGGCGCTGTTCACGCTGATCCTCACCCGCATCGTGGTGGTCACGGCGCAGAGCTACGGCCTGTCGCAGTACGCGCTGGAGATGGTGATCCGCGTGCTGGTGATCGAGCTGATCCCGCTCACCGCGGCGCTGTTCGTGGCCTTGCGCTGCACGATCCCGGGGGCGGCGGCGGTGGTGGAGATGCGACGCGGCGGGCACTTCCGCGCGCTGCGCGCGGCGGGCGAAGACCCGGCCGCGGTCGAATTGCTGCCGCGCATGCTGGCCGGCATCTTCGCGTGCATCACGCTCGCCTCGCTGAGCTGCGTGGTGGCGGGTGTGCTGGCCTACTTCGCCGTCTATGGCTTCAGCAGCGCCGGGCTGGAGGCCTTCACGCACATGTTCGGCCGCGTGTTCAGCCCGGCCTTCACGCTCATCTTCGTGCTCAAGACGCTGCTGTCCGCGCTGGCCGTGTCGGTGATCCCCATGGCATCGGGCCTGCACGACCTGGATGGTGACGGCACGCGCGAGAGCGCGGCGCTGCAGGGTCTGGTGCGCATGTTCGGCGTGCTGCTGGTGCTGGAGGCGGTGTCGCTGGTGGGGAACTACATCTGATGGCCGCGCCCGACCTGCCGCCCGATCCCCCCGGCCCGCTGGACAGCGTGGCCGGCCCCTCCGAGCCGGCCGCGCGCCTGGGCGCCGTGCAGCACCTGCAGATCAAGGCGGCGCTGCTGCTGGCCCTGACCGTGGCGCTTGTGGTGGGCTCCGCGCTCTACCTGCTGTATGCGCGTGGCTACTTCGAGCCCAAGCAGACCCTGGTGCTGGTGACCGACAACGCCGAGGGCGTCTCCGCCGGGCAGGACCTGAGCTTCTCCGGCTTTCCCATCGGCACCGTGCGCAACGTGTCGCTGGGCGACAAGGGCAACGTGCGCATCACCATCGACGTGAACCGCAAGGACGCCCGCTGGCTGCGCACCTCCAGCATTTTCACGCTGGTGCGCGGTCTGGTGGGCGGCGCGCAGCTGCGCGCCTACAGCGGCGTGCTCACCGATCCGCCGCTGCCCGATGGCGCCGAGCGGCCCGTGCTGCGCGGCGACGCCAACGAGGAACTGCAGCGCGTGATCGGCACCGCGCGCGACCTCATGGACAACCTGCACCAGATCACCGCCGCGGGCTCCGACCTGCAACGCACGCTGGCGCACCTGCAGGCCTTCGCGCACAAGCTGCAGGGGCCCAAGGGCGCCCTGCACGCCGTGTTCGGCAACGAGGAGGACGCGCGCAAGCTGGTGCAGACCATCGAGCGTGCGAACGCGGCACTGGCGCGGGTGGACGGCCTGGTGGGCAGCGCCGATCGCCTGGTGCAGCGGGCCGACGCCCAGGTCTTTGGCCCCGAGGGCCTGAGCAACGAGGCGCGCGCCACGGTGCGCCAGTTCCAGGGTCTGCTGGGCGATGCGCGCGGCAACCTGCAGCGGGTGGATGAACTGCTGAAGGAGGCCCAGGGCGTGGCCGCCAACGTGCGCACCGGCACCGCCGATCTGGATGCCCTGCGCGCCGACGTGGAGGCCAGCCTGCGCAAGGTGCAGGGCCTGCTGGACGACATCAACCGCCGCTGGCCGTTCGCCACGCAGCGCGAGGTGCAGTTGCCATGAAGCCTGCATCCTCCAGATCCGTCATCCCCGCGCAGGCGGGGATCCAGCGCACGGCGAGCCGGGCAACCTTCGTCGTGGTGCTCGCGCTGGCGCTCGCCGCGTGCGGCAACGCCCCGCGCACGCCCGACTGGGTGGTGAGCGCCGACGGCGCGCAGGAGCGCTACATGCGCGCCCACCTGTCGGGCCAGGCACGGGTGGCGCAGTCCGAGTTCACCCGGCTGCGCGCCGACGTCTCTTCCACGGCCGACCCGCTGCCGGTGGCGCGTGCGGAGCTCACGCGTTGCGCGATGCAGGTCGCCACGCTGGATTTCCAGTCTTGCAACGGGTTCGACGCGCTGCGGGCCGATGTGCCGCTGGCCGAGCGCGCGTATGCCGACTTCCTGGCGGGTGCGCGCCTCGATGCGGCCGCGGCGGCCCTGCTGCCCGTGGCCTATCGCCCGCTCGCCGCCCTGGCGCCGGGTGCGCCCGTTGGCCCGATCGTCCAGGCCATCGCGGACCCGATGTCGCGCCTGATCGCGGCCGGTGCCATGCTGCGCGCGGGCCGTGCGGACCCGGCCACGCTGCAGGTCGCGGCCGACACGGCATCGGCCCAGGGCTGGCGGCGCGCCGTGCTCGCCTGGCTGGGCGCGCAGGCGCAGCGTGCCGAGCAGGCCGGCGCCACGGAGGAGGCCCTGCGCCTCCGCCGTCGCATGAACCTCGCGACGGGCGCGCCCGGCTGAGCGCCCGTTCAACCCGTCATGCCCGCGCAGGCGGGAATCCAGGAGATCCCTGCAAGCCGACACCTCCTGGGTCCCCGCCTTCGCGGGGACGACGAGGGGGATCCGTTCACAAGTCTTTACCTGCCGCTGGACAACCGCGCAGAAGCGCTGTGCGTTGTAGCGACATGGCCGCCGAGGCCATGTCCCTCACCAACAGGAGCCCTGACCATGTCCACCCGTGCCCTCATCCTCGCCACCCTCCTGGCCGTCGCCGGTGCCGCGAGCGCGCAGACCCCCGACCCCGCAGCCACGCCCGGCATCGACAAGCGCCAGGCGCGCCAGCAGCAGCGCATCGAGCAGGGCCAGGCCTCCGGCCAGCTGACCACCAAGGAAGCCGCGCGCATGCAGAAGCGGCAGGACCGCATCGCCCAGCGCGAGGCGCACGCCAAGGCCGACGGCACGGTGACCGCCAAGGAGCGTGCGCGCCTGCAGCACCAGCAGAACAAGGCCAGCCGCAAGATCCGCCACAACAAGCACGACGCGCAGAAGTCGGGCTGAGCACGGGCTGACCGCCGCGCGGCGTCGCCTGCCCGTCTGCCTGGCGGCGCCGCAGCGCATCTGCTAAGGTCACCGTGACCGGTGCGCGACGCGTGCCGGGGAAAAGACGGCCATGGCCCTGCACGACACGCGCTACCACGCCATCGACAACCTGCGCGCCCTCATGATGTGGCTGGGCATCGTGATTCACGTGACGATGAATCACGTGGTCATGCCGACGCAGATTCCGTGGCGCGATGATCGGTTGAGCCCGCTGGCCGACGCGCTGGTGGGCTTCATCCACGCCTACCGCATGCCGGTCTTCTTCATCATCGCCGGCTTTCTGGCGGCCATGCTGCTGGAGCGGCGGGGCGCGCGTGCGTTCCTGCGCCATCGCCTGCAGCGCCTGGCCCTGCCATTCGCGATCTTCTGGCCCTTCATCTGGGTGGCCACCGGGCTGGCGGGGCTGGCCTTCGTCAATCGCATGGTGCTGGGCCGCTGGGGTCTGGACGAATCCGTCGTGGCCGCCGGCGTGCCGCGCGGACCGAGCACCATGCACATGTGGTTCCTGTGGATGCTGGCGTGGTTCAGCGGGGCGACCGCGCTGCTCGCCGCGGCGCCGCCGGCGCTGCATCGGCTGCTGGCCCGCGTGGGCGACGGGCTGGCGCGCCTGGGCCGCGCGTGGTGGGGCTTCGCCGTGCTGGCCGTGCCGCTGGTGATCGCGGGGCTGGCCTATCCCAAGGGCCTGCTCATGGCCAAGGGCACGTTCTGGCTGCCCTGGAACGAGTGGCTGCACAACGGCCTGTTCTACGGCTTCGGGTTGGCGGCCTGGCATCACCGCGCCACGCTGCTGCCGCACTGGCAGCGCCACTGGCGGCGCTATGCCTGGGCCGGCCTGTTCGCCTTTCTCGCCGTGGGCGCGGCGGATCGCCGCGCGGCGCCCGACCTGGTGATCTCGGCCGCCTACAACGCGTGCACCTGGCTCTGGAGCTTCGCCTGGATCGGCCTCGCGCTGCAGGTGCTGGACCGGCGCACGACCTGGGGCGCCTGGCTGGCCGACAGCGCCTACTGGGTGTACCTGGTGCACCTGCCGCTGACGGTGCTGTTCGGCTGCCTGCTGTACGGCGAGCCGCTGCCGATCGGGGCGAAGATCCTGATCAACATCACGGCCACCACGGCCTTGTGCCTGCTGACCTACAAGCTGTTCGTGCGCCACACCTGGGTGGGTGTGCTGCTCAATGGCGTGCGGCATCCGCGCGGCGGCACGCCGCCGGCGGCTGCCGCGGCCGCCTGATCGCTCGCCGGGTCAGCCGCTGCTGGCCAGCAGACGCTTCGCGTTCAGGTAGGTCGGCACTTCCACCCACAGGCCGTCGACCAGCGCGCGCTCCTCCCCGCGTTCGCGCGCGGCCTCGAACGCCAGCACCATCCGCCGCGCGGCCGCCCGCTCCTCGTCGCCGGGCACCAGCGCGCCGCCCAGGGCCGCCACGTGATCCGGCCGCACCAGGCTCTTGCAGCGATAGCCGAGCCGGCGGGCATAGCGCGCCTCCAGCGCGGCGCCCTCGGCGTCGCTGAACGTGTACGGCGCATCCACCGGCTCGATGCCGGCGGCGCGGCACTCCAGCACGAAGCGGCGCCGCGCGTGATCGAGTTCCACCGCCTCGCGGCTGCGCTCGGCCATCAGGTCGGCCGCGAGGTCTTCGGCACCCAGCAGGGCGAAGCGGATGCGCGGGCTGGCCGCGGCGATCTCGCGCAGGTTCACCACGCCCAGCGCCGTCTCGCACACGGGCAGGATGCCGATGCGTCCCACCGGCAGGCCGAGCGCGCGCTCGCGCGCGGCCAGCGCGGCGTCCAGCGCGCGGGCCTCGGCGCGACGCGCGGGCGGGGTGAAGTCTTCCAGGTCCTGGATCAGCACGTCGGCGCCGCTGGCGGCCATGGCGGCATGCACGGCGGTGTCGGCGCCCGCGCCGAACAGCCAGGTGTGCAACAGTCGTTCGTTCATGGTCCTCAAGCCTACCCGGCGCGTGCCGGTCCCCAAGAAAAAGCCGCGACCATCGGTCGCGGCTTGGAGGACAGAGTCACCGGGCGGTGCCTGGGCACCACCCGGTCGCGCTGCATCAGGGCTTGGAAGCCGTGGGGAACGGCCACGCGGCCTGCGGGTTCAGCGTGGTCTGGGCCGCAGGCGCAGCCGGTGCAGCGGCGGGTGCCGCAGCCGGCTTCGCAGCAGGGGCTTTCGCAGCTTTCTTCGCCGCCGGCTTCTTGGCGGCCTTCTTCGCAGCGGGCTTCTTGGCCGCAGGCTTCTTCGCCGCGGTCTTCTTCGCCGCCGCCTTCTTGGCCGGGGCCTTCTTCGCAGCGGCCTTCTTCGCCGGTGCCGCCTTCTTGGCGGGCGCAGCCTTCTTCGCCGCCGCCTTCTTGGCCGGGGCCTTCTTCGCCGCCGCCTTCTTGGCGGGCGCGGCCTTCTTCGCCGGTGCCGCCTTCTTGGCGGCCGGCTTCTTGGCCGCGGCCTTCTTCGCCGGTGCCTTTTTCGCAGCGGCCTTCTTGGCCGGGGCCTTCTTCGCGGCCGCTTTCTTCGCAGTTGCCATTTCTATCTCCTGTTCAAGTTGACTCACAGTTCAACCAAAAGCACTTCACGCGGTTGGTGCGCGAGAAGCGATCCGTGGGGTTGGGCCCGGGCCCAGCCTCACGAACACCGTGGCCCGTCGCCGCACCCCATCGGGCCGGCGCCGCGGCCCCTGCCTCTGTCGGGCAGATGGTCCGCGCGGGCGAATCCAAGCTCTATCGCAGTTGCCGTATGCCGTTCAATCCCATGAAAGCGCGCCACCCGTCTGGTACTCGATCACGCGGGTCTCGAAGAAATTGCGCTCTTTCTTCAGGTCGATCATCTCGCTCATCCAGGGGAAGGGGTTCTCCTCGTTGGGGAACAGCGCTTCCAGGCCGATCTGCGTGGCGCGCCGGTTGGCGATGTAGCGCAGGTAGCCCTTGAACATGGAGGCATTGAGGCCCAGCACGCCACGCGGCATGGTGTCCTCGGCATAGCGGTACTCCAGCTCCACCGCCTTCTCGAACAGGGCCTTGATCTCGGCCTTGAACGCGGGCGTCCAGAGGTGGGGGTTCTCCAGCTTGATCTGGTTGATCAGGTCGATGCCGAAGTTGCAGTGCATCGACTCGTCGCGCAGGATGTACTGGTACTGCTCGGCGGCGCCGGTCATCTTGTTCTGCCGGCCCAGCGCCAGGATCTGGGTGAAGCCGACGTAGAAGAACAGGCCTTCCATCAGGCAGGCGAAGACGATCAGGCTCTTCAGGAGCTTCTGGTCGGCCTCGGGCGTGCCGGTCTTGAAGGCCGGATCCATGATCGCGTCGATGAACGGGATCAGGAATTCGTCCTTGTCGCGGATGGACTGGACCTCGTGGTAGGCGTTGAAGATCTCGGCCTCGTCCAGGCCCAGCGACTCCACGATGTACTGGTAGGCGTGGGTGTGGATCGCTTCCTCGAAGGCCTGACGCAGCAGGAACTGGCGGCACTCGGGCGCCGTGATGTGGCGGTAGGTGCCCAGCACGATGTTGTTGGCGGCCAGCGAGTCGGCGGTGACGAAGAAGCCGAGGTTGCGCTTGATGATGCGGCGCTCGTCCTCGGTCAGACCGTTGGGGTCCTTCCAGAGGGCGATGTCGCGGTTCATGTTCACTTCCTGCGGCATCCAGTGGTTGGCGCAGGTGGCCAGGTACTTCTCCCAGGCCCACTTGTACTTGAAGGGGACGAGCTGGTTGACGTCGGTCTGGCCGTTGATGATGCGCTTGTCGGCGGCGCTCACGCGGCGCTGCGAGGCGGCCACTGCCGAGCGGGCCTGCGCGGGACCCGCGCTCGGCTGAGCGGGCGCGAGCGCGACGTCGTCGAGCGTGCGGCGCTGCGTCTGCGTCGCGCTGACCGTGTGCACGGCGAGGGCGGGGGTGGCGGCGAGGGGTGAATGTCCTGGCGCGCGAACCGCTTGGGGTCCGCTGCCGAAGGCATTTGACGATGCGGGAGTGACTTCGTCGTCCCAGGTCAGCATAGGTGATCCAGTGCTCGAATTATCGGAGCCCGCATGTCGAATGAAAAGTGTTCATTCACATCACGGACATGTTGTGTTGCTCGATTGCATCGACAAGTCATGTGCGCGTGATGACCTGTCGATGCGCTGCTGCATGCGGACCTACTGGCAGGCCTCGCACGTGGGGTCGTCGATGGCGCAGAACTTGATGTCGGTGGCCGGTGCCTGCGCATCCATCTGCGCACGCGCGGACATCGCGGCGGCATCGATCGCGCTCATGCCGCCGCTGGCGCCGCCGGACGACACCGCGTTCAGGCGGCCCGACTGCACGGTGGACTTCTCGGCCTGCGTCGCGCTGGTGGTGCGCAGGTAGTAGGTGGTCTTCAGGCCGCGCAGCCAGGCGAGCTTGTAGGTCTCGTCGAGCTTCTTGCCGGAGGCGCCGGCCATGTAGATGTTCAGGCTCTGCGCCTGGTCGATCCACTTCTGGCGGCGCGCGGCGGCTTCCACCAGCCACACCGGCTCGACCTCGAACGCGGTGGCGTAGAGCGCCTTCACGTCCTGCGGCACGCGGTCGATCGGGCGCAGCGAGCCGTCGAAGTGCTTCAGGTCCATCACCATCACGTCGTCCCACAGGCCCAGGCGCTTCAGGTCGCGCACCAGGTAATGGTTGATCACGGTGAACTCGCCCGACAGGTTGGACTTGACCGACAGGTTGCCGAAGCAGGGCTCGATGGAGGCGTCCACCCCGATGATGTTGGAGATGGTGGCGGTGGGCGCGATGGCGATGCAGTTGCTGTTGCGCATGCCGTCGGCGGCGATCTTGGCGCGCAGGGCCTCCCAGTCGAGCGTGGCCGAGCGGTCCACCTCCACGTAGCCGCCGCGGGCCTGGGCCAGCAGCTCCAGCGTGTCCAGCGGCAGCACGCCGCGGTCCCACAGGGAGCCCTTGTAGCTGGAGTAGCGGCCGCGCTCGCGGGCGAGCTCGGTCGAGGCCCAGTAGGCGTGGTAGCAGATCGCCTCCATCGACTGGTCGGCGAAGGCCACCGCCTGCTCGCTGGCGTAGGGGATGCGCAGCTCGTACAGGGCGTCCTGGAAGCCCATCAGGCCCAGGCCCACCGGCCGGTGGCGCAGGTTGGAGTCCCGCGCCTTCTTGACGGCGTAGTAGTTGATGTCGATCACGTTGTCGAGCATGCGCATCGCGGTGGCGATGGTGCGCTTCAGCTTGTCGTGGTCGATGCCGCCGTCCTTGAGGTGCTGCAGCAGGTTGACGGAGCCGAGGTTGCAGACCGCCGTCTCGGTGTCGGAGGTGTTGAGCGTGATCTCGGTGCACAGGTTGGACGAGTGCACCACGCCCACGTGCTGCTGGGGCGAGCGCACGTTGCAGGCATCCTTGAAGGTGATCCAGGGATGGCCGGTCTCGAACAGCATCGAGAGCATCTTGCGCCACAGGTCGGTGGCGGGCACCGTCTTGCTGGGCTTGATCTCGCCGCGCTTCGCCTTCTCTTCATAGGCCACGTAGGCGCGCTCGAAGTCGGCGCCGAACAGGTCGTGCAGGTCGGGCACGGAAGAGGGGGAGAACAGCGTCCACTCGCCCTTTTCCATCACGCGGCGCATGAACAGGTCGGGGATCCAGTTGGCCGTGTTCATGTCGTGCGTGCGGCGGCGGTCGTCGCCGGTGTTCTTGCGCAGCTCCAGGAACTCCTCGATGTCGAGGTGCCAGCTCTCCAGGTAGGTGCAGACCGCGCCCTTGCGCTTGCCGCCCTGGTTCACGGCCACGGCGGTGTCGTTCACCACCTTCAGGAACGGTACCACGCCCTGCGACTCGCCGTTGGTGCCCTTGATGTGGGAGCCGAGCGCGCGCACGCGGGTCCAGTCGTTGCCCAGGCCACCGGCGAACTTGGAGAGCAGGGCGTTCTCCTTGATGGATTCGTAGATACCGTCCAGGTCGTCCGGCACGGTGGTCAGGTAGCAGCTGGAGAGCTGCGAGCGCAGCGTGCCGCTGTTGAACAGCGTGGGCGTGGACGACATGAAGTCGAAGCTGGACAGCACTTCGTAGAACTCGATCGCGCGCGCCTCGCGGTCGATCTCGTTCAGGGCCAGGCCCATGGCCACGCGCATGAAGAAGGCCTGCGGCAGCTCGATGCGGCTCTTGCGCACGTGCAGGAAGTAGCGGTCGTACAGGGTCTGCAGGCCCAGGTAGTCGAACTTCAGGTCCCGCTCGGGCTTGAGCGCGGCGCCCAGGCGGGCCAGGTCGTACTGCAGCAACTCGGGGTTCAGCAGCTCGGCCTCGACCCCGCGCTTCACGAACAGCGGGAAGTTGTCAGCATAGGCCTCGGCGCGCGCGGCCGGCGCGACCTCACGGCCCAGCACCTCCTTGAAGATGGTGTGCAGCAGCAGGCGCGCGGTGACGTAGGTGTAGTCGGGGTCCTTCTCGATCAGGGTGCGGGCGGCCAGGATGGCGGCCTTGTACACCTCGTCCAGCGGCACGCCGTCGTACAGGTTGCGCATGGTCTCGGCGACGATGCCCTCGGGCTTGACGTCGGCGCCCAGGCCTTCGCAGGCCGAGACGATCAGCGCCTGCAGGCCGGCGACATCCAGCGGGACGCGCTGGCCGCGGTCGAGCACGTGGAACTGCGGCGCGGCGGGCTTCTGTGCCTCGGCCTGGCGGGCGCGCTCCTGGGCGCGGCGCTCGCGGTACAGCACGTAGGCGCGCGCCACCTCATGGTGGCCGCCGCGCATGAGGCCGAGTTCCACGGCGTCCTGCACGTCCTCGATGTGGAAGGTGCCGCCGCCCGGGCGCGAGCGCGCCAGCGCGCGGATCACGGCCTGGGTGAGCTGGTCCACCATCTCGCGCACGCTGGCCGAGGCCGCGCCCTGCGTGCCGTGCACCGCCAGGAAGGCCTTCATCATCGCCACCGAGATCTTCTCGGGCGCGAACGGCACGACCGAGCCGTTGCGGCGGATGATCTGGTAGTGCGTGAGCACGCCGGCCGCCGCCGGGCGGGCGTCGGCATCGGAGGGCGCGCCATAGGCGCCGGGGTTGGCGAGGGAGGATGAGCTCAGGGCTGTCTGCATGGGGGTTGTGTCCTCGACGGCGGTTGTTGTGTTGATCTGTCCGGGCGCGAAGTGTAATCGCCCGGCCGTGCCCGGGGCACTATATCTAGCGCCCGGAGTGATTTCAAGCCACTAGATGTAGTGGTTGTCACGGTCCCGCGGTGCGCAACCCTGTGGATAGCCGGTGGCCAGCCTGTGACCGCCGCGCGCGGACCCGCGCCGCCGAAACAAACTGTTGCCAGGCAGGGGGATCGGTGACGGCCGCGCGTTGCGGATCAGCCACCTTCGGCCGGCAGCATCGCCGCTGGCCAGCCCAGGCTGCGACCGAGGCGCGGCCAGTCGAAGCCGGCGCCGGGGTCCTGCTTGCGGCCGGGCGCCACGTGCTCGTGGCCGACCGCCTGGGCGATCGGATAGCGCTGGGCCAGCGCCGCCGAGACCGCGGCCAGTGTCTCGTACTGGGCGTCCTCGAACGGCCCGCCCTCCAGGCCCTCCAGCTCGATGCCGACCGAGAAGTCGTTGCAGCCGGCACGGCCGCGCCAGTGCGAGGCCCCGGCGTGCCAGGCGCGCTCATCGCAGCTCACGAACTGCCACAGTGCGCCATCGCGCCGCACGAAGAAGTGCGTGGACACCTGCAGGCCGCGGATGCCCTGGAAGTAGGGGTGGGCGTCCCAGTCGAGCCGGTTGGTGAACAGGCGCTCCACCGCATCGCCGCCGTACTCGCCGGGCGGCAAGCTGATGGAATGCACCACGATCAGCTCGATGGCGGTGCCGGCCGGCCGGGGGCCGCAGTTGGGCGACTCGCGCCGGTGCGCATGGCGGTACCAGCCCTCGCGCCACAGGCCCGGCGCCGCCGGCTCACTGCGCGGCGGGCTCGTCGGCATCGTCGCTGCCCGGCATGGCGATGCCCAGGCGGGCGATGCGGTAG
Organism: Ramlibacter sp.; assembly: GCF_041916345.1. GTDB lineage: Bacteria > Pseudomonadota > Gammaproteobacteria > Burkholderiales > Burkholderiaceae_C > Ramlibacter. Next base: position 25,472 of record NZ_JAYRZR010000026.1, read on the forward strand.
CGGATCTGCCGCAGCGACAGGCCCAGGCGCTGCGCGGCCGCGGTGCGGTTGAAGTGGGTCTCGCGCAGCGCGCGCACCAGGATCTCGCGCTCCTGCTGGTCCAGGTAGGCCTGCAGGTCGCTCGGCACGCACGCCGTCTCGGGGCGGACGGCCTCCTGCATCGGCGCGGGGGCGGAGGTTGCCACGCCCTGCGCCCCCGTCGGCTCCGGCAGCAGGCCGGCCACGGTGGACGGCGCGAAGTCGACCTGCAGCTGGCTGCCGTCGGACAGGGCCAGCGCGCGGTGCAGCAGGTTCTCGAGCTCGCGTACGTTGCCGGGTAGCGGGTGCGCCTGCAGCTGCTGCACCACCTGGGCCGACAGCTGCGGGGCCGGCATGCCGGTCTCGTGCGCGATGCGCGCCAGCAGCGCGCTGCACAGGGCCGGCAGGTCCTCGCGGCGCTCGCGCAGCGGCGGCACCAGGATCTCGATCACGTTCAGGCGGTAGAACAGGTCCTGCCGGAAGCGGCCCGCGGCCACGTCGGCCGCCAGGTCCTTGTGGGTGGCGCTCACGATGCGCACATCCACCGCGTCTTCCTGGGTGGAGCCGAGCGAGCGCACCTGCCGCTCCTGGATGGCGCGCAGCAGCTTCGACTGCATGGGCAGTGGCAGATCGCCGATCTCGTCCAGGAACAGGGTGCCGCCGCGCGCGGCCTGGAAGTAGCCCTCGCGATCCGCCGTGGCGCCGGTGTAGGAGCCCTTCTTCGCGCCGAAGAATTCCGCCTCCAGCAGGGTCTCGGGAATGGCGCTGCAGTTCACGGCGACGAAGGGCCCCTCGGCGCGGTGGCTGCAGGCGTGCACGGCGCGCGCCACGAGTTCCTTGCCGGTGCCGGACTCGCCGCGCACCAGCACCGGTGCCATGCTGCGCGCCACCTTGGCGATGCGTTCCTTCACCAGGATCATCGGCGCCGACTCGCCCACCAGGCGCTGCAGCGCGGCCGCCCCGCCGGCGCGCTCGGGCGCTGGGCTGGCAGCCGGTGGCGGGCGGTGCGTGGCGGCGGGTCGCGCCTGGCGCGCCACCGCGGTGTCCTGGATGGCCGACGCCACGACCGTGCGGAACTGCTTGAGGTCCACCGGCTTGGTGAGGTAGTCGAACGCGCCCGCCTTCAGCGCCTCGACCGCGTTCTCGGCGGAGCCGTACGCCGTCATCACGATGCAGCGCTCCGGCCGCTGGCCGGCGCCCACGCGCTGCAGCAGCTCCAGGCCCAGGCCGTCGGGCAGGCGCATGTCGGTGATCACGGCATCGAAGCGGCGCTGCTCCAGCAGCTGCGCGGCCTCGGCCAGTGTGCCGGCGGCGTCGACGCGGTAGCCCTCGCGCAGCAGCGTCAGCTCGTACAGGGTGCGCAGGTCGGGCTCGTCGTCGACGACGAGGATGTGGGCGGGTGCTGCTGCGGGGGTCGCCATGCCGGGCTCCATTATCAGCCGCCGACCGCGCGGGCCGCGCCGGCGGCCGTTGGCGCGGGCGCGGCGGGCCGCAGCACCACCGTGAAGAGGTTGCCGGGCCGTCCGCTGCCATCGGGGGCGGGCGCGCGGTCGTAGGCGATGGTGGCGCCATGGCGCTCGCACAGCTCGCGGCAGATGTACAGGCCCAGGCCGCTGGACCGGCTTTCCGAGGAAAAGAAAGGCTCGAACAGGTGGCGCTGCACGGTGGCCTCCAGTGGCGGGCCGTCGCTCCACACGCGCAGCGCGCGGTCGTCGCCGTGCGATTCGGTGGCGACCACGATCGCGCCGGCACCGGTGCTGGCGTAGCGCAGCGCGTTGTCCAGCAGGTTCACCAGCACGCGGCGCAGGTGCTCGGGGTCGAAGCGGGCCCAGTGACCCGGCGCGCCCGGCTGCACGCGCAGCCGCGGACCGGGCCGCGCGTGGCGCGACCACTCGCCGGCGCTCGCCTGCACGGCCGCGTCGAGCTCCAGGGCCACCGGCGCCGCCGGCTGCTGCTGCACGCGGGCGATGTTGAGGATCTCGTCGACGATCTGGGCCAGGCGCTGCGTGTTCTTGCCCACCATGTCGCTCAGCTGCTTCTGGTCGGCGCGCGCCAGGTCTTCCGCCAGCAGGGCGTTGGCCTGCGCGATCGCGGCCAGCGGGTTGCGGATCTCGTGCGCCACCGCCGCCGACATGCGGCCCATGGCCGCCAGCTTCTCGGTGCGCAGCCGCGCCTCGGCCTCGCGCAGGTCCTGCAGGAACATAACGCACAGCGCCTCGGACTGCTGTTCGTGGGGCGGCGTGAGACGGGTGCGCACGCGCAGGTGCACCCGCTCGCCGGGGCCGATCTCCAGCGCGAGCTCGGCCTGCTGGCTGGCCTGCTCGGCGAAGGTGCGCTCGGCCAGATCCACCAGCGGCTGCCACCCCGGCCGCGAGGCCAGCATGAGCGACACCGGCGCGTCGGTGTCGTCCCAGCCCAGCAGCTGGCGCGCCGCCGGGTTGGCCGCCTGCACCACGGCGTCGGGCGCGAGCACCACCACGCCGTCAGCCAGGGTCTCGATCACCAGCTCGTTCACCTGCGCCTGCGTGCGGGCCGCCAGGCGGCTGCGCCGCGCGAGCTGCTCCTCGCGGGCCAGGCGCGCGGCCAGCTGGTTGGCCAGCAGGGCCACGACGAAGAAGCCGCCGCCGGTGAGGCCGGCCTGCACGAAGCGCGGCGCCGCCTCTGGCAGCTGCAGTGCCTGCACCCAGGCGTCGATCAGCAGCAGCAGCGTCACGCCCGCGGCCGTGCCCAGCGCGAGCAGGGCCGAGCCCAGCACCGAGGCCGTGAGCACCGGCAGGGCGAACAGCGGCGAGAAGTTCAGGCCGGCGGCCTGGGTGACGTGCAGCGTGGCGAACGCCAGCAGGTCGATGCCGATGGTGAACACCCATTGCGGATCGAAGTGCTGCCCCGGCCGCGCCGGCCGGCCCGCCAGCACGACGCCCAGCGAAGCGCCGAGGTAGGCCGCGCACAGGATGATCTGCCAGGAGTCGATCGCCGGGGCCAGGCCCAGCAGCTGCATGCTCCAGAGCAGCACCAGCAGCACGAGCGCCGTCCCCACCCGCGCGACCATGAAGCCGCGCCACAGGCGGTGGAAGGCCGATTCGGCGGCGACCATGCCGCCCTGCGCGGCCTGTTGCAGCCAGGCGGACTCGGTCGGCGGCGTCGGCATGGTGGCGCGGGCGTGCGGCTTGCTTAGCCCTCGCCCTGGCGGCGGTGGTCGGCGCCGCAGTAGAGGCGGCCTGCCGTGCCCTCGGTGGCGTCGGCGCGCGGCAGGTGCACGCCGCAGACCGTGCAGCGCACCATCTCCAGCGGAACGCCGGGCGCGGCCTTCGCGCCCGGGCGGCCTTGCTCGTTGCGCTGGGTGAGGCGGCCGTGGCGCCAGATCAGCCAGGCCACCACCAGCACCAGCAACAGCACCAGGAACTTCATGTGCCGCGCCTCAGGATCACCTCCAGCACGAAGCGCGAGCCCACGTAGGCCAGCAGCAGCAGCAGCGAACCGACGTACAGCACGCGCACCGCGCGGCGCCCGCGCAGGCCGAAGCGGGCGCGGCCAGCCAGCAGCGAGGCGAACGACACCCAGGCCAGCACCGAGAACACCGTCTTGTGATCCCAGCGCCAGGCGCGCCCGTACAGCACCTCGGAGAAGAAGATGCCGGCCAGCAGCGTGGCCGACAGCAGCACGAAGCCGGCGGTGGCGAAGCGGAAGGTGAGGCGTTCCAGCGTGAGCAGCGGCAGGCCGGCCTGCGGCTCGGCGGCCATGCGCATGGTGCGCTCGGCCCGGGTGAGCAGCCAGGCATGCACCACCGCCGCGGCGAACAGCCCGTAGGAGGCGATGCCCAGCGCCCAGTGCAGGGGCAGCCACGGCGAGGAGGGCACCAGGGGCGTGCCCGGGAAGGCCAGCGCCAGCACCACCGCGAAGGCGCCCAGGCCCGCCAGCGCCCAGCGCGCCTGCAGCTGCGGGAACATCTGCCGCTCGATCACGTAGACGGTGAGCACCAGCCACGCCGTGACCGACACCGCGGGGGCGAAGCCGAAGCGCGGCGTGTCGCCCCAGACGCCCCAGGCCAGGGCCAGTCCGTGCAGCGCCCAGGCCGCCATCAGCGCATGGCGCGCGGCGCGCTCCGACAGGCGGCCGGCCGCCGCCGCGGGCACGGCGTAGGCGAGCGCCGCGCCCAGCGAGAGGGTCAGGCCGACCGGGGAGGCACTCGGTAGAATCATGGCTCGCAGTTTACGCGCCACCGCGACTGGCCTTGCGCCCTTCGCATCCCTCCGCCTCCCCCCGGGTACCCCATGGCCTCCGCCCTTTCCGACAAGCTGTCACGCCTGGTCAAGCAGATGCGCGGCCAGGCGCGCATCACCGAAGACAACGTGCAGGAGATGCTGCGCGAGGTGCGCATGGCCCTGCTGGAGGCCGACGTTGCGCTGCCCGTGGTGCGCGACTTCATCGCCCGCGTCAAGACCAAGGCGCTCGGCCAGGAGGTGGTGGGCTCGCTGAACCCCGGCCAGGCGCTGGTGGGCATCGTGCACCGCGAGCTGGTGGCCACCATGGGCGAGGGCGTGGCCGACCTGAACCTGGCCACGCAGCCGCCGGCGGTGATCCTCATGGCCGGCCTGCAGGGCGCGGGCAAGACCACCACCACCGCCAAGCTGGCCCGCCACCTGATCGAGAAGCGCAAGAAGAAGGTGCTGACCGTGTCGGGCGACGTGTACCGGCCGGCCGCCATCGAACAGCTCAAGACCGTCACGAAGCAGGCCGGGGCCGAGTGGTTCCCGAGCACGCCCGACCAGAAGCCGGTGGACATCGCGCGCGCCGCGGTCGACTTCGCGAAGAAGCAGTACTTCGACGTGCTGCTGGTGGACACCGCCGGCCGCCTGGCGATCGACGAGGCGCTGATGGCCGAGATCAAGCAGCTGCATGCCGCATTGAACCCGGTGGAGACGCTGTTCGTGGTCGACGCCATGCAGGGCCAGGACGCGGTGAACACGGCCAAGGCCTTCGCCGAGGCGCTGCCCCTCACCGGCATCGTGCTCACCAAGCTGGATGGCGATTCACGCGGCGGCGCGGCGTTGTCGGTGCGGCAGATCACCGGCGCGCCAATCAAGTTCGCGGGCGTCTCCGAGAAGATTGACGGCCTGGAGGTCTTCGACGCCGAGCGTCACGCCGGCCGCGTGCTGGGCATGGGCGACATCGTGGCCCTGGTGGAGCAGGTGCAGGCCGGGGTGGACGTGGAGGCCGCGCAGAAGCTGGCCGCCAAGGTCAAGAGCGGCGCCGGCTTCGACCTGAACGACTTCCTGGCGCAGGTCCAGCAGATGAAGCAGATGGGCGGCCTGTCCACGCTGATGGAGAAGATGCCCGCCCAGGTGCAGGCCAAGGCCGGCCAGGTGGACATGCAGAAGGCCGAGCGCGACATCCGCCGCAAGGAAGGCATCATCTGCAGCATGACGCCGCTGGAGCGCCGCAAGCCCGAGCTGATCAAGGCCACCCGCAAGCGCCGCATCGCTGCCGGCGCCGGCGTGCACGTCCAGGAGGTCAACCGCCTGCTCAACGAGTTCGAGCAGATGCAGACCATGATGAAGAAGATGAAGGGCGGCGGGATGATGAAGATGATGAAGCGGCTGGCGGGCAAGGGCGGCAAGGGCGGCATGCCGGGCATGCCCTTCTAGCGGCTCACCACGCGAACCGCGCCCGCGGCCGCCAGCGGTTGATCAGCGGCACCAGCCAGCTGGCCCAGAACAGCACCACGATCAGCCCGTGCGGGCGGTACAGCACCCACTGCCACACGAAGGCCGCCACGGCCACGCCGATGGCATAGCCGATCCGCGCTGCGCGGTCCTGCGGCGTCGTCATGGGGTCGGAGATCATGAAGAAGGCGAACAGCAGCACCGCGCCATTGCCGATCTGCTGCAGCCACATCGCCGCGCCAGGGTCCCACGCGTAACCGAGCCAGACCAGCCGACCCGCCAGCAGCGCGGCCCAGGCGCCCAGGAACGCGAGGCTCACATCCCAGCGGCCGATGCGCCGCGTGACCAGGCCGCCCAGCGCCAGGAACCACAGCGCCGCCAGGCTGCTCGATCCCCACTGCCCCGGGCTGAGCCAGGCGCCCGGCAGCCAGGCCCAGGCGGCGAACGCGGCGAGGTTGGCGGGGTTGAGGACATGGCTCCGGCAGCCCTCGGGTCCCGCGCGCAGCACGTACTTGCTGCTCATCGCCAGCGCGGCAAGCAGGGGATGCACCCACCACGAGTCCGCGCGCACCAGGATGCTGATGCCGAACGAGGACACGATGGCACTGAGGTAGCCCGCCCAGCCGCCGCGCGTGGGCAGCCGCAGCGCCCACTGCCAGGCCGCCTGGGTGCCGAGCGCCGCCGCAAACGTCAGCAGCACCTGCAGCGGCGTGAGCGCGAAGTCGCGCGCCACGGCGCCCAGCAACAGGAAGCTCGCGAGGAAGAGGATCTGGAACCAGCGGGCGTCCAGCCGGCCCGCCAGCGCGGGCAGGCGGAGACCGGCCGCAGAGGTGACGACGGTGCTCGCTGGACTCATGGCGTCTCCGTCACGAACAGACGGCGCCACCACGGCGCCTGCACGCGCGCGGCTGCTTCGGTGAACTTCCGCGCGTCGGGCATCGCATCGATCTGCGCCAGGCTCCAGCCGGTGAGGCGGGCCAGGGTCTGCTTCTCGGCGGCGATGCGTGCGGGCAGGTCGCGCTCGTAGTAGCGCGCGGCGCGGGCCACGCCATCGCGCTTGGCCGCCTGGCAGGCCGCAGCGCAGTCACGGGTCAGCACCTGCGGGTCCGTGCTGCGGGGCAGGTCGGGCTGGTTGCGTGCCCAGGGTGACCCCTGGTAGCGCAGCACGGTCTCCACGCGCGGCTTGCACATCGCCTCGCAGTCGGCCTGCGCCAGCTTCGCGTCACACTGCGCCACGCTGCCCTGGTGCGGGTTCTGGATGACGTAGCGGGCCTGCCAGTTCTGCCGGTCGCGCGTCTGCGTGAACATCAGGTCTTCCGGAAACGTCTCGGGCGTGTAGCGCACGTGCAGCCGCGTCAGCACCACGGGCTGCGCCTGCGACACGCCTGCCGCCCAGGTGGCACCGGCCTTGTGCAACTCTTCGGCGGTGAGCGGCTGGGCCGCGCACGGGTCGCACCAAGCCATGTCCCAGAAGTACTCGGTGAACACCACGCGGTGCTCGGCCTGGCGCGCCTGCTCGTCGAACATCGCCCGGTAGAACTCCGCGAAGCGCGGCTTCACGAAGGAGGGCAGGTTCATGTTGGCCGGCAGCGGCACCGTGCGGTAGTTGGATGACTCCACCCGGCCCTCGCGCGTGAGCAGGTAGACGATCAGGTCCTGCGGCTTCCCCGGTGGCGCGTTCAGCATGCCCAGCCGCATCGGCAGCATGAACTTCTCGCTCTGGAAGCTGAACTGCAGCGGCCGCAGCATGGTGTAGCCGGTCTGCGCCTGGGCCTGCAGGTTGACCTTGGCCACGAAGAACTTCATGCCCTGCTGGATGTACGGGCGCAGGGCGGCGCTGGCGCCGGCCGGGATGCGGTAGCCGTTCTCGCGCAACCAGGTCTCCAGGCCGTCGGACTGCTCGGCCGAGAGGCTGACGATGTCGTATTCCTCCAGCGTGTACTGCGCCTCCACGCGCACGCCCAGGGCCTCGTCACGGGCGGATCGTGGACGGGCCGCCGCCGGCGCGGCGCGGGACATGGCGGCCATGGGCGGGGGAGGCTGCCAGCCCCAGCGCCAGTCGAGCCGGCACGGATCGCTGTCGTGGTACTCCGCCAGCCGGGGCGCCGAGTAGCCATCGAGCCGCTCGAAGGTCGCCTTCTCCGCGATGCGCACCTGCCCCTGGCGGATGACCGTGGGCGTGGGCACCACCAGCGCGAACTCGTTCAGCGGGCCCTTGTAGTCATTGAGCAGGGAGAGCGTGGTGCGCTGGCCATCACGCGCCACCACCACCTGGCTGGCCTCGTTGAACAGGCTGGCGTCAGCCTTGCCGGCGTAGAAGCCGCAGAACGCCTGGGCGCCGGGCGCTGCCAACGCGAGCGCGGTGGCGAAGGGGAGCAGGAATCGTCGCATCGGGGGTCACCTCCGGGAGTGGGGATGACGCTGATACGGCGCTGGGGGGCGGACGGGGTTAAAGGAGGCTTGGTTGGGTGGCGGGCGGTCGGGTAGCGAGTACGGGGCGCAGGCTGGGGCGCAGCCCCAGCGCTCGCACGGCCGCTCAGGCCGTCGCTTCTTCCCGCACCACCACCGCCCCCCGCAGCGAATGCGGCAGCGCCTCGGTGATCGTCACGTCCACCATCTGCCCCACCAGGCGCTGCGGCCCGGCGAAGTTGACGATGCGGTTGCACTCGGTACGGCCCATCAGCTCGGTCTTGTCCTTGCGCGAGGGGCCTTCGACCAGGATGCGCTGCACCGTGCCCACGCGGCTGGCGCTGATGCGGCGGATGTTGGCTTCCAGCGCCGACTGCACCTGTTGCAAACGCTGCAGCTTCACCGCGTGTGGCGTGTCGTCGGGCAGGTTGGCCGCGGGCGTGCCGGGGCGGGGGCTGAAGATGAAGGAGAAGCTGGCGTCGTAGCCCACGTCGTCGATCAGCTTCATCAGCTTCGCGAAGTCGTCTTCCGTCTCGCCGGGGAAGCCGACAATGAAGTCGGAGGAGAGCGACAGGCCGGGCCGCACCGCCCGCAGCTTGCGGATGGTGCTCTTGTATTCCATCGCGGTGTAGCCGCGCTTCATGGCCATCAGGATGCGGTCGCTGCCGTGCTGCACCGGCAGGTGCAGGTGGCTCACGAGCTGCGGCACCTTGGCATACACATCGATCAGCCGCTGCGTGAACTCGTTCGGGTGGCTGGTGGTGTAGCGGATGCGCTCGATGCCGGGGATCTCGGCCACGTACTCGATCAGCAGCGCGAAATCGGCGATCTCGCTCGTGTCGCCCATCTTGCCGCGGTAGGCGTTCACGTTCTGGCCGAGCAGCGTCACTTCCTTCACGCCCTGGTCGGCCAGGCCGGCGATCTCGGTCAGCACGTCGTCGAAGGGGCGCGAGACTTCCTCTCCGCGGGTGTAGGGCACCACGCAGTAGCTGCAGTACTTGGAGCAGCCTTCCATGATGGAGACGAAGGCGCTGGCGCCCTCCACGCGCGCGGGCGGCAGGTGGTCGAACTTCTCGATCTCGGGGAAGCTGATGTCCACCTGCGGCGCGGCCTGGCGCTGGCGCGCGGCCAGCAGCTCGGGCAGGCGGTGCAGGGTCTGCGGGCCGAACACCACGTCCACGTACGGTGCGCGCTCGATGATGGCCGCGCCCTCCTGGCTGGCCACGCAGCCGCCCACGCCGATCAGCACGCCCTTCTTCTTGAGGTGCTTCACCCGGCCCAGATCGGAGAACACCTTCTCCTGCGCCTTCTCGCGCACCGAGCAGGTGTTGAAGAGGATCAGGTCGGCCTGCTCCACGTCCTGCGTGGGCTCGTAGCCCTCGGCCGCGCGCATCACGTCGGCCATCTTGTCGGAGTCGTACTCGTTCATCTGGCAGCCGAAGGTCTTGATGTAGACCTTGGGCTTGCCGCTGGCGGGCGTGCTCATTTCACACCCAGCGTGCGCGCGCTCCAGATCAGCGCCAGCAGATCCAGGAAGCTCTTCAGGCCTTCGGGCGTGGCCGTGTTGATGCCGCCAACCTTGGCGTACTCCTCGGCGGTGAGCAGCCACACCTCATGCACCAGGCCGGCGGCGTCGCGCTTGTAGACGGTGTAGACGGTCTTGCCGGCCAGGTTGCCGGTGAGCACCAGCATGTTGTTCAGGTCACGGATGCGCACGCCAGGGGAGAAGCGGTCTTCCTTGCCGTCGACCGTGATGATCGGCGGCGTGGCGCTGACGGCGATGACGGCCGGCTTCACGTCCTTCGGGGCTTCGCGCACGATGCCCTGGGCCAGGCCGAGGGTGCTGAAGGCGAAGAGCGCCAGGCCGCACAGGGCCCGCGAGATCCAGCGGTTCATGGTGTAGAGCCAGAGGCTGAGTGGGAGTGGCGGGATTGTATCGGCGGGGGTGCCGCGGCCAACGTCGCGCGCCTCGCCTGGCGCCCTCTAGGCATCGGCGGCCGTCCGGCCTAGCATGGGCTCCTGTCCCACCGCAGGAGGCGCCCATGGCCGCTTCGCCGATGATCTGGCCTGTCGCCCGCTTCGCGCGCACGACGCTGCTCGCCACCGCGGCCGCGATGCTGGCGGCCTGCGCCACCGCGCCGCCGCCCATGGCCATCACAGCGCCGCCGGGGGTGACGTGGCATGACGCGCGCTTCGCCGGGGCGCCGCCGGCGGAAGCGCCGCCGGACCTGTTCGACCTGCCGGCTGACCTGCGTGCACGCCTGCTGGCAAGCCCGGTTCCCCAGGGCGCGCGCAAGCGCCTCGACCGCGTGCTGGAAGTCATCTTCGGTGCGGACCGGCAGGGCTTCCGCTATGCCGATGGTCCGTCGACCGCGCCGGCGGAGACGTGGCGCCTGCGGCGCGGCGACTGCCTGTCGCTCGCGCTGCTCACCCATGCGGCCGCGCGCGAGCTGGGCCTGGATGCGGTGCTGCAGGAGGTGGAGGTGCCGCCCGTGCTCGACCGCCGGGGCCGGCTGGACTTCGTGGCGCGGCACGTGAATGTGCGCGTCAGGGTCACCCACAGCAGCCAGGTGGATCACGTGCTGTACCCGGTGGATGTGACCATCGACTTCGAGGCAGGTTCCGGTCCGCAGGCCGCGCGGCGTGTGATTGGCCCGCGCGCCGCGCTGGCGCGCTTCCACAGCAACCTCGGCGTGCATCACCTGTCGCAGGGCGATGCCGCAAGGGCCTACGCCAACCTGAAGGCGGCGATCCGCGCCGACCCCGCCTATGCCGGCGCCCACGCCAACCTGGCGCAGCTGTATCGGCAGGCCGGCCTGCAGGCGGACGCGGCGTCACTGCTGCGCCGCGCCGCCGCGCTGTCAGACTGGCCCGAGGTGCCGCTGCGCAGCCTGCACGGGTTGCTGCTGGAGCAGGGCCGCGCGCAGGAGGCAGGCGAGCTGGCGGCCTGGCTCGCCGCGCGCCGCCACAACGATCCCTATCACTGGCTGGCCGAGGGACTGAGGTCGCTGGACCAAGGCGACGCGCGTGGGGCCGTGGCCGCGCTGGAACGTGCGCAGTCGCTGGCGACCGGATTCGCCGAGTTGCACCAGGCCCTGGCGCTGGCGTACTGGCGCGCCGGCCGCGCGGACGAGGCGCGTGCGCAGGTGGCGAAACTGGCCGCCTTGAACGCCGGTGACCGCAAGCTCGCGAAGCTGCAAGGCAAGATGGGCGTGATGCCCTGAGTGCGTGCGTCGTGCCGGACGCCTGCTCAGGCGTGGCCGAACACGATGGCATCCATCGCCAGCATGCCGTGTGCGATGCCGCCATCGATCACGCGCCAGGGCTGGCCGGGCTGCGCGGCGCCGGCGGCCACCAGCAGGGGCCAGAAGTGCTCTGGCGTCGGGTGCGCGCGCGCAGCATGGGGTGCGTCATCGAGTGTCCGCCGCAGGCGTGCGCCATCGCCGGCAACGACGGCCTCACGCACCCAATCGGCGAACACGTTGACGTACGCGAGGTCTGCGCCGTGGCCGCCACGGAAGTCGCCCAGGTTGTGCGTGAGGCTGCCGGAGCCGAGGATCAGCACCCCCTCGTCAGCCAGTGGCGCCAGTGCCTGGCCGAATGCCCAGGCCCGTTCGCCGTCCAGGCGCACGGGCAGCGACACCTGGTACACGGGTACGTCGGCCTGCGGGTACAGGTGCAGCAGGGGCACCCAGGCACCGTGGTCCAGACCCCGATGGTCATCCGGCAGCGCGGGCCCGAAGGCAGCGAGCGTCTCCAGGGTCTTGCGCGCCAGCGCGGGATGCCCAGGCGCCGGGTACTCGATGCGGTACAGCGCCGGATCGAAGCCGCCGAAGTCGTGCACGGTCTGCGGCTGCGCCGCGAGACCCACGCGCAGGCCTGGTGTCATCCAGTGCGGTGACACCACCAGCACCGCTTCGGGTCGCGGCAGCGCCTGGCCCAGGGCGGTAAGCGCCGGCCCGGCCCGCCCGGGGTCGAGCGCGAAGGTGGGCGCGCCGTGCGAGACGAACAGGCTGGGCAGGCGGGCCATCACTGGCCCCCGTCGGCGCGCGCCGCCAGCGCGGCGTCGGCTGAGAGGCGGCCGCCACCGCTGAACAGCAGCGACACCGATGCGGCGAAGAGTGCCAGCGCGTACTCGTAGCCCCCCTGGGCGGCAAAGAAGCCCTTGCTCCAGTGCACCGCGAACACGGCCACCAGCATCGCGAAGGCCAGTGCCGCGGCAGCGGGCCGAACCAGCAGGCCGAATACCAGCGCCAGGCCGCCAAAGAACTCGGCCGCGCCCGCCAGGAGGGCCATCACGTAGCCGGGACTCAGCCCGATCGAGCCGAAGAATTGCCCGGTGCCTTCCAGGCCGTAGCCGCCGAACCAGCCGAACAGCTTGTGCGCGCCGTGCGCGACAAAGATCAGGCCTACCGGCACGCGCAGGGCCAGCGCGCTGGCGCCGTCGGTGGTGGAAAGCAGGCGGTGGGTCAGGGTGTTGTTCATGGTGATCTCCAATCGATGGGGTGTCCGTTCAGGCCTTGCGGATCCAGGTCGGGGCAATGCCGGTGCCCAGGCCGGCGCCATAGCCCAGGTAGATGTTCAGGCCGGCCACCGGCTCCAGGTAGCGCGCGTTCTTCAGGGGGCCTGCGTCGACCACCGCGAAGCCGATGCTTTCGGCCAGCGCCCGCGCGGTCTGCTTCGCTCGCTCGCTGTCGCTGGCGACGAACACCTCCACCTGGTGCCCCTGGCCGAAGTCACCGCCGCCCGCCAGCACCGGGGCGAAAATGGTGTTGAAAGCCTTGACCACCTCGGCACCCGGCACGGCCTTGGCAATCTCCTCCGCGGCCGAAGTGGCATGGCCGATGGTCAGGCCCATGTAGTCGGCGGTCAGCGGGTTGGTGATGTCGATCACCACCTGGCCGGCCGTGACGCCCGCGCCCTGCAACGCGGACACGGCGTCGCCATAACCCGTGGCCAGCACGACGACATCGCCGCCTTGGGCGGCGCCTGCGGCGGGCACCGCCTGGGCGCCCGGGTTGGCGGCAGCGACCTGGGCGGCCTTGGCAGCGTCGCGCGCCGTGACGCGGACCTGATGGCCGACGCGCGTGAGTTGCTGGACAAAGGCCGCGCCCATGTTGCCGGCGCCGATGACAGTGACTTTCATTGGGAATCTCCTGGGTGATGCAGCACCTCGGCTGCGATGGGGAGACTTTAAAAGTCCCGGATGGAAAGATAAATTGATGGTCGGGTGTTTATTTGTTCCTGAAATCAGGACAATGAGGCATGAACCGATTCGACGAGATGCAGGCTTTTGCCGCCGTGGTGGATGCCGGCAGCTTCGTGCGCGCCGCTGACACCCTGCAGGTCTCCAAGACGGCCGTGTCGCGGCTGGTGGGCGAGCTGGAGGCGCGGCTGGGCGTGCGGCTGCTGCATCGCACGACACGCCGCCTCTCCCTCACCGCCGAGGGCGAGGTCTTCCACGCCCGCTGCAAGGAACTGCTGGCCGGCGTGGCCGAGGCAGAGACCGAGGTGACCGCCGGCGCCGACGAGGCTGTGGGCCTGCTGCGACTGAACGTGCCGGTCAGCTTCGGCCTGCTGCATCTGGCGGCCTTGTGGCCGGCGTTCCTGCAGCAGCACCCCAAGGTGCGGCTGGAAGTGACACTGGCGGACCGCATCGTCGACCTGGTCGACGAGGGTTACGACCTGGCCGTGCGCATCGCGCGGCTGCCGGCTTCCAGCCTGGTCAGCCGCCAGATCGGTCGTACGCGGCTGGTGCTGTGCGCCTCGCCTGACTACCTGCGCCGGCACGGCACGCCGGCCCACCCGGGCGACATCGCCCGGCACGCCGTGTTCAGCTACACGCTGCTGGCCAGCGGCGATACGTGGAGCTTCGATGGCCCCGAAGGCCCGGTGAGCGTGAAGGTGACACCGGTCATGCGCACCAACAGCGGCGACACCTGCTGCGCCGCCGCGCTGGCGCACCAGGGCATCGTGCTGCAGCCCACGTTCCTGGTGGGCAGCCACCTGCGCTCGGGCGCCCTGGTGGAGGTGTTGCCCGCCTACCGATCACTCGAGCTGGGCATCTACGCGGTCTACCCCAGCCGCCGGCACCTGCAGCCCCGGGTGCGCGCGCTCATCGATTTCCTGGTGCAGGCGTTCCGGATCCCGGCCTGGGGGGATGGGGCGCCGACGCCGCCCGCGTCGTTTTCGTAGGCTGGGGTGGAGCGCAGCGCAACCCCAGCGGTGAGTGCGCGACAGCCATCGCTGGGGTTCCCTTCGGTCACCGCCAGCCTACGAGGATCGGCTCCCCAACGATGGTCACGGTGCGCGTGCCTTGTCCCGCGAGTGCCCCATGAAAAAAGCCCGCGACCTCAAGGGCAGCGGGCTTCTTCAAGACGGTGTCTGGTGGCGCTTCAGGGATTCGAACCCCGGACCTGCGGATTATGATTCCGTCGCTCTAACCGGCTGAGCTAAAGCGCCTGAGCCCGCGATTATAGCCAACTAGCTGCCGCGCTTGCCCAGCTCCTCGGTGACCAGGCGCACGATCAGGCGGTCCAGGGTGTCCACGGAGTAGTTCTGCACGTCGTGGCTCGTCTCCCGCCCGGGCGCGGCACCGGGGCGGCGCGCGTCGGCATAGGTGAGGAAGACGAACTTGCCGCCGGTGAACTGGGCGATCTGGCGCTGGATCACCTCGCCCTGCCGGTCCAGGCCGCTGGCGCCCACGCCGAACACCTGGATGCCCTTGCCCAGCGCGGCCAGCATGTCGTCGTCGTAGTGCGGCGCGCCGTAGTCCAGGTGCGGCGGCGCGTCGGCCAGCAGGATCACCATGCGCGTGGTGCCGCTGCCGCGCCAGTTCAGCTTGTGCACCGTCTCGTGCAGAGCCTCGTTCATCGCCTCGGGGTAATCGCCGCCGCCGGCCGCGCGCAGCTGGCCCAGCGCCTGCTGCAGGAAGCCCTGCACGTCGTTCGTGAAGTCGTGGCTGCGCAGAAGGAAGGCATCGCCCTGGTCGCGGTAGGCCACCAGGCCCAGGCAGATGTCCGGCTGGCTGGGCAGGGCCGCCACCTCTGCGGTGATGGTGCGCAGCGTGGCCTTGAGCTTGTCGATCTCGTCGGCCATGGAGCCCGTGGCGTCGATCAGGAACACCAGGTCCAGCTGGGCGCGGGCTCGCGCCGGCGCGGTGGCCAGCCGCAGTTCCACCGCGCTCTTCTGGCCGCGCCGCAGCCAGCCGGTGGTGATGCGGCCGTCCTTGCGGGCGCTCACCTGGTAGTGCGCCGCGCGCGTGGGGTCGAATGCATCGGGATGCAGCCAGGCGCGACCGGCGCCGTCGGTACGCGCCCACAGGGTGTGGCCGCTGGGCGCCTGCACGGCCACCTCGGCGTCGATCACGCCGCGGCCCCGTGCATCCTTCACCTCCAGCAGGTAGCGCTCGCGCACGTCACGCGGGCGGTGCTTCACCTGCTGGCGGTCACGGAAGGCGAGGTAGGCGTTGAAGTCGGCGTTGTCGTCCACCACGCCGGCGGTCACGGGGAGTGATGCGGGCGCCGGGCGTTGCCAGGGTGCAGCGTCGTACCGCGAGAGTGCCTCGGCGGGTGGGGCCGACTGCGCGGCGGGGCGCGCCGCCGGTGCCGGTGCGGGGGCTGGCGCAGGGGCTGGTGCCGCAGGCGCGCGCGCGGCCGCAGCGGGCGCCGGTACCGCCAGCGCGCGTACGCCAGGGGATGCGACGGCCGCGGGCGCTTCCACGCGGGACTCGGTCGTCGCGGTGTCGCTCGCATCGCGTCCCGCGGCACTCTTGGCCAGTTCCTCATGCCGGCGCGGCCACGGCGACCACGGCGGCTGCTGGGCGGCCTGTGTCATCCCCGGCACCTCACGCGGAGTGACCGGCCGCGCGCAGTGGGTGGCCGCCGGCGCCTGGAAGTTCGGCACGGCCCGTATCTGGGGACCCGTCGAGGACTGCCAGGGCAGGGGCGGCGGCTCCGGCTGCGGCTCGGGCCAGTCCAGTGGCGTGTGGGCCGTGGCGCTGCAGGCCGTCAGCAGCATCTGCGCCGCCAGCAGGGCCACGACCATGCGG
This sequence comes from Ramlibacter sp., assembly GCF_041916345.1. Classification (GTDB taxonomy): domain Bacteria; phylum Pseudomonadota; class Gammaproteobacteria; order Burkholderiales; family Burkholderiaceae_C; genus Ramlibacter. Next base: position 41,612 of record NZ_JAYRZR010000026.1, read on the forward strand.
GGGCGGCTGGGCCGGCCGTGGTGGCGCGGGCCGTTCCTGGTTTCAAGGGGACGGTGGGCAGGGGCCAGGGGGGTCATCGCTCGCTCCGGATCAGGTGGGACATGCCGTTGATACGGGGCAGGGGCCGTGGCGGGGTTGGCCTGGGCACTGGTGTCTAACCCCGATCCGCGCTTTCGCCCGTACAACGTGATGTGACAATCCGCCCATGCCCCGCGCGCTGCACGAACTGGCCGACGAGGACCTGATGCAGGCCTATGCCGGCGGCGACGCAGCCGCCTTCGACGTGCTCTATGCCCGCCATGAGGCCGGGCTGTTCCGCTTCGTCCGCCGCCTGCTGGGCGCAGCCCTCGCGGCGCAGGCCGACGAGGTGTTCCAGGATGTCTGGCTGCGCATCGTGGTCGCGCGCGCCAGCTTCCGCCCGCAGGGGGCGGCGTGGCGCACCTGGGCCTTCACCATCGCGCACAACGCGGCGATGGATCGGCTGCGTGTGTCGGGCCGCGAGGTGGTGCCGGTGGACGAGGCGGGTGAGGATGACGGCGCGCCGCTCGACTGGCTGGCCGCCCAGGTGGGTGCCATCGCGCCGTCCAGCGAGGACGAAGCGTTCTGGCGCGCAGCCGGTGCGCAGCTGCTCCACTGCCTGGAGGCCTTGCCCGATGCACAGCGCGCTGCCTTCCTGCTGCACCATGAAGACGGCGCGAGCGTGGAGGACATGGCGCATCGCCTCGCCCTGCCGTTCGAGACCGTCAAGAGCCGGCTGCGCTATGCCTTGCGCAAGCTTCGGGACTGCATGGGCGCCTACCTGGCGCCGATCCAGGGGCTGGGATGACCGAGCTGCGTGATGCGCGCCTGCGCCGCGCGCTGGATGCCGCGCCGGACGCGGATCTGCGCCCGCTGCCCCGCACGCGCGAGGCCATCCGTGCCGCCGCGCAGTCGGCCGGGGTGCCGTGGTGGCGACGGTGGCGGCCTTCCTCCGGGGGCGGCGTGCCCTGGAGCGCCGCGCTCGCCACGGTGGCCCTTGCCACTCTGGTCACTGTGCTGTGGCAGCGCGAAGAGGTGCCGGGGCTGCACGACACCCCCATTCCACCTGGCCGCGCCCCGGAGGTCGCGCCGCTGCGCAAGGCGTCGCCGCCGCCGGTGGTGCCGGCGACGGTGACCACCGTGCCGGCGCCAGCCGAGCCGTCTGCGCCACGGGCCGCCGTGGCGCAGGCACCTGCTGCGCCTGCCACACGGCTCGCGGCGCCAGCGCCCGTGCCAGCGCAGTCGCCTGCACCTGCGGCACCCTCAGCAGCCGAAGCCGCCGCACCAGCACCAGCACCAGCACCAGCACCAGCACCAGCACCAGCACCAGCACCAGCACCAGCACCACCCGAGGCCCGTGCGCCCGCCGCTGCGCCACCGCCACCGGCGGCTCCGCTCGCCGACCGGAACGAAGACCAGGCCCGCGCCGCGCCGGCCGCGCCGCAGGCCGCCGAGCGTGCAGCCAAGACCGCGCAGGGCGCCGGGGCGGTTGCGGTGCCCGCGCCGGCCGCGCGCCTGGCCGCTCCGCGAGATGCGCGCCCAGGGCCCGCTGCCGGCTGGACCGATCTCACGGTCGAAGGTCGCGAGGGCCGCTTCAGCCGGGCCGCCCAGCCCGCTTTGCAGGCGGCGGTGGAGGCGGTGCTGGCGAGTCCGGCCGCGAGCGTGCCGCGCCAACCCTCAACCGAAGGCGCGGTGCGGCTCACGCTGATGCAAGGCAGCACCCAGCTGGGCGTGCTGGAGTGGACGGGCGATGCTTGGCTGTGGCGGCCAGGCGCGGGCGAGGTGCAGCGCCTGCAGGCCGCGCCGGCGGTCGCGCAGGCCTTGCGCGATGAGGTGCAGCGGCTGCCCGGCGGACGCTGACCCGCCGGCAACCGGCCCGTCACTGATTCCGGAACTCGGGCTTGCGCTTGTTCAGGAACGCGTCCATGCCTTCCTTCTGGTCGGCGGTGGCGTACAGGCTGTGGAAGATGCGGCGCTCGAACATCACGCCGTCGGACAGGCCGCTCTCGAACGCGCGGTTGACCGATTCCTTGGCGGCATAGACGGCCAGGCGCGGCATGTCGGCGATGGTGATCGCCACCGCGAGCGTCTCGCCCATCAGCTTGTCGGTCGGCACCACGCGGCTCACCAGCCCGGCGCGCTCGGCCTCGGCGGCCTCCATCATGCGGGCGGTGAGCACCATGTCCATGGCCTTGGACTTGCCTACCGCGCGCGGCAGGCGCTGCGTGCCGCCGGCGCCGGGGATGATGCCGATCTTGATCTCGGGCTGGCCGAACTTCGCGTTCTCGGCGGCGATGATGAAGTCGCACATCATGGCCAGCTCGCAGCCGCCGCCCAGCGCGAAGCCGGCCACCGCCGCGATCACCGGCTTGCGGATGCTGCGGATGGTCTCCCAGTTGCGGGTGATGAAGTCGCGGCCATACACGTCGGCGAAGCCGTACTTGGCCATCGCGGCGATGTCGGCGCCGGCCGCGAAGGCCTTCTCGCTGCCGGTGACGATGATGCAGCCGATGGCCTCGTCGTCGTCGAAGGCGCGCAGCTGCGCGCCGAGTTCGTTCATCAGCTGGTCGTTCAGCGCGTTGAGCTGCTTGGGACGGTTGAGCGTGATCACGCCCACCTTGCCCGCCTCCACGCGGACTTCGATGCATTCGTAGCTGGCCATGGGGACTCCTTGTGTCGCGGCCAACTATAACCAAGGGAAAACAAGCACCGCCCCGTGCCGGGCGCGATGGTAGATTCGCCGATTGATTCGCCGACCGCTCGGTCGGTCAATGCCAGCCCTCTCCGGAGAAGAGCCTTGAGTGAACCCACCGTCCTGTACGAAGCGCGCGGCGCCGTCGCGCTGATCACGCTGAACCGGCCGCAGGCCCTGAACAGCTTCACCCGCCAGATGCACCGTGACCTGGGCGCCGCGCTGGACCGCATCGCCGCCGACAAGGCCATCCGCGCGGCCGTCATCACCGGCGCTGGCCGCGGCTTCTGCGCTGGCGCCGACCTGGCGGAGTTCGACTTCGCGCCCGGGCCGGATCTGGTGCAGCGCGCCGACCCCGGCCCGGTGATCGAGCAGGCCTTCAACCCAACGGTGCGACGCCTGATGGATCTGCGCGTGCCCACCATCGCCGCCGTCAATGGCGTGGCCGCCGGCGCCGGCGCCTCGCTCGCCATGACGTGCGATCTGGCCGTGGCCGCCCACAACGCCTCCTTCATCCAGGCTTTCAGCAAGATCGGCCTGGTGCCCGATGCGGGCGGCTCCTGGTTCCTGGTGCACAAGCTCGGCCTGGCGCGCGCCATGGGCTGTGCGATGCTGGGCGACAAGCTGAGCGCCGCCGATGCCAAGGCCTGGGGGATGATCTGGGACGTGGCGCCCGAAGGCACCGATTGCGTGGCCGCTGCGCTGGCGGTCGCCGAGCGGCTGGCGGTGATGCCCACCACCGCCCTGGTGGCCACGCGCAAGCTGCTGCGCGCCGCCGCATCCTGCGACCTCGACGCGCAGCTGGACCGCGAGCGCGACACGCAGAGCGCGCTGGGTCGCACCCACGACTACATCGAGGGCGTGATGGCCTTCCGCGAGAAGCGGCCCGCGCAGTTCACCGGGGAGTGAGCGCGATGTCGATGACCACCACGCCTGATCTCGCCCGCCGCGTCGGCGAGGCGATGTTCGCCGTCGACGCTGCCAGCAAGGACTTCCTGCAGATGGAGCTGCTGGCCTGCGAACCCGGCCGCGCCCGTCTGCGCATGACCGTGCGCGAGCCGATGCTGAACGGCCACAAGATCTGCCACGGCGGCCTGATCTTCACCCTGGCGGACTCCACCTTCGCCTTCGCCTGCAACAGCCACAACAAGGTGGCGGTGGCGGCGGGTTGCAGCATCGAGTTCCTCAAGCCCGCGCACCTGGGCGACGTGCTCACCTGCGAGGGCGTCGAGCAGGTGCTGCAGGGCCGCCACGGGATCTACGACATGAAGGTCACCAACCAGAAGGGCGAGGTGATCGCGATGTTCCGCGGCAAGAGCGCGCAGATCCAGGGTCACATCGTCGAGCCGGAGGCCTCATGAGCATCGCCGCCGCATTCCCGCTGGAGCCGATCGAGAAGGCGAGCATCGACGAGCTGCGCGCGCTGCAGTTCAAGCGGCTGAAGGCCACGCTGCAGCACGCGTACGCCAACTCGCCCGTGTACCGCCGCAAGTTCCATCAGGCGAACGTGCATCCGGATGACCTGCACTCGCTGGCGGACCTGCGCAAGTTCCCCTTCACCAGCAAGGCCGACCTGCGTGACAACTACCCGTTCGGCCTGTTCGCGGTGCCGCGCGAGCAGTGCGTGCGCATCCACGCCTCCAGCGGCACCACGGGCAAGCCCACCGTGGTGGGCTACACCCGCAACGACATCGAGACCTGGGCGCACGTGATGGCGCGCAGCCTGCGCGCCAGCGGCGCGCGGCCCGGCGACATGGTGCACGTGAGCTACGGCTACGGCCTCTTCACCGGCGGCCTGGGCGCGCACTACGGCGCCGAGCGCCTGGGCCTGACCGTGGTGCCCTTCGGCGGCGGCCAGACCGAGCGCCAGGTGCAGCTGATCACCGACTTCCGGCCCGACATCATCATGGTCACGCCCAGCTACATGCTGGCCATCGCCGACGAGTTCGAGCGCCAGGGCATGGACCCGCGCAAGAGCAGCCTGCGTCTGGGTGTGTTCGGCGCCGAGCCGTGGACGAACGACATGCGCGCGGCCATCGAGCAGCGCATGGACATGCAGGCGGTGGACATCTACGGCCTGTCGGAGGTGATGGGCCCGGGCGTCGCCAACGAGTGCGTGGAGACCAAGGACGGCCCCACGATCTGGGAGGACCACTTCTACCCCGAGATCGTGAACCCCGAGACGGGCGAGCCGGTGCCGGACGGCGAGCTGGGCGAACTGGTGTTCACCAGCCTCACCAAGGAGGCGCTGCCGATCATCCGCTACCGCACGCGAGACCTCACGCGTCTGCTGCCGGGCACGGCGCGCACCATGCGCCGCATGGAGAAGATCACCGGCCGCAGCGACGACATGATGATCGTGCGCGGCGTGAACGTGTTCCCCACGCAGATCGAGGAGCTGATCCTCAAGCAGCCGGCGCTGGCGCCGCACTACCAGTGCATCCTCACCCGCGAGGGCCCGCTCGACGAGCTGACGGTGGCGGTGGAGGTGGCGCACGGCGTGGAGGCCGGCGGCGCCCCCGCGCGCGAGGCCGCCGCGGCCCTGGGCCACGCGATCAAGGCCTATATCGGCACCTCGGCGCGCATCGAATTGCGGCCCGAGGGCGGCATCGAGCGCAGCATGGGCAAGGCGCGGCGCGTGGTGGACCAGCGGCGGAAGTAAGGGCTGGTTTTCGTAGGCTGGGGTGGAGCGGCAGCGCAACCCCACCCCGGCCGGGGGGGGCCGCGCCAAAACGAGGGGGAGGGGTGGGGGCCC
>NZ_JAYRZR010000027.1:0-46815 GCF_041916345.1 Ramlibacter sp.
ACGTTGTGCGACGAGGCATCGCGGGGGTGGCGCTGGCGCTCCACCCCAGCCTAGGGGGCACCGAAGTCACGCGGCTGGCGTTTCGCAGGCTGGGGTGGAGCGCAGCGCAACCCCAGCATTCCCGCCTAGGTGCGCTGGATCAACTCGATCTTGTACCCATCCGGATCCTCGACAAACGCGATCACGGTGGCGCTGTGCTTCATCGGCCCCGGCGGGCGGGTGATGTTCACGCCGGCTTCGGCCAGCTCCGAGCACACGGCATAGATGTCGCCCACAGCGATGGCGATGTGGCCCCAGGCGGTGCCTTGCACATAGGGCTCGGTCTGGTCCCAGTTGTGCGTGAGCTCCAGCACCGTCGAGGTGTCTTCCCCGCCGTAGCCGAGGAAGGCCAGGGTGAAGCGGCCCGTGGGGTAGTCTTGCCGGCGCAGCAGCTGCATGCCCAGCGCGCCGATGTAGAAGTCCAGCGAGCGCTGCAGGTCCATCACCCGCATCATGGTGTGCAGGATGCGGGTGGGGCGTTCCGCGAGGTCCATGCGCGGCTCCGCGCTGGCCTGGGTGCCGATCTCGTAGTCCATGGCGTTCCCCCGTTGCGGTTGGCCGCGATGTGGTTCAGCGGGCGGCGATCACGTCGATCTCGACCTTCCACTCGGGCTTGACCAGGCCCGACACGTACACCAGCGTCGACGCCGGCTTGTGGCCGTTGAGGATCTCGGCACGCACCTTCGCGAAGGTGGCGTAGTCACCGCGGTCCACCAGATAGATGGTGGTCTTCACGATGTCCTGCAGCGTCATGCCCGCCTCGCCCAGGATCAGCGCGATGTTGGCCCAGGTCTGCCGCACCTGCGCCTCGAAGTCCGGGCTGGCCACGCCCTGGGCGTCGATGCCGATCTGCCCCGCCACGTACAGCGTGCGCTGCGCCTCGCTCAGGATGCCGTTCGAATAGGCCGCGGGCTCGCCGCCCATGGCGGCCGGGTTGATGCGGGTGCTGGTCATGGTGTTCTCCTTGGTGTGAATTCAGTTGATGAAGCCGGCCGACGGGTGGGCCCGCGGGAACTTGCGCAGGTAGTTCAGGAAGCGGCCGAGCGACTTGTCTGCCTTGGTCAGCAGGCCCTGGCGGTAGTGGATGGTGTCCAGGATGTCCTTATCCTCGCCCACGGTGCGGCGGCTGATGGCGAGCACGTTCTCCAGCTGCTCGGCGGACTTGGGGCCCTTCACCACGATGCTGCAGCTGTACACGGTGTGCTCGCCCGGCCGCGGCAGGCCGAAGCCGGTGACGTTGCAGCGCCAGAAGCCGTCGTACAGGCCCCAGCGGTAGAAGATGCTGGTGCCGCGGATGCCCGAGTGGTTGTCCACCGGCACGTCGCCCTGGTGCAGGCCGCGGTACTCGAAATCGAAGCCCCAGTCGTGCCACTGCACCTGGTCATGCGGCTCCTCCATCGCGAACTTGATCTTGTGCACCACCTTCAGGTGCTGCATGTCGGGCGTGTTGGCCGCGAACACCCAGGGGTCGCAGTGCAGCGTCTGGCCGAAGCGGTAGGCCTGCATCACCAGCTCGTCATCCGCATAGGGCAGCGTGGGCAGCTCGAACAGCGGCTCCTCGCCGTTGAAGACCCAGATGATCCCGAAGCGCTCGCGCACGGGGAAGAGGAACAGGCAGGCCGATTTCGGCGGCGGGTCGCCGATGCCCGTCTTCACGCAGAAGCCGTCGGCGTCGTACTCCCAGTGGTGAAAGGCGCACTGCACGCGGCCGTCGACGATCTTGCCCACCGACAGGTCGGCGCCCACGTGCGGGCAATAGGCACTCATGGCGCGCACCGTGCCATCGGGCGCGCGGAACACCACGATCTTGCCATCCAGGAAGTTCACGCCGAGGATCTGCCCGGGCACCACTTCACTCGCCAGCGCCACCGGGAACCACGATTGCGTGAACACGCCGCCTTCGCCTTCGGCCGGCATTCGCAGGTAGTGCGGCTTGGGCCGCGGCGTGCGCGCGGCCGTGCCGTTGGTGGGCATGCGGATGCTCTGTTCTTCCATGATGGGTCTTCCTCGTTCCGGCGAATCAATGGGGAATCTGCAGGCACAGCCCCGCGAGCTGCGGCGTCACGCGGATCTGGCACGCGAGGCGCGAGCAAGGCGTCGCATCCGGCAGGCTGGCCAGCATCAGGCGCTCATCCTCCGCCGGGGGCGGCAGGCGCGCGGCCCAGTCGTCGCGCACGTGCACGTGGCAGGTGCCGCAGGCGAGCGAGCCCTCGCAAGAGGCTTCGATGTCGAAGCCGGTGGCCTTGAGCGCCTGCATCAGCGAGCCGCCCACGGGCGCCTCGAACTCGAAGCCATCCGCTTCGCACGTCACCGTCTGCGCGGGTGCGTTCACGTCCGCCATCTCAACCCGCCTCCGACAAGGTGGCGCCGGCCGCGTCGCGCCGCTCCCAGAACACCACGCGCGCCTGCACCCAGCGCACCAGGCTGCTGGCCGTGATGCCGATGACCGACAGCGACACCACGGCCGCGAACATGGTGGCCACGTCGAAGGCCAGCGTGGACGACTGGATCAGGTAGCCCAGGCCCTGCTTGGACGAGACGAACTCACCCACCACCGCGCCAATCAGCGCCAGCACCACGCCGATCTGAAGGCCGGCGAAGATGGAGCCCGCGGCCGAGGGCAGCTTGACCTGGCGGAACACCTGCAGCCGCGAGGAGCCGAAGGCGCGGTACAGCTTCAGCAGATCGGGGTTGGCGGAGCGGAAGCCGTAGAAGCTGTTGATGAACACGGGGAAGAAGCAGATCAACCCCACCAGCACCATCTTGGAACTCACGCCGAAGCCGAACCACACGATCAGCAGCGGCGCCAGCGCCACCTTGGGGATGGACTGGATGGCCACCACGATGGGCATCAGCGTGCGCTCGATCCAGCGCCACTCGGCCACCACGGCCCCGGCCACCAGAGCCACCGTGCAGCCGATGCCGTAGCCCACCACCACCTCGTACATCGTCGTGCCCAGGTGCTTCCAGTAGGTGCGGTCCGTCACGTAGCCGGCCCACAGCGCCGTGCCCACGTCCAGCGGGCGCGGCAGCAGGTAGGTGGGCACCTGCAGCCACACCACGGCGCGGTCCCACACCACCAGCAGCACGGCCACCGCCGCCAGCGGCAGCACGATGGAAAGGATGCGGTCCTTCATGGCTTCTTCTCCTCGCCCGCGGGCGGTGCGCGGAAGAACGCGCGCAGGCGGTTGCAGATGGCGTTGAACTCGGGCGAGCCCAGGGTCTCGATCCGGCGCGGCCGCTCGATGGGCACGTCGATCACATCCACCACGGTGCCGGGGCGCGCGGAGAGCACCACCACGCGGTCCGCCAGGTACACCGCCTCGGGGATCGAGTGGGTGATGAACAGCACCGACTTGCCGCTCTGCATCCACATGGCCTGCAGTTCGTCCGTCATGTGCTCGCGCGTCATGGCGTCCAGCGCGGCGAAGGGCTCGTCCATCAGCAGCAACTGCGGGTCATGCATGAAGCCGCGGGCGATGCCCACGCGCTGCTGCATGCCGCCCGACAGCTCATACGGATAGTGGTTCTCGAAGCCTTCCAGCCGCACCAGCCGGATCAGCTCGCGGGCGCGCGCCTCATGCGCGGCCAGCGGCTGGCCCATGGCCTGCATCGGCACCAGCACGTTCTGCAGCACCGTCTTCCAGGGCAGCAGCGTGGGCTGCTGGAAGACGATGCCCACGTCGCGCCGCGGCGCGGTCACGGCCTCGCCACGGATGGCCACGCGGCCCTTGGAAGGCGCGAGCAAGCCCGAGGCGATGTTCAGCAGCGTGGATTTGCCGCAGCCCGAGGGGCCGAGCACCGCCACGAACTCGCCGTCGCCCACCTCGAAGTTCAGGTCACGCAGCGCGGTCAGCGGCCCGCGCGCGGACGCGTAGGTGACCGTGAGGTTGTCGATGGCGAGGCGCGGCACGCTCATGGCGGTTCCGTTGGCTGAGGGCAGGGGCTGTGGCAGGTCCGGCCTCACGGCTTCCAGGCGCGGGCCTGGCGGGCCACGATCTGCGGATCGAACTTGTTGTATTCGGCCACCAGCTCGTTGGTGTAGAGCGAGTTCATCGGCACGTTCTCGTTCGTCACCTCGCCGCCTTCCTTGAGCGCCGCGATCAGCAGCTTCCAGTCACGATCGGAATAGGCGCCCCACTGGCGCGGCTCGCCGGCGCGGAAGTAGGTGATGTTGTCCAGGCGGGACTTCATCACGACCAGCTCCTTGCGCAGGATCTCGGCCTCGGTGCCCACCTTGGGCTTCTGGTCGGGGTAGTGCTTCCAGAAGGCCTGCAGGCAGCCCGTGGGGTTGGCGTCACAGGCGACAGAGCCCTTGGACACGGCGCGCCCGAAGCGGGCAATGAGCTGCGGGTTCTCCTTCAGCAGCTTGTCCGTCACCTCGAAGCCGTGGCTGGACATGCCCTGGAACTCCTTGGGCACATCGAGCCGGCGGATGGGCGTGCCACTCACCTCCAGCGAGGCGTGCGCGCTGTCCCACAGGTTCAGCGCCTGGATCTGGTTGGTCTTGAGCGCCTGGAAGGCCTGGCCGCCAAAGCCCACCGGCTGCAGCGTCACGCTTTTCGGATCCACGCCCGATGCCGCGAGGATGGCGCGCGTGGTGTACACGTTGCCGGAGCCGAGCGAGACCACGCCGATGGTCTTGCCCTTGAGGTCGGCGATGGACTTCACCTGGCTGTCGGCCGGTACCGCGAACTCCCACACCGAGTTGCGCAGGTAGTTGTAGACGAACTTGAGCGGGAAGTTCTGCTTGCCCGGCTGGCGCGCGATGACCAGCGGCTCCATGCTGGCGCCGGAGGCATGGATCTGGCCCGACAGCAGCTGCGGGATGATCACGCTGGAGCCGGCGAGCGGCACCAGCTCCAGATCGATCTTCTCCTCCTCGAAGTAGCCCAGCTCCTTGGCGAAGAGGAAGTTCGCCACGGCGGAGCTGATGGCCGAGGGCACGCCGTAGATGAACTTGTCCTTGGCCAGGGCGGGGACCGCCAGCGAGGACAGCAGCGCCACGGCGGCAATGCGGGCAATGGAACGTCGAAGCATGGCAAGACTCCTGTGGTGGGTTGGGGCGAGGGCGGTTGATTTCAGGCGTGGCGGGCGTCGCGGGCGCGGCGCAAGGCACGGGCGGTGACGGCAATGACCATGTCCACCTTGGCGGCGTTGTCGCGCAGCGGCAGCGCGCCGTACACCACCTTTCGGGCGGCGACGGCGATGTGGTCGTCGGTGAGGTCGCGGGCGGTGACGAGCAGGGCGCGCTCGGCGTGCGCGGCGCGCATGGGCAGGGGCGACACGCCACCCAGCGAGATGCGCACGCCGCGCAGCGCATCGCCCTGCCAGTGCAGGTGCACGGCGGCCGAGGCCTCGGCAAAGTCGCCGCGCCACTGCGCGTATTTCTCGAAGGCCTGTGTCACGTCGGCCGTGCGAGGCACTTCGACGGCCACGATGATTTCCTGCGGGCCCACGTTCGTCTCACCGGACCAGCGGTAGAAGTCCGCCATGCGGATGCGCCGCTCGCCGGCGGGGCCCTGCACGATGACAGTCGCGTCCAGCGCGGTCAGCGCTGGCGCGAGATCGGCCACGCAGGGCGCCGCGCAACGGCCCGCGCCCAGGATGGCATGGTGCCGGTTGTCGCCCATCACCGCGTAGCAGGGGCAGGACACGCCGCCGTTCTTGTAGCAGGGCAGGCCGCTGCGGAAGAACCAGCAGCGCTTCTCTTGCGAGAGGTCGCCCGCCACTGTGGCCACGTTGCGGATCTGCCGGGTGGCGATGAGGTCTGCCGCCTCGCACAGGGCGGGCAGCAGGGCGCGCAAATTCTCGTGCTGCGTCAGCTCCGTCAGCGTGACGCCCGCGCCGATGCGCACCGCATGATCCCCCAAGGTGATGCCACCCAGGCCCGCCGTGCGCGAGATGTCGATCACCAGTTCGGGCGCATACACGCCCTGGCGGATGCCAGGCTGCACGTCGGTGCCGCCCGCCATCAGCTTCACGCGCCGGCCCGGCGCGCGCAGCAGCTGCAGCGCCTGCGCCACGTCATCGGCCCGCGCATAGTCCCACGTGGTGACCCGCGGACGCGGCCGGGCGAACGTCTCGCCCAGCTTCTTCATGGCGGGGAACAGGCCGCGCGGGTACAGGCTGCGCGCGGTGGCCACCTCCAGGTTGTAGGGGCGCAGCCAGGGCTTGAGCTCGGTCGCGCGCGCCTCCTTGCGACGCAGCGCCGCCAGCATCTTGTGCGGCGTGATCGGCAGCGTGCGGAAGCGGATGCCGGTGGCGTGGGCGACCGCGTTGGCGATGGCGGCCACGGTGGGGTTGATGGACACCTCGCCGCTGGACTTGGCGCCCAGCGGACCGCGCGGATCCAGCGTCTCCACATACGCGGTCTCGATCTCCGTGGTCTCGAAGATGCGCGGCACGCGGTAGTTGATCAGGGACGTGTTGACCGGCCGGCCATGGTCAAACACCAGGTCTTCCGTCAGCGCCATGCCGATGCCCTGCACGATGCCGCCATGCATCTGCCCGTCGAGCGAGGCCTGGTTGATGACGCGGCCCACGTCCTGCACCGCCACCACCTTGAGCACGCGCACATGGCCCGTCTCGGGGTCCACCTCCACCTCCACTCCCTGGGCGCCGAAGGCATAGGTGGCCGAGTAGTTGCCGTAGCCTGTCTTGGGGTCGGGGTAGGGCTGGTCGAGCTTGTGGTGGCCGTTCACCTTGAACGGGCCGGTGAGCGCGGCAACCTCGGCCCAGGTCAGGTGCTCGGCCTCGCTCACCCGCACGCCATCGTCGACGAAGCGAACGTCCTTGGGGGCGATGCCGCGGCGCACCTGCAGCACCTCACGCACGCGGCTCATGAGGTGGTCCGCGGCGTCCAGCGCGGCGGCACCGGCCATGAAGGTCACGCGCGATGCGGCGCTGCCCAGGTCATCCGGCGCGTCGTCGGTATCCATGTGCAGCACGTCGATGGCGTGCACGCTCAGGTCCAGCGCCTGCGACACGAACTGCGCCAGCGTGGTGTTCTGCCAGGTGCCGCAGTCGGCGTTCTGCGTGGCCAGCAGGAAGCGCCCATCGGCCCGCAGCTCCAGGCTCACGTTCGCGAAGTTGCCCTCGGTGTAGAGGATGCCCACGCTGGGGTTGATCATGGCGGCCACGCCCACGCCGCGCCACGGCTTGGGGTGGCGGCGCTTCTCCTGCCAGCCGATGCGGCGCTCCACCTCCTGCAGGCATTCGGCCAGGCCGCAGGTGGAGATCTCGAAGCCTTGCGGCGTGACATCCCCCGGCTGGTTGGCAATCTCGATCCGGTACGCGATCGGGTCCTTGCCCAGCTTCTCGGCCAGTTCGTCGACCTGCGTCTCCAGCGCCCAGATGGCATGCGGCGCGCCCATGCCGCGGTAGGAGCCGCCCGAGACCTTGTTGGTGTAGACCAGCTTGCCATCGAAGTCGACCGCGCCCACCCGATACAGGTTGGCGGTGCGCTGCCGCACGGCCGACACATAGGCCGGCCCCATGTGCGAGAAGGCGCCGTTGTCCACCAGGTAGTGGTTGCGCCGCGCGAGGATGCGACCCTGGGCGTCCACCGCCGTGGCCAGCGTCATGGTCTTGCCGTGGTCCGTCTTGCCGCTGATGAACTCCTCACGGCGCGACAGCACGATCTTCACCGGCGCCTGCGCGGCGCGCGACAGCAGCGCCGCAATGCCGATCGGCTCGGGCGCCTGCGACTTGCCGCCGAAGCCACCACCGATCTCGATGGCGTGCACGCGCACCTGGCTGCGGTCCAGCCCCAGGATGTGTGCCAGCTCCTTGCGCACGAAGAAGGGGGACTGCGTGCCGGCCCACACCTCCATGCGCTGCGTGTCGGGCGACCAGCGCGCCACCACGGCATTGGTCTCCATGCACACGGGCGCCACGATGCCATGCGAGTAGGTGCCCTGCACCGTGTGCGCGGCCTGCGCGAAGGCGGCCTCGGCGTCGCCCCAGATGGCGTGGGTGTGCTGTGCCACGTTGGGCGGCAGGCCCTCGCGCTGGTGGATGACCGGGGCACCCGGGGCCAGTGCCGCATGCACGTCGTACACCGGCTCCAGCAGCTCGTACGTCACCTCGATGGCGGCGGCGGCGGCCTGGGCCTGCTCCTGCGTGTCCGCCGCGACGGCCGCCACCTCCTCCCCCACGAAGCGGACGACATCGCGCGCGAACGGGTAGCGATCCGCGTAGCGCGGGCTCATGTGGAGGTAGCGCACATCGGCCTGCGCGCCGGTGAGCACCGCCCCCACGCCCGGCATGGCGGCGGCGCGTGAGGTGTCGATGGCCAGGATCCGCGCGTGCGGATGCGGGCTGCGCAGCATCACGCCCCACAGCATGCCGGGCAGGGTGAAGTCGTGCGTGTAGATCGCACGGCCCGTGACCTTGGCCAGCGCCTCCTTCTGCGGAGCCGGCGCCGTGCCGATGTGGCGCATGTTCATGTGGCGGCACCCCGCGCCAGCGCATTGGCGGCCTCGATCAGGCGAACGTAGCCGCTGCAGCGGCACACGTTGCCCTGCAGCGCCACGCGGATCTGATGCTCGGTGGGCGAAGGGGTCTCGGCGAACAGGGCCGCCAGCGACATCACCACCCCCGGCGTGCAGAAGCCGCACTGGAAGGCGCCGTGCGCCACCAGCGCCTGCTGGATGGCGGAGAGCGGGGCGCCTTCGGCCGACTGCGACTCGATGGTGTGCACCTGCGCGCCCTCGGCCCGCAGCGCGGGCACCAGGCAGGCGCAGACGGCGCGCCCTTCCATCAGCACCGTGCAGGCCCCGCACTCGCCCGCGTTGCAGCCGATCTTGGTGCCGGTGAGCTGAAGCTGGTCCCGCAGGAGCTGCGCCAGGCTGTCGCTGCCGCGCGCCTGCACACGGCAGGCGGCGCCATTGACAGTCAGCGTCAGCTCACGCGCGACCCCAGTCATCGAAAGCTCCTTCTTCGCCAGGCAACCCGACCCCCGCATGGGTGCAATGACCTTGCTCGGCGGTTCTGGCTTAGGATAAGTGCGCACCCCCAGTGCGTGAAGGCTTCGCGGGCTGACAAATAATGGGTCTCGACAATCAAAAATCTTGGGCTGCCCCACCCGCCGCGCCGGCACCGGCGGGCGCCAGCCCGCGCGGCACTCGCCGCAAGCGCCTGCCACCGCTGAAGGCGCTGAAGGCCTTCGAGTCCGCCGCGCGCCTGGGCAGCTTCGCGCGCGCGGCGCAGGAACTCTTTGTCACCCAGACGGCCGTCAGCCACCAGATCAAGCTGCTGGAAGAGCACCTGGGTTGCCTGCTGTTCGAGCGCCTGCCCAACGGCCTGGCCCTCACGCCGCAGGGCCACGCGATCTTTCCCGCCATCTCCGCCGGCTTCGAGCACTTCGAGACCGCCATGACGCTGCTTCCGCGGCCGGCGCAGGCAGCGGCGCAGGTGCTGCAGGTGAGCGCACTGCCCTCGTTCACGCAGGAATGGCTGATGCCGCGGCTGGTGGACTTTCGCGCCCGCTGGCCGGATGTGGACGTACTGATCCAGACGGACTACCGCATGGCCGATCTCTCCGGCGACGGCGTGGACGTGGCCATCCGCTTCGGCCGGGGCGGCTTTGGCGAAGACCTGCGCGCGGACCTGCTTTCCACCGAGACCGTCACGCCCGTGTGCAGCCCCACGCTGCTGAAGCGCCAGGTGGGCGACTACGAGCCGCGCGACCTGGCCTCCTTCACGCTGCTGAACTCCACCGTGCGCATGGTGCACGAGCCCTGGATGTCCTGGGAGCTGTGGCTGGAGGAAGTGGGCATGGACGCCCGCGACGTGGCCGCTGGACCCAAGTTCTCGGATCCCCTGCTGATCCTGCGCGCCGCCATGGCCGGCGGCGGCATGGTGCTGGGCCGCAGCATGCTGGTGCATGACCACCTGCAGGCCGGCCGCCTGGTAGCCCCCTTCCCCGGCTGGGTGAAGCCCATCCTGTCTTCGTACTACGTGGTCAGCACGAGCGAGAAGGCGAAGCTGGAACGGGTGTCGGTGTTTCGGGAATGGCTGCTGGAGACGGCGCGTAGAGAGGCGAAGGCGGGCGAGGGGTTGCGGCTGGGGTGAAGGGGAACGCTGGGGTTGCGCTGACGCTCCACCCCAGCCTACGAACAGCCAGCCACTTAGCGTTTCCTCCTACCGCCTCCCCACCCCCAACCGCAACACCCCCGCCGGCCGCAGCGTGACATGCATGCGCGGCACGGGATCCGCCTCGCCCGGCACCCGATGCAGCGTGAACCGCTGCAGCAGCATCGCGGCCACGAGCGTCATCTCCAGCAACGCGAAGTGCTGGCCGATGCACACGCGCGGGCCCACGCCGAAGGGCATCCAGGCGCTGCGCGGCTGCGACGAGGTGTCGCCGAGAAAGCGCTCCGGCACGAAGGCCGCCGGTTGCGCGAACCACCGCGCATCCCGCTGGATCACCCAGGGCGTGATGCGCAGCAGCGTGCCGGCCGGCACCACCTGCCCGCGCAGCTCGAAGGGCCGCCGCACCCGGCGCGTCATGATCGCGGCCACCGGCGGATAGAGGCGCATCGCCTCCTTCAGCGTGGCACCCAGCCAGGGCAGCGCCTGGGCGTCGGCGGCGGCGGGGTCGCGGCCCTGTAGCACCGCATCCACCTCCTGCTGCGCGCGCGCCGCGGCCTCGGGGTGGCCCGCCATCAGCCAGGCCCACCACAGCAACGCGGTGGCCGTCGTCTCATGCCCGGCCTGGAACATCACCATGCACTGGTCGTGCACCTCGGCTGCGTTGAGGGCGCTGCCGTCTTCGTCGCGCACGGCGAGCAGCATGGCCAGCAAGTCGTCTGAGGGTGCTTGCTCGACCGGCAGCGCGCGGCGCGCGGCAATCTCGCCATCCACCAGGCCGTTGAGCACCCCCAGCGCGCGGCGCTTGGCCGCCTTGTGCGGCAGCGGCAGCCAGTCAGGCAGGCTGAAGGGCCAGAACATCTCCTGCAGGGCCTCTTGCGACAGCACCTGCGTGGCCTGGGCCGCCGCCCGCGCCACGGCCGGCGCGCGGCTGGAGAACAGCGTGCGCATGATCACGTCCATGGTGAGCGCGTTGAACAGGTCCTCCATCGGCAGCACGGCCTGGCGAGTGCCAGGCGGCAGAGCGCCATCGAGCGCTTCACGCGCGGCGTCCACCATCAACGCGGCATAGCCCTGCACCCGCCGCGGCTGGAAGCCGGGCGCCAGCATGCGCCGCTGGCGCCGCCACGCATCGCCCTCGGCCACCAGCAGGCCCTGGCCGAAGGCCTGCGATAACACCGAGACGCCGCGCTCCCACCGCACCAGGTGATCCGCATGGTCCACCAGCGCCGTGCGCACGTCGTCGGGGTGGAACAGATCCAGGCTGCGCTCGGGGCCGATGCGCATCGCCACCACGTCACCGTGGTCACGCTGCAGCCCGCTGGTGAAGCCCAGGTAGTCTCGGTACATGGCGCGCAGCAGCGGCAGGCCCCTCCAGGGGCAGGGCGGGCCGGCCCGCTGCGTGGACGGCAAGGTGGTGGTGTTCATGGGCGGCAGCCTACGCGCGCGGGCGGTGGCGGGATAGAACGATGTCGACGATGCCGGCCTCAGGTGCCGCCCGCGAGCAGCGCTACATAGGCGGCATAGCTGAAGAGCCGATTCTTCTTCTGTCCGGTCAGTTCGGTCAGCAGCCCCGCGTCTTGCAGCAGCTTCACCGCAGCTGCAGCCGTGGGGAACGTGGTATCCAGCTTCTGCCTGACCTGATCGATGGTGAAGCGGGGCATGAGCGGCAGCAGCTCGAACAGACGCAGGGCCACTGCGCCGACTCGCGGGGCGGCCAGCACACGCCTTCGGTCGGCGTTGATCAGGCTCGCCATTCCGACGATGCCACGCTCAGCGTCGATGGCCGCTGTCTCCACCCCTTCGAGAAAGAACGCGACCCAGCCTTCCCAGTCTCCCTCGGTCCGCACGGCCGAAAGCCGCTGGTAGTACTCCGCCTGGTGTTGCTTGAGATAGCCGCTCAGGTAGACCAGGGGCTCGGGCAGCAGCCCCCATTGCTCCAGCAGCGCCGCTATCAGCAGCCGGCCGATACGGCCGTTGCCATCCAGGAAGGGATGGATCGTCTCGAACTGAACGTGGACGAGGGCCACGCGCACCAAGGGCGGCAGATGGGGAGCAGGCTCATGGATGAACCGCTCCAGATCGGCCAGCAGGGGCGGCACCTGGTCTGGCGGTGGCGGCACGAAGACAGCGCGGCCTGGTCGGGTGCCACCAATCCAGTTCTGTGATCGGCGCAGTTCACCCGGCTGCTTGCCGGCCCCTCGCGCGCCGTCCAGGAGCAGCCGGTGGGCCTGCGACAGCAGCCACACCGAGAGGGGCAGGCCTGCCGGGTTGCGCAAGTTGTCTCGCACGAGGCGGAAGGCGCGCAGGTAGTTGGTGACCTCCTCCACGTCGGAAGCATTGGCCAGTATCTGGCCTGCCTCGTTATCGAAAAGGTCCGTCAAGGTCGCCTGGGTTCCTTCGATCTGTGAAGTGAGCAGGGCCTCCTTGCGGATGGCGCTGTACAACAGCCAGTCCACCGAAGGAACCAGGCCGGCCATGCCCGCGAGACGCGCAAGGGCCATCTCCGCCCGGCGGTTGGCTTCGGCGTGGGCCTCCCGTGACAGCGGCGGATTCGTGGGCGGCAGCGCGTGCGGCACGAAGGCGCGCACGGACTCGCCCAGCGTGGTCGTGGTGACGTAGTTGCCCGTGCGACGCATCACATGAAAGAAGACTTGAGTAACCTTCGCACATATTAAAGGGCTCTTTAGTTTGTGGGAAGCGATTGAAGGCCAGCTTGAGGAACAGGTGGCCTGTGCGCACGCGCCCGTCTTGAACGATGTCGACACCCCAGGGCCTCTGCCCACCAGCCGCCCGCACCTGCCTACACTCGCCCCATGGCCCACCTTGCCACGCCGCCGCAGCCCGCGCTGGCCGCGCTGAACCGCGCGCCGGCGCAGCTGTGGCTGCCCCGCATCTCGCTCAGCCAATGCATCCGCGCGGTGGTGACGCGCAGCACCCTGGGCGTGGGGCGCGACTGGCCACCGGCCTGGTGCGAGAACCACTTTCCCGCATCGCCCCTGTGCGGGCTGAGCTGGTTCATCCACGGCCACACCGATCTGCTGCACGCGGACGGACGGCCGCCGCAGCGCCTGCCGCCCATCTACTTCAGCGGGCCCTTCACACAACCCACGCGATCGCGCAACACGCCCGAGGGCCAGGGCCTGATGCTGATGCTGCTGCCCGACGCGGTGCAGGCCCTGACCGGCCTGGACCCCTCGCAGTACGTGAACCGCTGCGTGCCGGCCGAAGACGTGCTGGACGACGCGTGGATGGCCATGGCCCGCGCCGTACGCGAAGCGCCAGACGACGCCACGCGCGTGGGCCTGATCGAAGCCTTTCTGGAGCCACGCTGGCAAGCCCTGCGCCCCGGCGGCGGCGGCACCGGCCGCCCGCACCTGCAAGACTGGGCCCAGGGCCTGGCCCTGCGCGCCGCCGCATCGGGCGTGGGCCGCAGCCTGCGCGCGGCCGAGCGCCGCATCAAGGGCTGGGCCGGCCTGCCCCTGCGCGAGCTGCGCGGCATGGGCCGCGCCGAGCAGGCCTTCTTTCGCGCTCTGGCCGCGGGCGATGGCCCGGTGCCGTGGGCCGAAGTGGCCGCCGACACCGGCTATGCCGATCAATCGCACCTGTGCCGCGAGACGCGGCGGGTGACGGGGTTTGCGCCGGGGGAGTTGAGGCGGCGGATTGCGGAGGAGGAGGGGTTCTGGATTTATCGGGTGTGGGGGTGAGGGGGCGGGCCCAGCTGCGTTAATCTTCGCGCCATGGCCGCGCCTGACGCCAGCTGCCCGTTCTGCACGCTACCGACATCCCGGATCATTATGGGGAACGATGTGGCGCTTGTGATCCGGGATGCCTTTCCCGTGTCGCCGGGCCACACCTTGGTAATGCCGCGTCGGCACGTCGGCAGCTTCTTCGCGCTGGAGGCGCGCGAGCGCGATGGATTGCTCGATCTGGTCGACCAGGCGCGCCGGGAACTCGATATGGCGCTGAAGCCCGCCAGCTACAACATCGGCATCAATGATGGTCCGGCCGCGGGGCAGACCGTTCCCCACTTGCACGTGCATTTGATCCCTAGGTACCTGGGCGACCAGCCGGACCCCCGCGGTGGCGTGCGGTGGATCTTTCCCGAGTGGGCGGACTACTGGTCGGCGCAGGCTGCGCCAGCGCGCTCATGAAGACCGCGGCCGAGATCCTCGCTGCATTCGACAACATCCGACGGGCGCAGAACGCGGGCGTCTATGCGCCGCACAAGCCGCTTCTGATCCTGCTGGCGCTGGCGCGCGTGCAGCGGGGTGAACCGCGGCTCGTGGATTTCAACGACATCGAAGGTCCTCTCAAGCGCCTGCTGGTGGAGTTTGGCCGCAGCGGATCAGCGAACACCCGTCACCTTCCGTTCTGGCACCTTCGGTCGGATGGTCAAGGCGCCATCTGGAAGCTGAGCGGGCCGCGCGAACTGCTGGCGCGGCCGGCAGCGACAGCGCCCAACCTGGGCGAGCTGCGCCTGAACCACGTGCGGGGCGGCTTCCCCATTGCAGTGGACAAGGCGCTTCGCGAGCAGCCGGGCCTGCTGGAAGCCGTCGCAGCCCAAGTCATGGACGCCGCGTTTCCGGAAACCTTGCATGCCGACATCGCAGCGGCGGTCGGCCTTTCCCTCGATAGATCCACCATCATCATGGCGGGCGAGCGAACAGCGCCGGCGTACGTGCAGTCCGAACACCGGCACCGGGACCCCGGCTTTCGTGAACGTGTGCTGCGCGCCTACGAGTACCGATGCTGCGTCTGCGGCTTCGATCTGCGCATCGGGCAGGTGAGCGCGGGTCTGGAGGCCGCGCACATTCAATGGCACAACGTGGGCGGCCCGGACGTCGAGCCTAATGGGCTCTCCCTGTGTTCGCTGCACCACAAGCTGTTCGACCTCGGCGCATTCACCGTCGAGCCTTCCGAGTTTCGTGTGGTGTTCAGCCAGCAGGCGATCGGCAGCCAACGCGGGCGTGACGGTGAACTCCGCCACCATGGCCGGCCCATCCTGCCGCCGCAGCAGCGGGACATGCTTCCGGCGCCGCAGTACCTGGGGTGGAACTTTAAGAACGTGTTCAAGACGCCGGCGCGGCGGGTGGGGGGTTGAGATGGCAGCGGGCTTGAACTACATCACTCGCGATGCAGTTGAGGCTGCCTTGGCGGAATTCTTCGCTCTTGGCCAGCAAGGGTTCCTGCACAAGTACCGCTTTGGTCCGGCGCGAGACTACTTCGTGCAAGACCCGCTGACGGGGTCCTGGGCAGACTCCAAGGCCATTGTGGGTGCCGCCTATGGCTACCGCTTCCCTGACCGTGGTCCGCTCGGACCTCGCGACTTCTCGGGCGGCGAAGCGCGCGTCGTCCGACTGCTGAGGGAGCTGGGTTTCAACGTGGCCTCCGCTGCAGAGGCGGAAGAGGCCGCGAGACCGGCGGACCAAGCCGCCTGGTCGCGCGCGGAGGTGGAGCTGATCGTTGCTGACTACCTGAACATGCTGGCGCTTGAACTCGCAGGCCAGGCCTATCGCAAGTCCGCCCATCGCCGCGCGCTCCTGCCGCTGCTGAGAAACCGAACAGAACCCTCGATAGAGTTCAAGCACCGAAACATCAGCTCAGTGATGCTCGAGCTGGGCTATCCAACACTTCGCGGTTACCTGCCTGCCCCGAATCGACAGAAGTTGATAACAGAGGTTGTCGAGCATCAGCTTGCCAAGGCGAAGAACCTCGATGCGTTGTCCACGGCGTTCATCGAAACCCGAGCCGTTCCGCTGGAAGGGATTCGATTCGACAAGGTCATGGTGTCCCCGCCAGCTCGGCGCGAAGTGAAAGCGCGAGAGCCCGCGGCGGCTGCGTTCAGGCCTGTCAAACGCGACTACTTGGAACGCGAGGCGCGAAACTCATCGCTTGGAAACGCTGGCGAACTGTTCATCCTCCAGTTCGAACAATGGCGATTGTCAGAGGCTGGCCTTGGCCAACTTGCCGACAAGGTCCGTCATGTCTCGCAGGAAGATGGTGATGGGGCTGGCTACGACATCCTGTCTTTCGACTATCGCGGAGACGAGCGGTTCCTTGAAGTGAAGACGACCGCGTTCGGTGAGCTCACGCCCTTCTATGTGTCAGCCACGGAAGCTCGGTTCGCTCGGCAGGAGGTGAGCCGATTCACGCTCTGCCGCATCTACGATTTCCGCAAGTCGCCCCGGTTCTTTGAGCTGCAGGGCCCCATCGAACAGCATTGCCGATTGGATCCGACAACCTATCGCGCCAGCTTGTTCTAAGGGCATTTGGCGTAGGTCCACAGATGACGCATCCGGGAAGGGCTACCCAGCGATTGCAGATGAGAACGCGGCTTCCCCGCTCACGGTCACGATGAGCCTGTGCGTCGCCCGCGTCGCCGCCACATAGAACAATCGCGCCTCCTCCTCCGGATCCTCCCCGGCCTCTGGCATGTGTCCCACGCCCGGCAAGGCGACCACCGGGAACTCCAGCCCTTTGCTCGCGTGCATGGTCATGATCTTCACGGTATCGGCGAGGGGATGAAAGTTACCCGAACGCCGGCGCAGGTGATGGGGCACTCGGGCCTGCGCGAGCTCTTTTGCGCACTCATCCATCATTTCATGGCGCCGGCACAGAACGGCCATGTCGCCCCAAGCATGGCCTTCGGCGTGAGCGTTGGTCAGCAGCTCCCGGATCGTTCGCAGTTCGTCCTTGATGGTGGGTAGCCGCACCACGATCGGCGGCTGCCCTTCGCGGCCGCAGCTGACGGGCTGGAGGAGCGGGGCACCATCGTCGTCGGTCGCGTCGGGATGCAGCAGCTCGCCCGCGACCTTGGCGGCCAACTCCAGTATCTGCCGCGTGTTGCGGTAGTTGATCTTGAGGATGGTTGTACGCCCCTGCGCCTGGATGCCAAGGCTCTTGAAGCTGAACGAGCGCTTGCGGCTCTTCTCATAAATGCTCTGCGCACTGTCGTAGAGCACCAGCAGGCTGTTCGTGGTCGGGTCCACCATCTGCACCACGAGCTTCAGCCACTCCGGCTTGAAGTCGTGGCCCTCGTCGATCATCACGGCGGTGTACTGACCTGAAGGGATCTGCTTGCGCTCCACGCCCTGGATGACGTTGTCCACCATCTGGTCAAACATCTTCGGGCCCTGCCCAGGCACCTTCTGCCCAAAGGCCACCAGCTGTTGCCTGCACCATCGATGGAAGTTGCGTACATGAACACGGTCCGTCAGGCCCTTGGCGTTCATCGTGGCCTCCAGCTTCACCGCCAGCGGCTCGTTGTAGCAAAGCACGAGCACGGGCTTGGTGACGGCTGCCTGCGCAAGCTGCTCGGCCCGGTAGCCCAGGATCATGGTCTTGCCCGAGCCGGCCACGCCGTGGATGACCCGATGCCCTTCGCCCAGGCTGCGCGCCAGCTGCTCCTGCGTCAGATCCATCACACGCATGATGTCGGGCAGTTCCGTCTCCGCGCTGCCGCTCGCTTCACCAAACAGGCTCTCCTGCGTGGCCACACGGACTTGGGGATACATGATCCAGCGCACCCGGTCGAGCTGCGGCATGGACAGCACACGGCCGAAGGCAAACGGGAACATGGCCCACAGTCGCTCCTGAAAAGCCTCGGCGTCCGTGTCTTCCAGCATTTCGTCCTGGCAGATCACCAGGTGCGGCTCGATCGCCTCGCCCAGGCCAGCGGCATCAAACTGCTTGCGCGTGATGCGGGTGAACACCACGCCGTGCCCCCACGGGAAGATCAGCTTGCCCTGGTGCGGCCCTGAACTGTGGATAAGCTGCTTGTCGCGCTCCAGGGCATTGACGACCTGAATCGCGCAGTGCCTCGCCTGAGCGATGGGGTTGATGACGGTCTTGGGCGTGCCGTCCGGCGCAATCTCGAAGTACTGCTTGGTGGCCTTGGTGATCGTGTCCAGCCGCCAGTCTTTCGTCTCCAGAATCAGCGCGCCTCTGCGGGGATGGATGATGACAAAGTCGGGGTGCGTCTGTTTGGGCCCAACCGGCACGTTGTGCCAGAGCAGATAGTCGTCGTCCAGCTTTTGCTCCAGCCTTTCGGCCAGTCGCCTCTCGCCGGTTGAGTCGAACTTGCAGTAACCGAACGCGGGAATGAGTACAGCCAATCTCCACCCTCCACTGACTTCTTCGTGCAGATCATCGCCTCGGCCTGGCGGTGCTGCAAGGGGTGACGTCAGGTATCCTGCTCAGCAGGAGCCCCCATGGACCTCTCATCCCTGCAGACAACCCTGCGCCAGTTCGCCGCCGAGCGTGACTGGGAGCGCTTCCACACGCCCAAGAACCTGGCCACCGCGCTGATGGTGGAGGCAGCGGAGCTGGCCGAGATCTTTCAGTGGATGACGCCGGATCAATCGGTGGAGGCCGCCTCTGACAAGGTGGAGCAGGAGCGCATTGGCGAGGAGGTGGCCGATGTGCTGCTGTACCTGCTGCAGCTGGCTGACCACTGCCGCATCGACCTGAAGCGCGCCGTGGGGCGCAAGCTGATGAAGAACGCGCAGAAGCATCCGCCGGTGAAGCCGGGGCTGCCGGCCGGGCCCGTGGCGCGGCTGGAGGATGACGTGCACGTGCTCATCGACTGGGAGAACGTGCAGCCCGATGCCGAGACCCTGCGCGCGCTGGTGCCGGATGCCACGCACCTGTGGCTGTTCCATGGCCAGACGCAGAAGGTGCAGGGCCAGCACGCGGGCTTTGGCGACCGGCGCACGCTGGTGCCGATCACCCGGCCGGGCAAGAACGCGCTGGACTTCCACCTGTCGTTCTACATGGGCTACATCATCTCGCGCCACCCCGAGGCGCGCATCGTGGTGCTGTCCAATGACCAGGGCTACCGGCCGATGCTGGAGCATGCGGAGGAGCTGGGCTTTCGCGCCAGCCTGGTCGGCGTGGTGCGTGCACCGGCGCGCAAGCGGGCCGTCAAGGCCACGGGCGCCCCTGCCGCTGCGCCCGCGCCCGCACCCGCGAAGAAGGCCGCGGCGAAGAAGGTGGCGCCGGCCAAGAAGACAGCGGCTGCCGTTGTGTCCAAGCCGGCGGCCAAGGCCGCCGCCAAGAAGGCGGCCGCGGCATCATCGCCTGCAGCGCCAAAGGCCGCCGCTGCAAAGGTCGCCGCGAAGAAGGCCGCGCCGGCGAAGCAGCCCGCGCCCGCCAGGAAGGCCGCCAAGGCGCCGACCGCCGCCAAGACCGTGAAGGCGCCCGTGCTGCCCCCGCCCGCACCCGCCGCGGATGGCGACGCGGCGTTCACGGAGAAGGACTACGCGCACGTGCTCGCCGCCATCCGCAAGCAGAAGCAGCCACCCACGCGTCAGGCGCGCTTGCTGGGCATGGTGCGTTCGCTGCTGGATGGCGGCAAGGCGCCCGCCGGCAAGGTGGCCGCGGTGGTGGCCCGCCTAGTGGCGGACGGGCATGTCCACGTGGATGGGCGAGGCGATGTGCGGTTTGGGGGAGATGGGGTGGGGCGGTAGGGGGAGTCATTCCGCTTCTGGCGGGCCTAGCCAGGCCGGAATGTCGCGGCGGGTATGCAGGATGCGCCACACATCGATGTAGTCAGGCCGCTCCATGTAGAAGACAAGGTAGGGATACCTTTTCAGCGGCCACGCTCGCAGCCCGGGGATTTCGAGTTCATGCCCGTACCTTGGCGAGCCGACGCCGGACTGCCGGCCGATGCGTGCGAAGGCTTGCTCCACTTCATCGATAAAGCCCTCTGCCGCTTGTGGTGCTGAGTCCGCGAGGTAGTAGTCAATGGCGTCATCGACATCGTGATGGGCCAGCCCGCGCGGGATGACGGGCTTGACCGTCAACGGGCAGAACGCCCGCCGCTGCGGAGAGCCACGCGCTGCCTCAAGCGCTGGAAATGCGCGGCGTCTGCGGTTGCGCCGGGCGGGCTGGCCGCGCCTGCGAGCAGCAGTTGACGCAATGCGGTGCGGTCCTGGTCCTTGCGGATCAGGTCCCGCACGTATTCGCTGCTGGTGCCATACCCGCGCTGGCTGACCTGTTCATCCACGAAGGTCTTCATGGAGTCCGGCATGGAAATGTTCATGGTACCCATGCTTTCAGCCTAGCGGCTTTGGCAAAATTTGACAAGACGGACTGTGGAAGGATCGCCCGCCAGGTGGCAAGCCATCTCGCAAGATTTCTCGCAAGACTTGGGAAAACTCGTTTTGCGACATAGACTTGCGATAAATGGAAAAGTCGCAACCTTTCCCGCTGTTCGACCACCCCGCGCAGATGGAGCCCCTTCTCCCTGGGGAGCAGCGGGCGGGCCCGCTGCTGGAACAGGCGGCCGACCTGATCCGCGCGGCGGAGCGCCTGGCAGGGCAGTGCCGGCCTGGCGCGCTGGCCGGGTTGCGCCGCTTGCTGCGGGCGATGAATTCCTACTACTCCAACAAGATCGAAGGTCAGCACACGCTGCCGCTGGAGCTGGAGCAGGCGCTTCGCAACGACTATTCGCTTGACGCAGACAAGGCACGGCGTCAGCGGCTGGCCGTGGCGCACATGGCCACCGAGCAGAGCCTGGAGGCACGCTGGGCCAGCTGGACCACGCAGGATTGCTGGTCTGCGCAGATGGTGCGCGACATCCATCAGAACCTGTTCGCGCGTCTGCCTGCGGCGGACCGTGTGCTTTCCGATGGCGCCTCGGTGCTGGAGCCAGGTGCGTGGCGCACGCGCGAAGTCAGCGTAGGCCGGCATGGCGCGCCGGCCGCACGCAGCTTGCCGGATTTCCTCGCGCGGTGGGGTGGCTTCTATGCGGGCGTGCGCCGTGGGGAGATGCAGTTGCTGGCCGCAGCGGCGGCACACCACCGGCTGGCCTGGATTCACCCCTTCGCCGATGGCAACGGCCGCGTGGCGCGCCTGCACACCCATCTGCTGCTGGGGCAAATGGGCCTGACCAATGGCATGTGGTCACCACTGCGGGGCTTTGCGCGCACGCAGGAGACGTACTACGCGCGCCTGGCCGAGGCCGATGCACCGCGCGCGGGGGATCTGGACGGGCGGGGCAACCTGTCGGAGCAGGGGCTCGTGCAGTGGGTGGGCTACGTGCTGGCGCAGTGCCTGGATCAGGTGCAGTTCATGGCCGGGCTGCTCGATCTGCAAGGCATGCAAGAGCGAATGGCCGCCTGCCTGAGCTATGAGCAGAGCGTCGTGGGGCAGGGCGTGCGACTGGAGGCGCTGCGCGCCCTGCACTACCTCTTTGCGACGCAGTCCGAGCTGGACCGCGCGGACTTCAAGGCCATGCTCAGCCTGGGCGAACGGCTGGCCACGGCGCAGGTCTCGGCGCTGCTCAAGCGCGGCCTTCTGGAAAGTGATTCGCCCTACGGCAGGCTGCGGCTCGGCGTGCCGCTGCATGCGCTGCGCTTCTACTTTCCCCGGCTGTGGCCGGAGGCGGAAGCGGCGGGCTGACCACGCCTCACACCCGCCGCGCCCGCCCCGCCCAGTACGGCTCCCGCAGCTTGCGCTTGAAGATCTTGCCCGTGTCCTCACGCGGCAGATCGGCGTGGAAGGTCACGATCTTGGGCACCTTGTAGCCGGCCAGGCGCTCGCGCAGCCAGTTGCGCACCTCATCGTCGGTGAGCACGGCACCCGGGGCCGGCTGCACGGCGGCGGCCAGGGCCTCGCCGAATTCATCGTCGGGGATGCCGAACACGGCGCAGTCGGCCACGCCGGGCATGCCTTGCAAGGCCAGCTCCGTCTCCACCGGGTAGATGTTCACGCCGCCGCTGATCACCATGTCGGCCTTGCGGTCCACGATGAAGAGGAAGCCCTCCTCATCCAGGTAGCCGATGTCGCCCATGGTCTTGAGGCCGCGCACCTCCATGCGGGCGCGCGCCTGCTCATTGCCTGCGTAGCTGAAGTCGGGCGTGGCGGGCTGGTGGATGTAGATCAGGCCTGCGGTGCCGGCCGGTTGCTCGTTGCCGTCATCGTCCAGGATCTTCAGCATCACGCCGGGCAGCGGCAGGCCAGCGGAGCCGGGCTTGCGCAGGGCCTGCTCGCTGGTGAGCAGCGTCATGTAGCCCAGCTCGCTGGCGCCGTAGCACTCGTTGATGACGGGGCCCCACCAATCGATCATCGCGCGCTTCACCTCGGGCGGGCACGGGCTGCCGGTGGAAGAGACGAACTGCATCGAGCGCAGGCCGTACTTCGCACGCACCTCGGGCGGCAGGGCCAGCATGCGCACGAACATGGTGGGCACCAGGTAGGCGTGGGTGAGCGCGTGTTCGCTGATCAGCTGCAGCGTGCGCTCCGCATCGAAGCGTTCCTCGATGAAGACGGTGGCGTTCTCCTGCGCTAGGCCCAGCGCGAAGCTGTTGGGCGCGCTGTGGTACCACGGCGCGCTGAGCAGGGCGCGCGCGCCCGGCGCCAGGCCGTAGGCCGCCAGGCGCATGGCGGCCGCGGCCTGGATCTGCGCGGGCGTCATGGGCAGGCGCACGATGCCCTTGGGCTGGCCGGTGGTGCCCGAGGTGTAGAACATGGCGCCACGCGGCGGGGCGGGCGGGGTGTCGAGGGGCTCTGCGGCATCACGCGCGGCCTCCCACGCGGGGGTGCCGGAGTGTTCGCCGCGGATGGACCAGGCGCGCACGCCCGTTGTGTCGAGGCCGTGCAGGCCGGCCAGCAGGGCCGCATCGGCAATGAACACCTTGGCACCGCTGTTGCCCAGGATGTACTGCACCTCGTCGGTCTTGAAGTGCCAGTTCACCGGGCACCACTGCGCGCCCAGGTGCCGCGCGGCCACCATCAGCTCGATGGCCTGCGGGCTGTTGCGCATCATCAGCGCAACGACGTCGCCGTCACCCACGCCAGCCGCCTGCAGCGCGGCGGCGGATCGGCGCCAGTTCAGTTCGAAGGTGTCAGGCGGGGTGGTCTGGCCTTGGAAGTGGAGGGTGGGGCGCATGGGGGGAACATAGCACTCCTGGGGGAACGCTGGGGTTGCGCTGGTGCTCCACCCCAGCGGTCACCCGCGACCCGCCCAATCCCCCCGGACCACCGCCCACGCATCCTCCACCCAATCGCACAGCACCGGCCGCGTCTCGCGCGGATCGATGATGTCCAGCACGCCGAACTTCTCCGCCGTGCGGAAGGGGGACGTGAGGTCGAGGTAATGCGCCTCCAGCTCCGCTCGCTTCGCGGCGGGGTCGGCCGCGGCCTCGATCTCGGCCTTGTGCGCGGCCATCACGCCGCCTTCGATGGGGATGGAGCCCCAGCGAGCCGAGGGCCAGGCAAAGCGGTGGTTCAGGCGCGCGCCGCCCTTGGGGCCATGCAGCGCGCCGGCCATGCCGAAGCAGCGGCGCATGAGGATGGAGACCCAGGGCACGGTGCATTCATGCAGCGCCTCGGCCAGGCGTGTGGCGCCGGCCAGCGTGCCGGCGAGTTCCGCCTCCAGGCCTGTGGCGTTGCCCGGCTGGTCGACGAAGTTCACCACCGGCAGATGGAACAGGCTGCACAGGCGCACGTGCCGCTCCATCTTGGTGGCGGCCTGCAGCGTCATCGCGCCGCCGGCGACCTTGGGGTCATTCGCGATCACGCCCACCGGCACGCCGTTCAGCCGCCCCAGCATCGTGATGACGGAGCCGCCGTGCCAGCGGCCAATCTCGAACAGGCTGCCGGCATCGAACACGCTGGCGAGGATGCGCCGCGGGTCATAGATCTTGCGGCGGTCATGCGGGATCGCGTTCTTCAACGTGTCGTCGTTGCGCCAGGGGTCGTCTTCGGCCGGCAGCACCGGCGGCAGCTCGAACACGCTGCGCGGCAGGTACGAGAGGAAGCGCCGCACCTGGGCCAGCGCGTCGGCCTCGTCTTCGGCCTCGTTGTGCACCAGGCCACTCTTGCGATGCGCCTTCCAGCCGCCCAGATCGTTCTTGTCCACCTCCACGCCGTAGGCCTGACGCACCACGTGCGGCCCGGCCGCCATCACCTGCGCCTGCTCGCGCACCAGCACCGAGAAGTGGGATGACAGCACCTTGATCGCGCCCTGACCTGCGCAGGCGCCCAGCGCCACGCCCACCACCGGCACCGTGCGCAGCAGTTCCTGCGCGGGCCAGGTCGTGTACTCGGGGATCTTGGTGCCGCCGATCTGCATGAGGAGCTTCACGCTGCCGCCGGCCGAATCGACCAGCCGCACCAGCGGCATGCGCAGCTGGTGCGCGAGCCGCTCGATGTAGATCCACTTGTCGGCGATGGTGCCTTCGGAGCTGCCGGCGCGGATGGTGAAGTCGTCCACGTGCAATGCCACCTTGCGGCCGTCGATGCGGGCGGTGCCGACGATGGCGTTGGTGGGGTCGGTGCGCTGGTAGCGGCCTTCCGCGTCGTAGTGGCCCTTGCCGGCGAGCGTGCCCATCTCATGGAAGCTGCCAGCGTCGCACAGGGCATCGATGCGCTCGCGGGCGTTCAGGCGGCCCGTGGCCTTGAACTTGGCCAGCGCCTGCGGCGCGCCCATGGCGAGCGCGCTGGCTCGTCGCGCCTGCAGCTCGGCCAGTTCGGCGGCCCATTCGCCCTCGGCCGGCAGCGGCGTGTGCCAGGCGTGGCTCATTTCGGCGCACCCAGCTTGAGCTGTTGCACCAGCTCGCCCGTGGCCTTCCACTCCGCGTGCAGGTAGCGGTGCGAATCGACGAAGCCGCGGAAGATGGGCTTGTTGCCGGACTTCTCCACCATCTGCAGCCAAGCCGGATCCTGCGAGACCTTTCGCAGTGCGTCCTCCCACATGCGGATCTGGTCGGCGCCCACGCCGGGGGCCAGCATCACGCCGTTGTAGCTCACGTAGTCGGCGGGCACGCCTTGCTCACGCCAGGTCTTCACGCCGGCCAGCGCGCCGGTGCCGGGCTCTGCCGCGGCGCTGGCAAGGATGCGCAGCTTGCCCGCCGCCACATGCGGCAGGATCACGGGCGCGGTGGCCGAGACCACGTCGACATGGCCACCCAGC
The DNA here is from genome assembly GCF_041916345.1 of Ramlibacter sp. GTDB lineage: Bacteria > Pseudomonadota > Gammaproteobacteria > Burkholderiales > Burkholderiaceae_C > Ramlibacter. The sequence goes on from NZ_JAYRZR010000027.1 coordinate 25,055, forward strand.
AGGGCCGTGACCGACTCACCGGAGGAGCGGAAGGGCGCGATGGTGAGGCGGTCGATGGCCACGCCCGCCGCCTGCAGCGGCTTGGCGATGGCGAGGTGGGTGTTCTGCCCCAGCGCGGGCGCGACGGCGATGCGGGCCTTGGTAGGGTCCGCGCGCAGCAGGGCCACCAGGTCCTTGCCGTCCTTGAGCGGCGAGTCCGCGCGAACGGCGACGAGCGAGGTCTCTTCCACCAGCATCGCCACGGGCACGAACTCCCGCGGGTCGATGCGCAGCAGGCCGGTGGCGGCGCCCGCGATGGCGCCGGTATGGAAGGTGGCCAGCCAGTGGCCATTGCCCGCGTTGGCCTTCAGCTGCTGCAGGGCCAGCGCGCCGCCGGCGCCCACCTTGTTCTCGGGCACCACGGTCTGGCCGTTCGTGAGCTTGAGGTTCTCCAGCGCGTCACGCACGCCGCGGGCGTACAGATCCACCGTGCCGCCGGGGGCCACGCCGATCAGGTAGGTGATGCGCTCGGTGGGTTTCCACTGAGCGTGGGCGGGCAGGGCCATGCCCAGCGCCAGCGTGGCGAGGGCGCCGGCCAGCAGGGCGCGGATGCGATGCAGGGGCATGAAGTCTCCAGTATGTCGGCCGGAGGCACGGCTTCTCCCCGGCGTCTGGGGCGGATTGAAGCACCGCCTTGTCAGATTGTCAACAATCTGAAAGTTGGCTAGCATCCGCGCACAACCAGGAGAAGCTGACATGGCAGATGTGGCGCTGCAGTCCGAGGTGACGGGCACGGTGTGGAAGATCGAGGTGAAGGCGGGTGATGCCGTCGAGGCCGACCAGACGCTGGTGGTGATGGAGAGCATGAAGATGGAGATCCCGGTGGTGGCGCCCCGGGCCGGCACCGTGCGGCGCGTGCTGGTGGCCGAGGGCGAGGCCGTGGCCGAGGGGCAGGACGTGGTGGTCCTGGCGTGACCGCCGGGCGCGTTGTCGCCGGGAGCCTGATCACCTGGGCGGCGGCGCAGCATGGCGAGCGCCCCAGCCTGCTGTTTCGGGACCGGGCGTTCAGCCATGCCGAGATCGAGGCGCGCAGCAACCGCCTGGCGCACGCGCTGCTGGCGCTGGGGCTTGCACGCGGCGCGCGGGTGGCCGCGCTGCTGGAGAACTCTGTCGAGAGCCTGGACAGCCAGTTCGGCGCCGAGAAGGCGGCCCTCACCTTCGTCGCCTTGAATGCCCGGCACACGCTGGCCGAGCACATCGCCATCCTGGCGGATGCGCAGGCCAGCGCGGTGATGGTCGGCCCGCCGTTCTCTGGCATCGCCACCGAACTCGCCGCGCGCGCCGGCGGGCCGGAGCTGCCCGATCTGAGGCATGTCCTGGGCCTGGGCGTGCAGGGGCCGGGCGTGGTGGACTTCACCGCGCGCTGCGTGGCGGCATCGTCGCAGCCGCCGGGCATCGAGGTGACGCCCGACCACCTGCAGCGCATCGCCTACACCTCCGGCACCACCGGTCAGCCCAAGGGCGTGGCGTACTCGGTCGCGCGCACGCAGCAGCGGCTGGTGAACCATTTCCTGGCGCTCGAGTACGGGCTGTCGGTGGACGACGCGATGCTGCACGTGGGCCCGCTCACCCACGCGGCGGGTGTCTATCTGGTCCCGTGCTTCCTGCGGGGCACGCGCAATGTGGTGCTGGATCGCTTCGACCCCGCGTCGCTGCTGGCCGCCATCGAGCAGCACCGCATCACGCACCTGATGCTGGTGCCCACGATGATGAGCCGGCTGGTGGAGGCCATCGAGGGCGGGCTGCAGGGGGACTGGTCTTCACTCAAGCGCATTCACTACGGTACCGCGCCGACGCCAGTGGCGCTGATCCGCCGCGCGATCCGCGTCTTCGGGCCCATCCTGCGCCAGCAGTACGGCATGACCGAAGCGGTGCAGCCCCTGTGCGTGCTGTATCCGCATGAGCATGTGGGCGACAGCGACAGCGGTGCCGACGAGCCCATCGGCTCCTGCGGCCGGCCCACTGCGAACGTGCGCATCGTGCTGCGCGATCCCGCGACGGGCGGCGAGGTGCGGGCCGGCGAGGTGGGCGAGATCACGCTGGCGCACGAGGGCGTGGCCCGAGTGGACTTCTGGCGCCGGCCAGAGCTGCTGGCGGAGTCGGTGCGCGACGGCTGGTTCTACACCGGTGACCTGGGCCGCTTCGACGCGCAGGGCTTCCTGCACATCGTGGGCCGCAACAAGGACATGATCATCAGCGGCGGCTTCAACGTCTATGCGCGCGAGGTGGAGGATGCGCTGGGCACCCACCTGGCCGTGCAGGAGGCCGCGGTGATCGGGCTGCCCGATGCGGAGTGGGGCGAGGTGGTGGCGGCCGCCGTCGTTCGGCGCGAGGGCGTCGCGGCCGACGCGCCGGAGCTGCTGGCGCATTGCGCCGCGCGCGTGGCCGGCTACAAGAAGCCGAGGCGCATCGTCTTCACTGACGCGCTGCCGCGCAATGGCGCGGGCAAGGTGATGAAGGACCGGCTGCGCGGGCTGTTCGAGGCGGGCTGAGGCGAGCGGCGGGTGATTGGCGGGTTGGGACGGCGCGGTGGGCGCGCGCCGCGGCGTTTGCTACGCCGGCTGTTCGTCACCCAGCCGCCGCGCGGCCTCGTCGCCTGACTGCTCGATGCGCTGGCGCGTCAGCTCGATGAGCTGCTCCACGTCGCCGCGCTCCAGCGCCAGCTGCGCCTGCTTCCACGACTTCACCGAACGCTGGCGCCGTTCCACCGAGGCGAGGCCGAGCTTGCTGTAGCGCAGGGTCTGCAGCGACAGCGCGCCCAGCATGCGGGCCAGGCGCGCGTTGCCGCAAGCGCGCGCGGCCAGCAGCATCAGGCGATAGGTGGTCTCGGCGTAGGCGTCACCGCCCGCGGGGTCGGTGGCGAGGGCCTCGAGGCGCGTCACGCCGGCGCGCATCAGCGCCAGGATCTCCGGGTCCCGTGTCTGCGCGATCTTGCGCGCCACGATGTCGAACAGCCCGGCGCGGATCTCGAACAGCTCGCGCACCTCCTGCGCCGAGAGCTCGGTCACCACCGCGCCGCGCCGGGGCAGGATCGTGGCCAGGCCCTCGCGCTCCAGGATGCGGATGGCCTCACGCACCGGGCCGCGGCTGACCTTGAACTCGTCGGCCAGCTCCTGCTCGCCGATGCGCGTGCCGGGCGCCAGGCGGCCGTCGACGATGCGGTCGCCCACGCGCGCGGCAATCTGCTCCGGCACGCTCAGCGTGGGATCCGCCGAATCACCGAACACGCGGAAGGCCACGCCGCTTTCCCAGCGGGCGAAGGCCTCGACGTCGGCTTTGCGGGTGCGCATGATGGGTGTCGGAAACGGGACTTTCGGATTGTCGACAATCCGGCGCGAGTGTACGGCAGCGGTGTACCCTCGTAGGCTGGTGGTGACCGCAGGGAACCCCAGCGTTGTGATCGGGGCGCCGCGAGCGTTCCGTGCCAGGCGATCTGCGTGGGCCATGGCGAAGCCCCGCGGGCCACTGCTGTGGCGCGCGGGGCTATCGCGGAGGCTGTCTGGCTTACTTCGCCTTGATCACCAGGTTGATGATGTCGCTGTACACGCCGGCGATGGCTTGCTGGTCGCCCGCGAAGCTCACCGTCAGGTTGCCCTGGCGGCCGAAGTGCGCCTTGTCGCGGCTGGCCACGATTTCCTTGGCGATCTCGCCCACGCCGTCGTCGTAGCGCGCTTCGTACACCGTGGGCTTGGCACCCACCGACTTGCTCAGCAGCTGGCCGGCGTTGTCGGAGCTCAGCTGCACCGTGTAGCCGGTACCGGAGTTGCAGTTCTCGATGACCACGCCCACCAGCGTGTCCTTCTCGCCGCCCAGGATGTCCAGGCTGGTGGCCTTGGCCGTGGGCTTGACTTCGATGGTGCAGTTCACGGCCACCGAGCCACGCAGCTCCAGCTTGGCGGTGTCGCCGGTGACGGCGGCGTTGGCGCCAAAGGCGGCGGCGATCAGGGCGAGGGCGGCGGTGGTCTTCAGAGCGTTCATGATGAGGGTTCCTTTCGGGTTCAGAGGTTGAGGTTCACAAGGGTTGGGTTGGGATCACTTGGCTGCGGGGCTTGTCGTCCGCTGCAGACACACTCCTTCTTGCGACTCGTGTGCCAGACTGGCCAGTCATCGGTTTCTTCAATGAAATCAGGGACTTAGGCCAACCTCCACGCCCCAGGCGCCCGGGCGCTCATGCAGCCTGCGTGAGCGCCTCTTGCAGCCCTTGCAATTTGCGAGAGGCGGGGGGAGACTCTCTGGATGAGCACCGCCTTGCCTGCGCGCTTCCCGGACTGCCGCGTCCTGATCGTGGAGGACGTGCTGCCCCTTTCCATCCAGTACCGCGCGCACGCGAAGGCGCTGGGGGTGGAGACGGTGGTGGCGGCCTCTGCCGCCGAGGCGCAACGCGAGGTGGCCAAGGGCCCCTGGCACGCGGCGCTGGTGGACATCAACCTGCCGGATGGCTCGGGCTTCGAGGTGATGCAGTGGCTGCTGCGCCGCTGGCCGGCCTGCGCGGTGATCGTGGTCACTGGCGAAGACAGCATGGACAACGCGGTGCGGGCCGCGCACGCCGGCGCCATGGATTTCCTGGAGAAACCGGTCGATCCGGACCGGCTGCAGATCACCCTGCGCAACGGGCTGCAGGCGGCCCGCCTGGCCCAGCAGGTGGAGGCCCTGGCGCCCACGCAACGTGAGCGCTTCCACTCGTTTGTAGGCCGCAGCGCCGCGATGCAGTCGGTCTACCGCATGATCGAGACGGTGGCCGCGAGCCGGGCGCCGGTGTTCATTCACGGCGAATCCGGCACGGGCAAGGAGCTCGCCGCCGAGGCCATCCATGCCTGCAGCGCCCGGGCCAAGGCGCCCCTGGTCACGCTCAATTGCGCCGCCATTCCCAAGGACCTGATCGAGAGCGAGCTGTTCGGCCACATCAAGGGCGCGTTCACCGGCGCCACGGCCGACCGCAACGGCGCCTTCCTGGAGGCCGATGGCGGCACCCTGTTCCTGGACGAGATCGCCGAGCTGGACATCAACGTGCAGGCCAAGCTGCTGCGCGCGCTGCAGACCGGCGAGGTGCGACGCCTGGGCGAGAACCGCGCCCGCACGGTGGACGCGCGCATCGTCTGTGCCTCGCACCGCGACCTGTATGAACAGGTGCGCCTGGGCCGTCTGCGGGAAGACCTGTTTTACCGCCTGTACGTGGTGCCCATCGAGCTGCCGGCGCTGCGCGAGCGGGGTGAGGACGTGCTGCTGATCGCCCAGGCCATGCTGGAGAAGTACGCGCGCGAGGACGGCAAGGGCTTCCGCGGGTTCTCCGACGAGGCACAGGCCCGGCTGGTTGCGCACACCTGGCCGGGTAACGTGCGCGAGCTGATCAACGTGATCCGCGCGGTGGTGGCCCTGCACGACGGGGCGACGGTGGAGGCGGACATGCTGCCGCCGCTGCAGGCGAGGGCGGCTGCCGAGGCCCTGGCTTCGCCTGTCACCCGGCCCGCCCCCGCAGCGCCTTCCATGCCGGTTGCCGAGGCCGCTTCAGCCAACCCCCAGGCCTTGCCGGCCAGGGAAGGCACCCTGCGCATCCGCCCGCTGGCCGAGGTCGAGCGGGAGGCGATCCAGCAGGCCCTGCAGGCCTTCGGCGGCAATATCACGCATGCGGCCCGGGCCCTGGGCATCAACGCATCGACCATTCATCGCAAGATGGCGCGCTGGGATGGGGCTGGCACGGTTCTTGGTGAATAGGGGTATCTCACCGACATCCACAGGACCCTCACCATGACCGCCTTCCGCCCCCGCCGCCTGCTTGCCCGCCTGGCCGCCGCCTGCCTGGCCACCGCCAGCTTCATGGCCCACGCCATGTCCTTCACGCCGATCGAGATGGACTTCAGCCCCAGCGGCCGGGGCGCCACCCAGGTCTTCCGCCTGGAGAACACCACCGCCGAGCCGACGGCGGTGGAGATCACGCTCAAGTCGCGCCAGATGAAGGCCGACGGCGAGGACGTGCTGGCCGACGCCGACGACCAGTTCAACGTGTTCCCGGCCCAGGTGGTGCTGCAGCCCGGCCAGGCGCAGACGGTGCGCGTGCAGTACGTCGGCCCGGCCGCGCTGCAGGCCGAGCGGGCGTTCCGCCTGATCGCCGAGCAGCTGCCCATCGACGTGGGCCAGGCGCCCACCAACGGCGGCCGCATGCGGCTGCTGGTGAAGTACGTGGCCTCGGTCTACGTGGTGCCGGCCAACGTGCGCGCGGTGCTGAAGACCGGCGAAGCCAAGGTGGTCACGGCTGGCAACGCGCGCTGGCTGGAAGTGCCGGTCACCAACGAAGGCGGCACGCGCCGCATCCTGAAGAATGCCCAGCTGGAGGTCGCTGGCCGCACGCTGGGCGCCGAGCAGCTGAAGGGCCTGGAAGGCGAGAACGTGCTGGCCGGCACCACCCGCGTGTTCCGCGTGCCGGCGCCGGCGGATCTGCCCGCCACGCCGGGCGCCGTGCGCCTGATCGTGCAGTAAGGCGAAGGCGTGCGCGCGGTCTGCCGGGCCCTGACGCTGGCCGCGCTGATGGTCCCCGCCCTCGAAGCCCGTGCGCAGCCAGCCGCGCCGGCGCCGGCACAGGCCGCATCGGCCAGCCTGTTCGACCAGGCCTTCAGCCAGCGCCGCAACCGCGCCCCGCAGAAGATGGCCTTGCCGGTGAACCTGGATGGCCGCGAACTGGGCACGCTGGACGCGCAGGTGAGCGGCAGCACGGTCCGCCTGGCGCGCGCGCCCCTGGCGCAGGCCCTGCAGGCCGTGCTGCGCCCCGAGTTGCACGCGCAGCTCGCCAGCACGCAGGAGGGCCCGTGGGTCGGGACTGACGATCTCGCCCGCCTCGGCCTGAAGGCGATCTATTCGGCCGAACGCATCGCGGTCGATCTGGAGGTGCCCCTCGCGCAGCGTGCCACGCGGCGGCTGCGCCTCGGGTCGCAGGCCCTGCCCGAAGGGGAGCGCACGGCCGATGAGGTGCTGCACCCCGAGCCGATGAGCGCGGTGCTCAACCTGCGCTGGATCGAGTCGCGTGACGGCAGCGCGCGTCGCGCGCGGCTCTACACCGAAGGCGCCGCACGCTGGCACGAGTGGGTCCTGGAGGGCCAGGGTTCGCTGCCGCTCGATGGCAGCGGCGGCGGCTTCACACGCGGCGACACGCGCCTGGTGCGCGACTGGCCCGGCGCGGCCGTGCGGCTGGTCGCCGGCGACGTGGCCACACGCGCCATCGGCATGCTGGGCACGCAGGCGCTGGGCGGTGTTCGCGTGTCGCGCCAGTTCGCGCTTGATCCCGCGCTCGGCACGCAGTCGCTGCCGGCCCAGGGCGTGGGCCTGCCTGCGGGCGGCTCGGTGGATGTGGTGGTCAACGGCTTCGTGGTGCGCACGCTGCGCCTGGGGCCTGGCGTGTACGACCTGCGCGACATCCCGGTCTTCAATGGCGCCAACGATGTGGTGGTACGCATCGTGGAGCCCGGCGGCCGCGTGACCGAACAGCGGCTCGCCTACTTCTTCGACGCCGGCCTGCTGGCGCCCGGCCTGCAGGACTGGGATGTGAGCCTGGGCCAGCCGCTGCAGGCCGGCACCGGCCCGCGCGGTTACGCGAGCGGCATGCCGGTGGTCAGCGCCTGGTGGCGTCGCGGCTGGACCGCCACGCTCACCGGCGGCCTGGGCCTGCAGTGGCAGCGGCGCCCGAACGGTGACGCGCTGGTGCTGCAGCAAGAGGGGGCCTGGGCTTCACCGCTGGGCACCTGGGGCGGCTGGCTGGCGCAGTCGCGCCACAGCTTCGGCCAGGGTCAGGCGGCTGCCGTGCAGTGGCGCTGGTCCACGCGGGCGCGGCCCGACGCCACCCTCGGCGCCTCGCTGGTCGCGCAGGCGCAGCGGCGTGACGCGCGCTTCGCCGCGGTGGAAGCCACGCGCCCCGGAGGCGCGGCCACCGATCTGGGCCTGCGCGGCGGCCTGGTCTGGGGGGGCGGCTGGGGCGCCACGCTGGGCTGGGCGAAACGCGCGCAGGCTGGGCAGCCGACGGCGGGCCAGATCTCGGCCACGATGCGCCGACGGCTGGACCGGCACTGGGGCATCGAGTTCGGCGCCACGCGGGACCGCGTGACCGGCACGCTGGTCTTTGCCCAGCTGCGCTACAGCGGCGAGGCCGATCCGGCCGGCGGTGCGGTGCAGGGCGCGCTGGCCTGGCAATCCGAGCAGCAGCGCTGGCAGGCCGACTGGCAGGCCACCGGTGTCGGGACGCTGGCAGGTGGCGATGCGCCCTGGCGCGTGGCCGCCAGCCGCGCCGATGCCCGCGATGCCACCGAGAGCCGCGTGGCCGGCGAAGTGCGCACCGGCCGGGGCGAGTGGACCTGGTCCACCACCCTGCTCACCAGCAGCCTGGGCGGCTCCACCCTGAACGAGTTCTCGTATGCCGGTTCGCTGGTGGTCACCCGCGAGGGCTTGCGGGTGGGCGCCCCTGTCAACGATTCGGCGGCGCTGCTGGTGGCGCGCCCGGGGCTGCAGGGCCTGAAGCTGCTGGTGGACCCGCAACGCAGCGCCGCGGCAGCCACCAGCGACTGGTTCGGCGCGCCGGTGCTGCCGGACCTGGTGGCCTACACGCCACGCGAGATCCAGCTCGACGTGGAGAACCTGCCGCCCGGCCGCAGCCTGGGCGTGGACCGGCCTCTGCTCATGCCGGCCTACCGATCCGTCATCCTGGTGCCGGTGGGATCGGACGCCAACTCGCAGCTCACCGGCCGCGTCACGCTGGCGGATGGCCAGCCGGTCGCCCTGGCAGCGCTGCAGATCTGGCCGATGGAGGGAGAGCGCACGCCGGTCGATGTGTTCACCACCCGCAAGGGCGGCTTCACCACACCGCCCTTGCGGCCCGGGCGCTACCAGCTGCGCAAGCCGGGCGAAGCGACCGCGCTGGCGCAGTACGTGATCGCGCCGGACCACGCGGGGATGATGGACGTGGGCACGGTGGTGCTGAAGGAGGATTCGCCATGAGACTCACCGCCATGGCATTCACCGCCGGGACAGGCTGGACCCGCGGAGCGGCACGGCTGCTGGCTGCGGCCTGGCTGCTGGCGGGCGCAGCGGGCAGCGCCTGGGCCTGCGACCTGCAGGTGCCCGCGGCCGAGCCGCTGGGCTTCTACCGGCCCTCGACACAGGGCTCGATGCCGCGGCCGCTGGGCGTGCGCGTGCGCGCCGGTACCTCGGTGTGCAGCGGCACGCTGCAGGTGCAGTGGGCCGGCGTGAACGGCGAGCTGATGCTGCAGGGCCCTGGCGGCGGCCTGCGCGTGGCGCTGACGCTCGACGCCGCCGGCACGGCGCCGCTGCCAGCCGCGCCGCAGGACGCCACAGCGGTGCTGGCCAACCCCGGCTCGGCGCAGGACGTGTCGCTCTGGGCGCGCGTGCTGCCCGATCAGTGGCTGGCGCCGGGCACCTATCAGGCCCCGCTGTGGCTGCGGGTGCTGGATGCCCGCGGCGGCACGCTGGACGAACGCGATCTGTCACTCTGGCTGGTGGTGGAGGCCGAGGTGCGCGCCAGCTTCAGCGGCGGCGACCGCAGTGCCCGGCTCGACTTCGGCGAGCTGGCCCAGGGCGCGCGGCGTGCGGCGTTGCTGGATGTGCGGGCCAACACCGCCCACCGCATGACACTGCAGAGCACACAGCGCGGCCGGCTGGTGAACCGGCGCTTTCCGGATTCCACCGTGCCCTACGTGCTGCGTGTGGGCGGCCGCTTGATGCCGCTCGCCGGCGGCGCGGCCGGTCTGGAGCAGCCCGTGGCGGGCCGCTCGCAGCATGCAATCGAGGCCGAGATCGGCCCGGTGGAACGCGTGCTGGCCGGCGACTATGCCGATGACCTGCTGATCACCATCGAGGCCCGATGAACGCTTCCCATCCCCCTGAGGACCTGCTGGCCCGCGCCGTGCGCGACCTGCGTGCCGCACAGCAGCGCGCGCTGAAGGCCGAGGACGAAGTGCGTGCACTGCGCGGCGAGGTGGCCGCGCAGGCGCGCGAGCTGCTGCACCTGCGCGAATCGGTGGACCGCGAGTCCAACAGCCGCCTGATGGTCGAGGAGGCGCTGGACGACACGCGGGAGCGCCTCTCACTGGCGGTGCAGGCCGCGCGGCTGGCGCTGTGGGAGTGGGACATCGGCGCCGGTACGGTAAGCGTGGACGCACGCTGGGCGCAGATCACCGGCGAGCCGGCGCCCGCGGGCGGGCTGGCCGCGCAGGCGCTCGCCGCCCGCGTTCACCCCGAGGACTTGCCGGCGGCACGCGCCGCGCTGGTGGCGGCGCTCAAGGGCGAGGCGCCCCGCTTCGTGGCCGCCTGGCGACTGCGCACCGACAGCGGCTGGGTCTGGATGGAAAGCACCGGCCTCGTGGTCGCGCGCGACATGCTGGACCGCGCCACACGCATGATCGGCAGCCACGCCGACATCACCGAGCGCAAGCAGGTGGAGGCGGAGCTGGCGCGCGCCCGTGATGCAGCCGAGGCCGCCAGCCGCGCCAAGAGCGAGTTCCTGGCCAACATGAGCCACGAGGTGCGCACGCCGCTGAACGGCATCCTGGGCCTCACCCAGCTGCTGGCCGGCGCGGGACTGCCCGGCGAGCAGGCGGAGTGGGTGCGGCTGGTGGACAGCTCCGCGCAGTCGCTACTGGCCCTGCTGAACGACGTGCTCGATGTCTCCAAGATCGAGGCTGGCAAGCTGCTGCTGGAGCAGATTCCCTTCGAGCTGCGGCCCTGGCTGGACGACCTGGCGGCGCCGCACGCAGTGGCCGCGCGTGACAAGTGGCTGCGCTTCTCGGTGCGGCACGAGGGTGAGCTGCCCGCGCGCGTGGCGGGCGATCCCGGCCGGCTGCGGCAGGTGCTGACCAATCTGCTGTCCAACGCGGTGAAGTTCACCGAGGTGGGTGAGGTGGAGCTGGCGGTCATCGCCCGGCCACTGCGCGATGGCCACGTGACGCTGCGCTTCGAGGTGGCCGACACCGGCATCGGCGTGCCGGCCGAGCAGCAGGAGCGTCTCTTCGAGGCTTTCACGCAGGCCGACAGCTCGATGACGCGCCGCTTTGGCGGCACCGGCCTGGGCCTCGCCATCAGCGACCGGCTGGTGCGGCTGATGGGCGGCCGCCTGCATCTGATCAGCCTGCCCGGCCGCGGCAGCCTGTTCGCCTTCGAGGTCGCGCTGACGGTGGTGGCTGAAGCGGCGAATCCACGCGAGGCGACGCTTGCCGAGGCACCGGTGATGGCGTGCGAAGGGGTCCGGGTGCTGCTGGTGGAGGACCATGCGGTCAATGAACTGCTGATGCGGCGCCTGCTCGCCCAGCTGGGCTGCGACGTGGAAGTGGCCCACGACGGGCAGCAGGCGGTGGATGCGTGGGCCCGGGGCCACCCGGACCTGGTGCTGATGGATGTCCAGATGCCGGTGATGAGCGGCCTCGATGCAACCCGGCGCATCCGCGAGCGTGAACACGCACAGGGTCTGCGGCCGACACCGGTGGTGGCGCTCACAGCCATGGCGATGCCGGGGGATCGTGAGCGCTGCCTGGCCGCCGGCATGGACGGCTATGTGAGCAAGCCCGTGACACGGCAGGCCCTGGTGGAGGCGATGGCGGCCGCGCTGGCAGGCGTGGCGTCACCGCATGGATCACCGGCCGCAGCACCGGCGGCGAAGGGCCCGCTCGTGGCGGATGCGCCGGCCGAAACCGGGGAGCCGATCCATCGCGAACGCCTTCAGCGGCAGATGGCGGGTGACATGGGCTTGCTGCGCGAAGTGGCCGAGGCAACCCGCGAGGATCTGCGCGTGCGCATGACCGCCCTGCGCGAAGCGGCGAGGCAGCGCGATGCGGCACAGGCACAGGCGAACGCGCATGCGCTCAAGGGCGCACTGGCCAGCCTGACAGCGGATCGGGCCGCGCTGCTGGCCAAGGGTCTGGAAGCCGCTGTGCGCCGCGGCGAGTGGCCACTGTTCGAACGCGCGCTGGCCTTGTTCGAGAAGGAGGCCGCGCGCGTCACGGCGGCGCTGGAGGCGATGCAGCAGGAGTGATGGTGGACCGCTCAATCCCCCAGCGCCTGCGCCAGATACACCCCCTCATTGCCCACATACGGATTCTTCGTCGGCATGAGAATCGTGCAGCCGCCATCGGGCGCGCGCACGGCCTCGTCGCCATCCCAGGCGATCACCTCGCCGGCCTCGAACGACTCGAAGCCCGACACCGGCCGCTCGAAGCGCCAGTGCGGCGTGCGGATCACCACCGTGCGCAGCAGCCGGTAGCGCCGCGGGGCCGGCCGCGGCACGCGCGCTCGCTCGATCAGGCCGAAGTGGCCGATGAAGTCCAGCGCCACCTCCACCGCCAGCGCGCCGGTCTCGCGGCGGAAGTGGCCACCGCATTCGGCCACCAGCGACACGCCGGCGTAGCCAGGGTCGGCGAATCGGCCATGCTCGATCAAGGGCGTGCCCGACCCCAGACCACCCGGCATGACCAAATGCACCTGCGGCTGGCCGATGGCGCATGCGGCCGCCGCGTTGCGCGCGTGGTCCTGGTAGACCCAGAAGGCCTGCACGTCGGCCGAGGTGCTGTGCAGGTCCAGCACGTGGTCGGCCGCGGCCACCACCGGGCGGAGTTCGCGCGCGCGGCGCAGCTCGGGGCTGTCCTCGGTGCCGTCCAGCCACTGCGCCGACCAGATGCGGTTCATGTTGTGCACGAGCAGGCGGCTGGCCAGCGGCCGCGCCGGATCGAAGCTTTCATAGGCCGCCACGTTGGCGAAGCTCACCGTGAGCGTGCCGATGCGCGGGCGCACCCCGGTATCCAGCAGATGGCAGGCAGCGACCATGCCGCAGAACTCGTTGCCGTGGGTGAGCGCGTTCACCAGCACATGCGGGCCGGGGCGGCCGCTGTCGAAGCGGTGCACGTAGTCGATGCCGGTGTTGCCCTGGCGATAGGCGGCCAGGTCGCGGGGCTTGAGGATGTCGTTCATGCGCGGGCCGCCAGTGCGGGGCGGGCGCCTGCATTGTGGGGGTTGCGTCAAGCCGGCTTGCATGTGGTGACACCCGGCGTGGGCGCAGCACCACAGGCGAACGACCATGGCGCGATTTTTTTCGTGCGCAACCCTGTGGAGCGAACTGGCACAACCCGGGTCTTGTCCACAGGGCAGGGGCCGGTGGCGAAGTTGTCCGCCTCGGCGTGCAGCCCCGGAAGCACGGCTGCCCACAGCCGTCAGGCAGCCGCAAGTGCCTGTGCTGGCAAGGAAAAAGGCGGCTTGTCCACAGCGCAGGCGCTGCCTTACCTACTAGTCCTAGTCTTGAAACTGAAAGAAAGACAAGAACAGCCGCACGGGCTGCGGGGACGGGACGGGCCCGCATCTGGTCAGCCGCCGGAGCCTGGCGCACAATCCGCCGCTTCACGCAAAACGGGGTGATCGAGATGGAGATGCTGCTGCTGGGCCTGGTGCTGTTCCTCGGCGTGCACTCGGTGCGCATCGTGGCCGAGGGCTGGCGCACCGCCATGATCGGCCGGCTGGGTGAAGGGGCCTGGAAGGGCCTGTACTCGGTGGCCTCGGTGGCGGGCTTCGCGCTCATCGTCTGGGGCTACGGGCTGGCGCGGCAGCAGCCCACCGTGCTGTGGCCGGCGGTGCCGACCGGGCTGAAGCACCTGGCCTCGCTGCTCACGCTGGGCGCCTTCGTCCTGCTGGCGGCGGCCTATGTGCCGGGCAACCACCTGAAGGCGAAGCTGCGCCACCCGATGATCCTGGGCGTGAAGCTGTGGGCGCTGGCGCACCTCGTGGTGAACAACACGCTGGCGGATCTGTTGCTGTTCGGCGGCTTCCTCGTCTGGGCGGTGCTGGACTTCCGCTCCTGCCGCCAGCGGGACCGCGCCTTGGCCGCGCAGGGCCAGTTGGCGCCACCGTCGGCACAAGGCGTACGGACGGCCATCGCCGTCGTGGTGGGCGTCGTGGCCTGGGCGGGCTTCGCCATGTGGGCGCATGGCGCCTGGATCGGCGTGCGGCCGTTCGGGGGCTGATCCCCTGACAGGTTCGCGCCGGCGCGGCGCTTAGGCTCGTGGCTCTTCAATCCACGGAGGAATCCATGAGCCAGGAATTGCCTGCCAGCGTGATCTCGCATGTCTCGCTCGGCACCAACGACTTCGGCCGCGCCAAGGCCTTTTACGACGCCGTGCTGGGCACGCTGCAGATCAGCTGCCTGATGGACGGGCCGGGCTATGCCGGCTATGGCCGGCAGTTCCCGGAGTTCTGGGTGCAGACGCCGTTCGACCAGGGGCGCGCCACGGTGGGCAATGGCGTGCACGTCGCCTTTCTGGCGAACAGCGTGGCGGAGGTGCAGGCTTTCCATGCCCGGGCGCTGGCCCTGGGCGGCCTCGACGACGGCGCGCCGGGCTTCCGCAAGGACTATGGCGACAACTACTACGCCGCCTTCGTGCGTGACCTCGATGGCCACAAGATCGAAGCGATGTTGCTGGTGCCGGCGGACTGACGATCAGCCCAGGGCGACGCGGCGCGGGAACAAATCGCGCTCCAGTGCCTCCAGCAGGGACTGCCAGCCGCGACGGGCCGCGGCCGCGCCCTGGTGCGCCTCTTCGGAGTCGCCCAGCGCATGGTCGAGCGTGAGCTCGCAGGCCTGCGGGCCAAGCGGTTCAATGTCCAGGGTGACCTGCGTCGGCGCAGCGTCGATGCCGGCCACGCCGAACTCGAACACCAGGCGGCGCGGCCGCGTGAGCTGCAGGTAGCGGCCCTGGTGCACGATGTCCATGACGCTCTCGTCGCCTTCGGCCAGCGGGCGGCGGTCCGTCACGACGAAGCGGCCGCCTTCGACCGGATCGATCTCGCAGCGGGTGACGCAGCCGGTGCGGGTGGCGAACAGGAAGCGCGAGGCCTGCCCCGGGGCAGAGCCAGGCATCGAACACCCTCTCGGCGGAGGCGCTGTAGCGGTACGACAGGCGGACGTGCACGTCCGCGGCGGCGGTCATCGGCGGCTTTATCCCCGCGACCGCCCCCGGTGTCAAGGGGCGGGCTCAGCGGGCCGCTGCGCGCGGGCCCTCGGGCAGCTCGATCTTCACCTGCAGCACCTCCAGGTCATCCTGGCGTTCCAGGTTCACCTTGAGCTGCGCGGGGTCGATGGCGAAGTACTTGCCGATCACCGCCACCAGGTCACGCTGCAGCGCCGGCAGGTAGTCCGGCTGGCCGGCGTTGCGGCCGCTGCGCTCGTGGGCCAGGATGATCTGCAGGCGCTCCTTGGCGACGCTGGCACTCTTCTTCTTCTCCCCGAGCAGGAAGGACAGCAGGGACATGGCGCTCACCTCCCGCCGAACAGGCGCTTGAGGAAGCCGGCCTTCTGCGCGTCCACGAAGCGCAGCGGCTTGTCCTCGCCCAGGAAGCGGGCCACGACGTCGAGGTAGGCCTCGGAGACGTCGCTGCCCTTGATGTGCACGGCCGGCGTGCCCTGGTTGCTGGCCTGCAGCACCGACTCGCTCTCCGGGATCACGCCCAGCAGCGGGATGCGCAGGATGTCCTGGATGTCCGCCAGCGAGAGCATCTGGCCCTGGTCCACGCGCTGCGGGTTGTAGCGGGTGATGAGCAGGTGTTCGCGCACCGGCTCCTTGCCTTCGATGGCGCGCTTCGTCTTGCTGGCCAGCATGCCCAGGATGCGGTCGGAGTCGCGCACCGAGCTGACCTCGGGGTTGGTGACCACCAGGGCCTCGTCGGCGAAGTGCATGGCCATCAGCGCACCGGTCTCGATGCCGGCGGGCGAGTCGCACACGATGTAGGCGAAGCCCATGTCGGCGAGTTCCTTCAGCACGCGCTCCACGCCGTCCTTGTTCAAGGCCTCCTTGTCGCGCGTCTGCGAGGCGGCCAGCACATGCAGGTGCTCGCAGTGCTTGTCCTTGATGAGGGCCTGGTTCAGCGTGGCCTCGCCCTGGATCACGTTCACGAAGTCGTACACCACGCGCCGCTCGCAACCCATGATGAGATCGAGGTTGCGCAGGCCGACGTCGAAGTCGATCACGCAGGTCTTGTGGCCGCGCAGGGCGAGCGCGGTGGCGAAGCTGGCGCTGGTGGTGGTCTTGCCCACGCCCCCCTTGCCGGAGGTGACGACGATGATCTTGCTCATGATGCGGTGGGTTCTCCCTGGATCGGATGAAGGCCCGGCGCCGCGGGTGCGCGGGGCGGGTGAGGGGGTGCTCAGGCGGCCAGTGCTTCCACGACCAGCCGGCCTTCGGCGCCGCCGTCCAGCCGCAGCTGGGCCGGGCGGCCGCGCAGGGCCTCGGGCCAGGGCTGCTCGCTGGTGCGGTAGACGCCGGCGATGGAGACCAGTTCGGGCTCCAGGCTGAGCGTGAGCACGCGTGCGCTGGCGTCGCCGCGCGCACCGGCGATGGCCTTGCCGCGCAGCGGCGCATAGACGTGTACGTGGCCGTCGGCGATGACTTCGGCGCCCGGGTTGACCATGGCCAGCACGACCAGGTCACGCCCGCGGGCGTAGATCTGCTGGCCGGAGCGCACCGGGCGGTCGATGACGAGGGCCGGTGCGGCGGCGATGACTGGGGGGGCTGGCGCGGGTGCTGGTTCGCTGGGCGCCGCGCCTGCATCGGCCTCGGCCGCAGCGGACGCGTCGCTAGGCGTGGGCAGGGTCCGGGTCAGCGTGGCGTCGTCGGCGAAGGCCAGGCCCGCGGCCCGTGCCGCTTCACGCTGGGCCTCGCTGCCGCCGCGCACGGCCACCGGATGCAGCCGCCAGGCATGCAGCAGATGCAGCAGCTCGCCGAAGTCGGGCACGGTGGCACGGTCGGCGGCGAGCGGGCTCAGGTCCAGCAGCAGCGGATCGTGGTCGAAGAAGTCGGGGATGTCGCCGAAGCGGGCCGCGAATTCCTGCCCCAGCAGGGCGAGATCGGCGGACTTGAGGTGCAGGGCAACGAGCGGCAGCTGGGCGCTCTTGATCTCGAACGTGGCCGGCGCACGCGCCGCGAGGGAAACCGTCATGCAGGCAGGAGGCAGGGCGAAGCGAAGCGGCGCAGTGTAGCAGCGGCCTGCTCGGGAATGACGGAAAAAAGGCCCGGGTGTTGCCACCCGGGCCAGGCTTCTCGAACAACGAGAGGAGATCGGATCGAACGCAGTGGTGATCAGCCGCGGCCCATCATGCCGCCATGTCCGCCATGGCCACCCATGCCACCGGAGCCCCCATGGCCGCGCATACCGCCGCCGGGACCCATGCGCAGGGTCTCGCCGTCGAACACCTTCTTCTGGTCGGCGGAGAGCTGGGCATAGAAGGTCTTGGTGGCCTCGGCGCGCTTGTCCTGCGCGGCATTGCGCTGGTCGCGCATCGCGCGCATGCGGTCGATGCGCTCGGGGGTCGTGAGCTTGGCCATCTCGGCGCGGTCGGGGTGCTGCATCGCGGGCGGCTTCATGCCGGCCACGAAGGCGTTCCAGGCGCCTTCCTGGGCGGGGGTGAGGGCCAGGCGCAGCTTGAGCACGTTCAGGCGATGGTTCACCCGCTCTTCCATCATGGCGTGGCGTTCCTGCGGGTTCATCCCGCGGTGCGCCATCATCGTGCCGCCCTCGCGCGGGCCGGCGCCCATGCCGGGGCCATGGCCGGGCATCTGGGCCAGGGCGGTGAAGGTGGCGGCCAGCAGGCCGGTGGCGATCAGGGTGCGTTGCAGTTTCATGGGGTGTCCTTCCGGATGGAGCGCCGGGCCGCCTTTCAGCCCAGCATGGAACGCAGTCTGGGCGAGTGATGTAACGCTGGGTTGGCGCTTGCGTTGCGGCGGTGTAAAGATGCGCCCGCGCAGCGGCAGGATGCTGCCGCCGGAGCGGCTCAGCGCGCCAGATCCTGCAGGATCGGACAGTCAGGTCGGTCGTCGCCGGCGCAGCAATGGATGAGGTGGCCCAGCGTCTGCTGCATCGCCTGCATGGCCGCGATGCGGGCGGCCAGTTCGTCCGCGTGGCGCTGAGCGATGCGGCGCACGCTGGCGCTGGCGCGGCGGCGGTTCTGCCACAGGCTCACCAGTTCCGCAATCTCGGCCATGGAGAAGCCGAGGTCGCGCGCGCGCTTGATGAAGCGCAGCGTATGCACCTCGGCCTCGGTGTAGAGGCGGTAGCCGCCCTCGGTGCGCGGCACCGAAGGCAGCAGGCCCAGCGACTCGTAGTGCCGGACCATCTTGGCCGACACGCCCGAGAGACGGGCGGCGTCGCCGATGTGCACCGGCCACGCCGGGGCAGCGCTCGCGCGGGCCATCAGGCGGTGACCTGGTAGCCCTCTTCCTCGATCGCGTGCGCCAGCGCGGCGCGGTCGCTGTCGGACTGCACCTCGACGCGGCCGGTGGGCAGATCGACCTTGACCTCGGCGGCGGGATCGACCGACTTCACGGCTTGGGTGACGGCGCCGACGCAATGGCCGCAGCTCATGCCTTGCACCTGGAAGGTCTGGTTCATGGAAATGTCCTTTCTGGGTTGACGAGGGGTCAGCATCGACCTTGCCACCATGGTAAGGTCAAGCCGGCCGAGCGGTCGACCCCTTGGCGGGCAGGGTTGATCTGCGTCAAGCCTTGACCTTGCCATGATGGCAAGGTGCATCCTGCCGTCATGAACGCTGCCACCCCCACCGAAACCGCCGCCACGCTCGACCTGGGCGTGGCCGGCATGACCTGCGCCTCGTGCGTGAACCGCGTCGAGCGCGCGCTGAAGAAGGTGCCCGGCGTCGCCGATGCCACCGTCAACCTGGCCACGGAGTCGGCCCGCGTGACCTACGCGCCCGGCACCGACGTGGAGGCCCGCATCCGCCGCGCGGTGCGCGATGCCGGCTACGAGCCGCGCGCGGCCGAGGCCGCCATCGACGCCGATCCCGGCCCCTGGGCGGGCTTCGCGCCGGTGGCCATCGGCCTGGCGTTGTCGGCGCCGCTGGTGCTGCCGATGGTGGGCGATTTCTTCGGCCGCCACTGGATGCTGCCGGCCTGGCTGCAGTTCCTGCTGGCCACGCCGGTTCAGTTCATCCTGGGTGCGCGCTTCTACCGCGCGGGCTGGCATGCCTTGCGCGCCGGCACCGGCAACATGGACCTGCTGGTGGCCGTGGGCACCAGCGCCGGCTGGGGCCTGTCGATGTGGCTGTGGCTGGCCCGGGGTGAGGCGCACCTGTACTTCGAGGCCTCGGCGGTGGTCGTCACCCTGGTGCTGCTGGGCAAGTGGCTGGAGGCGCGGGCCAAGCGGCAGACCACGCAGGCCATCCGCGCCCTGCATGCCCTGCGGCCGGAGACGGCGCGCGTGATCCTGCGCGCGGGCGGCGAGGCCGAGGTGCCGCTGGCCGAGGTGCTGGCGGGCGACCGGCTGGTGATCCGGCCGGGTGAGCGGGTGCCGGCTGACGGGGTGGTGGAAGAGGGCGAGACGCAGGTCGATGAATCCATGCTGACCGGCGAGCCGCTGCCCGTGACCAAGGGCCCGGGCGACCGTCTGACCGGGGGCAGCATCAATGGGGAAGGCCGCGTGGTGCTGCGCGCCACGGCCGTGGGCGCGGAGAGCGTGCTGGCGCGCATCATCCGGCTGGTGGAGGACGCGCAGGCGGCGAAGGCGCCGATCCAGCGAATGGTGGACCAGGTCTCGGCCGTGTTCGTGCCGGTGGTGATGGGCCTGTCGCTCCTCACGCTGGGGGGCTGGATGCTGGTGGGCGCCGGCTTCGAGGCCGCGCTGATCCACGCGGTGGCGGTGCTGGTGATCGCCTGTCCCTGTGCGCTGGGCCTGGCCACGCCGGCGGCGGTGATGGCGGGCACGGGTGTGGCGGCGAAGCACGGCATCCTGATCAAGGACGCGCAGGCGCTGGAACTCGCGCACCGGGTGGACACGGTGGCCTTCGACAAGACGGGCACGCTCACCGTGGGCCGGCCGCGGCTGGTGGCCTTCGTGCCTGCGCCGGGCGTGGAGGAAGCCGCGGCGCTGTCGGCGGCGGCCAGCCTGCAGAGCGGCAGCGAGCATCCGCTGGCGCGTGCCGTGGTGGCGGCGGCCGGCGAGCGGGGCCTCGCGCTGCCGCCGCCGGCCTCGGTGCGGGCGGTGCCCGGCCGCGGCACGGAGGGCGAGGTCGGCGTGCGCAGCTACCTGATCGGCAGCCTGCGCTGGATGGAGGAACTGGGCGTGCCGCTGGGCAGCCTGCAGGCCGAGGCGACGCGCCTGGCCGGCGAGGGCGCCACGCTGTCGGTGCTGGTGGAGCGGGCCACCGAGGGCCTGGCCCTGCGCGCGCTGATGGCCTTTGCGGACGAGCCCAAGCCCGGCGCGGCCGAGGCCGTGGCGGCCTTGCGGGCGCGGGGCCTGCGCGTGCGCATGATCTCCGGCGACAACCGCGCCGCCGCCGAGGCGATGGGTCTGCGCCTGGGGCTTGCGGCCGACGAGGTGATGGCCGAGGTGCTGCCGGGCGAGAAGGCCGCGCGCGTGGCCGCGCTGCGCGAAGGCGGCCATGTGGTGGCGATGGTGGGGGACGGCGTGAACGACGCGCCCGCGCTCGCGGCGGCCGATGTCGGCCTCGCGATGGGCACCGGCACCGACGTCGCCATGCATGCCGCCGGCATCACGCTGATGCGCGGCGATGTGGGCCTGGTGGCCGGCGCCTTCGACATCTCGCATCGCACGGTGACCAAGATCCGGCAGAACCTGTTCTGGGCCTTCATCTACAACGTGGCGGGCATTCCCCTGGCCGCGCTGGGCTACCTGAACCCGGTGCTGGCCGGCGGCGCGATGGCGCTGTCGAGCGTGAGCGTGATGACCAATGCGCTGCTGCTGCGGCGCTGGCGAGGCCCGCGCGCTTGACCTGAGTCAACGGCGCCCGCGCGCCGGCATGGGAAGCTGTGGCCGAAACCTGGAGACAAAGCCATGCAGCGACCTGCCCTGCGCATCATCCGTGACGAACACGTGGCCGTGGCCGCCGTGCTGCGGTCCCTCATCCACATGATCGACCGCGGTCCGGGCGACCAGCCCGAACGCTTCTTCGACGTGCTGCGGGCCATGCTGTTCTACATCGACGAGTTCCCCGAGCGCTTTCACCACCCGAAGGAGTCGGACCTGCTGTTCCCCAAGATCGCGCGCGTGGCGCCGGAGCTGATGTCGGTGATCCAGCGGCTGGAGAACGACCACATGGCCGGCGAGGGCCGGGTGCGTGAGCTGCAGCACCTGCTGCTGGCCTGGGAACTGCTGGGCGATGCGCGGCGGCCGGCTTTCGAGGAGGGTGCGCGCAAGTACGTGGACTTCTACCTGGCGCACATGGGCGCGGAAGAGCACCACCTGCTGCCGGTGGCGCAGGAGCGCCTGACCGATGACGACTGGAAGCAGCTCGACGCGGCCTTCCTCGCGCACAAGGACCCGCTCGCCAGTGGCGAGCGCGATCCGAGCTTCGACCGCCTGTTCACCCGCATCGTGATGCGGGCGCCGGCCCCGATCGGGGTGGGGCCGGAGGCTTGAGGGGGGTCACCCCGCCAGCGCCGGATAGTCCGTATACCCCTTCTCCGTGCCGCCATAGAACGTGGCGCGGTCCGGCGTGTTCAGCGGGGCGTTCTGCTGCAGCCGCGCCACCAGATCCGGGTTGGCGATGAAGGGGCGGCCGAAGGCCACCAGGTCGGCGCCCTGCTGCAGGGCCTGCTCGGCCAGGGCGCGGTCGTAGCCGTTGTTCACCATCCAGGCACCGGTGCCGCCAGCCTCGCGCCAGGCCTGGGGCAGCGCGGCGTAGTCGAACGGGCGGCCCTCCACCGCGCGCGCGCCGCCGGGGG
>NZ_JAYRZR010000028.1:0-45854 GCF_041916345.1 Ramlibacter sp.
AGCGTGCGCGTGCGCGTGCTCTGGCCGACCAGCACGGTCACCGGCAAGGGCTTGTCCAGGTGCAGGGCCACCACGCGGAAGGGGCGGCCCGCGATCAGGCCGTCGCCATAGCGGTGGCCCGTCTCGGGTGGCGGGCCGTCCAGCGCCAGGCCCGGATGGCCGTGCACCAGGGTGCCGTCGGCCGCGCGTACGCTGAAGACCACCGTCTCGGCCTGGTCGAACAGCACCGTCTTCACCTGGTCCGGCGTCAGCGCCAGGTGCGGGCGGCCCTCGCGCACCTGCACGGCGGAGCCGACCAGATAGGCGTCGTCGAGGATGGATCGGTCGAAGGCACGCTGCGCGAAGAAGTACGCCACGGCAAGCGAGATCGCGGTGCCCAGCAGCCAGATGGCCGCCAGTGACAGCAGCACCGGCCGCAGCAGGATGGCGCGCAGCGATTGCAGGCGGCGCATGGTAGGGTTCACGCGTCCGCTAGGCCGCGGCCTCGAGCAGGTAGCCCAGCCCGCGCAGCGTGCGGATGTTCACGCCGGCCCCCGCCAGGCGCTTGCGCAGGCGCGAGATGAAGGCCTCCAGCGCGTTGTCGGTCAGCATGTCGCCCACGGCGGAGAGCTTGGTCGCCAGCTCCCGCTTGCTCACCACGCGGCCGACGGGCGTCATCAGCTCCCACAGCACCTCGAACTCGCGCGCGGGCAGCTCCAGCGGCTCGCCTGCCATGAAGAGCCGGCGTGCCTGCCGGTCCAGCAGCAGCGTGCCCGCCTCGGCGCGGTCCGTCGTGCCGCGGTGCCGGCGCACCAGCGCGCGCAGGCGGGCCTCGAGTTCGGCCAGGTCGAACGGCTTGCCCAGGTAGTCATCGGCGCCGCTGTTCAGGCCGGCGATGCGCTCCTCGGTGCGGTTGCGCGCGGTCAGCACCAGCACGGGCGTGGCGCTGCCGCGGGCCCGCGCCGCGCCCAGCAGGGTCAGGCCGCTGCCCAGACCGCTGTGCGGATGCGCGGTGTGGGGCAGGTTCAGATCCAGCACCACGGCGTCGTAGGCCTGCACGCGCCACAGGTGGTCGGCCGTGGCCATGTCGCCCGCTTCGTCCACCCGTACGCCTGCCTCGCCAAGGCTGCGGGCAACGATGTGCCGCAGGGTGGGGTCGTCCTCGATCAGCAGCACGCGCATGGGAAGCATGGTGTACCGCGTCGCCGATGCGTCGCGCTAAGTGGAATCACGTAGCGGGCGGGTCAGTCGCGGGTCAGGGCCGGCGGGCGATAAACAGGGCCTCAAGGAAAACACCATGCAGATCAAGAGCCAGAAGGACTTTGTCTCGGGCCTGATGTTCACGGCCATCGGGGTCGCGTTCGCCATCGGGTCGACCACCTACACCGTGGGCGAGGGCGCCCGCATGGGCCCCGGCTACTTCCCGCTGCTGCTGGGGGTGGTGCTCGGCGTGCTGGGCCTCGTGATCGTGGGCCAGAGCCTGGGCACCGCCGAAGGCGAGGGTGAACGCATCGGCGCCTGGGCCTGGAAGCCGCTGGGCTTCGTGCTGGCCGCCAACTGCGTGTTCGGCATCCTGCTGGGCGGCATTCCGCGCCTGCGCATACCGCCCATGGGCCTGATCGTCGCGATCTACGCGCTGACGTACATCGCCAGCCTCGCGGGCGACGAGTTCGACGCCAAGGAGGTCGCCATTCTCTCCACCGTGCTGGCGGCGGGCAGCTACCTGGCCTTCGTGATGCTGCTGAAGCTGCAGTTTCCCGTCTGGCCCACGTTCATCACCGGTTGAGGCGCAGTCATGGATCTCATCGCGAACCTGGCCACCGGCTTCGGCGTGGCCGTCACGCCGATCAACCTGCTGTACTGCTTCATCGGCTGCCTGCTGGGCACGCTGATCGGGGTGCTGCCCGGCATCGGGCCGGTGGCCACCATTGCCATGCTGCTGCCCGCCACCTATGCGCTGCCGCCGGTGTCGGCCCTGATCATGCTGGCAGGCATCTACTACGGCGCCCAGTACGGCGGCTCCACCACCGCGATCCTGGTGAACCTGCCGGGTGAATCGTCCTCGGTGGTGACCGTCATCGACGGCTACCAGATGGCCCGCCAGGGCCGCGCCGGCCCCGCGCTGGCCGCCGCGGGCCTGGGCTCGTTCTTCGCCGGCTGCGTGGGCACGCTCATCCTCGCGGCCTTCGCCGCGCCGCTGACCGAGGTGGCGTTCAAGTTCGGCCCGGCCGAGTACTTCTCGCTCATGATCCTGGGCCTGATCGGCGCGGTGGTCCTGGCCTCCGGTTCGCTCGTGAAGGCCATCGCCATGATCGTGCTGGGCCTGCTGCTCGGGCTGGTCGGTACGGACGTGAACTCCGGCGTGGCGCGCTTCGCCTTCGACATCCCGGAGCTGACGGACGGCATCGGCTTCGTGGTCATCGCCATGGGCGTGTTCGGCTACGGCGAGATCATCAGCAACCTGTCGCAGCCGGCCGAGAACCGCGAGGTGTTCACCGGCAAGGTACAGGGCCTCATGCCGACGCTGCAAGACTTCAAGCGCATGGTCCCCGCGGTGCTGCGCGGCACCGCCCTGGGCTCGGCGCTGGGCATCCTGCCCGGCGGCGGCGCGCTGCTGGCGGCCTTTGCGGCCTACACGGTGGAGAAGAAGACCAGGCTGCAACCGGGCGAGGTGCCCTTCGGCCGCGGCAACATCCGCGGCGTGGCGGCGCCCGAATCGGCCAACAATGCCGGCTCGCAGACCTCGTTCATCCCGCTGCTCACGCTGGGCATCCCGCCCAACGCCGTGATGGCGCTGATGGTGGGCGCGATGACCATCCACAACATCCAGCCCGGCCCGCAGGTGATGACCAGCAACCCCGGCCTGTTCTGGGGCCTGATCGCCTCCATGTGGATCGGCAACCTGATGCTGGTGATCCTGAACCTGCCGCTGATCGGCATCTGGATCAAGCTGCTGACCGTGCCCTACCGCTGGCTGTTCCCGGCCATCGTGCTGTTCTGCGCCATCGGCGTCTATTCCACCAACAACAACGTCTTCGACATCTGGATGGTGGCGCTGTTCGGCTTCGTCGGCTACGCGTTCATCAAGCTGGGTTGCGAGCCTGCGCCGCTGCTGCTGGGCTTCATCCTGGGCCCGATGATGGAGGAGAACCTGCGCCGGGCGCTGCTGCTGTCGCGCGGCGACTGGAGCGTGCTGGTCACCCGGCCACTGTCGGCCAGCCTGCTGGCCGCCGCGCTGGCACTGGTCGTCATCGTGGCCCTGCCGGCCATCAAGGCCCGTCGCGAGGAGGCCTTCGTCGAGGATTGAGCCCCGCCCGCATCGACCTTGGGCCAGAATCACGGCGATGTACGAGGACTACAACCCCGATGACCTGCAGGTGCGCGTGGCCGAGATGCTGGTCGCCACCGCCGATGAGGCCGACCATCAGGTCGACAGCCAGATCCGCGACGTGCTGAGGTTGCTGCGCGAGAAGATGAAGATGGACGTGGTCTTCGTGTCCGAGTTCACCGGTGGCCGCCGGGTCTTTCGCCAGGTGGAGCAGGCCCGCCCCGTGCTGGCCGAGGGTGAATCGGATCCGCTGGAGGCCTCGTGGTGCCAGCGTGTGGTGGATGGGCGTCTGCCCGGCTTCGTGCCCGATGCCGCGCCGCTGGTGGCCGCGGGCACCTTGCCGGCGCCGCCCACACCGATCGGCACGCACATCAGCACCCCGCTGATGCTGCCCAGCGGGGAGGTTTACGGCACGCTGTGCTGCTACAGCTTCACGGTGAACCCCGACGCGACCGAGGCGGACCTGCGGCGCCTGCGCTACACGGCGGAGCTGGCGGGCCAGCGCATCGACGCCGGCCGCAAGGCCATGGCCCTGCAGCCCAAGGCGCCAGGCGCGCTCAATCCCCGGCCGTAGGCGCCGGCAGCCGCAGCTTCGCGGTCTTGCACACCTGCACGCAATCGCGGATGTGCAGCTCGCCCAGGTAGCGGATGGCGGAGTAGCTGATCGCGGCGGAGATCACCTGGCCGGCCAGCGGCACGAACTTCGCGGCCTGCTTGGCGGTGAGCCGCTTGCCGGCGGCGGCGGCCATGCGGATCACGAGGTCGCGCGTGATGAACTTGCCGATCAGCATGGAGCCGACCACGCTGATGGCCTTCTGCACCTGTTCGCGCTTGCGCGGCGGAAGCCGGTCCAGCTGCTCGGGCGAGAGGCCGAATTCCTCGTTGATGGCGGGCAGCAGCTTCGAGAGCAGGGCCGCATCGACCAGCCAGTCCAGGCCGGGGATGGGCACCGCGCCCGCGGCCGCGCCGGCCAGGGCGCGACGGTTCAGCAGCTTGCGGGCCCGCTCGATGGCGGCGAGCATCGCGGGGTCGCCATCGGCCAGTTGCAGGGTGGTGGGGGTCGCCATGGCGCGATGGTGGGGGCGAGAGGCCTGGCTTGCAAGTTCAATCGGCGGCGCCCGTCTCCGCAAGCTCGATGTCGCCGGAGAGTTCCAGCCAGCGTTCCTCCAGCCGGGCCAGCTCATCGCCCGCCGCCTTGAGGCGCCGGCCGGCCTCCGCGATCTCCGCTGGCGCCAGCCCGCCTGACAGGCGCGCCTCCAGCTCGGCGCGCTCGGCTTCCAGCGCGGCAATGCGGCGCTCGGCATCGGCCAGCTCCTTGCGCAGCGGCTTGAGCCGCGCGGCGAGCTGCTGGCGGGCCTGCGCCTGCTGGCGCCGCTGCTCCTGCGGGGGCAGGGCGGGGGCGCTCGGGGCCGGCGCGGGCGGGGCCGCCTCGGGTGCAGGCGCGGCCTCGACCGCCGCGCTGGCCTCGCGCGCCTCTCGCGTGGCCGCCTCGCGCAGGCGCTTCGCTTCCTCCAGCAGGTAGCGCTGGTAGTCGTCCAGGTCACCGTCGAAGGGCTGCACCTGGCCGCGACCGACCAGCCAGAACTCGTCGCAGACCGCACGCAGAAGCGCGCGGTCGTGGCTGACCAGCATCACCGTGCCCTCGAACTCGTTCAGCGCCACGGCGAGCGCCTCGCGCGTGGCGAGGTCCAGGTGGTTCGTGGGCTCGTCCAGCAGCAGCAGGTTGGGCCGCTGCCACACGATCATCGCCAGCACCAGCCGCGCCTTCTCGCCACCGCTCATGGTGCCCACGGTCTGCTTGACCATGTCGCCGGTGAAGAGGAACTGACCCAGGTAGTTGCGCAGGTCCTGCTCGCGGTCCGACTGGCCGGTGGCGTTGCCCAGCTCGCGCGCGAGGCGGGTCATGTGTTCGAGTGGCGTGTCCTGCGTGCGCAGCACGTCCAGCTCCTGCTGGGCGAAGTAGCCGATGGTGAGGCCCTTGCCCTCGGTCACGCCGCCGGCCAGTGGCGGCTGCATGCGGGCGATGGTCTTCACCAGCGTGGACTTGCCCTGGCCGTTGGCGCCCAGGATGCCGATGCGCTGGCCGGCCAGCACCGAGCGGTTCACGCCGCGCAGGATGACCGTGGGCTCGCCGCCATCGTCCCGCAGGTAGCCGAAAGCCGCGTCGCTGATCGCCAGCATCGGGTTCGGCAGGTTCATCGGCTCCTTGAACTCGAAGGTGAACTCCGCGTCCGCCAGCACCGGCGCAATCTTCTCCATGCGCTCCAGCGCCTTCACCCGGCTCTGTGCCTGCTTGGCCTTGGACGCCTTGGCCTTGAAGCGGTCGATGAACTTCTGCAGGTGGGCGATGCGCTCCTGCTGCTTGGCAAAGCTCTGCTGCTGCAGCGCGAGCTGCTGGGCACGCAGCATCTCGAAGGCGGTGTAGTTGCCGCCGTAGCGGGTGAGCTTCTGCTGCTCGATGTGCAGCGTCACGTCGGTCACCGCGTCCAGGAACTCGCGGTCGTGGCTGATCACGATCAGCGTGCCGCCATAGCGCTGCAGCCAGCCTTCCAGCCAGACCAGCGCATCCAGGTCCAGGTGGTTGGTGGGTTCGTCCAGCAGCAGCAGATCCGAAGGACACATCAGCGCGCGGGCGAGCTGCAGGCGCATGCGCCAGCCGCCGGAGAAGCTGTTGACGGGGCGATGCAGCTCCTCGGTGCGGAAGCCCAGGCCCAGGATCAACGTCTGCGCGCGCGGCACGGCGTCGTGCTCGCCGGCGTCGGCCAGGTCACTGTGCGCATGGGCGATGGCCATGCCGTCACCGGAGGCCTCGGCCTCCGCGAGCTCGGCGCGCAGGCGCATCAGGCGCTCGTCACCGGCCAGCACGAAGGCGGTGGCGGGCTCGTCGGTCTCGGGCATGTGCTGCGCCACCTGGGCGAGCTGCCATTGCGAGGGACGGCTGTAGTCGCCCTTGTCCTCGTGCAAGCTGCCGTTGAAGAGGGCGAACAGGGTGGACTTGCCGGCGCCGTTGCGGCCGACCAGGCCCACCTTCTCGCCGGGGTTGAGGGTCACGGACACATCGTCCAGGAGCACCTTGGCGCCGCGGCGCAGGGTGACGTTGCGAAGCTGGATCACGGAAAGGGAAACGGTCTCGGGAAAGGGGAGGGGAAGGCCGGGGAATCAGGCCGGGTCGGCCGCGGCGGCCAGGGCGTCACGCGTGAGCAGCAGCACCTGGTCGTCACCTGCGCTCACTTCCAGCCACACGGCCTCGAGCCGGGGAAAGGCGGCCTCGAAGTGCGCGCGCTCGTTGCCGATCTCCAGCACCAGCACACCGTGCTCGCGCAGGCGGGAGGGGGCATCGCGCAGCAGCGCGCGGATGAAGTCCATGCCGTCGTCGCCGCCCGCCAGCGCCAGCGCGGGCTCGGCCTGGTACTCGGGCGGCAAGGCGGTCATGCTCGCGGCGTTCACATAGGGCGGGTTGCACAGGATCAGGTCGTAGGGGCCGGGCAGGGCGGCGAGGCCGTCGGACGCGACGAGGCGGATGCGATCGGCCAGGCCATGCCGTTCGACATTCAGCCGGGCCACGGCCAGCGCATCGGCCGACAGATCTGCGGCATCCACGCGCACATCGGGCCAGGCCATCGCGGCCAGCACGGCCAGGCTCCCGTTGCCGGTGCAAAGATCCAGCACGTCGCGCGTGGTCTCGTCCAGCCAGGGGTCGACGGTGCCTTCGGCCAGCAGCTCCGCGATGAAGCTGCGCGGCACGATCACGCGATCGTCCACGTGGAACGGCACGCCTTGCAGCCATGCCTCACCGGTCAGGTAGGCGGCGGGGCGGCGCTTGGCGATGCGTTCCTCGACCAGCGCCTCCACCGCGGCCCGCTCGGCGGCGGTGAGGCGGCGATCCGCGAATTCGTCCAGCGCGTCCAGCGGCAGGCCCAGGCGCCAGAGCACCAGCCACGCGGCTTCGTCGAAGGCGTTCGTCGTGCCATGGCCGAAGGCCACGCCAGCCGACTGCAGCCGCGCCGCGGCCGCCTGCACCGTGTCGATCAGCTTCATCCGAGCGACTCGAGCCGTTCCAGCGTGCGGCGGTAGATGTTCTTCAGCGGCTCGATGTCGGCCACGCGCACGTGCTCGTCGATCTGGTGGATGCTGGCGTTGATGGGCCCGAACTCGATCACCTGCGGGCAGATGCGCGAGATGAACCGCCCGTCGCTGGTGCCGCCGGTGGTGGACAGCTCGGTCTCCACGCCGGTCTCGTCGCGGATGGCGCCCTGGATGGCGCCCACCAGATCGCCCGGCTCGGTGAGGAAGGGCTGGCCGCCCACGACCCAGGTCAGGTCGTACTCGAGGCCATGCCGTTGCAGCACCGCTTCCACGCGCTGCTGCAGCGCCTCGGCCGTGGTCACGCTCGCGAAGCGGAAGTTGAAGTCGATGACGACCGCGCCAGGGATCACGTTGCCCGCGCCGGTGCCGCCATGGATGTTGCTGATCTGGAAGCTGGTGGGCGGGAAGAACGCATTGCCGTGGTCCCACTCGGTGCGCGCCAGTTCCTCCAGCGCGGGCAGGGCCTGGTGGATCGGGTTGCGCGCCAGTTGCGGATAGGCGATGTGGCCCTGGATGCCCTTGACGGTGAGCTTGCCGGTCAGGCTGCCACGGCGGCCGTTCTTGATCATGTCGCCCAGGCGCTCCACCGAGGTGGGCTCGCCGACGATGCAGTAGTCCAGCCGTTCGCCGCGAGCGCGCAGCCGCTCGCACACGACTACCGTGCCATCCACGCTGGGGCCCTCCTCGTCGCTGGTGATCAGCAGGGCGATGCCGAGCGCCGGATCCGGGTTGGCCTGCAGGAACTCCTCCGCCGCCACGGTGAACGCGGCGATGGAGGTCTTCATGTCGGCGGCGCCGCGGCCGTACAGCCGGCCCTCGCGGTGGCTGGGCACGAAGGGATCGCTGGTCCACTTCTCCAGCGGGCCGGTGGGCACCACGTCGGTATGGCCGGCGAAGACGAGCATCCGGCCGCTGCGGCCCGGGCGCTTCGCCCATAGGTTGGTCACGCGGAAGCTGTCAGGCCCGCTTTCGACGGTCTCGCAGGCAAAGCCCAGCGGCGCCAGGCGCGAGCGCAGGATGCGCTGGCAGTCGCCGTCGGCGGGCGTGACGGAGCGCTGCGCGATGAGCTGTTCGGTGAGCAGGAGGGTCTGGGACATTTTCGAATTGTGAGGCCCCTTCAGGGGCCTCAATGGCAGACCGCGCGGAATAGCATGCAGCGCGGTCTCCCCTGTGAGGAGGATCCGGCTTTGCCGGTCCGAGTCACACTGATCCAGAAGGCCACTGAAAGAAGTCGCGCAGCGACTTCTTTCAGTGAATCCTAATGTTTCACGTCGAGGGTGATCTCGGTGAAGGACGGTTCGTCGTCCGGCTCCTCTTCGGCCTGCTGCTGGCCGGGCTTGCCGCCGGCGGCGGTGTTCTGCAGCCGCCATTGCAGGTTGGTGGGGGAGTCGGCGTGGGCCAGGCCTTCCTTCTTCTCGACCGTGCCGTCCATGATCAGGCGGGCGATGTCGGCTTCGAAGGTCTGCGAGCCCTCGGCCATGGATTGCTCCATGGCCTCCTTCACGCCGGAGAAGTCGCCCTTCTCGATCAGGTCAGCCACCAGCTTGGTGTTGAGCATCACCTCCACCGCTGGCGCACGGCCGCCGCTCACGGTGCGAATCAGCCGCTGGGACACGACGGCCTTCAGGGCCGCGGCCAGATCGCCCAGCATGGTGGGGCGCACCTCGACCGGATAGAACGAAAGAATGCGGTTGAGGGCCTGGTAGCTGTTGTTGGCGTGCATGGTCGCCAGGCACAGGTGGCCCGACTGGGCGTAGGCGATGGCGGCGGACATCGTCTCCCGGTCGCGGATTTCACCGATGAGAATGACGTCGGGCGCCTGCCGCAGCGCGTTCTTCAGGGCGACCTGCAGCGTCTGCGTGTCGCTGCCCACCTCGCGCTGGTTGACGATGGACTTCTTGTTCTTGAAGATGAATTCCACCGGGTCCTCGATCGTGAGGATGTGGCCGGCGAGGTTCTCGTTGCGGTGGTCGATCATCGCCGCGAGCGTGGTGCTCTTGCCGGCGCCGGTGGCACCCACCATCAGCAGCAGGCCGCGCTTGGCGAGGATCAGGTCCGCCAGGATCATGGGCACCGACAGCGAGGCGAGCGGCGGAATGTCCGAGGCGATATAGCGGATCACCGCGGCGACCGTGCCGCGCTGGTGCAGCGCGGAGAAGCGGAAGTTGCCCACGCCCTCGATCGCGCGGGCCATGTTCAGTTCACCCGTGCTGTCCAGCTCCTCCATGCGGTCGGCGGGCAGCACCTCGGCCAGCAGGGCGCGCGTGGCGTCGGGCGGCAGCAGCTGGTTGTTGATCGGGAGGCACTGCCCGTTGATCTTGATCGTGGCCGGCGCGTGCGCCGAGAGGTAGACGTCCGAGGCCCGCTTCTCGGCCATCAGACGCAGGATCCGCTCCATCGTGGACATGTGCCTACTCCGTCAGTGTTCTGACATTCTTCTCCGGACCCTGCATTGAACTACAGCCCTAGTCGCGCAGCAAGTCGTTCAGGCTGGTCTTGGCACGCGTCTGTGCATCCACGCGCTTGACGATGATCGCGGCATACAGGTTGTACTTGCCGCCATCGCGCGGCAGGCTGCCGGAAATCACGACCGAGCCGGCCGGAACGCGGCCGTAGGTGGTTTCCCCGGTTGCGCGGTCATAGATCGGCGTGCTTTGGCCGATGTACACGCCCATGGAGACGACCGAGTTCTCCTCCACGATCACGCCTTCCACGATCTCGGAGCGCGCGCCGATGAAGCAGTTGTCCTCGATGATCGTCGGGTTGGCCTGCAGCGGCTCCAGCACGCCACCCAGGCCCACGCCGCCGGAGAGGTGCACGTTCTTGCCCACCTGCGCGCACGAGCCGACGGTGGCCCAGGTGTCCACCATGGTGCCTTCGTCCACGTAGGCGCCGATGTTCACGTAGCTGGGCATCAGGATGGCGCCGCGGGCGATGAAGCTGCCGCGGCGCGCCACGGCCGGCGGCACCACGCGCACGCCGGTGGCCGCCATCTCCTCGGCCGAGAGATGCGCGAACTTGGTGCGCACCTTGTCGTAGAAGGCCAGCTCGCCGGCCTTGATGACCTCGTTGTCGTTCAGGCGGAACGACAGCAGCACCGCCTTCTTGATCCACTGGTGCACC
Source organism: Ramlibacter sp. (assembly GCF_041916345.1). Lineage (GTDB taxonomy): Bacteria > Pseudomonadota > Gammaproteobacteria > Burkholderiales > Burkholderiaceae_C > Ramlibacter. Next base: position 10,517 of record NZ_JAYRZR010000028.1, read on the forward strand.
GTCCACTGGCCCACGCCCTCACGGGTGGCCACGCGGAGCTTGCCGGCGTTGAGGTCGGCGATGACGTGTTCCACCGCTTCGGTGACTTCCTTGGGGGCGGCCTTGGGGGAGAGGCTGGCGCGGTTCTCCCACGCGGTGTCGATGATCTGCTGCAGCTGTTGGGTCATTGGGGTCGGTTCCGCACGAATTGCACGATGCGTTGCGCGGCCTCCAGGCATTCGGCGGTATCCGCCACCAGGGCCATGCGCACGCGGCCGGCGCCGGGATTGCGGCCACCTGCCTCGCGGGCGAGATAGCTGCCCGGCAGCACCGTCACATTGTATTGAGCCAGCAGATCACGCGCGAAATCGGTGTCGCTGCCCTTCACGCCCGCCCACAGGTAGAAGGCGGCGTCGGGCAGGCGCACGTCCAGCACCTCGGCCAGCAGGGGCGTCACCTCGGCGAACTTGCGGCGGTACAGCGCGCGGTTCTCCACCACGTGTGCCTCGTCGGCCCAGGCCACGGCGCTGGCCGCCTGCACGATGGGGCTCATGGCGCTGCCATGGTAGGTGCGATAGAGCAGGAACTGCTTCAGCAGCGCGGCATCCCCCGCCACGAAGCCGCTGCGCAAGCCGGGCACGTTGCTGCGCTTCGAGAGGCTGGTGAAGGCCACCAGGCCCGGGAAGCCCTCGCGCCCCTGGCGCTGGGCCGCCTCCAGCCCGCCCAGGGGCGGGCCGCCGCCCTCGGCCTCGTCGCGGAAGTAGATCTCGCTGTAGCACTCGTCGCTGGCGATGACGAAGCCATGGCGGTCCTGCAGCGCGAAGAGCTTGCGCCACTCGTCCTGCGGCATCACCGCGCCGGTGGGGTTGCCGGGGGAGCAGACGAAGATCAACTGCGTGCGGGCCCAGGTCGCTTCGGGCACGCTGTCCCAGTCCACCGCGAAGTTGCGTGCCGGGTCGCTGGGCGCGTAGTACGGCTCGGCGCCAGCCAGCAGGGCCGCGCCCTCGTAGATCTGATAGAACGGATTGGGGCACACCACCACGGCCGGCCGGGTGGGATCGATCACCGTCTGCGCGAAGGCGAACAGGGCCTCGCGCGAGCCGTTGACCGGCAGCACCTGCGTGGCCGGGTCGATGGGCAGCCCGTAGCGGCGCTGCAGCCAGCCGGCACAGGCCGCGCGCAGTTCCGGCGTGCCCGCCGTGGGCGGGTAGCCGGTGAGGTCGTGGCCGGGGCGCTCCATCGCCTCGGCGAGCGCCTGCTTGATGAAGGCGGGCGTGGCGTGCTTCGGCTCGCCGATGCCCAGGCTGATGGGCCGATGGGCGGGCGACGGCGTGACGCCCGCGAAGAGCTGCCGCAGCCGCTCGAAAGGGTAGGGCTGCAGGCGGGACAGCAAGGGATTCATGGGCGGGATTATCCCGTGCCCCCGGCGCCAGCCCGGCGCCATCATCGCGCCATGGACACGCCCCGGATGGCCTGGACGGATGCGCGCTTCGTGCTGGGCCTGGCGCTGGCGTCGCTCGCGCTCTACAACGTGCTGCACCATCCCGGGATGGCGGGGTGGGGCGCGCTGGGCATCCTGGTCTTCATCGCCGCGGCCGAGGCGCTGGTGCCGGCGCTGGCCAGGTCACCCGCACCGCAGGGGGCGCGTCCCGCGCTGCTGTGGCTGCTGCGCTTGCATGTGCCCTTGCAGCTCGCGCTGATCGCCGCCGGCCTCTCGGCCTCGGCGCATGCGCAGCCAGGCGAGTTGCTGGGCATCGCCCTGGCCGTGGGCTTCGTCACCGGTGCGCAGGGCATCACCTTCGCCCACGAACTGGGTCATGCGCGGAATCGTGCGGATCGAGCGCTCGCCTGGCTGCTGATGACCTCGGTGGCCTACCCGCACTTCATGGTGGAGCACTACCGCGGCCACCACGTGCGCGCCGCCACCTTCGACGACCCGGCGACCGCGCGGCAGGGCGAGAGCCTGTGGCGCTTCCTGCCCCGCACCCTGGCCGGCAGCCTGCTGAGCGGGTGGCGGCTGGAGGCCGCGCGGCTGCGGCGGCACGGCCTCGGCTGGTGGCGCAGTCCGCTGGCGGCCAGCACCCTCGCGATGGGGGCCTTTGCCGCCGGCCTGGCCCTGGCGCAGGAGTGGCGCCTGCTCGCCGTCTGGCTGCTGCAAGCCGCGGTGGCGGTGTGGCTGCTGGAGACGGTGAACTACATCGAGCACTACGGGCTGGTGCGTTCCGCCGGCGTCGATGGCCGGCCGGTGCCCTTTGGTGCCGGCCACGCCTGGAACGCCGACCACGCCCTCAGCAACGGCCTGCTGGCCAATCTGCAGCGCCACTCGGACCACCACATGCACGCGTGGAAGCCGTTCCCTGAGCTGGCACTGCTGCCGGGCCCGCGCCTGCCCACGGGCTACGCGGGCTGCATCCTGCTGGCCGCCGTGCCGCCGTTGTGGTTTGCCTGCATGCATCCGCGGCTGGCGGGTGAGGCGGCGTAGCCGGCCACGCACCAGGAAAGTTGCGCCGCACGATACCGGTGGTGGCCGCGCGCGGCACGGGTGCAGCAGGATGAGGCTGCGGCGCCTGCTGCGCCGGAGACTGCGCGCACAAGCATGTGCTTGGGCCACCAAGGATGCGGATGCAGATCCCTTCCAACACCCTCTCACGCGGCGCCGTCGCCGCCCTGTCCGTTGCGGGCACGCTCACGCTCGCGGGCTGCTACGTGGTGCCGGTTCATCCGCCGCACTCGCCGTACCCCGCACCCGCGGCGGTACCGGTGCCCGCGCCGCCGGCACCCATCAGCTTCACGGCGCGCCTCTATCCCTCGAACGACGCCGCCGCGCCCCACGGCATGGTGATGGCGGTGGTCACCAACGATCTCAACGGCCGCGGCCATTTCAGCACCCAGATCGGCGGGGAGGCCTTCACCGGCGAGGCCACGCGCGAAGCCGGCTCCTCGCGCGCCGGCACGGCCAGCGGCAGCGGCAACCGCGGCGGCTTCATCCAGTGCCGCTACACCATGAACAGCCCGACGCTGGGCACGGGCCACTGCCGCATGTCCAGCGGCGCCACCTTCACCATGCACGTGGGCGGCTGAGGGCGCCGCTCAGGTGACGTCGGCCTTGAGGTGCCCGACATAGCGCAGGGCCTGCCGCGTGCGCACCGAGGGCACGTCGCCCTCGCGCATGTGCAGCAGGTCCGCCGGGCTCAGCAGGCGCGGATCGGCGTCCGTCAGCGGCAGGCCGGCGCGGCGGTACGCCTCCAGCACGAACTGCGAGCAGAAGAAGCGGTCGCTGGGCCCCAGCCCGAGGTGGATGGCGCCCAGGCCCTGCAGGCAGATGTCTCGCACCAGCGTGGGCGTGAGGGGCAGCTCGCACAGCTTGCGGTCCAGCGTGAAGGGCGCCTGCAGCACGATGCCGGTGAAGCTGTAGGCCTTGCCCACGTTCTCGGCCACGAAGGCGTGCATGCGGGCCAGGTGTTCGGCCTGCACCTCGGGGTGGCGGAAGGCGACCACGGTGGATTCCTCCGCCACCAGGGCCTCCAGGCTGCGGCGGCGGATGCCCTGCGGCACCGCCTCCGCCACCGTGCCGGCGCGGCCGGCCTCTTCGGCGCCCAGGTACAGCGACGCATGGCTGACCGCCGACAGCGTCGCCAGGCGGATGCCCACCGAACTCCAGCCGGCGGCCGACGACAGCAGGATGTCGCCCGGCGCCAGCGCGGCCGCATCCACCGCCACGCCGCCGTTGAGCGGATGCAGCGAGGGCTGGCGCACCTGCAGGCGCGGGGCGGCGTCGGGCTGGGCATCGTCGATGAAGCGCGTGGCGCAGCCGGCCAGCAGCGCGGCCGGGGCGCCAGCCAGCAGGGCGCGCCGGGTGAGGCGGCCTGCGGGGCGCCCGGTCTGGCGTGGCGTGGGGCTCTGGCGCATCGGCATCGGCGGATTCTAGGAGCCCGCGGCGTCCCTACCACGAGCGCCCCGGCACGGCAATGCCAAAGTGCTCGGGTAACATCCGCCCTCGGCCGTCGGGTTGCCCGCGGCACGCGCATTGCTTTCACGCGACATCCACCCGTGCGTCTCACGTCGATCAAGCTCTCGGGCTTCAAGTCCTTCGCGGAGCCCACCAACTTCATGCTCCCGGGCCAGCTGGTGGGCGTGGTAGGCCCCAACGGCTGCGGCAAGTCCAACATCATGGACGCCGTGCGCTGGGTGCTGGGCGAGTCCCGCGCGAGCGAGCTGCGCGGCGAGTCCATGCAGGACGTCATCTTCAACGGCACCACCACGCGCAAGCCGGCCTCGCGCTCGTCGGTGGAGCTGGTGTTCGACAACGCCGACCATCGGGCGGGCGGCCAGTGGAGCCAGTTTGCCGAGATCGCGGTCAAGCGCGTGCTCACGCGCGACGGCACCAGCAGCTACTACATCAACAACCAGCCGGTGCGCCGCCGCGACGTGCAGGACGTGTTCCTGGGCACCGGCCTCGGCCCGCGCGCCTACGCCATCATTGGCCAGGGCACCATCAGCCGCATCATCGAGAGCAAGCCCGAGGAGCTGCGCCTGTTCCTGGAGGAGGCCGCGGGCGTCTCCAAGTACAAGGAGCGCCGGCGCGAGACCGAGAACCGGCTCGCCGACACGCGCGAGAACCTCACGCGGGTGGAGGACATCCTGCGCGAGCTGAACGCCAACCTCGACAAGCTGGAGAAGCAGGCCGAGGTGGCGCAGCGCTACAACACGCTGCAGGCCGACGTGACGCTGCGTCAGCAGCAGCTGTGGTTCCTCAAGCGCGCCGAGGCCGAGGCCGACCAGGTGCGCCTGAAGGCCGATGCCGACAAGGCCGTGAACGACCTGGAGTCGCGGGTGGCCGACCTGCGCCGCATCGAGAGCGAGCTGGAGACGATCCGTCAGGCCCACTATGCGGCCGGCGACCAGGTGAACCAGGCGCAGGGCCTGCTGTACGAAGCCAGTGCCGAGGTCGGCCGGCTGGAGGCCGAGATCCGCTTCGTGGTGGAAGGCCGGCAGCGGGTGGAGCAGCGGCTCATCCAGCTCAAGGAGCAGGCCGCGCAGTGGACGCAGCGGCGCGAGGAGGCGGAGGCCGAGACCGGCCAGCTGGCCGAGCAGTCCGCCACCGCCGAGGACCGCGCCACCCTGCTGGCGGCGCAGGTTGAAGAACACGGCATGCAGCTGCCCGACCTGGAAGAGGCCCTGCGCCAGGCCCAGGCCCGTGCCAACGAGCAGCGCGGCGCCGTGGCGCAGGTGCAGCAGCAGATCCAGGTGCTGGCCGCCGAGCAGCGTCACATCGAGGAACAGTCGCGCCAGTTCAACCAGCGCCGCGATCGCTTGGTGACGGACCGCAACGCGTTGGCCGCGCCCGATGAGGCGCGGCTGGTGAACCTGCAGACGCAACTGGCGTCCGCGCAGGAGGCCGCAGAAACGGCGGACGCCCGCCTGCACGAGCTGCAGGAGCAGGTGCCGCGGCTGGATGAAGACCGCCGCGCACGCCAGCAGGACGTGAACGCCCAGGGCGCGAAGCAGGCCGACCTGTCGGCCCGGCTGGAGGCGCTGAAGGCGCTTCAGGAGAAGGTGCGAACGGACGGCAAGCTGCAGCCCTGGCTCACGAAGCACGGTCTGGCCGGCCTGCAGGGCCTGTGGAGCCGCATTCACATCGAGCAGGGCTGGGAGGCCGCTCTGGAGGCGGCCCTGCGCGAGCGGCTGAACGCGCTGGAGATCTCGCGCCTGGAGATGGTGCGCGCCTTTGCGCAGGATGCCCCGCCGGCCCGGCTGGCCTTCTATCACGCGCCTGTTGCCGCCTTGCCCGAGGCGCCGGCTGCGCTGCCCCGGCTCGCCGATCTGCTGCGTCTGAACGATGCGGGCCAGAAGGCCCTGCTGGCGGATTGGCTGCAAGGCTGCTACACCGCTGCCAGCTTCGAGGAAGCCCTGGCCCAGCGGGCGCAGCTGCGTCCGGGCGAGGCGATCTTCGTCAAGGCGGGCCACGCGGTCACGGCGCATGGCGTGAGCTTCTACGCGCCCGATTCCGAGCAGGCCGGTCTGCTGGCGCGCCAGCAGGAGATCGAGAACCTCGAAAAGCAGCTGCGCGCCCAGGCCCTGATCACCGAGGAAGCCCGCAGCGCCCTGGTGCGCGCCGAGGCGGCCTACACCGACGCTTCGCAGCGCCTGCTGACGGTGCGGCGCGAGGCGCAGGAGTCGCAGTCACGCGCGCACGAGCTGCAGGTGGAGACGCTGCGCCTCAGCCAGCTGGCCGAGCAGACGCGCGCCCGCAGCGAGCAGATCGCCGCCGACCTGGGCGAGGTCGATGCCCAGCTGGAAGAGCTGCAGGAGCGCCGCGTGGCCGCCGAGGCGCGCTTCGAGGAGCTGGACATGCAGCTCGCCGACAGCCAGGAGCGCCACGCCCAGCTCGACGAACGCGTGATCGAGGCGGACCGCAAGCTGGCCGAGGCGCGCGAGCAGCACCGCAGCCTGGAACGCCAGGCGCAGGAGGCGCAGTTCTCGCAGCGCGCGCTGGAAGCGCGTCGGGGGGAACTGGCGCGCGCGATCGACACGGCCACCCAGCAACTGGCGAGTCTTTCCGCCGAGGACGAGCGGGCCCACGCGGAGCTGACGCGCCTGACCGATGCCGCAGCCCAGGCCGGCCTGCAATCCGCACTGGCCGTGAAGGCCGAGCGCGAGCAGGTGCTGGGCGCGCGCCGCAGCGAATACGACGACCTCACCGCCAAGCTGCGCGCCAGCGACGAGCGCCGCATGCAGCTCGAGCGCGAGCTGGATCCGCTGCGCCAGCGCATCACCGACCTGCAGCTCAAGGAGCAGGCCGCGCGCCTGGGCCTGGAGCAGTACACGCAGTTCCTGGCCGATGCGCAGGCCGACCTGGAGGCCGTGGGGCGCTCCATCGCCGAGGGCAATGTGCGCCTGGCAGGCCTGCAGGGCGAGATCGACCGCATCCACCGCGAGATCACGGCGCTGGGGGCCGTCAACCTAGCGGCGCTGGACGAGCTGAGCGCCGCGCGCGAGCGCAAGCAGTTCCTCGACGCGCAGTCGGCGGACCTGAACGAGGCCATGAAGACGCTGGAAGACGCGATCCGCAAGATCGACGGCGAAACCCGTGAGCTGCTGGGCAGCACCTTCCAGACCGTCAACGAGCACTTCGGCCGCATGTTCCCGGAGCTGTTCGGCGGCGGCAACGCCAAGCTGGTGATGACCGGCGAGGAGATCCTCGACTCGGGCGTGCAGGTGATGGCGCAGCCGCCCGGCAAGAAGAACCAGACCATCCACCTGCTCTCCGGTGGCGAGAAGGCGCTCACCGCCATCGCGCTGGTGTTCGCCATCTTCCAGCTCAACCCGGCGCCGTTCTGCCTGCTCGACGAGGTGGATGCGCCGCTGGACGACGCCAACACCGAACGCTATGCCAAGCTGGTCACCAGCATGAGCAAGGGCACCCAGTTCCTCTTCATCAGCCACAACAAGATCGCGATGGAGATGGCCGAGCAGCTGATCGGCGTGACCATGCAGGAGCAGGGCGTCTCACGCATCGTGGCGGTGGACATGGAATCCGCCGTCTCCATGGCCGAGGTGTCCTGACCCGATGAGCGGCTTCACCGTCGGCCTGGCGATCCTCGGTGGCCTGCTGCTGGCCGCGCTGGTGGCCTACAACGCCTGGACGACGCGCCGCAACACGCCGCGCCAGCCCGATGCGCCGCCGCCGGCCCCCGCGGTGGAGCCGGGCCTGGACGGTCGCACCGAACCCGTCTTCGATGATGCGCCGCTGGCGCCCCTGCCGGTGCCGGAGCGCCGCCCCGGTCTGGATGCACTGATCGACGTGCTGGCCCCGATTGCCGTGGACGCGGCCGTGACCGGGGATGCCGCCCTGGCGGCGCTGCCGCCCACCCGGCGTGCGGGCAGCAAGCCGTTTGCCGTGGAAGGCCGCAACGAGGCCACCGGCGAGTGGGAGATGCCGCGCGCGGGCCAGCGCTACACCGCCTTCCAGGCCGGCGTGCAGCTCGCCAACCGCAGCGGCCCGCTGAACGAGATCGAGTACTCCGAGTTCGTGGTGAAGGCACAGGCCTTTGCCGACGCCGTGGGCGGCAACCCCGAGTTCCCCGAGATGCTGGACGAGGTGGCGCGGGCGCGCGAGCTGGACCAGTTCGCCAGCGCGCACGATGCCCAGCTGGGCTTCACCCTGCGCGCACGCCATGCCGCCTGGAGCCCGGGCTATGTGCAGCAGAGCGCGGCGCGTCTCGGCTTCGTCGCGGGCGCGCTGCCGGGGCGGCTGGTGCTGCCGGCGGCCACGGCCGGCCACCCGCCCATCCTGGGCCTGGCCTTCAGCACGCAGGCGGCACTGGCCGAGGACCCCACGCAGAGCGCGATCCGCGAGGTCTCGCTCAGCCTCGACGTGCCGCAGGTGCCGCGCAGCGAGCAGCCCTTCGTGCGCATGCGCGATGCCGCCATTGCGCTGGCTGCCTCGATGGACGGGCTGATCACCGACGACAACGGCCAGGTCATCCCCGCCGACGCGCTGGATGCCATCGGCGCCGATCTGGAAAGCCTGTACGACACCCTGGACGCGCGCGACCTCGCGGCCGGCTCGCCGCAGGCGCGCCGGTTGTTCTCATGATGCATCCCCTGCCGTAGAAGGCTGGCGGTGACCGCAGGGAACCCCAGCACAGCCTCCGACGCGCCATGCCCCTCTCGCCCCAAGTCCAGGAACGCGCAGCCGCCCTGCGTGAGCTGCTGCATCACCATGCCCACCGCTACTACGTGCTCGATGACCCGGCTATCCCCGATGCCGAGTACGACCGCCTGTTCCGCGAGCTGCAGGCGCTGGAGGCGCAGCACCCTGATCTGCTCTCGCCCGATTCGCCCACACAGCGCGTGGGCGGGCGCGCGCTGGACGGCTTTGCCAAGGTGCGGCATGCGGTGCCCATGCTCTCGATCCGCACCGAGACTGACATCGAGGCCAGCGGTGCCCTCGCGTTCGATGCCCGGGTGCGCCGCGAGCTGGGCCTGACCGAAGGCGACCCGCCGGTCACCTACGTGGCCGAGCTGAAGTTCGACGGCCTGGCGATCAACCTGCGCTACGAGCATGGCGTCTTGGTCCAGGCCGCCACGCGCGGCGACGGCGAGATCGGCGAAGACGTGACGCAGAACATCCGCACCATCGGCCAGATTCCGCTGCGCCTGGGCGCCGGCGCGCCGCCGGTGCTGGAGGTGCGCGGCGAGGTGTACATGCGCCGCGACGACTTCGAGCGCCTGAACGAGCAGCAGCGCGCGAAGATCGCCGCCGGCGCGAAGAACGAGCGCACCTACGTCAACCCGCGCAATGCGGCGGCGGGCGCCGTCCGGCAGCTGGACCCGGCTGTCACGCGGCAACGTCCGTTGAGCTTCTTCGCCTATGGCTGGGGCGAGGTGACGACAGCGGAGGCGGGCGGGCCGGCCTTCGAATCACACCACCAGGCGCTGCAGGCCTTCCGCGAGTGGGGCCTGCCGGTGTCCGACCGCATGAGCCTCGCGCACGGTCCGCAGGCGCTGGTGGCGTATCACGCCTCGGTGGGGCGGGATCGCGACAGCCTGCCCTTCGACATCGATGGCGTGGTCTACAAGGTGGACAGCCTCGCGCTGCAGCGGCAGCTGGGCTTCGTGACCCGCGAGCCGCGCTGGGCGGTGGCGCACAAGTTCCCGGCGCAGGAGATGGTGACCGTCGTCGAGGCGATCGACGTGCAGGTGGGCCGCACCGGCAAGCTGACGCCCGTGGCCAAGCTGGCGCCGGTCTTCGTGGGCGGCGTCACGGTGACCAACGCCACCCTGCACAACGAGGACGAGGCGCGCCGCAAGGACGTGCGCGTGGGTGACCATGTCATCGTCCGCCGCGCCGGCGACGTGATCCCCGAGGTGGTGGCGGTGGTGCCCGAGCGCAGGCCGCCGGGCACCGAGGTCTTCACCATGCCGCGCGTCTGCCCGGTGTGCGGCTCGGCGGCCGTGCGCGAGGAAGGCGAGGCCGACTACCGCTGCACGGGCGGCCTGTTCTGCGCCGCGCAGCGCATGGGCGCGATCCTGCACTACGCCCAGCGTCGCGCGCTCGACATCGAGGGCCTGGGCGACAAGCTGGTGGAGCAGCTGGTCGAAGCCGGCGTCGTGAAGACGCTGCCCGATCTGTACCGCCTGGGCCTGACCTCGCTGGTGGCCCTTGAGCGCATGGGCGACAAGTCGGCGCAGAACCTGCTGGCCAGCCTGGAGGCCTCCAAGCGCACGACGCTGCCGCGCTTCCTGTACGGCCTGGGCATCCGCCACGTCGGCGAATCGACCGCGCGCGATCTGGCGCTGCACTTCGGCAGCCTGGACGCGATCATGGCCGCCGACCCCGACCGCCTGCTCGAAGTGCCGGATGTCGGCCCCATCGTGGCCGAGAGCGTGCACACCTTCTTTCAGCAGCCGCACAACCGCGAGGTGATCGAGCAGCTGCGCGCCTGCGGCGTGCACTGGGACGAAAGCGAACCCGCCAGCGGCGCACCCCGTCCGCTGGCCGGCAAGACCATCGTGCTCACCGGCACCTTGCCGACCCTCAGCCGCGACGAAGCCAAGGATCTGCTCGAAGCCGCCGGCGCCAAGGTGTCCGGCTCGGTGAGCAGGAAGACCCACTACGTGGTTGCCGGCACTGAGGCCGGGAGCAAGCTGGACAAGGCCCGCGAGCTGGGTGTGCCGGTGCTGGATGAAGAGGGCCTGCGGCAGCTGCTGGCGGGCTGAGGCGCCCGCATCTGGCCGCACCTCGACGACGACAAGAGACGCCCCATGACTGTCCGTGAAATCCTGAAGATGGGCGACCCGCGCCTGCTGCGCACCGCGCAGCAGGTGCGACGCTTCGACACCCCCGAGCTGCACGCGCTGATCGCTGACCTGCACGACACCATGAAGGCGGCCGATGGGGCCGGGCTGGCCGCGCCGCAGATCGGCGTGGACCTGCAGCTCGTGGTGTTCGGCAGCGACCGGCCCAATCCCCGCTACCCCGATGCGCCGCTCGTGCCGCGCACCGTGCTGCTCAACCCGGTGATCACGCCGGTGGGCGAGGAGGAAGAGGAGGGCTGGGAAGGGTGTCTGTCGGTGCCCGGCCTGCGCGGCTTGGTGCCACGTTGGCGGCGCATCCACTACCAGGGCTTCGACCCTCGCGGCCAGCCCATCGACCGCGTGGCAGAGGGCTTCCATGCGCGCGTGGTGCAGCACGAGTGCGACCACCTGTGGGGCAAGCTGTACCCCATGCGCGTGCGCGACTTCACGAAGTTCGGGTTCACCGAGGTGCTGTTTCCGGGTTTGGATGCCGGCGGGGATGATTGAGGGCGGCAGCGCTGGGGTTGCGCTGTCTCTCCACCGCCAGCCTACGGGGACAGCGACAGTCTTCGGGTGTTCGTAGGCTGGGGTGCAACCCCAGCGGTTCCCGTGGCGCGCACAGGCCCGGGCGCGCCGCGCCTCAGCTCGCCATCGCCTCCAGCAGCTCGGTCTCGATCTCGATCTGCTTGCGGTTCTGCTGCAGCTCGGCGCCGTCGATCAGGAAGGTGTCTTCCACGCGCTCGCCCAGGGTCGTGACCTTGGCGAGCTGCAGGTTGATCTTGTGGCGGGCGAGCACGCGCGCCACGGAGTAGAGCAAGCCCACGCGGTCGCTGGCGGAGATGGAGAGCAGCCAGCGCTGCGCCTTCTCGTCCGGGCGCAGGTCCACGCGTGGGGCAATGGGGAAGCTCTTGACCCGGCGTGACACCCGGCCGCGGCTGGGCGGCGGCAGCGGGCCCGCGGCGGAAATGGTGGTGGCCAGGCCGGATTCGACCATGCTGCACAGTTCGCGGTAGTGGTCGGGCAGCATGGCGGTGACGACCTGGAAGGTGTCGAGCGCGCAGCCGTCCGTGGCCGTGTGGATCTTCGCATCCAGGATGCTGAAGCCCGCCTGGTCGAAGTAGCCGCAGATGCGCGCGAACAGGTCGGGCTGGTCGGGCGTGTACACCAGCACCTGCAGGCCTTCGCCCACCGGCGACAGGCGGGCCCGCACGATCACGCGCCCGCTGCCCACGTGACGCGAGAGATGGCGCGTGTGCCAGGCGATGTCGCCGGCGTCGTGGCGCATGAAGTAGCCCACGTCCAGCGTCTCCCACAGCTTCTTGTGCGCCTCGAAGGGCAAGGCGAAGAGCTGCAGCTGCACCAGCGCCTCACGCTTGCGGGCCTCGATCTCGGCGTCGGGGTCGGGGGCGCGGCCGCCCAGCACCCGCAGGGTGTAGCGGTACAGGTCCTCCAGCAGCTTGCCCTTCCAGGCGTTCCACACCTTCGGGCTGGTGCCGCGGATGTCGGCCACGGTCAGCAGGTACAGCGCGGTGAGGTAGCGCTCGTTGACCACGCGCTTCGCGAAGGCGTGGATCACGGCCGGGTTGCCCAGGTCCTCCTTCTGCGCCACGCGGCTCATCGACAGGTGCTCGCGCACCAGGAACTCCACCAGCTTCGCGTCCTCGCGTTCGATGCCGTGCTGGCGGCAGAAGCGCCGCACCTCGGTGGCACCCAGGTCCGAGTGGTCGCCGCCGCGGCCCTTGGCGATGTCGTGGAACAGCGCCGCCAGATACAGGATGTAGGGCTTGTCCCAGCCGGCGGCGAGCTGCGAGCAGAACGGGTACTCGTGCGCATGCTCGGCGATGAAGAACCGGCGCACGTTGCGCAGCACCATCAGGATGTGCTGGTCCACCGTGTAGACGTGGAACAGGTCGTGCTGCATCTGGCCCACGATGCGGCGGAACACCCACAGGTAGCGGCCCAGCACCGAGGTCTGGTTCATCAGCCGCATGGCGTGGGTGATGCCCTCGGGCTGCATCAGGATGGCGCGGAAGGTCTCGCGGTTGACCGGGTCGTTGCGGAAGCGCGCGTCCATCACGCCGCGGGCGTTGTACAGCGCGCGCAAGGTGCGGGCCGAAAAGCCCTTCACGCCGGCGGTGGTCTGGTACAGCAGGAAGGTCTCCAGTACCGCGTGCGGCTCGCGCTCGTACAGGTCGTCGCTCACGACCTCGACCATGCCGGACTTCTCCAGGAAGCGCTCGTTCAGCGGCCGCGGCGGCTGCACCGCCGGATTCAGGCGCTCCTCGATGTTCAGCAACAGGATCTGGTTGAGCTGCGTCACCGCCTTGGCCGCCCAGTAGTAGCGCTTCATCAGCCGCTCGCTCGCCCGCGTGAGCAGGCGGCCGTCGGGCCGCATCGCGTTCTCGTAGCCGAAGGTGGCCGCCACCGCATCCTGCAGGTCGAAGACGAGGCGGTCCTCCCGGCGGCGCGAGACCATGTGCAGCCGTGCGCGGATCAGGCTGAGCAGGGCCTCGTTGCGCTTGATCTGCCGGGCCTCGAAGGGCGTGGCCAGGCCCTTGCGGGCCAGTGCGTCCCAGCTGGCGCCGAAGCCGGCCGCGTTGGCCACCCACAGGATCACCTGCAGGTCGCGCAGGCCGCCGGGGGATTCCTTGCAGTTCGGCTCCAGCGCGTAGGGCGTGTCCTCGAACTTGGTGTGCCGCTGGCGCATCTCCAGCGTCTTGGCCACGAAGAAGGCACGCGGGTCCAGCCCGGCGCGAAAAGCCTTCACGAAGGACTTGTAGAGCGGCTGCGCACCGGTGACGAGCCGTGACTCCAGCAGCGAGGTCTGCACCGTCACGTCGCCCGCGGCCTGGGCCACGCACTCGGCCACCGTGCGCACGCTGGAGCCGATCTCCAGGCCGGCATCCCAGCAGCTGCCGATGAAGGCCTCGATGCGGCGGCGCAGCTCGTCGTCCGGCTCGGCCGGCGCGCCCGATGCGGACTCGGGCAGGAGCAGCAGCACGTCCACGTCGGAGTGCGGATACAGCTCGCCGCGCCCGAAGCCGCCCACCGCCACCAGGGCCAGCCCTTCGGGCAACCCGGCGCGGACCCACAGGGCGCGCAGCAGGTCATCGACCAGGGCGCACAGATCCTTCAGCAGGCGGTGCACGCCGCGGGTGGAGGTGCCGGTGGCCTGCAGCGTGGCCATCAGGGCGGCCTTGCGCGTGCGGAAATCCTCGCGCAGCACTGCCACATCGGTGGGGCCGCCGGCCCCCTGCGCGGCGGCCGGACCGGCGCCCGCGCTCATGGGGTCACGAAAGGCGGCGGCGGCGGGCTGCCGGCGGACAGCGTGAGCACCTCGTAGCCCGTCTCGGTGACCAGCACGGTGTGCTCCCACTGGGCGGACAGCGAGTGGTCCTTGGTGACGATGGTCCAGCCGTCGTTGCCCAGTTCCTTCACTTCGCGGCGGCCGGCGTTGATCATCGGCTCGATGGTGAACGTCATGCCGGGCTGCAGTTCCTCCAGCGTGCCGGGCTTGCCGTAGTGCAGCACCTGCGGCTCTTCATGGAAGTTGCGGCCGATGCCGTGGCCGCAGAACTCGCGCACCACCGAGAAGCCGTTGCCCTCGGCGAACTTCTGGATCGCCCAGCCGATGTCGCCCAGGCGCACGCCCGGGCGCACCTGCACGATGCCGTGCCACATGGCCTCATAGGTGAGCTGCACCAGGCGGCGCGCGGCGATGGAGGCCTCGCCCACGATGAACATGCGGCTGGTGTCGCCGTACCAGCCATCCTTGATGACGGTGACGTCCACGTTGACGATGTCGCCCTTCTTCAGCGGCTTGTCGTTCGGGATGCCGTGGCACACCACGTGGTTGACCGAGGTGCACAGCGAGGCCGGGTAGGGCGGGTAGCCCGAGGGCTGGTAGCCCAGCGTGGCCGAGGTCGTGCCCTGCTTCTTCATGTGGTCGGCCGCCAGGCGGTCGATCTCGCGGGTGGTGATGCCCGGCTTGATGAGAGGCGTGAGGTAGTCCAGCACCTCCGCGGCCAACCGCCCCGCGGTGCGCATGCCCTGGATCCCTGCCTCGTCCTTGTACGTGATGCCCATGGGCGCGGATTATCCCATCGGCCCGAAGACCGCGCAGGTAGAATTGCGGCGCGTCGGCGGCCCCAGTCAGCGGTCGCGGGCTTCACTCCCCACTCCAGGTTTCCACCGTGTCCCTGCACATCACCGAGTTCGAGGGCGGCACGGCCCTCAGCGACTTCCGGATCCAGCAACTCCTGCCGCGGCTCGCCGCCGTGCATGACCGAATCACCGGCCTCGCGGCGCGGCACGTGCACCTGGTCGCCTCCGACCATGCGCTGGCGCCGGCCGAGCGCGAGCGCCTGGCCGCGCTGCTGAGCTATGGCGAGCCGTTCGCCGGCGCGGCCGAAGGCCCGGTGGTCATCGTCGCCCCGCGCCTGGGCACGGTCTCGCCCTGGGCCTCCAAGGCCACCGACATCGCCCACAACTGCGGCCTGGCCGTGCGCCGCATCGAGCGCGTGATGGAGGTCCGCCTGCAGCTGCGCAGCGGCCTGCTGGGCCGGGCGCCCGCCGTCACGCCCGAGCAGCTGGGCGCCCTGGCCGATCTGCTGCACGACCGCATGACCGAGAGCGTGCTCGCCGACCGCGCCGAGGCCGCGCGCCTGTTCACCCCGCTGCAACCGCAGCCCATGGAGCACATCGACGTGCTGGGCGGCGGCCGCGGCGCGCTGGAGCAGGCCAACACCCGCTTCGGCCTGGCGCTGGCCGACGACGAGATCGACTACCTCGTGAGTGCCTTCCAGGGCCTGGGCCGCAACCCGACGGATGTGGAGCTGATGATGTTCGCGCAGGCGAACAGCGAGCACTGCCGCCACAAGATCTTCAACGCCCGCTTCACCATCGACGGCGAGCCGCAGGAGCCATCCCTGTTCGGCATGATCCGCCACACGCACCGCACCCACCCGCAGCACACGGTGATCGCCTACGCCGACAACGCCGCGGTGATGGAAGGCCACGCGGTCGAGCGCTTCGTGCCCGGCGCGGGCGGCGTCTACACCGGCACCGCCGCCACCCACCACGTGTTGATGAAGGTGGAGACGCACAACCACCCGACGGCGATCTCGCCCTTCCCGGGCGCCTCCACCGGCGCCGGCGGCGAGATCCGCGACGAAGGCGCCACCGGCCGCGGCGCGCGGCCCAAGGCCGGCCTGACCGGCTTCACCGTCTCCGGTCTGTGGGACAGCCGCTTCGGCCGCCCTGGCCACATCGCGAGCGCCCTGCAGATCATGACCGAGGGTCCCCTCGGCGGCGCCGCCTTCAACAACGAGTTCGGCCGGCCCAACCTGCTGGGCTACTTCCGCGCCTATGAGCAGCAGGTGGCGGGCGTGGCGCGCGGCTATCACAAGCCGATCATGATCGCGGGCGGCCTGGGCTTCATCGACGCCGGCCTCACGCACAAGATCCCTTTCCCGCCCGGCACGCTGCTCATCCAGCTGGGTGGCCCCGGCATGCGCATCGGCATGGGCGGCGGCGCGGCCAGCTCCATGGCCACTGGCACCAACGCGGCCGAGCTCGACTTCGATTCGGTGCAGCGCGGCAACCCCGAGATCCAGCGTCGCGCGCAGGAGGTCATCAACGGCTGCTGGTCGCTCGGCGAGGCGAATCCCGTGCTGGCTATTCATGACGTGGGCGCGGGCGGTCTCTCCAACGCCTTCCCCGAACTGACGCACGACGCCGGCCGCGGCGCCCGCTTCGACCTGCGCCAGGTGCCGCTGGAAGAGTCCGGCCTGGCCCCGAAGGAGATCTGGTGCAACGAAAGCCAGGAGCGCTACGTGCTGGCCATCGCGCCGCAGTCGCTGGAGGCCTTCCGCGCCCTGTGCGAGCGTGAGCGCTGCCCGTTTGCCGTGGTGGGCGTCGCCACCGAGGCGCCGCAGCTCGTGGTGGGCGAGGTGGATCTCGCCACGGGTGAGTCCGCAGTCACCCCTGACGCGCAAGCAGTGGACATGCCGCTCGAGGTGCTGCTGGGCAAGCCCCCCAAGATGCACCGCGACGTGAAGCGCGTGGCGCGCGAGGTGCCGGCCATCGACCTGTCTGGCGTGGCCTTGCAGGAGGCGGCGCTGAAGGTGCTGAGCCATCCCACGGTGGCGTCCAAGCGCTTCCTCGTCACCATCGGTGACCGCACCGTGGGCGGGCTGTCGCACCGCGACCAGATGGTCGGCCCCTGGCAGGTGCCGGTGGCCGACTGCGCCGTCACGCTGGCGGACTACCAGGGCTTCGCCGGCGAGGCCATGAGCATGGGCGAGCGCACGCCGCTGGCCGCCATCGACGCGCCGGCCTCGGGCCGCATGGCGGTGGCCGAGGCCATCACCAACCTGCTGGCCGCGCCCATCGAGCTGTCGCGCGTGAAGCTCTCCGCCAACTGGATGGCTGCCTGCGGCGAGCCCGGCGAGGATGCCGCGCTGTACGACACGGTGCGCGCCGTCGGCCTGGAGCTGTGCCCCGCGCTCGGCGTCTCCATTCCCGTCGGCAAGGACAGCCTGTCGATGCGCACCCAGTGGCGCGAAGGCGATGCGACGCGCAAGGTCACGTCGCCGGTGAGCCTGATCATCACCGCCTTCGCCAGCCTGCCAGACGTGCGCGACACGCTCACGCCCCAGCTGGATGCCACGCAGGAGACGACGCTCGTGCTCGTGGACCTGGGCCGCGGCCGCATGCGCATGGGCGGCAGCATCCTGGCGCAGGTGCTCGACCAGCCGGGCGGTGAGGTGCCGGATCTGGACGACCCGCAGGACCTGGTGAAGCTGGTGCAGGCGGTGAACGCCCTGCGTGCGCAGGGCCGCCTGCTGGCCTATCACGACCGCAGCGACGGCGGCCTGCTCGCCGCCGCCTGCGAGATGGCCTTCGCCGGCCAGGTGGGCGTGGCGCTGAACGTGGACCTGCTGGTCACCGAAGGCGACGGCATCAGTGACAGCCGCGCCGAGTACGGCGACGCCAAGAACTGGGCCGCGCAGGTGGGCCCGCGCCGCGAGGAACTGACGCTCAAGGCCCTGTTCAACGAAGAGCTGGGCGTGCTGCTGCAGGTGCCCACGAGCGAGCGCAACGCGGTGATGCAGGTGCTGCGCGAGCACGGCCTCTCGCGGCACAGCCACTTCGTCGGGCAGACGCGGCCGGCCTCGTCGGCGGTGGACGCCGGCAAGGGCGAGCTGCAGGTCTGGCGCGACACCAAGGTGCAGTTCGGTGCCAGCCTGGCCGATCTGCGCCAGGTGTGGGACAGCGTGAGCTGGAAGATCTGCCAGCAGCGTGACAACCCCGCCTGCGCGGACAGCGAGCACGCGGCCGCGGGCGACCCGGCGGATCCGGGCCTGCACGTCGCGCTGACCTTCGACGCCGAGGAAGACGTCGCGGCACCGTTCGTGAACCTCGCGCGCCCGCGCGTGGCCATCCTGCGCGAGCAGGGCGTCAATTCGCACGTGGAGATGGCCTACGCCTTCACCCAGGCCGGCTTCGAGGCGGTGGACGTGCACATGACCGATCTGCAGACGGCCCGCCATGACCTTTCGCGCTTCCAGGGTCTGGTGGCCTGCGGCGGCTTCAGCTACGGCGACACGCTGGGTGCCGGCATCGGCTGGGCCCGCAGCATCACCTTCAACCCGCGGCTGGCGGATCAGTTCAAGGCCTTCTTCGGCCGGGCGGACACCTTCGGCCTGGGGGTGTGCAACGGCTGCCAGATGTTCGCCGAGCTGGCCGACATCATCCCCGGCGCACAGGCCTGGCCGCGCTTCACCACCAACCGCAGCGAGCGCTTCGAGGCGCGGCTGTCGCTGGTGGAGGTGCTGGATTCGCCCAGCCTGTTCTTCCGCGACATGGCGGGCAGCCGCCTGCCGATCGCGGTGGCGCACGGCGAGGGCTATGCCAACTTCGCCCATCGCGGCGACCGCGCCGCCGTGATCCCGGCCCTGCGCTATGTCGATCATCAGGGTGCCGCCACCGAGCGCTACCCGTTCAACCCGAACGGCAGCCCGGGCGGCCTCACCGGCGTGACCACGGCCGACGGCCGCTTCACCGCGCTGATGCCGCACCCCGAGCGTGTGTTCCGCAACATCCAGATGAGCTGGACATCCGGCGATCCGTCGGCGCTGAGCCCGTGGATGCGGCTGTGGCGCAATGCGCGGCGGTGGGTGGGCTGATGACGCAGCCTGTTGATCCCGTACGCGAGCCGGATCCAGCCGGCGCGCCGCTGCGCCGCTTCACCGACCCCACCTACCGGCCCTTGGCGCCGGACCTCGCCACGCTGCGCCGCGAGATCGACCGCATTGATGAGCAGGTGGTGCGCCTGCTCGCCGAAAGGGCGATGTACGTCAAGGACGCCGCGCGCTTCAAGCGCGACAGTTACCAGGTCAGCGCACCCGCGCGGCAGGCCCAGGTTTTTGCCCATGTGCGCGCGCTCGCGGCACAGCACAATCCAGCCTTCAACGGCGGCTTCGAGGGCCTGCCCGATGTGGTGGAAGCCGCGTACCGGGCCCTGGTGCCGGCCTACATTGCCTGCGAACAAAACTATTTCGGCGCCACCGAGCCGGTGACCGCCGAAGCGAACCAAAAGGAAATCGAGAAGTGACCTCACGCCGCCAAGTCCTGAAGACCCTGGGTGCCGCCGCGCCCGCTGCCCTGCTGGCCGCACCGTGGACGGCCGCCCGCGCGCAGGGGGAGTACCCGGCCCGGCCGATCCGCCTGGTGGTGCCCTTCGCGGCCGGCTCCACGCCGGACGTCTTTGCGCGGGTGGTGAGCGAGAAGGCCTCGCAGGGCCTGAAGCAGCCCATCGTGATCGAGAACCGCGCCGGAGCGGGTGGCAACGTGGGCACCGACGCGGTGGCGAAGGCGGCGCCGGACGGCTACACCATCGGCGCCTCCATCACCGGCCCGCTGGTGAACAACACGGTGCTGTACAAGCGCCTGCCGTACGACCCCTTCAAGGACCTCACGCCCATCACCTTCGGCGTGCACCAGGCCAACGTGCTGGCCGTGAGCCCCTCGCTCGGCGTGAACACGCTGAAGGAACTGATGGAGCTGCTGCGCCGCAACCCCGGCAAGTACAACTACGCCTCCATCGGCCTTGGCAGCCTCTCGCACCTGAGCGTGGAGCTGCTGAAGTCGCTCACCAACAGCTTCGTGGTGCACATCCCTTATGCCTCGTCGCCGGCTGCGGTGACGAGCGTGCTGCAGGGCGACACGCACATCATCAGCCTGGCGCCGCTCGCGGTGATGCCGCAGGTGAACGCGGGCAAGCTGAAGGCGCTGGGCGTGTCCACCGCCAAGCGCGTGCCGCAGTTGCCGAACATCCCGACGTTCCGTGAAGGCGGCCTGCCCATGGACGGCAGCGCCTGGATCGGCCTGGTCGCCCCGGGCGCCACGCCGGCCCCCATCGTCGACCGCCTGAACCGCGAGTTCGTGGCCGCCATGCGCGACCCGGCGGTCAACGACAAGCTCAAGGCCCAGTACATGGATGCCGAGCCCGGCACGCCGCAGCAGTTCGCGGCGTTCATGCAGGCGGAGCTCGCCAAGTGGGGCCCGGTGATCAAGCGCAGCGGCGCGGTGATCGAGTAGGGCGGGCGCGGGTCAAGCCACCGGCCGCGTGCGATAGAACTTCATCGGCACCTCCCGCGCCTCGCGCGCGGCCTGGTTCAGCACCGACTTCTTCATTCGCCCGACCACGTGCATCTCGCACGGCTTGCAGTCGAAGCGCAGGGTGAGCTTCTCGCTGCCGTTGATCAGCTGCAGCGGCTCGGCCTTGATGGTGCCCTTCACGCCCACCACCCCCTTGGCCTGCTTCGGGCATAGGCTCATCGACCAGCGCACGCAGTGCTTGGTGATCATCAGGCTCACCTCGCCCAACTCCTCGTGGCTTTCGTACGCGGCGTCAATCACGCGCACGCCGTGCTTCGTGTAGAAGTTGCGCGCCTCGTGGTTGAACACGTTGGCGAGATAGGTGAGGGTGTCCTCGGGGTAGGGCACCGGCGGTTCCACCGGCTTCGCGCGGGTCGGGCGCTGGTAGGCGCGCAGGCGCTCCGCCTCCAGCGCGGCGGTCGCGTCACGCCGCAGCGCGTTCAGCAGCGAAGGCGGCACGAACCAGGGCTGTGACAGGTCCAGGCGCACCTCCAGCGGCGTGAAGATCGACTGGCCGAAGCGGCCCAGGTGCTCGCGCAGGGCGGCCTCGCCGCGGGCCGCGTCACGGGCCGGCTGCCGCTCATGCGGGGCCGTGGCCGTGGCGGTGTGGCCGTCTTCGTCGGTCAGGCGCAGGCTCAGGCCGTCGGGCGTCTCGCCCAGCACCACCCATACACCGATGCGCCGGTCGCTGGATTTCTTCTCCAGCGTGCGCACCCAGTCCATGTCGCGGTTGCGGTTGAGGCGCGTGCCCTTGCGCAGGTCCTTCAGGCCGGCGATGGGGTCCTTGGGGAACACGCGCCAGCGGCCGGGTGAGAGCGCCTCGGCGCGGTTGATGGCCACGCCCACCAGTTCCTTCTGCAGGTCGAAGTAGCAGAGGCCGTCGCCGTTGTGCAGCACACGGGCTGCGTCGTCCAGTTCCAGCTCCAGGCTGTCGGTGCCGACCTTCGTGACCCAGCCGATCGGCTGGCCCGGGTTCTTGGGGGAATCGAAGGCGCCGATGTCGTCCTGGCGGCCGTTGACGAAGTAGTCGGTGAACTCGCGGTTGAAGTTCTGGTTGGGGTCGGGCGTGAAGGTGAAGGTGGTGCGGCCGCTGGAGGCGCGTGCGTAAGGCGTGCCGGAGGCCTCGCTTGCCTCGATCAGCTCGTCGAACAGCCGCCGGTAGTGGGCGGTGATGTTCTTCACGTAGCCCATGTCCTTGTACCGGCCCTCGATCTTGAAGCTGCGCACGCCGGCCTCCACCAGCGCGGCGAGGTTCGCGCTCTGGTTGTTGTCCTTCATCGAGAGCACGTGCTTGTCGTGCGCGATGAAGCGGCCCTGGGCGTCCACCACGTGATAGGGCAGGCGGCAGGCCTGCGAGCAGTCGCCGCGGTTGGCGCTGCGGCCGGTGTGGGCATGGCTGATGTAGCACTGGCCGCTGTAGGCCACGCACAGCGCGCCGTGGATGAAGAACTCCAGCTTGCAGCGGTCGGGGTCCAGCGCGGCGTGGATCTCGCGGATCTGCTCCAGCGTGAGCTCGCGCGCGAGCACGATCTGGGAGAACCCCACGTCCTGCAGGAAGCGCGCCTTCTCCACCGTGCGGATGTCGGTCTGCGTGCTGGCGTGCAGTTGGATGGGCGGCATGTCGTCCATGGCGATGAGGGCCATGTCCTGCACGATCAGCACGTCGGCACCGGCGTGGTAGACGTCCCAGGCCATGCGGCGCGCGCCCTCCAGCTCGTCGTCGCGCAGGATGGTGTTGTGGGTCACGAAGATGCGCGCGCCGAAGCGATGGGCATGGCGCGCGAGGCGTTCGATGTCCTGAACGCTGTTGCTGGCCGACACCCGCGCGCCGTAGCCCGGCCCGCCGATGTACACCGCATCGGCGCCATGGTTCACGGCCTCGATGCCGATGTCGGCATCGCGCGCAGGCGCAAGCAGTTCGAGCTGGTGGGCGAGGAGCGACATGGGGCGCGGATTTTACCGGCGCCTCCTCGTCATGCCCGCGCTGGCCGCTCAGAACACCAGCTTCTGCCCCGGCTGCAGCTCGATCATCCGCGCCGGGCTGTTGCCGCCCATGGCGGCGCCGAACTCCGCCGGGGTGCCGCGCAGCACCGGGATGGTGCCGAAGTGGATGGGAATGGCGTACTTCGGCTTGATCATGTCGTTCACCACCATCGCCGCCTGCTGCGGGCTCATCACGAAGTGGCCGCCGATGGGAATGAGCACCATGTCGGGCTTGTACATGTCGGCGATCAGCTTCATGTCGCCGAAGACGCCCGTATCGCCCATGTGCCAGATCTTGAAGCCGTTCTCCAGCTCCACGATGAAGCCCACCGGCTCGCCGCCGGGATAGACCATGTCCTTGCCGGCGCTGTCCTTCCAGGCCAGCTCGGACGAATGCTCGGCGCGCACCGCGTGGATCTTGGGCCCGGTGGGGCCGAAGGGCGCGACCATGCCGCTCTTGCCGAAGCGCGGCGCCAGCTCCGCTGGCAGGATGCCGAGCGTCGCCACCGTCTGGTTCATGCCGGCCGGCCCGAACATCGGCGCGTTGTTCATCTTCGCCAGCTCCGGCGCATCGGCGAAGTGGTCAAAGTGGGCATGGGTGACCAGAATGGCGTCGAGCTTGCCCAGCGCCTTCAGGTCCTTGAAGTTGGCGGGCGTCTTGGGGTTGGACTTGAGCCAGGGGTCGATCATGATCACCTTGCCGCCCGGCGAGGTGATGCGCACGCTGGCCTGGCCCAGCCACAGCACCTCGGTCTTGCCGGCGGCGCGCGGCGCGTCGGCGGCCATCGGCTGCAGGGCGGGGGCTTGCGAGGCGGGCATGCCGGCACAGCCGGCCAGGGCGGCAAGGGCAACGGCAGCGAGCAGGGGGCGCAGGGGCATGGCGGACTCCTTGGTGGGGGTGGCATGCCAACCGGCGGCCGGCATCGCTGCATTGAAGCGGCGCCGCCGGCCGGCGTCAACCGGGCCATCCCACCCGTGCGCCCCGCCGCGGCCGGGCTCTACACTGCCGGCCGATGCCTGCCGCTGCCGCCCCCCGCCGCTTCGACCGCCTGGATGCCCTGCGCGGCGTCGCCATCGTGTGGATGACGGTCTACCACTTCGCCTTCGACCTCAACCACTTCGGCTTCATCCGGCAGGACTTCTATCGTGACCCGGTGTGGACCTGGCAGCGCACCTGCATCCTGGGCCTGTTCCTCTTCTGCGCCGGCCTCGGCCAGGCGGTGGCGGTGGCACAGGGGCAGACCTGGGCCCGCTTCTGGCGCCGCTGGGCCCAGGTGGCGGGCTGCGCGCTGCTGGTCACGGCCGGCTCGTGGCTGATGTTTCCCAACAGCTTCATCTACTTCGGCGTGCTGCACGGCATGGCGGTGATGCTGGTCATCGCCCGCCTGACCGCCGGGTGGGGCGCCTGGCTCTGGCTGGCGGGCGCGGTGGCCGTGCTCGCGCCCCTGGCGGCACCCGCGATGCATGCCGCGTGGCCGGGCCTGGAGGTGATGCAGCGGCCGTGGCTCAACTGGCTGGGCTGGATCGCGCGTAAGCCGCGCACCGAGGACTACGTGCCGCTGCTGCCCTGGCTGGGCGTGATGTGGTGGGGGCTGGCGGCCGGGCAGTGGGTGCTGCGCGAACGGCCCGAGTGGATGCAGCGGGTGCTGCCGGGGCAGGCCGGATGGCTGGCCTGGATGGGGCGATGGAGCCTCACCTGGTACATGGTGCATCAGCCCGTGCTGATCGGCGTGCTGATGGCCGTGCGGGCCATCTGAGGGGCGAGAAGCAAAAAAGCCGGGCAGCGCCCGGCTTCCTGTTCACCGCGGAGGAACCGCGGCCTCACTCCACCTTCGCGTTCTTGCGCAGGCCGTCCTGGAACTGCTGCAGCTTCATCTGCTGCATCTGCTGGGCGATCTGCGGACGCAGTTCCTCGAACTTCGGCACCTGGGCCTCGCGGATGTCGTCGACGCGGATGATGTGCCAGCCGAACTGCGTCTGCACGGCAGCCGGGGTCGTCTGGCCCTTGGCGAGCTTGACCATGGCGTTGGAGAACTCGGGCACGTAGCTGCCGGGGGCGGCCCAGTCGAGGTCGCCGCCGTTGGCGCCGGACCCGGGGTCCTTGGACGCCTTCTTGGCGATGTCCTCGAACTTGGCGCCCTTCTTCAGGTCGTCCAGGATCTTCTTGGCCTCGTCTTCCTTCTCCACCAGGATGTGGCGGGCCTTGTATTCCTTGCCGCCGTTGGCCTGGGCGAACTTGTCGTACTCGGCCTTCAGGTCGGCATCCGTCACCGGGTTCTTCTTCTGGAAGTCGGCGAACAGCTCGCGGATCAGGATGGTCTGGCGGGCCAGCTCGATCTGGGCCTTGAAGTCGTCGGTGGCGTCCAGGCCGCGCTTCTGCGCTTCCTGCATGAAGATCTCGCGGGCGATGACTTCGTCACGCAGCTGCGCCTGCATCTCGGGCGGCACGGGGCGGCCGGCCTTGGCGAGCTGCATGGCCAGCATGTCGACGCGGGCCTTGGGCACCGGCTTGCCGTTCACGATGGCGACGTTCTGGGCGCTGGCGGGCAGGGCGATGCCGAGCGTGGCCGCGGCCAAGGCGGCGAGAAGGACTTTTTTCATGGGAGTTCCCCTGGGGAAAGCGGCTTGAATGGATCAGCGGGTCTCGACGGCGAGCGCATGCAGGCCGCGGTCGAGAAACTCGCGCAGCGCATCATACACAAGGCGGTGCCGGGCCACGCGGGCCAGGCCTTCGAAGCGTGGCGAGGCGATGCGCACCCGGAAATGGGTGCCGAAGCCGGTGCCGTCGGCGCCCGCATGGCCGGCGTGGGCGGCGCTTTCATCCAGCACCTCCAGCTCGGTCGGGGCCAGCGTGGCCTGCAGGCGGGCGCGCAGCGCTTCGGCGGTGATGCCGGTGCCGGCCATGTCAGGCCTGCTCGCCCGGGCCGGGCTTGGCGGCCGCCTCGTCCGGCTTGTCCGGCTCGGTGATGAAGCGGTTGAGGTACAGCGCCTGGGCGACCACGAACACCAGCATCAGCCCGATGCCGCCAAACAGCTTGAAGCTGACCCAGGTGTCAGTGTCGAAGCTATAGGCCACCCAGAGGTTGAGCACGCCCATCACGGCGAAGAAGCCGATCCAGCTGTAGTTCATGACGCGCCAGGCCTGGTCCGGCAGCTCCAGCTGGCTGCCCATCAGGCTCTTCAGCAGGTTGCGGCGGAAGAACAGCTGGCCCACCAGCAGCGCACCGCCCATCAGCCAGTACAGCACCGTGGGCTTCCACTTGATGAAGGTCTCGTCGTGGGCCAGGATGGTGGCGCCGCCGAACACCACGATGATGCCCAGGCTCACCCACTGCATGGGCTCCACCTTGCCGGTGGACCAGCGCAGCCACGCGATCTGCGCGATGGTGGCCACGATGGCCACGCCGGTGGCCACGTAGATCCCCCACAGCTTGTAGGCCGCGAAGAACAGGACGATGGGAAAGAAGTCGAGCAGCAGTTTCATCAGGTCTTGGGGGTGTCGTCCGCCGGCTGGAAATCGAGCGAGGCGGAGTTCATGCAGTAGCGCAGG
Source organism: Ramlibacter sp. (assembly GCF_041916345.1). Taxonomy (GTDB): domain Bacteria; phylum Pseudomonadota; class Gammaproteobacteria; order Burkholderiales; family Burkholderiaceae_C; genus Ramlibacter. The sequence continues at coordinate 36,495 of NZ_JAYRZR010000028.1, forward strand.
CCGGTGGGCGCCGGCCCGTCCGGGAACACATGGCCCAGGTGCGCCCCGCATTGTGCACACACGGTCTCGGTGCGCACCATGAAGTGGCTGGTGTCACGCCGTTCGGCGATGGCGCCAGGCACCGCCAGCGAGAAGCTCGGCCAGCCGCAGCCGGCGTCGAACTTGGTGTCGGCGTCGAACAGCTTGGCGCCGCAGCAGATGCAGTGGTAGGAGCCGTCGGCCCACACGCGTTCGTACTTGCCGGTGAAGGGGCGCTCGGTCGCGGCATGGCGCGTGATCTCGAAGGCGCCGGGCTCGGCACCCTTCTGGGCGAGCAGGGCCCGCCATTCGGCTTCGGTCTTCTGGATGGGAAAGGTCATGAGGAGCAGCTGATTTCGAGCGTGGACGCCCAGTCGGGCGGAAAGCCGGCCAGGTCCTCATGCTCCGGATGCTCTTCGAACGGAGCCTGGACCAGGCGCAGCAGCGTGTCGACCCCGGCGAAATCGCCCTCGCGGGCGGATCGGATCGCCAGTTCCGCCAGGTGGTTGCGCAGCACCCACTTGGGGTTGGTGCGCAGCATTCCGGCGGCCACGGCCGCCCGGTCGGACGGCAGCCGCTGCCGGTACTGTCGCAGCCAGGTGTCAAAACCTTGCCGGTCCGGGAACAGATCGCGCACCGGCTCGAAATCATCATCGGCCACGGCGCGCGACAGGCGCCGCCAGAAGATGGGGTAGTCCACGGCGCCGGCGGCGAGCTGCTGCAGCACGCCCTCGATCAGCTCCCGGTCGCCGGGCTGCGCCTCGGTGAGGCCCAGCTTGGCGCGCATGCGGGCCTCCAGCTGCGCCGGGAACACGGTCTTGTAGCTCTCCAGAGCGGCGAGCGCGCGCTCCTGCTCGCCGATGATCGGCAGCAGCGCCTGGCCCAGGCAGAACAGGTTCCAGTACGCCACGTTCGGCTGCCGGTTGTAGGCATAGCGGCCGCGTTCGTCACTGTGGTTGCAGATGTGCCCGGGCACGAAGGCATCCAGGAACTGGAACGGACCATAGTCGATGGTCTGGCCCAGGATGCTCATGTTGTCGGTGTTCATCACCCCGTGGCAGAAGCCCGCGGCCTGCCACTGCGCCACCAGGGCGGCCGTGCGCTCGCTCACCTGTTCCAGCAGGTTGGCGTAGGGGTCGCCTTCCAGCCGGTCCGACTCGCGGCAGGCCGGGTAGAAGCGGTCGATGACGAAATCCGCCAGCTGGCGCAGCTCGGCCACCTGGTCGCGCGCGGAGAAATGCTCGAAGTGGCCGAAGCGGATGAAGCTGGGCGCCACGCGCGTCACCACGGCGGCGGTCTCCACCGTCTCGCGGCGCACTGGCGCAGGCGAACTGGTGACGGCCAGCGCGCGCGTGGTGGGAATGCCCAGGGCATGCATCGCCTCGGAGCACAGGTACTCGCGGATGCTGGACCGCAGCACGGCCCGGCCATCGCCCATGCGCGAGTAGGGCGTGAGGCCGCTGCCCTTGAGCTGGATCTCCTGCACGCCCGCCGGGGTGCGCAGGCCGCCCAGCAGGATGGCGCGGCCGTCGCCCAGCTGGCCGGCCCACACACCGAACTGGTGACCGCTGTAGACGGTGGCGATGGGCCGGCTGCCCTCGGGCACGAGGTTGCCGGTGAGCTGGTGCACCGTGCGCTCGTCATGCAGCCAGCCTTCGGGCAGGCCCAGCTCGGACGCCAGCCGGGCATTGCCGCTCACCAGCACGGGCGCGGGCAGGGGCGAGGGCTGCAGTTCGGTGTGGAACGCCGGGCCCAGCGCCGCGAACGCGTGCTCCCAGTCCAGTGCCGGGGCCGTGTCCGCGGTATCGGGCCGCGCTTCCGCTACGAGATCACTCATGCCGGGATTGTCCGCCGCATCGGACAGCCGCGTGGCGCGCAGGGTCGCCGCCGCCGGCTCAGCCATCGAGCAGCGCCGTGAGGCCCGCCTCGTCACGGATGCCCACGCGGCCGAACTCCAGCGTCACCAGGCCCTGCCGCTCGAAGCCCTTGAGGATGCCGTTGACCGTCTGCCGGGCCAGGCCGGCAAGTACCGCCAGCTCTTCCTGCGACAGGGCCAGCGAACGCTGGCCGTGCCAGAACATGCGGCTGAGCGCCAGCGCCACCCGCTGCTCGGGCGAGCGGATGCGCCCGGCCTCGATGATGGCCATGGCCTGCGCCAGGCGCAGGTTGAGGTGATCGGCCAACGCGTGGTTGAAGGGCAGGCTGGTGCGGCGCAGGTGCTCGAACTCGGCGCGGGGCAGGCACAGCAGCTCGGTCGGTCGCAGGGCGATCACGTCATAGCGGCGCGGCTCGTCCTTCATCACCGAGCCACCGCCCAGCCACTCGCCGCCGGGCACGCCCAGGAAGGCGGCGAGGCGGCCGTCGGCGTTCTGGCTCTGGATCTTCACCAGGCCCGAGAGCACGGCATACCAGCCACCCACCGGCTCGCCGGCGCGCAGCAGCACCTCACCCCGGCCGGCCTTCAGCACCTGGATGCCATCGGCCACGCGCACGCGGTCCGCGGCCGGCAGCGCGGCGAACCAGGGCTGCGCCTGCAGGAAGGCCACGGCGGGCCGGGAAGCGTCGTGCATCAGCATGCCGCACATCATGCAGCACCGGGGCGCGCCCGACCGGGGCGAGCGGGTCGCTACCAGTCGATCCGGCGCGGTGCGCGGCGTGGCAGGCCGGCGCCCGTCCAGGCGTCGGTGCCGCCGCGATACCAGTGCACCTGGGTGTAGCCGGCCTCGATGGCGTGCAGCGCGGCGTTGTAGGACAGCCAGCACTCGGCGTTCAGGCAGAGGAAGACGAGGGGGCGGCCGCGGTCCCCGCCGGTCAGCTCCTGCAGGGCGTTGGCGAAGCCCGCCTTCGCCGGCGGGCCCAGCCGCCCCTGGCCCGCACCCGGCATCCAGGCCGCACCCGGCACGGTCATGCGCGCCTTGGTGTCCAGCACGTCGATCACGACCACGGACCGGTTGGCCAGCAGCAGGGCCTTGAGATCCAGCGTGGCAATGGTCCGCCCGCCGGGCAGGCTTCGCGGCGTTGGCGCGTGCAGCGGCTTCACGCGCGGCTCGCGGGTGGGAGCAACGCCCCAGTCCGTGTCTTCGTTCGCGAAGAAGCGGGCCTCGGTGGCTGCCGCTGCCGGGGCGGCTGGCGGCGGGGCCGAAGCGGGCGCCGTGGCGGCGGCACGCCTTTCCTTGGCGCGGGCCGCCAGCGCTTCGGCGGCGCTGCGGGCGGCGGACTGGGCGCTCGCCTGTTCAGCCGCGGCACGCTCGGCGGCCGCCCGCTCGGCGGCCACCCGTTCGGCCGCGGCGCGCTCCGCGGCGGCGGCGGCCGCGGCCTTCTCCGCGGCCAGCTTGTCCTCGGCGGCGCGACGGGCCTCACGCGCCGTCTGCTCGCGTTCGGCCGCGGCGCGTGCGGCCGCCTTCTCGGCTGCCGCACGATCCGCTGCTGCCTGGCTGGCCGCGGCGAGCGCCCGTCGGGCTTGTTCGTCGACGGCCGGGGTCGGGGCGGGGGCCACCGGGGCCGCCGGCGCGGACGCCACCGGGACGACGGCAACGGCCTGGGGGGCCGGCGGCGTGGCCGAGGCGGTGGCGGCCGGTGCAGGCGCGCGGCCCCACCAGATCGCCGCGCCCGCCACGAGCGCCACCGCCCCCAGGCCAGCGCCAAGCAGCGCCTTGGACGAGCCACGCCGCGGTGGCTCGTCCACGGCCTGCGTGGTCGCCGGCCGCGCCGTCGCCACGGGAGGCATCGTCACATCGGCAGGGCTGCCGGGCACGGCCCGCATGCGCGAGAGCTTCACACGCGCCAGCGTGCTGTAGGTGCCGTTGGGGAACTGGGCGATGTACGCCTCCAGCTCCGCCGGGTCGACCGTGCTCTGGACCGAACGCCAGAACTCCAGTTCGGCGTCGCTGGTCGAGGTGGCGGCCACGGGCGGCGGCGCGACGGCGGCGGGCGCGCGCGCCGCCACGGCCGCGGCCGGAAACACCGTCGGCATCTCCGCCGGGTGGCCCGCCAGAGCCGCCCGCAGCGCCGCGGCGAATGCCTTCGCGGTGGGATACCGCGCCGCCGGGTCCTTGGCCAGCGCGCCGGCCACCACGGTGTCGAAGACCGCCGGCAGGCCGGGGACGAGCGAGGAGGGCGGCGGTGGCTGCTCCTGGGCGATGGCGGCAAGCACCGCCCAGGGCGTGTCGCCCTTGAACGGCTTGTCGCCGGTGAGGAACTGATGCAGCACGATGCCAGCCGCGAAGATGTCCGTCCGGCGGTCGATGCGGGCGCCGGAGATCTGCTCGGGCGACATGTAGGCGGGGGAGCCGACCATGGTGTCGGCCTGGGTGCGCTGGGTGCCGTCCTGCACGCGGGCCACGCCGAAATCCGCCAGCTTGAGGCGCCGCTGCGCGTCCAGCATCACGTTGGCGGGCTTCACGTCGCGGTGGATCACGCCGGCCTCGTGCGCGAAGTCCAGCGCGTCGAGCAGCTCGCCCATCAGCCGAACGACCTCGGCCAGGGGCAGGCGTTCGCCGGACTCGAACAGGCTGCGCAGCTCGCGGCCGTCGATGAACTCCATCACCAGGTAGGCCACGTCGTCCTCGACGCCGAAGTCGTAGACCTGGACGATGTGCGGGTGGTTCAGCCGGGCGACCGCGCGTGCCTCCTGGGCGAAGCGCTGCGCGTAGGTGCGCTCGGTCTCGGGGTCGCCCGCGGCGTTGCGCAGGATGGTCTTCACGGCCACGCGGCGGCCGAGGCTGGGGTCGAGGCCCTCATAGACCACCCCCATCGCGCCCTTGCCGAGGATGCGAACGAGGTCGTAGCGACCGAGCTTTCGCAGCACTTCCATGAACCGTGGGCTCCCCCGCCGCCGGCAGGCGACGAGGGCATTATGGTGGCGCCGGGCGAGCGGCGGCAAGGCGCGCGTCTGTCACCGCGCCGACAGGTGTTGACGGCCTGGCCGCGCACCGGCCAGACTGCCGGCCCTGATTCGCAGGCCCCCTGCGCGCCGACTGGGTACGATGGCGGGCACCAAGTTGTATTTCACTGGAGACACCATGCTCGGACTGATGCAAGACCAACCCCTCCTGATCTCGTCGCTGATCGACTTCGCCGAGCGCCACCACGGTGACGGCGAGATCGTCTCGCGCCGGGTCGAGGGCGACATCCACCGCTGCCAGTGGCGCGATGTGGCCAGGCGCTCGCGCCAGGTGGCGCATGCGCTGGACGCGATGCAGCTGCTGTTCTCGGACCGCGTGGCCACCCTGGCCTGGAACGGCTACCGCCATCTGGAGCTGTACTTCGGCGTGAGCGGCTCGGGCCGCGTGCTGCACACCATCAACCCGCGCCTGCACCCGGACCAGATCGCCTGGATCGCCAACCACGCCGAGGACCAGGTGCTGTGCTTCGACCTGAGCTTCCTGCCGCTGGTGCAGGCGGTGCATGCCAAGTGCCCCACCATCAAGGCCTACGTGGCGCTGTGCGACGCCTCGCGCCTGCCGGCCGACAGCGGCATTCCCAACCTGGTGGCCTACGAGGACTGGATCGGCGGCCACCCCGCCGCCTACCAGTGGCCGGTGTTCGACGAGAACTCGGCCTCCAGCATGTGCTACACCAGCGGCACCACCGGCAACCCCAAGGCGGCGCTGTACAGCCACCGCTCCACCACGCTGCACGCCTACGCCGCGGCCCTGCCGGACGTGATGTGCCTGTCCGCGCGCGACGCCGTGCTGCCCGTGGTGCCCATGTTCCACGTCAACGCCTGGGGCATCCCTTACTCCGCCGCGCTCACCGGCTGCAAGCTGGTGTTCCCGGGCGGTGCGCTGGACGGCAAGTCGGTCTACGAGCTGATCGAGGCCGAGGGCGTGACCTACGCCGCCGGCGTGCCCACCGTCTGGCAGATGCTGCTGGGCCACATGAAGCCGGGCGGCCTGCGCTTCTCCACCCTCAAGCGCACGGTGATCGGCGGCTCCGCCTGCCCGCCGGCGATGATCGACGCCTTCCGCGAGGAGTACGGCGTGGAGGTGCTGCATGCCTGGGGCATGACCGAGATGAGCCCGCTGGGCACCCTGTGCACGTTGAAGAACAAGCACCTGACCATGTCGGCGGAAGACCAGATGAAGATCCGCCTCAAGCAGGGCCGGGCCATCTACGGCGTGGACATGAAGATCGTCGGCGAGGACGGCGCCGAGCTGCCCTGGGACGGCAAGACCTACGGCGACCTGCACGTCAAGGGCCCCTGGATCGTGCGCGAGTACTTCAAGGGCGAGGGCGGCAACCCCCTGGTCGACGGCTGGTTCCCCACCGGTGACGTGGCCACCATCGACGCCGACGGCTACATGCAGATCACCGACCGCAGCAAGGACGTGATCAAGTCCGGCGGCGAATGGATCAGCTCCATCGACGTGGAAAACATCGCCATGGCGCACCCGGCCGTGCAGATGGCCGCCTGCGTGGGCATGCGGCACCCCAAGTGGGACGAACGCCCCATCGTCGTCGTGGTCAAGAAGGCCGGCGCCGAGGTCACCCGCGAGGAGCTGTTGCGCCACTACGAGGGCAAGATCGCCAAGTGGCAGATCCCCGACGACGTGGTCTTCGTCGACGCCATCCCGCTGGGCGCCACCGGCAAGATGCTGAAGACGAAACTGCGCGAGCTGCTGAAGGATTACAAGCTGCCGGGCGTCTGAGCCGCGCCCGCCGGGCCCGCCGCGCTGTCGCCTGGGCGATAGGGTGGCGCGGCCTTAGGGGCAATCCCTGACCGTTGCGGTGCACAAATACTTGTACCCTGCGCCCCATCGAAGATCACCTCCAGGAGACATCCAGATGAAGTTCGTGCTGAAAGCCATCGCCGTGTCCGCCATCGTCGCCGCCTCCGGCGCCGCGCTGGCCCAGAAGGGCGAAACCGTCCGCATCGCGTTCATGGATCCGCTGTCGGGCCCATTCGCCAACGTCGGCCAGAACCAGCTCAAGAGCTGGCAATACGCCGCCGAGCGGTTCTCCGGCAAGAACGTCGCCGGCGTGAAGTTCGAGGTGGTGGGCTTCGACAACAAGGGCTCCCCGCAGGAAAGCCTGAACACGCTGAAGGCCGCCATCGACCAGGGCTTCCGCTACGTCACCCAGGGCAACGGCTCCGGTGCCGCCACCGCCATCCTGGAAGCCGTGGCCAAGCACAACGAGCGCAACCCCGGCAAGGAGGTCGTGTACCTCAACTACGCCGCGGTGGACCCGTCGCTCACCAACGAGAAGTGCGACTTCTGGCATTTCCGCCTGGACGCCGACACCTCCATGAAGATGGAGGCGCTGACCTCCTTCATGAAGGACCAGCCCAAGGTCAAGAGCGTCTACCTGCTGAACCAGAACTACTCGCACGGCCACCAGGTCGCCAAGTACTTCAAGGACGCCATCGCCCGCAAGCGCCCCGATGTGAAGATCGCCGGTGAAGACCTGCACCCGATCGGCCAGGTGAAGGACTTCGCGCCGTACGTCGCCAAGATCAAGCAGTCGGGCGCCGACACCATCGTCACCGGCAACTGGGGCCAGGACCTGACGCTCCTGGTCAAGGCGCTGAACGACGCCGGCCTGAAGATCCCGATGTACACCTACTACGCCGGCGTCACCGGCACGCCCACCGCGCTGGCCGCCGGCGGCGAGAGCGAGGTGTATGTGGTGGCCTATGGCCATTCCAACCACAAGGGTGAACTCGGCGAGATGGGCCAGGAGTTCCTGAAGAAGTTCAACGACGACTACTACACCTTCGCCACCTACAACGGCATCCAGCTGCTGAGCGCGGCGATGGCCAAGGCCAAGACCACCAACCCGGTGGCGGTGGCCAAGGCGATGGAAGGCCTGTCGATCAAGAGCTTCGCCGGCGACGTGACCATGCGCGCTTCGGATCACCAGCTGCAGCAGTCGATGTTCATCACCAAGTGGCAGAAGGCCAAGGCGGGCGAGTACAGCGTCGAGAAGACCGGCTACACCTTCGTGCCGATCAAGCAGATGGACCCGTACGTCTCCAGCACGCCCACCAGCTGCCAGATGAAGCGGCCGGGTTGAGGCTGCGCCCGGGGCTTGCCCCCGGGCTTCCCACAGGGTCTGTGGGCCGGGGTCCAGGGGCTGCGAATGGGCCCCGGGCCCGGGTGACCCCGTGCCCCGCCGCCAGCCGCCAGCCCCTTTCTCCATGGAATTCTTCACCATCTCGCTCCTGAACGGCGTCAGCTACGGGCTGCTGCTGTTCATGCTCAGCTCGGGCCTCACGCTGATCTTCAGCATGATGGGCGTGCTGAACTTCGCGCATGCCAGCTTCTACATGCTGGGTGCGTACTTCGCCTACAGCATCACCCAGCTCGTGGGTTTCTGGCCAGCGCTGGTGCTGGCGCCGCTGATCGTGGCGGTGCTGGGCGCGCTGTTCGAGAAATACGCGCTGCGGCGGGTGCACAAGTTCGGCCACGTGCCGGAGCTGCTGATCACCTTCGGCCTGTCGTTCATCATCCTGGAGATGGTGCAGCTCGTCTGGGGCACGAGCTCGGTGGACTACCGCGTGCCGGCGGAGCTGACGGGCGCGCTCTTCAACATCCATGGCATCGCCTTTCCCAAGTACCGCGGTTTCATGATGCTGGTGGCGGTGCTGATGCTGGTGGCCATCTGGCTGCTGCTGACCCGCACGCGCATCGGCCTGGTGATCCAGGCCGCGCTGACCCACCCCGAGACGGTGGAAGCCCTGGGCCACAACGTGCCGCGCGTCTTCATGCTGGTCTTCGGCGGCGGTGCCGCGCTGGCCGGACTGGCGGGCGTGATCGGCGGCAATGCCTTCGTCACCGAGCCCGGCATGGCCGCCACGGTGGGTTCGGTGATCTTCGTGGTGGTGGTGGTGGGCGGCATGGGGTCGCTCGCCGGCGCCTTCGTCGCCTCGCTGCTGATCGGCATCATCCAGACCTTCGCCGTGGGGGTCGACGCCTCGCTGATGGGCGCGCTCAAGATGGTGGGCGTGGAGGTGACCTCGCAGACCTTCGGCTACGCGCTGTGGAAGCTCAAGATCAGCCAGGTCGCACCCATCCTGCCCTACGTGTTCCTGGTGCTGATCCTGATCTTCCGGCCCAAGGGCCTGCTCGGCACGCGGGAGGGATAGAACGCCATGTCCCACGCCTACTACGAGTTCAAGCCCTACAACGTGGGCCGCTGGATCATCTGGGGCCTGTTCGCGGCCCTGCTGATCGTGGCGCCGATGCTGTTCACCAGCAGCCTGTCGCACACGATGCTCAGCCAGATGGGCATCGCCATCATCGTCTGCCTGTCCTACAACATGCTGCTGGGGCAGGGCGGCATGCTCAGCTTCGGCCATGCCGTGTATTCGGGCATGGGCTCCTTCCTGGCGATCCACAC
>NZ_JAYRZR010000029.1:0-45104 GCF_041916345.1 Ramlibacter sp.
TCGCGCTGCTCGCGCAGCGGTTCCGGCGCGAGCCGAGGAGCTTCTTCCTGCCGCCGCGCGGCAGCACGTGATCGCGGCATCCCGGCGGGCGGGCCCCAAAACCGCTGGGGTTGCACCCCAGCCTACGGGAACAGCCATAGCCCGGAGTTCGTAGGCTGGGGTGAAGCGCAGCGCAACCCCAGCGTTTCGTCGCGCAAGCGTTCACCTCCCGACTCTCCGCCCATACACGCACCACCGGACCGATTCGGATGCCAGCGTCACCGACACGGCCTCGGGCGCCCCGGGCGGCGGTAAGCTGTTCCCTTGGGTGCCTCGGCACCTGGCAGTGTTCGGCGCCGGGCGAGACCAGCCAGCCCATCGTGATCCTGGGCATCGATGAGCCCACGTTCCAGCAGCTGCGCCTGCAGTGGCCGTTTCCGCGCAGCCTGCACGGCCAGCTGCTGGGGCGGGTGCGCGCCGACGGCGCCCGGGCGGTCGGCCTCCACATCGCGTTCACCTAACCGAGCAAGCCAGCAGGACGCCGCCTTTGCGCGTTCCATCGCCACGGCCAGCGGCGTGGTGCTGGCTTCCACGCAGGGTCAAGCCTGCCACGGCCTCACTGCACGAACACTTTGAAGGGCTGCAGGAAGGGTGACCCGGCGAACTGCGTGGAGCAGGCCGGGTCCAGGCAGGCATAGAAACGCAGCACGCCCGCGTAGGTTCCTGATGCCAGCGGCTTCCCGGTCAGGCTCACCGTCGCGCCTGGTGGCGATGCACGCAGCGCCACTCGTGGCGGCTCGGAGGTGAACAGCCCTGCCGGGTCTTCAACGATCACGTAGACGGTGCGGCCGTTCAGGCTGGCGATGTTCCCGCTGGCGCTGAAGCTGAAGGAGGAAGGCATGGTCGAGCCTTTGGACAGCAACAGGCCGTAATAGGGGGGCGTCACCAGCTGGAGCGTGACCTCGGTGAAGGTGGTGGTGGCCCGGGGGCCTGACGGCGGCGTGCGGCACTCCTGGCCGGCCGGGAGTGAGCCGAATGCGAAGCGCTGCACCGGAACGAAGTCGACCCCCGAAAAGGCCAGCCTGCCCTTGCACGATTCCATGAACGACACGCTGAAGGTACCCTCCCTCGTGGAGGTCGGGGCCTTGTAGGGCCCGGTCAGCGCCTGCCCGCCCGAAAAGATGCGGAAATCGCCGAATACCGAGGAGGCCAGGCCTTCCCGCAATTCGGTGCCCACGAGGTGCCAGATGGGCTGGCCGTCGCTGTCGTAGTGGAAAACCGCGACGGTCAGGTAGTTGGCGTTGACCTCCATGGTGAAGCCGCGGCCGCTCTCGGCCGGGTTCCAGTAGATGCCGGTCTCGGGCTGGATGGAGGTGGTGGGCGTTCCCTGGCCCGTCCTGTAGAACTTCTCGGCGATAAAACTGCGGCCAGGCAGGGCGACCTCGGCACGGTCGCCATCAAATACGATGGTTGCAGCCCCGACCACCGTGCTCACCGGCGTCTTGGGGACAGTCGACCTGGCGGTCTGCCCACCCGAGTACCGCAGCAAGGTGCCACTGAAGCGGTAGCGTCCACCCCCTGCGTCCGCGAAGCTGCCGAGCGCCGAATACCAGACCGGCCGGCCGTTGGTTTCGAACAAGTAGAAGGTGGCGATGCCGAGGCTGCCCTGGGCCTCGAAAAAGAAGCCCGTACCCGGCTCCACCGGGTTCCAGTACGAGCCGTGGCCCTTGAATTCGGCCAGCGTCGCCTTCTGCCAAGCCATCTCGACGGCCGCCTCGTCGGCGCCGCCCCCGCCACAAGCAGCCAACGTCATGACCGTCAACGCCGCCAGCAGCGACCATGCCCTCTTGCCCAGCCAGTCCCTCATCGGATGCCTCCCATTGACCCTCATCCCATTCTGGCAGAGCCCGTCCCCGGCCTCTTGGCAGCGCGCGGGCGCTGGGACAAGAAGACCAACAGAGACCTGGAGGCGCGGGCCGCCGCCCGACTGGCGCGGCTGGAAAAACGCTCTGTTCGAACTGCAGCGCGCGGCGTAGCCGATTACTGGTTCGAAGACCAGGTGTTGGAAAACCGCGAGTTCGTCAGCGCCCCCGCGCCCCCACCCGCGCCAGATGCACCTGATGCAGCGTGATCTTGCGCACCTCGGCCTGGCTGGTCTCGATGTGGGCGCGCAGCAGCATGGCAGCCTGATCGGCGCGCTTGCGCTGCACGGCCTTCAGGATCTTGGCGTGCTCGTCGTAGGTGGCGTCGATGCGCATCTGCTGGGTGAAGTCCAGCCGGCGGATGATGCGGATGCGGTCGGTCACGTCGCGGTGCACGCGCGCCATCTCGGCATTGCCGGCGGCCTGGACCAGGGCGCAGTGGAAGGCCTCGTCCCATTGCGCCACCTGCACGGCATCGGTGCTGCGCTCACTGGCCGGCACCAGCCAGATGGCCGCCAGCTGCGCCAGCAGCGCCTGGTCCACGCGGCGGTCATCGGTGCAGATGCGATGCACGGCCGTGGTCTCCAGCACCATGCGCAGGTCATACAGCTGCTCGAACTGCTCGAAGTCGAACGGCAGCACGCGCCAGCCGCTGCGGAACAGCACCTCCACATAGCCTTCCTGCTGCAGGCGGAACAGCGCCTGGCGCACCGGCGTGCGGCTCACGCCCAGGCGTTCGCTGATCTCGTTCTCGGTGAAGCGGTCGCCGGGGACCAGCTTGAACTCCGCCACGTCGCGCTTGAGCTGCTCGTACACCTCGTCGGCACGCGAGCGGTGCGGCTCCGCGCTGGCGCGGGGGCGGGCGGGGCGGGCAGTGGTGGCTTGCACGAGCGGACTTTAAGCCAGCAGCAGGCCTGCGCCGGTCGCCATCGGATCAGGCCCCTGGCCCACCTGCCGCACCCAGCGCGGCAATGAGCTGCGTGCTCGTGGCCGTCCACCCGACGATGGCGCCCTGGGCACGGATCATCTCGACGGCCGCCGCCTTGTACTGCGGGAAGTAGCTCTCGGTGCAGTCCTCCAGCAGCAGGCAGTCATAGCCGCGATCATTGGCCTCGCGCATGCTGGTCTGCACGCAGACCTCGGTCGTCACGCCCATGAAGACGAGGTGCGTCACGCCCGCCTGCTGCAGCAGGTTCTGCAGCGGCGTCGCATAGAAGGCGCCCTTGCCTGGCTTGTCCAGCACGATCTCGCCCGGCCGCGGCGCCAGCTCCGGGATGATCTGGTTGCCCGGCTCGCCGGCCACGAGGATGCGCCCCATCGGCCCCTCGTCACCGATGCGCAGGCTGGGGTTGCCGCGCAGGCGCTTGGCCGGCGGGCAGTCCGACAGGTCGGCCGCATGCGCCTCACGCGTGTGCACCACCAGGCCGCCCTGCGCGCGCCAGGCCGCCAGCACCGACTGGCAGGCCGGGATGATGGCGCGCAGCAGGCTCACGTCGTTGCCCAGCGTCTCGCCAAAGCCGCCCGGCTCCACGAAGTCGCGCTGCATGTCGATGATGACCAGCGCCGCGCTCGACAGGTCGAAGGCGTAGTCGAAGGGCTGGGCGTGCACGGTGATCGTCATGCCGTCGCCTCCTCCGTCACGGGCTCGGGCGTGGCCTCATGATGGCCGCCGCCCATGTGTGCACCCAGCACATGGCGCTCGGCCGTGGCCGCGTCGGCCTCATGCACGATGCGGCCTTCGCTCATCACCACGATGCGGTCGGCCAGCGACAGCAGTTCGTCGAGGTCCTCGCTGATCAGCAGCACGCCGCCGCCGCGCTCGCGCACGCCGCGGATGCGCGAATGGATCTCCGCCACCGCCGCGAAGTCGAGCCCGAACACCGGGTTGGCCGCGATCAGCACGCGGATGTCGCCCGCCAGCTCACGCGCGAGCACGGCGCGCTGCACGTTGCCGCCCGACAGGCTGGCGATGGGCGCGTTCTCCCCGCGCGTCTTGATGCCGTAGGCAGTGATCCATTCACGGGCTCGCTCGCGCCAGGCCCCGAAGCGCAGCCAGCCGCCTGCCGCCAGGGGCGCACGGTCGAAGTCCCGCAGCGCCATGTTCTCGGCCACGCTGAGCGGCCCGACGCAGGCGCTGCGAAGGGGCTCTTCCGGCAGGCTGCGCACCTTCAGCAGGTGATTGTCGGCGCGCCGCGCCAGATACGGCTGGCCCGCCACGAGCACCTGTCCGGACGCGCGCGGGCGCTGGCCCACCAGCGCCTCCACCAGCTCGCGCTGTCCATTGCCGGAGACGCCGGCCACCCCAAGGATCTCCCCCGGCCGCACGGCCAGCGAGAGCTCGCGCACGGCCAGCGTGCCGCGGTCGCCCAGCACCGAGAGGCCTTGCACCTCGAGGGCGGTCGCCACCGCGGTCGGCGGGGTCGCCGCCGGACCGGCCTCGCCCACGCCTGCGGGCTGCGAAGCAGAGGCCGCGTCGGCAGCGGGCCCTGCCGCAGTCGCCGCCACATCCGTGTGATCCGCATGCGCCTCCGCTTCGGCCGCCTTTGCATCGCCCACCATCGCCTGTGCCAGCTTCGCCGGATCAGTGTCGCGCACCGCGCAGTGGTGCACCGCCTGGCCGCGCCGCAGCACCGTCACATCGTCCGCGTAGGCCATCACCTCACGGAACTTGTGGGTGATGATGAGCACGGTGCACAACCCGGCGCGCGCGAAGTCGCGCACGTGGCCCAGCACCTCGTCGGCCTCCTGCGGGGTGAGCACCGAGGTCGGCTCGTCCAGGATCAGCAGCCGCGGCCGCAGGTAGAGCTGCTTCAGCAGTTCCAGCTTCTGCTTCTCGCCCGCCGCCAGCTCCATCGGCCGAGCGTCCAGGTCCAGCCGGAACGGCGTGCTCTCCAGAAAGGTCTTGAGCGCCCCACGCTGCGCGCGCCAGTCGATCACCGCTGGCACCTCGCCACCGGCCAGCAGCAGGTTCTCGGCCACCGTCATGCCCGGCGCCAGGGTGAAGTGCTGGTAGACCATGCCGATACCCAGCGCGCGCGCGACGACCGGGTTGGCGATGTCCTGCTCGCGGCCGTCGGTGACGATGCTGCCCTCCTCCGCGCGGTGGAAGCCGGCGATGCACTTCACCAGCGTGCTCTTGCCGGCGCCGTTCTCGCCCAGCAGCGCATGCACCGTGCCCGGCGCCACCTTCAGGCTCACGCGGTCCAGGGCGGTGAAGCTGCCGAAGCGCTTGGTGAGTTCCAGTGCCTCCAGTGCCATCGCACCGGTGGGCGCGGGCATGGGGTCGACATGCAGCGCGGGCTTCACGCCAGCGCCTCCAGCACCTGCGTGGATGTCGCGTGCGCACCGAACACCCCGCCCTGCATGGTGATCATCTTCAGCGCCGCCTCGTGGTTGCCGCGATCCGTGGCGGCCGTGCAGTCCGCGAGCAGCAGGCACTCGAAGCCGCGGTCATTGGCCTCGCGCATCGTCGTGTGCACGCACACGTCGGTGGTGATGCCGGTGAGGATGAGATTGCGGATGCCGCGCGTGTGCAGGATCAGCTCCAGGTCGGTCGCGCAGAACGAGCCCTTGCCCGGCTTGTCGATCACCACCTCGCCCGGCAGCGGCGCCAGCTCGGGGATGATCTCCCAGCCCGGCTCGCCGCGCACCAGGATGCGGCCGCAAGGACCTGCATCGCCGATGCCCACGCCGCCGGTGCCGATCTGCCGCGAGCGCCAGCGCTTGTTGGCCGGCAGGTCGGACAGGTCGGGCCGATGGCCCTCGCGCGTGTGGATCAGGTGGAAGCCCTGCGCGCGCATCGCCGCCATCAGCGTCTTCAGCGGCTCGATCGGCGCACGGGTGAGCGAGATGTCGTAACCCATCTTGTCCACGTAGCCGCCGATGCCGCAGAAGTCGGTCTGCATGTCGATGACGACCAGCGCCGTGTTGGCGGGCGTGAGGTCGCCGTCGAAGGGCCACAGGTACGGTTTCGCAGCGACGAAGCGAGTCATGTCAGGCCGCCTTCTTCAAGGCGGGCTGCGCATCGGGCACGAGCGGGTGCGCCTCGGGACCGATGTAGCTGCGCGTGGGCGGCGCGAAGCCGCACGACGTGCCGTCGGTCACCTCCACCTGCCACGGCAGCTGGTAGCGCCCGGCCACCATGTCGTGCATGAAGGTGTAGGGGCAGTCCTGCGCGCCGCCCTTCACCGCCACGTAGCCGCGGTGGTAGAGCTGGTAGATGTTGTTCTCCACGCCCCAGCCCGCGCGCGCCTCGCGCACCAGGCCGGGCCGCAGCTCGCAGGTGATGATCTCGTCGGGGCGGCCGCCGCCGGACACCATGACCGTGCCGTCGAAGCTGCAGAACATGCCCTCGCCCATGCTGTCGAAGGTGCCGTCGCTGCCGCACATGCACACGCTGGCGGTGTACGCCAGGTTCTGGAAGGCGTTGGACTGGTTGGTGATCTTCCAGGCGTGGCGGATGGGCGCGGTGTAGCCCGCCGTGCGCAGGATGATCTCGGCGCCCTTGTAAGCCGCCTCGCGCGCCATCTCGGGGAACATGCCGTCGTGGCAGATGATGAGCGAGAGCTTGCTGCCGTTGGGCCCGTCGCACACCGGCACGCCCAGGTTGCCCGGCTCCCACGGTTCCACCGGCACCCAGGGGTGCAGCTTGCGGTAGTAGAGCGCAATGCCGCCCTGGTCGTTGATGATCAGGCCGCTGTTGTAGGGCATGCCGCCGGGGTTGGCCTCCATGATGGAGAAGCAGCCCCAGATGCGGTGCTCGGCGCAGGCGCGTTGGAAGGCAGCGACTTCCGGCCCGTCCAGCGAGCACATGATCGCCGGGTTGGTGTCCATCGACAGGCCGTGCAGGCTGTACTCCGGGAACACCACCAGGTCCATGGTGCTCATGTTGCGGCGGGCCTTGCCCACCAGTTCGCAGATGCGTGCCGTCTGCGCCGCCAGGTCTGCCGGTGTCACCACCACGGGCAGCTGCAGTTGCACCAGGCCCACGACCACGCCCTGCTTCGACTTGTTGAGTCCGCCCAATCCACTCATTGCGTTCACCTTGAAGAAAGCTCGCCCGGGCTGCCGGCGGCCAGCTGGCCGGGCCGGCAGCTCGCCACCAGGATGGCGAGCGTCAGCACATAGGGCACGATGTTGAACAGGTGGTAGCCCCAGCTGATGCCGACGGACTGCAGCGCCGGCCCCACCGCGCCGGCGCCGCCGAACAGCAGCGCCGCCACCACGCAGCGCCGCGGATCCCAGCGCGCGAAGATCACCAGCGCCACGGCGATCAGGCCCTGGCCGCTGGAGATGCCCTCGTTCCAGCTGCCGGGATAGAACAGCGTGAGGCAGGCGCCGCCCAGGCCAGCGACCATGCCGCCGGCGGCCGTGGCCGCGATGCGGATGCCGCCCACCGAGTAGCCCAGCGCGCGCGCGGCCTGCGCCGAGTCGCCCGCCATGCGCACCAGCAGGCCGGCGCGCGTGTGCGCGAAGGCCCACCAAAGGCCGCCGGCCAGCAGCACGCCGATCGGCACCAGCGGATTGATCTGCAACGCCGCCTGGATGGCCGGGCTGCTGCTCCACGCGCCCAGCTCGATGGCTGGCAGCTGCGCGGCCTGCGGCTGGATCAGCGGCTTGCCCAGGTAGAAGGCGAGGCCGGTGCCCAGCAGCATCAGCGCGATGCCGGTGGCGACGTCGTTCACGCGCGGCAAGGTGCACAGGACGCCGTGCAACGCCGCCAGCAAGGCCCCCGCGGCCATTGCGCACAGGACGCCGATCCACGCGCTGCCGCTCAGGTAGCTGCCGCCGAAGGCCGCCATGGCCGACAGCACCAGCACGCCCTCCAGGCCCAGGTTGATGCGGCCCGCCTTCTCGGTGATGCACTCGCCCAGGCTCACGAACAGGAACGGCGCGCCCACGCGCAGGGCGCCGCCGAGGATGGCGACGACGAGGGTGAGGATCTGGTCGGCCGTCATGCGGACTCGCTCCGGGGCGCCGGCGCGGGCAGCGGCACCGGCTCCGAAGGGCCGAAGCGTGACAGCTTGGCAGCCACGGCCTTCCAGTCCACGTCACGCAGCGCCTCGCTCGCCAGGATCAACACGAAGGCAATGCCTTGCAGCACCAGCACGCTGGCGTCGGGCAGGCCCAGGCGGCGCTGCAGCAGGCTGCCAGCCGCACCGAAGCCGCCAAAGAGAATGGCCACCGGGATGATCGCCAGCGGATGCTGCCGCGCGATGAAGGCCACCAGGATGCCGGCGTAGCCGTAGCCGGCGATCAGCGAGGCGTTGGCGCTGGTGTGCACCGCCACCACTTCCACCGCGCCCGCCAGCCCCGCCGCCGCGCCGCCCAGGGCACAGGCCAGCAGGATCAGGCGCGAGGCCGGCAGGCCCACCAGTTGCGCCGCGCGCAGGTTGCCGCCGACCACGCGGACCGAGAAGCCCGAGGGCGTCCACCGCAACCAGACCGCCGCCGCGAGGCACGCCACGATGCCCAGCACCAGACCCCAGTGCACGTCGGAGCCGCCGATGCCGGCGATGCGCAGACCCTCGGCCACCGCATGGGTGGAGGGCTTGTTCAGGCTGGCCGGGTCGCGCAGCGGCCCTTCCACCAGATGCTTGAAGAGGCCGATGGCCACGTAGGCCAGCAGCAGCGAGCTGATGGTCTCGTTCACGCCGCGCCACTGGCGCAGCCAGCCGGCGGCCATGATCCAGGCCCCGCCGATCACCGCGCCGGCCGCGCACACCGCCACCGTGCCGACCATGCTCGCGCCGGGCACGGCCTGCGCCAGCCAGGCCGCGGCCAGCCCGCCCAGCACCAGCGCGCCCTCGGCGCCGATGATGGTGAGGCCGGCGCGCGCCGGGATGGCCACGCACAGCGCCGTGAGCATCAGCGGCGCCGCGCGCTGCAGCGTGTTCTGCCACGAGAACCAGTCGCCGAACGCGCCCTTGAAGAGGATCACCCACGCCTCCACCGGGCTGGCGCCGGCGAAGGCGACGAACACGCCGAACAGCAGCAGCGCCAGGGCGATGGCGCCCACGGGCAGGAGGATGTCACTCAGCGTGTCGCGCATGGCCGCCTCAGATCGAGCCGATGACCCCTTCCACCAGGTAGTTCATCTTCTCCAGCTCCAGGTCGGTCTGCTTGAAGGACTTGCCGGCGGCGATGACTTCCTTGCCCTTGTTGTCCTTCAGGCCGCCCTTGAAGATGTCGAACTTGCCGGCCATCATCTGCGCCTTGATGTCGTCGGCCTTCTTCTTCGCCTCGGCACTCACGGTCGGGCCGTAGGCGGACATCTTGACGAAGCCGTCCTTCAGGCCGCCACGCACGAAGTTCGGGTGCGGCTTGCCGGAACGCGCGGCCTCCAGGAAGTTGGTGTACGCGGTCAGCCAGTTCCACTCGGCACCCGTCAGGTAGGCCTGGGGGGCCAGCTTGGCCTGGCTCGCGTGGTAGCCGCAGACCATCTTGCCGCGCTTGGCCGCGGTCTCCACGATCACCTTGGGGCCGTCCACGTGCATGGTGAACACGTCCACGCCCTGGTCGGCCAGGCTGTTGGTGGCCTCGGCCTCCTTGACCGGCATGGACCAGTCACCGGTGAAGATCACCTGCGTGGTGATGGTGGGGCGAACCGAGCGCGCGCCCATGGTGAAGGCGTTGATGTTGCGCAGCACCTGCGGAATGGGCTTGGCGGCGATGAAGCCGAGCTTGCCGCTCTTGCTCATGTGGCCGGCGATCACGCCGTTGAGGTACTGGCACTCGTCGATGTAGCCGAAGTAGCTGGCCGTGTTCTTGGGGTGCTTGCCCTCGGTCCACATGCCGCCGCAGTGCGCGAAGCGCGCATCGGGGTACTTGGCCGCCACGGCCAGCATGTGCGGGTCGAAGTAGCCGAACGAGGTGGGGAAGACGAGGCTGGCGCCGTCCTGGGCGATCATGCCGGTCATGGTCTTCTGCACCGCGGCCGTCTCGGGCACGTTCTCTTCCTCCACCACCTTCACGCCGGGCATCTTCTTCAGCGCGGCGGCGGCCTCGGCCTGGGCCTGGTTGTAGCCGTAGTCGTCGCGCGGGCCGACGTAGATGACGCCCACGGTGATGGGCTTCTGCGCAAAGGCCAGGGGCGCGGCGCCGAAGGCCGAGAGGGCGGCGAGCGACTTCAGGGTGTCGCGGCGGTTGAAGGCTTGGGTCATGGATCTACTCCTCGCGGGTTTGGAAAGGGACAAGCAGGATTCGTGCTCAGGCGGGCATCAGGCTCACGTGCGCCGCCACCACGCGCCAGCCTGCGGGCGTGCGCAGCCAGGTCTGGCTCTGGCGACCGGTGCGGGTGCTGCCCTCGCGCCGGAACTCCACGTTCGCCGTGGCGACGTCGCGCCCATAGGTGGTGATGACGGTGCGCAGCAGCTCGCGCGCCAGCCCTTGCGCAGGGCGGGCCGCGCGAAACGCGGCGATGGCCTCGTAGCCATACAGGTTCTCGCCCACGCCATAGCGCAGGGTGTGCGGGCTGTTCCAGAACAGCTCGTCGAGCACGGCGACGTCATTGGTGACGAGCGCCTGCTCGTAGCGATCGAAGACGGCCTGCACCTCGGCCAGCACGTCCGGCAGGTTGATCTCCATGATCTACTCCCTCCCCCTCTGGGGGAGGGCCGGGGTGGGGGCGCTCGCCACGCCCGCCTGCTGCAGCACCAGCGCGGCGCGCAGGCACAGATCCTCTCGCCAGGGCGCGGCGATCAGCTGCACGCCGATGGGCAGGCCACCGGTGCCCTCGGGCCACATGGGTGCCGCCACCACCGGACAGCCCGCGAACGAGACCGGCTGCGTGAGCAGCCCCATTGCGGGCCGGCAGGGATGGCGCACGCCGTTGATCTCGATCCACTCGGTGCCGATCACCGGCGCCGGCACCGGCGTGGCGGGGGCGATCAGCAGATCCCAGTCGGCGAACAGCGCGTTCACGCGGTCCCGGTAGACGCGGCGATACCGCTGCGCGCGCAGCACCCAGTCCACCGGCTGCAGCAGGCCCGAGATGAAGCGGTCCACCGACAGCGGCTCGAAATCCTGCGGCCGCGTGCGCAGGTCATCGCGGTGCAGGCTGCCGCCTTCGCTGGCGGTGATGAGGAAGGCCGCCGACCGGCCCAGCGCCGCGTCGGGCCACGTCACCTCCGCCCGGGTGCCCAGGGTCTGCGCCGCCAGGGCCGCGGCCGCGCGGGCCGGCGGCGTGGCGTGGTCGTGGAAGTAGCCACCCAGCACGCCGATGCGCAGGCCCTGCACGCCGGACCAGAGGCGCGGCATCACCGGCTGCACGCGCAGCGCGTGGCAGCCAGGGTCCAGCGGATCCGGCCCTTGCATCGCGTCATAGCCCAGCGCGAGCGTCTCCACGCAGTCGGCCAGCGGCCCCAGGTGGTCGATGCTGTGCACGAAAGGGTAGCTGCCGCGGCGCGAGAGGCGGCCGAAGGTGGGCTTCAGGCCCCACACGCCGCACAGCGAGGCCGGCACACGGATCGAGCCGTTGGTGTCGGAGCCCAGTGTCAGGGGCACCTGCCCCGCCGCGACCGCTGCCCCGCTGCCGCCCGAAGAGCCGCCGGCGATGCGCGTCAGGTCACGCGGGTTGTGGCAAGGCCCCTCGTGCGTGTTCTCGGTGGTGAAGCCGTAGGCGTACTCGTCCATGTTGAGCGCGCCCAGCAGCACCGCACCCGCCTCGCGCAGCCGCTGCACCAGCACGGCGTCTTCACGTGCCGGCGGCAACTCGCGGTTGATCTTCGAGCCGGCCAGCGTGGTGACGCCCTCGATGTCGAACAGGTTCTTCACCGCATAGGGCAGCCCGGCGAGCGGCGGCAGCGGCTGGCCGCTGCCGCGCAGCGCGTCCACGCGGTCGGCCTCCGCCCGTGCGCGCTCGAAGGTGCGGCCGGTGAAGGCATTGACCTGCCCGTCGGTCGCCTCGATGCAGGCGATGGCGGCCTCGCACACTTCGCGCGCGCTGCGCTCGCCGCGCGCGATGGCCTGCAACACATCGTGGCCAGTCGTCATGGCGCGTCCTCCGAAGGGAAGGGCGCCGGCCGGAAGATCTCAGCCAGCTCGTCATGCGGCGCCAGCGGCGCGCCTTCCAGCGTGGCGGCGATGGCGGCGGTTCGCGCCAGATGCTGGGCCACCGCGGCGGCACGGGCCGCGTCCAGCGTCAGGCCGTTGAGGCGCGCCGCGGACTGCACATAGGGGATCAGGTCTTCGGCTTGCATGGGATGGGGCAGGTCAGAAGGCGGGGAGTTCGTCGGTGAAGTGGCAGGCCGCCTCGCGCCAGGCGCCCACCTCGCGCAGGGCGGGCGTGCGCGTCTCGCAGTCGGCACGGCCGTGCGGGCAACGGCCGTGGAAGCGGCAGCGCTCCACCGGCCGGCCGGCGATCTGGATCGGGCTCTGCGGCTCACCGGGCAGCAGGTGCGCAAGGGCGTCATGGCCGGCGCCGGGAATGGAGGCGATCAGCGCACGCGTGTAGGGGTGGCGCGGATCGGCGAACACCTCGTCGGCGGGGCCGCTCTCGACGATGCGGCCCAGGTACATCACGAGCACGCGGTCGCACAGCAGGCGCACGACGTTGAGATCGTGCGAGACGAACAGGAAGCTCATGCCCAGCTCGCGCTTGAGATTCGCCAGCAGCTGCAGGATGACCACCTGCACCGACACGTCGAGCGCGGCGGTGGGCTCGTCCAGCACCAGCAGTCGCGGCCGCAGCACCGCGGCGCGCGCGATGCCCACGCGCGCCTTCTGACCGCCCGACAGCTGGTGCGGAAAGCGTGGCAGCAGCACGCGAGGCAGGCCGGTGAGATCGGCGATCTCCTCCACCTGCCGGCGCAGTTCGGCGGCGTCCTTCACGCCCGCCAGCAGACGCAGCGGTTCGGCGATGGTGTCGAAGGCGGTGTAGCGCGGGTTCAGGCTCTCGTGCGGATCCTGGAACACCATCTGCACCTCGCGCCGCGCCTTGTGCTCGGGCATGTTGCGTGGATCGACCAGGCCGAGGTCCTGCCCCAGGAAGCGGATCTGGCCGTCGCTGAGCGGCAGCGTGCGCGTGAGCAGCCGCACCAGCGTGGACTTGCCGCAGCCGGATTCGCCCACCAGTCCCACCGTCTCACCCGCGGCGATGCGGAAGCTCACGCCATCCACCGCATGCAGATGACCGTGGCCCTGCGGCGTCTTCACCGGGAAGCGCTTGGCGAGGTCCATCACTTCGAGCAGGGCGGCGGTCATGCGGTGGGCCCGGTGGTGGTGGGTACGCGGGCGCCCTCACCCCAACCCTCTCCCGGAGGGAGAGGGAGATCCTGCTCCTCCCCCCTCCGGGGGGAGGCTGGGAGGGGGGCGCCCACCTCGGCCCGATGGCAACGCACCAGATGAGCCCCTTGCGTCTGCGTCGGCAGCGGCGCGTCACACACCGCGCTGCGCAGCCCGCAACGCTCCGCAAACCGGCACGGCGGCAGATCGGCACGGCGCAGATCCGGCAGGCTGCCGCCGATGGCGGTGAGCTCCGCCAGGCTGGCACGCCCCACCGGCGTGGCGCCGATCAGCTGGCGCGTGTACGGATGCTGCGGGGCGGTGAAGAGCACCTCGGTCGGCGCGGCCTCGACGATGTGCCCGGCATGCATCACCACGATGCGGTCGCACTGCTGGCGCGCCAGGCCCAGGTCGTGCGTGATGAGCAGCATGGCCATGCCGCGGCCGACCGTCTGTTCGCGGATCAGCGCCATGATCGCGGCCTGCGTGGTCACGTCCAGGCCGGTGGTGGGCTCGTCGGCGATCAGCAGCTTGGGGCCGCACGCCAGCGCCAGGGCGATCATCACCCGCTGGCAGAGCCCGCCCGACAGCTCGAAAGGGTAGGCGTGGTAGCGCCGCTCGGGATCGGGGATGCGCATGTCGGCCAGGCACTGCACGGCGCGCGCCTTGCGCTCGGCCGAGGTCACCGTGGTGTGCCGCGCCAGCACGTCCTCCAGCTGGTGGCCCACCTTGCGGATCGGGTTGAGCGCCACCTTGGGGTTCTGGAAGATCATCGAGACCTCGCGGCCGCGGATCGCCTGCAGGTCGCTCTCCTTCGCGCCGATCAGGTCCAGGCCGTCGAAGTTCGCGAGCCCCTGGGTGATCTTGGCGGCGCCGTCCGAGAGCCCCAGGATCGCGTACGCGAGCACGCTCTTGCCGGAACCGGACTCGCCCACCAGCCCCACCGTCTCGCCCTTGGCGAGTGAGAGGCTCACGTCCTCCAGCGCCCGCACGATGCCGTCACGGGTGCGGAACTGCAGCGACAGCCGCTGCACGTCCAGCAACGGGTGCGTACCGTGAATCATGTCCGCCTCCGCGGATCGATCAGGTCGCGCAGGCCGTCACCCAGCAGGTTGAAGGTGAACACGGCGAGCATCAGCACCGCGCCAGGGAACAGCGCCACCCACCACTCGCCGGAGATGATGTAGCCCGCGCCCTCCGCGACCATGATCCCCCACTCGGCCGCCGGCGGGCTGACGCCCAGGCCGATGAAGGAGAGGCCGGCCGCGTTCAGGATGGCCCAGCCCATGTTCAGCGACACCTGCACCATCATCGGCGGCATGGCGTTGGGGATCAGGTGCACAAGCAGAATGCGCGCATCGCCATTGCCAGCCAGGCGCGCGGCCTCGATGAAGCCCGCCTCGCGCCGCACATTCACCTCGGTCCGCGCCACGCGGATGTAGAAGGGCAGGTTCACCACCGCCGTGGCCAGGATGATGTTGGCCACCGAGTTGCCCATGGCGGCCACGATGCCCATGGCCAGCACGAAGAGCGGGAAGCTCATCACCATGTCGCAGCCGCGCATGACGATGCGCTCCAGCCAGCCGCCGAAGTAGCCGGCGCACGCGCCCAGCAGACCGCCGATGACGAACGAGGCGCCCACCGCCGACAGCGCGATGACGAAGTCGATGCGCGTGGCGACGATCACGCGCGAGAGGATGTCGCGGCCGAGCGAATCGGTGCCGAACCAGTGCTTCAGGCTCGGCGGCTGCAGGCTCGGGCCGACGTTGGTGGCGAGCGGGTTGTACGGCGCGATCCAGGGGCCGAGGATCGCGACCCCCACGAACAGCAGGAACAGCGTGGCGGCGAAGAGCGTGATCGGGTTGTCCGAGAGCACGTACTTCGCGTGCGACCAGAAGGTCTTTCGGCCTTCCTCCCTCCCCCCCCGGGGGAGGGTCGGGGTGGGGGCGCCCGCCGAGTCGACCACGGCACTCATGACGCCAACCTCACACGCGGATCGATCACCACATACAGCAGGTCGATCACCAGGTTCAGCAGGGTGTAGAGCAGCGCCATCGTGAGCACGAAGCCCTGTACCGGCGCGTAGTCGCTGGCCACCAGTGCCTCCAGCGCGAAGGAGCCGACACCGGGCCAGGCGAACACCTTCTCGACGATCACGCTCATGCCCAGCAGGAACGAGAACACCATGCCCAGCGTGGTCACCACCGGCAGCAGCGCGTTGCGAAAGGCGTAGCGCACGAGCACGGTGCCGGTGGACAGGCCCGAGGCGCGCGCGGTCCGTACGAAGTCGGCCGACAGCACGGCCAGCATCGAGGCGCGCGTCATGCGAGCGAGCGGCGCCAGCACGAAGATGCCCAGCGTCAGCACCGGCAGGATCATCTGCTTGGCTGCCGCGACGAACAGCTTCGCGTCGCCGGCAATCAGGGCGTCCACGGTGTAGAGGCCGGTCACCGTGGGCGGCGAGGTGAGGTAGGGGTCGAGCCGGCCTATGGGCGAGGGCGCCCAGCCGAGCACGAAGTAGAAGAGGTAGGCCAGCAGCAGGCCGGTGAAGAACGTGGGCAGCGAGACGCCTGCAGTGGTGACGAGCCGGCAGGCGTGGTCGATCCAGGAGTTGGGCCGCCGCGCGGCCGCGATGCCCAGCGGCACCGCCACCACGACCGCGAAGGCCAGCGAGGCCAGCACCAGTTCCAGCGAGGCAGGCAGCCGCGTGAGGATCTCCTGCCGCACCGGCTGGCCGGTGGAGAGCGCCTGGCCGAGATCACCACGCGCCAGGTCCTTGAGATAGATCCAGAACTGCTCTGGCAGCGGTTTGTTCAGGCCCAGCTTTTCGCGCACCTGGGCCACCGCCTCCTGCGTGCCGGCCGGACCCGCGAAGAACGCGGCCGGGTCACCCGGCAGCGCGCGGGTGAGCAGGAAGGTGATGAGCACGATGCCGAAGAGGTTCGGCAGCGCGCCCAGCAGGCGCTTGAGGACGAGCAGGGCCATGACAGGCGCTCAGGCGGGTACCGGGCCCTTCACCAGCTGCCGGTAGTCCGGCTCCAGGTGGAACCAGTACGTGTAGCCGGTGATGTTGGGCTGCATGGCCACGTCCATCATCGGCTGCACCAGCGGGATGCGCGGCACCTCCTCGTGGGCCAGCTTGATCATGTCCTTGACCATGCCGTCGTACAGCGGCTTGCTCTCCGCGAAGCGGGCGTTGGTGATCAGCTTGTCCATCACCGGGTTCTGGTAGCTCATGGTGTTGAACACCGCGTTCTGCCCGTGGTAGCACCAGAAGAAGAAGTACTCCGGGTAGTTGAGCCAGCCGCCGAAGCGGTTGATGGTCATCGGCATGTCCTTCTTCAGCAGCGCCGCGCGCCAGTTGGCGCCCGGCACCTTGTTGAGCGTGACCTTGATGCCGATCTGCGCCAGTGCCTCCTGGATCAGGATCGCGGTGGGCTCGCCCACGGTGGCGGAGCCGAGGTCGTAGGACAGCGTGGTCTCGAAAGGCGCCACGCCGGATTCGGTCATCAGCTGCTTGGCCTTCGCGATGTCCTGCTTGTAGCCATGCGGGATCGGCCACACGGGCGACTTGGGCTCGTTGCTGCCGCCGCTCATCTTGATGCCGCGGCCGTAGAAGGCCGACTCGAAGATCTTGTCGTAGGGCAGCGCGTAGGCCACCGCCTGACGCAGCTTCACGTTGTTGAAGGGCGGCTTGCTGGTGAGCATGCCCAGGTAGAACAGCGCGTTCTCCACCGGCAGGCTGGCCACCTTGAGCTTGCCCTTGTCGCCCGCGAAATCGCTGAAGTCCTTGGGCGGCAGCGAGTACGTCATGTCGATGTCGCCGCGCGCCAGCAGCGCCCGCCGGTTGCCGGCCGAGGGTACGTCGCGCTGGATGATGCGCTTGATCTTCGGCAGCGGGCCGCTCTTCCAGTCGTCGAAGCGCTCCAGCACCAGCTCCTGCCCCGGCTTCCAGCTCGCGACCTTGTACGCGCCGCCGCCGGCCTCATTGGTCTTCAGCCACTCGGCGGCCCAGGGGTCCTTGTCGGTGGCGTGCTTCTTCGCCAGCGTGCTGTTGTAGATGGAGGCGACCGGCACCGCCAGATCCGGCATGGACAGCTTGTCCTTGCGGATGAACTTGACGTGCAGGGTGTGCTTGTCCACCACCTTGAACTGCGAGGGCTCCTCCAGAGAGCCGGCCTTCATCTGGAAGGTGGGGAAGCCGCCCATGCCCAGCGCGCGATCGAAGCTCCACTTCACGTCATCGGCGGTGACCGGTGTGCCGTCATGGAACTTCGCATCCTTGCGCAGGTAGAAGGTCACGCCCATGCCGTCGGCGTCCATCTTCCAACGCTCGGCGAGTTCCGGCTCGAGCTTGCTGTAGTCGTACATCATGGAACCGTCGGGCAGCTTCTTGCGGCCGTAGGTCATGAGGCGGTCGTAGCAGTTCCAGGCCACGCCGTAGCTGGGCCGGTTGGCGCCCAGGCCATGGATGTCCAGCATGTTCGGGCCGAACTCGTTGGCCATGATCAGGACGTCCTTGCGGTCCTGCGCATGGGCCTGGCCGGCGGCCAGGGCGGTGGCCGCCACCGGCGTCAGGCTGGCGGCCTTCAGCACGGTGCGGCGGTTCGGGGAACGGTGGGCGTGCTTCATCGGATGCTCCAGACAGGTCAGGGTTGAACGGGCGCGGCCGCGCGCTGCGCCATGTAGGCGCGCCAGCCGCCGAGGGCGGTGATGTCCTGGGCGCCTTCGGTCGCCAGGGCTTCGCACAGGAAGCCCTGCACCGTGCCGCCATCGGCCAGCTTGAGCGTGCCGATGCCCAGGGGCTGGGGAATGAGCGCGACGAAGCTGCCGTAGTGGCAGGCCGGCATCTCCCAGATTTCCAGTGCCACGGCGCCGCCGGTGCCAGCGGGCACGCGCACCAGGCCGGGCTTGGGCGGCGTGGTGCCGGGCAGCGCATAGAAGCGGTAGTCGGGCGCGGTCTGCGTGGTGCGCAGCAGGCGCGCGCCGCGCTCGGTGAGCTGGCTGTTCAGGGGCATGCCCGACAGGTGCGCGCCGACGACGGCCACCTGCACGGTGGGCTCGGGCGCGAGGCCGGGGATCGCCTCCGGCGCCGGCAGCGGCTGCCCCGTGGCACCGACAGGCAGGCCGGTGGCGTGATGGAATCGCTGCCCCAGGTCCGCCAGTTGCAGATCACTCGCGCAGGGGCCAATGAGCGTGATGCCGAACGGCAGCCCGTCGCGCCGCATCGTGGCCGGCACCGACAGCGCGGCGTAGTCCAGCAAATTGACGAAGTTGGTGTACGCGCCCAGGTTGCGGTTCAGCGCCACCGGGTCGGCCAGCATCTGGGCGATCGTGTAGTGCGTGGGCGCTGTCGGCACCACCAGCACGTCGATGCGTTCCCACATCGCATCAGCCACCTGGCCCAGCGCGCGCAGCTGCGTCTGCGCCTCGCAATAGTCGGCCGCGCTGTGGCCGCAGCCACCGCCGATGATGCCGCGCACCGGCTCCATCACGTCCTGCTCGCGACCGTCGAAGAAGCTGCGCACCGCGGCGTAGCGCTCGGCCACCAGCGCGCTTTCATACAGCAGCGCGGCGGCCTGGGCGAGCGGCGTGTAGTCGATGGTGACCGGCGTGCCGCCGAGATCGCGCAGGCGCTGCACGGACTCGTCGAAGGCGGCCTGCGCCAGCGAGTCACCGAAGAAGGTGAGCCGGTCCGGCACGCCGAACCGGAAGGCGAAGGGCAGCGGCCGGTTCGCCAGCTTCAGCGCACGCGAATACGGGTCCTTCATGTCGTGGCCCATCGCCACCTGCAGCACGCGCACGGCCAGCACCACCGTCGGCGCGAAGATGGACACGCAGTCCACGCTCTGCGCCGCAGGCACCACGCCCTGCGCGCTGATCAGGCCCTTGGAGGGCTTGAGGCCCACGATGTTGTTCAGGCCGGCCGGCACGCGACCGGAACCGGCGGTGTCCGTCCCCAGCGCGAAGTCCACCTGCCCGGTCGCGACCGCGTAGGCGGAGCCCGAGCTGGAGCCGCCGCTCACGTAGGCGGGGTTGATGGCGTTGGGCACCTCGCCATACGGCGAGCGCGTGCCGTTCAGGCCGCAGGCGAACTGGTCGAGGTTGGTCTTGCCCAGGCAGGCCGCACCAGCATCGAGCAGCTTCTGCACCACGGTGGCATGGTGGTCAGGGCGGTAGGCGAAGCCGGGGCAGGCGGCCGTGGTGGGCACGCCGGCGACGTCGATGTTGTCCTTGACGGCGAAGCGCAGGCCGGACAGCGGACCGTCGAAAGCGGTGCGCAGCGGCCCCTCGAACGCGGTGATCCAGGCGGCGGCGGGCCCCTCGCGACGGAGGGCCCCGGCGCGAGGGCCGGACAAGGATGGGGAGGAGGCTTGCACCATGTTCGAGCATCCAATCTTGGATACAAGAACAGATGCAAGGGGCGTGCCAAGCCCGGCGGGCTACTCTCCTGAGCGGAACGTGCGCGGAAAGATCGCGGGCCGCTCCCGGTCCACCACGCGGTAGCCCATGGCCGCGCGGCCGGAAGGGGCATCGACCAGGCCCACCTCCTCCAGGAAGCCGCTGTCCAGCATGCGCTTGCGGAACGCGCTCTTGTCCAGGGCGCGGCCCAGCACCACTTCATACACGCGCTGCAGCTCGGGCAGGGTGAAGGGTTCCGGCAACAGGAAGGCGGGCAGCGACGTGTATTCCACCTTGCCGCGCAGGCGCTGCAACGCCGCGGCCAGGATCTCGCCGTGGTCGAAGGCGAGGCGCCGGCGCGCGGCCTCATCGGCCTGCACCCACTCGCTGGGCGCCGTGCCCTGGGGCGATGCAGTCTCATCGGCGGGCGGCGCAATGAGCGCGAACCACGCATGCGTGGCCGACCAGCCGCGCGGGTCGCGCCGGGCGCCGCCCCAGCTGCCCAGCTGCTCCAGGTAGGGCGCGGCCACGCCGGTCTTCTCGCGCAGCTTGCGCAGGGCGCAGGCCTGCAGCGACGCATCGCGATGGATGTCGACGAAGCCGCCCGGCAGCGCCCAGCGGCCCGGGTAGGGCTCGGCCGCATCGTCCGGCCGGCGCACCAGCAGCACGCGCAGGGCGTCGCCGACCACGGTGAAGATGATCACGTCCACCGTGACCAGCGGCCGGTCGAAGCTCAGGTCACCGGCGGGCCCGGCGGCGGCAGGGGCGGAACGACGTGGCATCGGAACTCCTTGACAGCCTGGAATTGGGTTGTACTATACAACCTCAAAGGGTTGCACAGTGCAACCATCAGGGCCCGCCGCGAAAGGAGAACCCATGCTCGGCATCCACTTCATCAAGACCCAGCCCACCACCCACCTCATGCAGTTCCGCCGCGGCCGGCTGGTGCGCGAGGGCGCGGGCCTCTCGCTGCTGTACTACGCGCCGGCCAGCACCGTGGTGGCGGTGCCGGTGGCCAGCCAGGACGTGGGCTTCATGCTGGAACTGGTCACGCGCGACTTCCAGTCCGTCACCGTGCAGGGGCAGGTGAGCTGGCGCGTGGGCGACCCGCGCAAGACGGCCGCGCTGATGGATTTCTCGCTGCTGGCCGATGGGCGCCATGCCTCGGAAGACCCGCAGCGCCTGCGCGACCAGGTGGTGACGCAGGCCAGCGTGATCATCCAGCAGGCGATCCAGGCGCTGGACCTGAAGCAGGCCATCCAGGCCTCGGCCACCGTGGCGCAGGCCGCGCAGTCGCAGCTGGCCGCGCAGCCCGGCATGCAGGCCCTGGGTCTGGAGGTGCTGGGCGTGTCGGTGTCCGCGATCCGCCCCACGCCCGACATTGCTCGTGCGCTGGAAGCCGAGGCACGCGAGGCGAGTCTGCGCGCGGCGGACGACGCGATCTACCAGCGCCGCATGGCGGCGGTGCAGAACGAGCGCTCCATTCGCCAGAACGAGCTGGACACCGAGGTGGCTGTGGAGGAGAAGAAGCGCCAGATCAAGGAAGCGCAGATGGAGGCACGCGCCGCCCTGCTGCGCCGCGAGCACGCCCTGCGCGACGAGCAGATGGCGGCCGACGTGGCCCTGGAGCAGGAGCGCAAGGCGCTGGTGGCGAGCCAGGCCGAGAACACGCGCGCGCTCGCTGAGGCCGAGGCGCATCGCGTGCAGGCCGTGATGCAGGCACTGGAGAAGGCCGATCCACGGGTGGTGCAGGCCCTGGCCGCCGCGGGCATGCAGCCCGGTCAGCTGATCGCGCAGGCCTTCGGCGGCATCGCGGAGAAGGCCGAGCGCATCGGCCAGCTCAACGTGTCGCCGGATCTGCTGCAGGCGCTGATGAACAGCGCCGCTTCACCCGCCGGCGCGCGGAGAGCGCAGTGAGCAGCAACCTGCCGCGCCGCGTGATCCTGGTGACGCGCCGCACGCGCCTGCAGGAGATCGTGGCGCGGCACAACACGCTGGCGCAGGCCCGCTTCACCATCGAGCACCTGGGCGCGGACTTCGGTGACTACCTGCGCGAAGACGAAGCCTACAGCGCCAGCCTGCGCGTCACCGTGGAGGCGCTGCAGGCCTGGGGCCGCTGGCAGATGGTGGACCGCACGCTGCTGGCCAACTTCGTCTTCGACGGCAGCGACATCGTGGTGGCGCTGGGCCAGGACGGCCTGGTGGCCAACACGCTGAAGTACCTGGATGGCCAGCCATTGCTGGGCTTGAACCCCGAGCCCGCGCGCTGGGACGGCGTGCTGCTGCCCTTCGGCCCGGCCGACCTGCGCGTGGTGCTGCCCGAGGTGGCGGCTGGCCGCCGCGCCGACCGCGCGATCACGATGGCGCAGGTGAAGCTGAGTGACGGGCAGACGCTGCTGGGCGTGAACGACCTGTTCATCGGTCCGCGCAGCCACACCTCGGCGCTCTACGACATCCGCCAGGGCCGCTCGGCCGAAACGCAATCGTCCTCGGGCCTGATCGTCGCCACCGGCCTCGGCTCCACCGCGTGGCTGAAGAGCGTGGTCACCGGCTCGATGGCGATCGCGGGCGCGCTGGGCGGCCCGGCCCGTGACGCCTGGCAGCCGCTGGCCTGGGACGCGCCGCACCTCGTGTATGCCGTACGCGAGCCCTTCCCCAGCCGCGGCTCGCAGGCCACGCTGGTCTATGGCCAGGTCGATGCGCAGCAGCCCCTCGTGCTGCGCTCGCGCATGCCCGACCACGGGGTCATCTTCTCCGACGGCATGGAGGCCGACTTCCTGCGCTTCCCGGCCGGCATGGAGGCGGTGGTCGGGCCGGCGCAGCGGCGCGGGCGGCTGGTGGTGTGACTCACCGGCGCAACACTTCGCCTTCACGGTCTTGCGCGACGCCGCGCTCCCCCCGCACAATCGCGCCTCTTTCCATTCCAACCCGATCCGCCGAAGCCATGTTCTTCCTTGTCGTGATCTGACACCGCCTCATCTGCCGCCCCGGCTGGATGTGCGCGCCACTTCCAGCCAGAGCGGCCCGCCGCAGCCCTGGCCGACGACCGTTCAGCCGGGGCTGTCTGCTTTTCGAGGTGCACGAGCGTGCACAGGTGTGGATCCGCGCGGCCGCCAAGGCGCCGCGCCACAAGAAACCAGAATCATGGACGCAACCACTCTTCGCGGCCGCATCGCCCTGCGCAGCGAGCGGCTGCAGCAAATCAGCTGCGAGCTGAAGGCCGAACTGTTCGGCATCGACTCCATCATCGACCGCGTGATCGAGACCGTGCGCGCGTGGTACGTGCTGCCTGAGCTCGTGCAGCGGCCGGTCATCGTGTGCCTGTGGGGCCTCACCGGCACCGGCAAGACGCAGCTGGTGCGCCTGCTGGCCACCAAGCTCGGCTTCCAGGACCGCTTCGTCGAGGTGCAGATGGATGGCTTCTCGCACGGCTCCGGCTACTGGAGCGACAGCATCTCGGGCCTGCTCGGTGACTCCGGCGTGCAGGAGGGCGCGCCCGGCATCCTGCTGCTGGACGAGTTCCAGCGCTTCCGCACCGTCAACGAGAAGGGGGACGAGCTGAAGGTGCAGCGCTACCAGGACGTGTGGGCGCTGCTGTCAGACGGGCGCCTGCCGCCGCTGCTGTCGTTCATGGGCGACCTGGAGTCGGCCGTGGCCAGCTCCGAATACGACCGCGACGAGGCGCGCAGCGACGACGAGGAGGACGACACCGCTTCCACGCCTGCTGCCGCGCCCGCCAAGCCCCGCAAGCGCCGCCGCTTCGCGCTCTCGCCCTATGAGGCGCGCGAGCTGCGCCGCTGCCTGAAGCTGACCGATCCGCTGCTGGAGGTGATGGCCTGGCCGGCCGATCGCGTGCTGGCCGCGCTGCAGGCTTTTCGCGAGCAGCCCGAGCGATGGGCCACCGACTACAGCCGCCTGCTGATCGTGGTGACCGGCAACCTGGACGAGATGTACCGGGGCGTGGCCACGCGCGTGCAGGACTGCGACACCGACGCCGACATCTTCCACCGCTACACCAGCCGCCTGTCACTGATCGACGTGAAGAAGGCACTGGGCAAGCGCTTCAAGCCGGAGCAGATCGCGCGGCTGGGCAACAACCATCTGGTCTACCCGAGCCTGGACCGGCGCACCTACGAGCGCCTGATCGAGCAGCAGACCGAGCGCCAGGCCGCCGAGGTCGGCAGGAGCGCCGGCCTGCAGATCGAGGTGGATGCATCGGTGCGCGGCGCGATCTACTCCAACGGCGTGTTCCCCGCACAGGGCACGCGGCCGCTGTTCTCGTCGCTGCAGGCCCTGCTGGGCGCGCCGCTGGTCAACGCCAGCGTGTGGGCGCTGGAGCAGGGCGCGGACACGGGTGACCGGCTGCGCCTCACGCTCGCGCCCGACCAGCAGCATCTGCAGGCCTGCTGGGGCGAACACACGCGCCTGCTGGCCGCGCCCTTCGACGTGAACCGTCTCAAGCAGCGCAGCGACCCGGACTTCCGCGCGCTGCTGGCGGTGCACGAGGCCGGCCACGCGCTCGTCTACGGCCTGCTCATGGGCCACGTGCCGCTGGAGCTGAAGATCAACGTGGCCTCCTTCAGTGGCGGCTACAACAGCTTCATGCCGCTGAAGGCGGAGTCGCGCCGCGACGTGCTGGACATGATCTGCGTCGGTCTCGCCGGCCGCGCCGCGGAGCTGCTGGTGTTCGGCCCCGACGCCATCACCACCGGCGCCGAGCAGGACCTGCGCGTGGCCACGGCCGATGCGGCGCCCTTCGTGCGCTGGCACGGCTTTGCCGGCCGGCTGAGCCGTACCGACGTGGGCGCGGATCCAGACTGTGAGATCAACACCTCCATCGCTGCCACCGACGCCGCGATCGAGCAGACGCTGGCCGCGCAGTACGAGCGCGCGCAGCGCCTGCTGAAGGAGCAGTCGGCACTGCTGGCCCGCGTGGCCGATGCACTGATGCGCGACGGTGAGCTGCCGCGCGAGGCGCTCGCGCAGATGCTGGGTCTGCCGGTGACGGAGGAGATCGGCGTGCGGCCGCGCTTCGCCGAGCGGCTGCAGGCGCTGGTGCGCGAGCGTGCCTGATGGGCCTGCGGCCGCTTGGACAAGGCGGCCCGCGTGCCTTAGGCTTGGCCCCATGGCCCTGACCCTGCACCACCACCCGCTCTCGTCGTCCTGCCACAAGGTGCTGATCGCGCTCTACGAGCTGGGCATCCCGTTCGAGGGCCGATTCCTCAACCTGGGCGACCCCGAGGAGCGCGCGCGCTTCGTCGCGCTGTGGCCCACCGGCAAGATGCCGCTGCTGGAAGACAAAGGCCACGTGGTGCCGGAGACGACGATCATCATCGAGCATCTGGTGCTGCGTCACGCGCGCGCCGCGCAGACGCTGATTCCGGCGGATTCGCAGGCCGCGCTGGAGGTGCGGCTGATGGAGCGGCTGCTCGACCTGTACGTGATGATGCCCATGCAGGCCATCGTGGCGGATCACCTGCGGGCCGCGGCCGACCGCGACGCGCTCGCGGTCGCCCAGGCCAGCGCCACGCTGACCACGGCCTACGGCCTGCTGGAGCGGCGGCTCGGCGAGCGCGAGTGGATGGCGGGCAACGCCTTCAGCATGGCGGACTGCACGGCCGCGCCGGCGCTGTTCTATGCGACGACGCTCGTGCCGCTGGGTGACGAGCAGCCGCGCCTGGCGAGCTACTTCGAGCGTGTCGTCGAGCGCCCCAGCGTGGCGCGCGTGCTGGACGAGGCCCGGCCCTACTTCCGCTTCTATCCCTTCAGCGAGCGGCTGCCGCGGCGCTTCTGGTCGGGGGACGAGTGATGTCGCTGCTGGCCTTCTTCATCGCCGCGGTCGTTCTGGCCATCACGCCGGGGCCGGGCGTGGCCTATGTGGTGGCGCGCACCGTAGCGGGCGGCCGTGAGGAGGGCCTGGCCTCGTGCCTGGGCACCGGCCTGGGCGGCATGCTGCACGTGCTGGCCGCGGCGCTGGGCCTGTCGCTGGTCATCGCGCAGAGTGCACTGGCCTTCAGCCTGCTGAAGTATCTCGGCGCGGCCTACCTCATCTACCTCGGCGTGCGCATGCTGCGCAGCCAGGCGTCTGCCGTCGCCGTCGAGCACGTCACCGCGCAAGGCCCTCGGCGCGCGTTTCGCGAAGGCGTCGTCGTCGAGTT
Organism: Ramlibacter sp.; assembly: GCF_041916345.1. GTDB lineage: Bacteria > Pseudomonadota > Gammaproteobacteria > Burkholderiales > Burkholderiaceae_C > Ramlibacter. The sequence continues at coordinate 25,685 of NZ_JAYRZR010000029.1, forward strand.
GCTGAACGTGAAGACCGCCCTGTTCTTCCTCGCCTTCCTGCCCCAGTTCGTGACACCGGGTAAGCCCATCGCGCTGCAGCTCGCCGCGCTGGGCACGTTCTGCGTCGTGCTCAATACGCTGGTGGATGTGCTGGCCGTCTTCGGCGCGCAGGCGCTGCTGGGGTCCAGCGCCTGGCGCGCCGGCCGCGCGCGGATGATGACCCGCGCGTCCGGCCTGACGATGCTGGGCCTGGGCGCGTACCTGGCGCTGGCGAAGCGCCCGACCTGAGGCATGCGCGCTCAGGTGGCGGACGAATCCCCCGCCATCGCCCGCAGCTGCCGCAGCAGATCCCGCTTGCCCTTGGCGTTGGCGCCGCGCCAGGCCGCCCGCGCCACCTCCAGGAAGTGCTGCTCCGCGCCATCGGGCACGCTGCTGTCCTCATGCGGCTGGTCCAGCCAGCCCGCGGGCCGCGCGGCATGGTGCTCGATCTGCCGCGCCAGCTTGTCGCTGATGGGCCGGTCCTTCTTGATCTGCGACCACATGCTGGCCGACACCTGGATCAGCGCCGCAAAGGCCTGTTCGAGGCCCTTGGCCGCATCGCCGGCGGCCATGCGGTCCTGTGCCCAGGCTCGGTAAAGCGCCAGGGCGTTGGCGCGGCGGACTTTGGTGATGTTATCGGTCAAGGATCGGCGCGGCAGAGGGACACGCCGGATTGTGCGGCATCCGCGCCGCCCGCATAAATACTCTTTACAGGCGGCCCGGGCGCCCTCAGCCCCGCCGCGCCGCCTCGATCGCCGCGATGTCGATCTTGCCCATCTGCATCATCGCCTCGAACACGCGACGCGCCACAACGGGGTCCGGGTCGGCGATGCCTTCGGTCAGCACGCGCGGGGTGATCTGCCAGTTCAGCCCCCACTTGTCCTTGCACCAGCCGCAGGCGCTGGCTTGCCCGCCGTGGTCGATGATCGCGTCCCACAGGCGGTCGGTCTCGGCCTGGTCCTCGGTGGGAATCTGGAGCGAGAACGCCTCCGTGTGGGGGAAGGCCGGCCCGCCGTTCAGGCCGATGCACGACAGGCCCATCAGCGTGAACGCCACCGTGAGGACACCGCCTTGGCGGCCGGAAGGGTAGTCGGCCGGCGCGTGGAACACGCCCGTGACCCGGGTGTCCGGGAACGTGCGCGCATAGAACTCGGCGGCTTCCAGGGCGGCGCCGTCATACCAGATGCAGAGGGTGGGGGTCATGTTGGGGGCTCCTTGGGACCGGGCGTGAAGAGACCGCGGTTCAAGCGCCACGCGCCTGAACTTCCTTGCGCAGGCGCTCCTCCTGCTCGCGCAGCTCGGGCGTGAGCGCGTCGCCGAAGTCCTCTGCCGAATAGATCTGCCGGATCTCGATCTCGGAATCGGTGCGCATCGGGTTCGGGCACTTCTTCACCCACTCGATGGCCTCCTGCAGCGACGCGCACTTCCAGATCCAGAAGCCGGCCACCAGCTCCTTCGTCTCGGTGAAAGGCCCGTCGATCACGCGCCGCTCCCGCCCCGAGAAAGCCACCCGGGCGCCGCGCGAACTCGGGTGCAGACCCTCGCCCGCCTCCATCACGCCCGCCTTCACCAGCGCCTCATTGAAGGCGCCCATCTCGGCGAACTCCGCTTCCGTGGGCATCACGCCCGCCTCGCTGTCGGCGGTTGCCTTCACCATCACCATGAATCGCATCGGGATCTCCTTGGGGTCAGCCGGGCGGCCATCCGCCCACGTTACACGACGAATCGGGATGGCGGGAATCGACAACCGCGTGCTGCGCACCCAGCCTCCGCCAAGATCGCGTTGGAAAGTATCAATGTGCTGACCATCCACGACGCGCAACCCTGCTGCGGTCAAGCGCCTGGCGCCCCGGCCGGGCCGGGCTGAGTGGTGACCCTCGGTGCGTCAGTGCTCCTCCGCCGGGCTCCGCGGCGCGGAGGTGACACGCAGTGCCGTGGATGCAACGCCACTTCCAATGATCAAGGCGATGCCGCACCAACCGAGTGCTGACAGTTCATCGCCGAAGATCAGTGCGCCGAGGAGCGCCGAGAAGAGAATGCCTGTGTACTGCAGGTTCGCCACGATGATGGCCGTGCCCCCGCTGGTGGCATCCGAGTAGGCCCGCGTCATGCACCATTGCCCCAGGGCCGCCAACAGCCCGATCGGCAGCAGCCAGGCAGCCGCAGGCCAGGACAGTGGCGACATGCCTGCCACGGCCATCCAGGCGCCTCCGCCCAGCGCGCAGCCGAGCCCGAAGTAGAAGACCGTGCGGCTCTCCGGCTCGCCGGATCGCGACAGCGCTGCCACCTGCAGGTAGGCCATCGCCGCGGCAATGCTCGACAACACGCCGATCAGGCCGGCGAACAGCTGATCGGACGGCAGTTCCGGGCGCAGCAACAGCGCCACGCCGGCGAAGCCCGCGATCACGCTGAGCAGCAGGCTGGCCTGGACGGGCGCCTCGCGGCGGCGACCGGGCATCCAGCTCATGAGTGCGCCCGCGATCACGAAGACGGCGATCCAGATGCTGCTCATGTAGTTCAGCGCGTTCGCCGTGGCCAGGGGCAGATACGCGATGGCATAGAACCACGCCCCCAGCGCGATGATACCGATCAGGCTGCGCCACGCATGCATCCAGGGCACTGCCGTCCGCAGGGACACGCCCTCCATGCGGGCGAACCCCCACATGAAGAGCATGCCGATCACGCCCCGGTAGAAGATCATCTCCGCGCTGCTGAAGCTGGTGGCCGCGAACTTGATGCACACGCCCATCAGGGCAAACAACAGGGAAGCGACGATCATCCAAAGGGCGCGCATGGGAGGCAAGCTGGCAGCGGTACAGCGCTGCAGCCTAGTCGTGCCCTCGGGCTGGCGGCACCGAGCAGGGCCGTCGTGATCCTGATCACAAGGTCGGCTGATGCTGTGCGCAGGCTTGCCGGTCTGATGGAAGCTAGCCGCCCATGGCGACCCTCTTCGCAATCGATCTCATCCCGGCACAGCCCTGGAAGAACGGTGCCGGCTCCACGCGGCCGCTGGCTGAAGGCCCGGGCTGGCGGGTCAGCCTGGCGCAGGTGACCCGTGATGCACCGTTCTCAGTGTTCGACCAGACACGCCGGCACTCCGTGGTCGTCGCCGGAGGCGCGCTGCTCCTGCAGCGCAACGAACACACATTGGCAATGCGGCCCCATCGACTTTGCAGCTACACGGGCGAGGTGCCATGGCACTGTCAGCTTCAGGGTGAGCCCGCCACCGTGTTCAACGTCATGGTGGAGCCTTTGATCGCGGCGGTGGACATCCTCACGGGCCCCCATCTCCGGCTGGCCGGCCTCGCCGGCTCTACCCTGGTCCTGATGGCCGTGGGCGGGTCCTCGGCCTGCTTGACCGGCGAACAGACCAGCCACCTGCTGCCCGAGGGCAGCGTGCTGGTGTCTGATGGCGCAGCCGACCTTCAGGCCGACATCGCCAGCGCAGGATGGCCGCCCGATGGCACCCTGGCACCCTACCTCATCGCAGTGCGCGCCCGGTCGCATCGTCCGCGCTTATGCTGATTTGAAGGGGATGCGATGCCGCTGCCTGGCCGTGCCTCGACGCCGATGATGGCAACATGACAGCCGACCCGCTCTTTGCAGTCCGGCGCGGCCAAGCGCCGCTGCTGATCTCCATTCCGCATCTGGGAACGCGCATCCCGGACGATCTGAAAGACGTCTACACGGATGATGCGCTGCTGCTCGCCGACACGGACTGGCACCTCGACCGCCTGTATGCCTTCGCACGGCAACTCGACGCCACGGTGGTCCAGGCCAACGTGTCCCGCTATGTGATCGATCTCAATCGTCCGGCGAGTGGCGAGTCCCTCTACCCAGGCATGGTCACCACATCGCTGTGCCCATCCGAGACGTTCCGTGGCCAGGCCCTGTATCGCTCCGGCATGGAGCCCGACAGCGCCGAGGTCGCCAGGCGTGTACAGGTCTTCTGGCGCCCCTACCACGCAGCCCTGCAGCACGAACTGACCCGCCTGCGCAAGGAGCACGCCCATGTGCTGCTATGGGAGGCGCACTCCATTGCCAGCCTCCTGCCGCGGTTGTTCGCCGGGAAGCTTCCGGACCTGAACTTCGGCACGTCCGACGGCGAAAGCTGCCATGAGCGGGTCATCGCCGGCGCCTTGAAGCCGGCTCGCACGAGCCCGTTCACCTGGGTGCTCAATGGCCGCTTCAAGGGCGGCTTCATCACACGAAAGTACGGAACCCCGGCGGATGGCGTCCATGCGGTCCAGCTGGAGATGTGCCAGTCCGTCTACATGGACGAACATCCACCCTTCGGCTGGCGCGAGGACCTAGCGAAGGGCGCTTCGGACACCGTGCGCGCGTGCATCGAGGGGGCCCTCGAGGGGCTCCTCCTGCTGCCTGCGTCCGACAAGTCACGGCACGCCGATATACTCGCCGGCTAATCCAGCGCCCGGCCCATGAACTTGATCGACGAGCACGCACGTCCCGACTGGGAGCTGCTCGCGAGCTGGGTGGCCGTCATCGAGACCGGCAGCGTCTCAGAGGCAGCACGTCTGCTGCACATCTCCCAGGCCGCGGTGTCGCAGCGCATCAAGCAGCTGGAGACCGTATTCGCAACGCCCCTTCTTGACCGCTCCACGCGGCCGGCGCAGCCCACTGCAGCCGGGCAGCGGCTGTTCGAGAACGCCAAGGATCTGCTGACGCGCGCCGACCAGATGATGGAAAGCGTGCGCAATGTCAGTCGGGCCAAGCGCATGATCGTGCGCTTCGGCTGCGTGGACTCGTTTGCTGCCACGATCGGCCCCGCCCTGATCAAGGCGCTTTCCAGCTCGTCACACCAGATTCGCATGTGGTCCGGCATCACACCCAATCTGGAGTCCACCATTGAGGGCCGGCAGCTCGACCTCGCGGTCACGACGAGCGTCCAGTCATTGCCGGGCATTACACGGGTCCAGCTCTTCACCGAGCGCTACTACGTCGTTCTGCCAGCCACCTTCGAGGTCGACCGCCTGGGCTCCCTGCTCGACCTCAGCCGCCACTTGCAGTTCATGCGCTACAGCGCGCGGTCGCTCATCGGCGCCCAGATCGACGAGTATCTGCAGGCCAGTGGCGACGCCCTGGAGCGCACGTACGAATTTGACGCGACCGATCCCCTGCTGAGCCTCATCGCGAGCGGCATGGGATTCGCGCTGTCCACGCCGCTGTGCCTTTGGCAATCGCGGCACTTCCTGCCGCAGGTGCGCATCCTGCCTCTGGCTTCCTTCTCGCGCCAGGGCCGCCCGTATCCAGAGATGACACGCACCTTCTGCCTGGCCTACCGGCAGGGTGAGTTGGGCACGCTGCCGAACGAGGTTCGCGATCTCGTTCGCATCTCGGCACGCCATCTCTCGGCCGAGATAGGAGCCGCACTGCGACTGCCGAAGGATGTGCTCTGGACGCCTGCCGAGTCGGGTTGATCCAAAGAATAAGCGGCGCTTAAGGCGCTCTTCGGTGGCGAGACGGGACAGACAATGCGTCTCATGAACGCACTCCCCCAGTTCCCCCGCCCGGTCAATGAGCCGGAGTTCGACTACCGGGCACACGCCGAAGGCCGCGCCGAGTTGCACAGGCGCCTTTCGAGTACCGAAGTGGCCGAGATCCCTGCCGTGATTGGCGGCAAGCGCATCTACTCCGGCGACGTCGAGGAAGTACGGGCCCCGCATGACCGCGGGCGCCTGCTGGCGCGCATCCACCGCCCTTCCGCAGCAGACGTGGGCACTGCCATTGAGAGTTCACTGCTTGCCGCTCGCGAATGGGCGGCACTTCCGTTCGACAAGCGCGCCAGTGTGTTCCTGCGGGCGGCCGAGATCGTGGGGCAGGTCCGCCGGCACGAGATCACGGCGGCCACCATGCTCGGCCAGAGCAAGACGGTGGACCAGGCCGAGCCCGATGCGGCTGGCGAGCTGATGGACTTCATGCGCTTCAACGTGTTCGAGGCGCAGAAGATTCATGCCCAGCAGCCACTCACCGTGGCCAGCGCGATGAATCGCACGGACTGGCGGCCGCTGGAGGGTTTCGTCTACGCGGTCAGCCCGTTCAACTTCACTGCCATCGGGGCCAACCTGTGCTGCGGCCCTGCACTGATGGGCAATGTGAGCGTCTGGAAGCCGTCGCAGAAGTCCGCCTTGGCCAACTGGACGTTCTTCCAGATCCTGGAGCAGGCGGGACTGCCGCCGGGGGTGATCAACTTCATCCCCGCGGACCCGGCCATGGCGACCCGCGTCGTGCTGGAGTCCAGGGACTTCGCGGGCCTGCACTTCACTGGCTCCTCACAGGTCTTCAAGTCGCTCTGGCGCTCCATCGGCGAAAAAGTGGACGCCTATCGCACCTTGCCGCGCATCGTGGGCGAGACCGGCGGCAAGGATTTCGTGCTGGCCCACCCCTCTGCCGATCCCGTGGAGATCGTCACCGCACTGATCCGCGGTGCCTTCGAGTACCAGGGCCAGAAATGCAGCGCGGCCTCACGCGCCTACGTTCCCAGGAGCCTCTGGCCTGCCGTGAAGGTTGGACTCCAGGAGCGTCTGGCCGAACTGCGCATCGGCGACGTCGCGTTGCCGGAGACCTTCATGGGCGCCGTCATCGACGGTGCGTCGCATTCGCGCCTCGCGGGTCGCATCGCAGGCGCCAAGGAAGACCCGCAAGCCACGTTGATTCATGGTGGCCGAACCTGGACCGATCCGGGCTGGTTCATCGAGCCCACCGTGATCGAGGTGACCGATCCCCGTCACGCCCTGATGCGTGACGAACTGTTCGGACCTGTCCTGTCCGTGTTCGTGTACGCGGATGCCGAATGGGAAGAAACGCTGCGCCTGGTCGACGAGACCAGCGACTATGCGCTGACCGGTTCGGTCTTCTGCGTCGACCGGCACGCGCTGCTGCAGGCGGAAGGGGTGCTGCGCAATGCCGCCGGCAACCTCTACATCAACACGAAACCCACAGGCGCCGTGGTCGGCCAGCAACCGTTCGGTGGCGGCCGTGCCAGTGGGACCAATGACAAGGCCGGCTCGTGGATGAACCTCCTGCGCTGGACCTCGCCGCGCGTCATCAAGGAAAGCTACCTGCCGCAAGGGCCCTGGCGTTTCACCGGCTATTGAAGCAGGCCACGGGTCGTTCAGATGCGCGTCACATCTGAACGACCCAGTTCACGCAACACCGGCCGGCCGAGCAGCCGCAACGTGACCTCCAGTTCGCGACGCAGGATGGCAAGCACCTCTTCCGCGCCCGCTTCGTCACCTGCCGCCAGGCCATAGAGCGGCGCCCTGCCCAGCAGGACCCCGGAGGCGCCAAGGGCCACTGCCTTGGCGACCGCGCTGCCGCGCCGGATGCCGCCGTCCATCAGGACCGGCATGCTCCCACCCACTGCATCCACGACTGCGGCAAGCAGCTCGATGGCCGTCGGCGCATCTTCGAGTTGGCGGCCGCCGTGGTTGGACAGGACGATGCCGTCTGCACCGTATTGCCGGGCCAGCCTGGCATCGTCGACGCACCCGATGCCCTTTACCACGACCGGGCCGTTCCAGTGACGGCGAAGCCAGGCCAGATCGGTCCAGGTCAGGGATCGGTTCATCTCCTGCGCCATCGTGGCGGCCTGGGTAGTGATGTCGGCCCGCTGCTCGCTGCAGTCAGCGAGGTTCACCATCTGCGGCATCCCGTGCACGCCTGTAGAGAGGCACCAGCGGGGGTGCCGGGCAATGTCGAGCAGGAGCCGAGGCGTCCAGCGCAGCGGCAACGTGAAGCCATTGCGTCGATAGTGGTCACGCGTACCTGCCACGGGCGTGTCCACCGTGATCAGCAGCACGCTGAAGCCACAAGAGCGTGCCTTGGCCATCCAGCGCTCGGCGATCCGCCGGTCGTTCTGCACATAGAGCTGGAGCCACAGCGGGCCGCATGCTGCTGCACGAACGGACTCGATGCGCGATGTGGAGGCCGTGGAGAGCACAAACGGGAGGCCGGCGCGCCCGGCGGCGCGGGCCAGCTTCTCCTCGGCTTGCGGCCGATAAAGGCCGTTCAGGCCCGTCGGACCTACCGCCACGGGCATGGCGAGTTGCTGACCGTACAGCGTGGCGGTCATATCGACATTCGCCACGTCCACCAGTGACCGCGGCACAAAGCCGATCCGGCCGAACGCAGACTCGTTGCGGGCCATCGCGCGGCCATCTTCGGCGCCACCCTCCAGGTAGTCAAAGGCGAAGCGCGGAAGTCGTCGGCGTGCGGCGGCACGCCAGTCGCTCACGGTCGCAAGCGGCATGACCTCAATCGACGGGGGGCAGCACCCGCCCAGGATTCATGATGCCGCGTGGATCCAGCATGCGCTTGACCTGCCACATCAGGCCCAGCTCCACCGGATCCTTGTACTTCGCCATCTCGTGCAGGTGCAGGCTCCCAATGCCATGCTCGGCACTGAAGGTGCCACCCATGGGGATGGCGATGTCATACAGGTCCTGTGCCAGCCTTGTCTGCCAGCCGGCCTTGTCTTCGGTGGCCTCCCACTGAGCGTGCGGCACCATGACGATGTAGTGGAGATTGCCATCGCCGATGTGCCCGACGATGACCACGGTGGTTCCCGGGTGCGCCCGCGCCACCATCGCACCTGCCTGGTTGACGAAGTCCGGGATGCGATAGACGGGCACCGCGATATCGTGCGTGAGGCCCATCCCCTCGCGCTTGTTCGCTTCCGTCACGTTGTGCCGCAGGTGCCAGATGGCCTGTCGCTGCTTCTCGCTGGTGGCAATGACGGCATCGCGCACCGTGCCATCCTGGACGGCGCCCTCGACGCAGGCACTCAGCTCGTCGGTCACCTGTTCAGCAGGCGCCGACGCGGTCAGCTCGACGATCAGCTGCCATTGGCCGCGATCACCCAGCGGACAAGCGCTGCCGGGGATGTGCCGCAAGACGATCTCGGTCTCCGAGAGAGACATCAGCTCGAGCGCGACCAGCTCGCCTGGAAAGCGCTTCTGAAGGCGCCCGCCGAGTGCCACGGCGTCCTCCACGTGGTTCAGCGAGAACATCGCCGTGACGGTCGTGGGCGCCAGCGGGTACAGCTTCAACGCTGCGGCGGTGATGACACCCAGCGTGCCTTCGGCGCCAATGAAGAGGTTCTTCAAGTCGTAGCCGCTGTTGTCCTTGCGCAGCGTGCGCAAGCCGTTCCACACGCGGCCATCCGGCAGCACCGCCTCGATGCCAAGGACGAGATCGCGCATGTTCCCGTAGCGCACGACGCCGGTCCCGCCGGCGTTGGTGGCGAGGTTGCCGCCTATCTGACAGGAACCCTCGGCACCCAGGCTGAGTGGGAAGTATCGATCCACCGCGCGCGCGGCCTCCTGAACGGTCGCGAGCACGCAACCCGCCTCCACCGTCATCGAGTTGTTCGCGGGGTTCACTTCGCGAATCCGGCGCAGCCTCTCCAGGCTCATCACAACGCCAAGACCATCGGCGGAGGGAACCGACCCGCCGCAAACGCTGGTGTTGCCGCCCTGCGGGAAGACCGGAACCCCATTCTCATGGCAGTACGCCAGCACGGCTGACACTTCGGCTACCGACTGTGGCAGGACGATGCAGGCCGCACGGCCATGGTGGCGGTCGCGCCAGTCATGCAGGTACCGCTGCTGGTCTGCCTCGCCAGTCAGCACCGCGCGATCGCCCAGCAGGGCCTTGAGATCCGCGGCCGTCAATCCAGCACCACCGAGTTGGCCTTCGACCACGCCAGGCGCACCTTCCGGCCCGGCTGGATGCCGGACTCTTCGCGCGACGAGATGCGCGAGGCCAGCAGCCGCTCCCCGGCGGCGAGCACTTCAACGCGCGTGCGGCCCCCCACGAACGACAGCTGGGTCACTTCACCATCCACCACGTTCTCTTCGTTGGTGGCCTCACCGGGCGTCAGCACACGGATATTCTCCGGACGAATCAGCACTTCCACCTTGGCCCCCGGCTGCGGATGCCGACTGTGCACCTGCAGAGCCGTGCCGGCACCCGTCTGGACGACGCCGGCCTCCAGCAGCGTGCCGGCGAGGATATTGGACTCGCCCACGAAGTCGGCCGTGAACCGATTGGCCGGTTCGAAGTACAGCTGCGATGGCGTTCCGAGATGCTCCACCCGGCCATGGTTCATCAGACAGATGGTGTCCGACAGGTTGAGGGCCTCCTCCTGGTCGTGCGTGACATAGATGAGGGTGGTGCCGATGTCCCGGTGCAGGCTCTTGATCTCACCCTGCAACTGATCACGCAGCTTCTTGTCGAGGGCGCCCAGGGGTTCATCCATGAGGATGATCGACGGTGAGTAGACCAGGCAGCGCGCGATCGACACCCGCTGCTGTTGACCGCCCGACAGCTCTTTCGGCTTGCGCTGCGCGAACTTCGCCAGACCCACCTTGTCCAGCGTGGCGGCCACCTGCGCACGGATCTGGTCAGCCGACCAGTTGCGTACCTTGAGCGGGAAGGCGACGTTCTCGAAGACGGTCATGTGGGGCATGAGCGCGTAGTTCTGGAACACCATGCCGAGTCCGCGCTCGCGCGAGGGCTTGTCGGTGACATCCACGCCATCCAGGAACACCCGCCCCGTGGTCGGAGATATCGCGCCAGCGATGAGATTGAGGATCGTGCTCTTGCCCGAGCCGCTTGGACCGAGGAGGGTGAGGAACTCGCCCCTTCGGACGCTCAGGTCGAGCTGGTGCAGAACGGTGGACTCGCCGTAGCGCTTGCTCACACCAACGAACTGGACGGCCACGTCGGTGCCGTTCCGAAAAGGATGGGTCATCTTGTGCTCCGCGCCGGCGCCGTCTGCATGGCCCGGCGAAGCCGAACCCTCCAACGTCGTCCTGAGCGCCATGGTGGTGGCCTGGATCATGTCACTTCCCCCTGTCCCAGCAGTCGTCGATTGCCTTCGACAGATGCTGCTTCTGGATGCGTTCGGTCGGCGTCTTCTGGAAGCCTTCCACGAACTTCACGAACCGCGGCACCTGGAAGGCGGCCATGCGGGGTTCCGCCCATGTGACCAGGTCGGCCTCGGTCAGTGCCGGATCGCGCCGCTTGACAAACAGCTTCAGGTCCTCGTCGGCGAACTCGTTGCGTACACCGACGAGCGCGCATTCCTCCACGCCAGGATGCTGGCTGAAGACGCGCTCGACCTCCCAGGCCGAGACGTTCTCGCCCCGACGGCGAAGACTGTCCTTCTTGCGGCCAAGGAACCGGAAGTGGCCATCGGCATCCTGAGTCGCCAGATCACCCGTGTAGAGCCATCCGTCGCGCAGCGCGGCGGCCGTTGCCTCGGGGTTGTTGTAGTAGCGCGAGACCAGCACGCCCGGCTCGCGTCCGCGCACGCGGATCTCGCCCGGCTCCCCGACGGCGGGCTGGCGACCCGCGTCGTCCACGAGCTGGACTTCGAAGTACGGAACAGCGGTCCCGATGGAGCCGAGCTTGCCTTCCGGGTTGATGGTGCTGAAGCTGGACGTCTCCGTCATGCCATAGCCTTCGTGGATCCGCACTCCGAATCGCTCCTCGAAGCCGCGCCAGATCTCCACTGGCGCACCGCCGCCCCACGCGATCTTCACGCCGTGCGACCGGTCATCCGGCGAAGGCGGCTGCTTCATCAGCAGTTGCAGGACGCCGCCCACGAAGTGGATGTGCGTCACCCCGCCAGCCCTCGCCTCGTCCCACAGCCTGGAGGCGCTGAACCGGGGGACCATCACGAGCGTGACCGGCACCATCAGCGCGAGCACGAGCACTTCCGTGCCGAAGACGTGATAGATCGGATCCCAGAAATGCAGAACGCTGCCCGGCGCAATGCGCCCTATCCAGATCGAGCCGAGCGCAGCCGCACGGATCATCCGGTCAGGCATCACCACCCCCTTCGCGGCGCCGGTGGTGCCGGAGGTGTACAGGATCTGCCGGATCCGGGTGTCAGACTGTTCCGCGACGGGTGCATCCTGCGCAGCGGGGATGGCGTAGAGCACGCTGTCCATCTGCCCGGCATCGATCGCAGGTTCACGCCAGAGCGTCTGCATGGCCTCGCCGCGCAAGTCGATCACCTCCCGCAGCTGGTCGCGATAGATGGCGTCGGCGATCAGGAAGCCAGGATGTGCGTGCTCGAAGATGTGCGCGAGGCCCATGCCCCTGAGCGCGGTGTTGATCGGCACGTGTACCGCGCCGATCTGCATGATCGCAAAGAAGGTGATGACATGGTCGAGGTGATGGGACAGCACCACGGCCACGTGCATGCCCTCGCGCAGGCCCTGCGCATGGAGAATGCCGCTGGCGACCCGCACTCGCTCGGCAAGGTCGGCATAGGTGACCTCCACCCCTTCGGCCTTGCAATAGACGTGTGCGGGACGCGCTCGTGCGCACTCCGCCAACAGCTTGTGCACGTTGTCAGACGGGGAGAAGTAGTTCGTCTCCCCGGGCGGTGGCGTCACTGCATCCATCGCTGGTGGTCCTGGAAGCGCCACACCTCCACACCCTTGCCGGCATCGAAAGTGCGCTGGGCGGTGAAGCGCCCGCTGGTGACCCGGGTGGCCATCTCGAAGAAGGCGAACAGCGCAGCGCGCATCTCCTCGGTGGCGATCGGCATGAAGGGCGTGAACTGCCGGAAGGATAGTTCGGTGACCGCGTCCGACCTCCTGGCCAACTCGACCTCGTTGCGGAATGAGCGCAGGATCGCCGCAGTCATCTGCGCTACCGCATGGGGTGTCTTGTCCACACATCCGGTCTGCCTGGCAAGCTGCCCGGTGAACTGCACCGCGAGGAACCGCATCGCCATCCGAACGATGTGGGTTGCCGTCTGCTCTCCGAAGAGACGAATCACCGCCTCGATCGAGTGCAGCGCATAGTCAGCCGCGTAGTTGTGACTGCCCTTGAGCACACGCGCCTCGGGCCATGCCTTCGGATCGAGCTTCGGTGCGGTGGCAGGGTCGAACTCCGGGCTTCGGGTCACCGGGATGATGGCCATTCGCTCCGTCGGCGCCAGGTCATGGTCGCACTCCTCGAAGTAGCCTTCGTCGTAGGGATTTCCCTCGGCCACGAACTTCGTAGCCACCCAGCGGAGACGCGGGCAGCCCAGCAGCTCGCCGTTTCGCGGGTGCCAGGTCGAGAGGATGGTCCGCCGAACTGAGCTGGGCACAGCCATGGCTGCAATCCCCGGAAAACTCCCCCATGGCGGCATGTAGCGGATCCAGGCCTTCCTCGGCGACTCCTCGATGATCTGCATGGTGAGGCCACCGATCGAGTTGCTGAAGTAGTGGTACTTGGCAGCTGCCACGGCAGGCGGATCGTTCTCGATGCCGAGCTTCACGAGCGCGTCACGGAATCGGATGGTCTGTTCAGCCGACATCAGCGAACGCCAGACGTCGTTCAGCGCCTGCTCGCCCTTCTCTCGATACAGCGTGGCCGTGACCGCGCTGACCACCAGCCACCCAAACTGGGTGGACAGCGCCACGCGCTCGCGCAGGGATTCAATGGATTCGTCGTGTGAAGTCATGTCAGGTGGGGTTGAGTTGGGGGCTGTTGGCCGTGGGGACATCGGGGGCGCCCTCGCGGGCGGTCCGGGGCTGCAGCAGCACGGAAACGAGGCAGACGAGAAACGACATCACGGTCAGCAACGTGGAGACCGCAGCGATCACCGGGGAGACACCCCAATGGATGCTGCTGTACATGCGCACAGGCAGCGTCGTGGTCTGGGCACTCGACAGGAACCAGGCGATCACGACCTCATCGAACGAGATAAGGAAGGCGAACAAGGCGCCTGCGACGATGGAAGGCACCAGCTGCGGCAGCACCACACGGAAGAAGAGCGTGAACCGCGACGCACCCATCATGGTGGCGGCGAACTCGATCGCCGGATCCAGCTGACGGATACCTGCGCCGATCGTGACGACCACGAACGGAATGACATAGACCGCATGGCCCAGCACCAGGGCGAGCGTCGTTCCCGTGGAGCCCAGGCGCGAGAAGTACAGATACATGCCGAGGGCGAGCACGATGACGGGCACCAGCACCGGACTCATCATCAGACCCGTCGCGAGCTGCTTCCCCGGGAACTCGAAGCGCACGAGCGCATACGCCGCCGGCACCGATACGACGGTCACGAGGACGCAGACGATCGCGGCGATCTTCAGGCTCTGCAGCACGGGGGCCATCCAGGTGGCGGTGGTGAAGAGCTCGTGATAGAGCTGCAGCGAGAGCGTCTTGGGCGGAAAGCTGAGGTCGCCTCCAGGCCCGCCAAACGAGATCGGGATCACGATCAGGCTGGGGACGACCAGGTACGCATAGACGGCGATCGCCAGGATCAGACCCACCAGGCGCCAGCGCCGCGTGAGCTTGTCGTTGCGGAGTGCTTCTTCCATCGTCAGACTCCTCGCGCGGATCCGCGCATCTTCTGCAGCTGCATGGCGGTCCCGGCGAACAACGTGACGATGGCCAGCAGGATGACGCCGATCGCGGCAGCCATGTTCCAGTCCAGCGTTTCCCGGGTGTAGAAGTCCACGAGGTTGGCCAGCATCAGGTCCTTTCGCCCACCCAGCAGTGCCGGGATGACGAAGAAGCCTGTGGCCATGACGAAGGTGCTGATGAGCGCGGATGCCACGCCGGGCATGCTGAGCGGCAGCGTCACCTTCCAGAACACGGTGGGCGGCTTGGCGCCCATGATCTCCACCGCCCGATAGATTGATCGATCGATCGCCAGCAGGCTGGCCAGCACGGGAAAGACCACGAACGGAATCAGGTAGTTCGTCATGCCGATCATCACGCCAGCCCGGTTGAACAACATCGGGATCTGGGCACCTGACCCGAAGGCCCAGACGAGCACCGAGTTGACGACGCCCTCCTTGCCGAGCAGCACCGTGAACGCATAGCTCTTGACGAGAATGCTGGTCCAGAAGGGCACCAGCACGAGGATCATGCAGAAGGCCCTGGGGCGCGGCGCCAGGCGACTCAGGTGCAACGCCACGGGATAGCCCAGCAACAAGCTGAGCACGGCGCCCATGGCACTGATCTCGAACGTGGTGACCAGGGCGCGCCGGAACAGCGCGCTCTCCCAGAGGCTCTTGTAGGCCTCCAGGCTGAACGAGCCCTGGACGAACAGACTGGTATAGAGCACGAATGCCAGCGGCGCGAGCACCACCAGCACGGCCAGCAGCAGCGCCGGGCCGAGGTAGATGAAGGCTTCACGCCCTGGCTTCGCGGTCATGTCAGGCCAGCACCCATTCCTTGAAGCGGCGACCGACCGAGTCGAACTTGTCGGCCCAGTACTCGTCGTTCAGGATGGCGTTGTTGGGGTTGTCGACGTTGCCCATCCACTTGCGCGCGTCTTCGGCCACCAGCGGCAGCGCCTTGCGGCTGGTGGGGATGTTGCCCAGCAGCGTCATGAGCGCGGCCTGCCGGTCCGGACGCATCGCGAACTGCACGAACTTCATCGCGTTGGCCTTGTTCGGTGCACCCTTCAGAACGGCGAGGTACTCCGTGCCGAGCAAGGCCTGGTCGAAGCTGAACGCGTACTTGCCGCCAGTCTGCGTGCGGACGCGGGATGCATAGACGTAGCTGAAGTTCACCTCGCCACGCTCCAGCAGCGTGATGGCCTGGGGCGTCTCCGTGACCCATTGGCCGATGTGCGGCTTGATGCGCTCAAGCGCCTTGAACGCCCGGTCGAGATCCAGCGGGTAGAGATCCTTGGGCTTGACGCCATCCGCGAGCAGGGCCGCCTCGAGCGTCTCGCTGGGGCGGTTGCGCAGGGTCCGCATGCCGGGGAACTTCTTCACATCCCAGTATTCGGCGAAGTTGCGCGGCGCCTTGCCGGGGCCGAACCGGGCCGGGTCCCAGCCCACGCCACCGGCAAACATGTAGAACGGCACCAGGTCCTTCTTGAGTCCGCCGACAATGTCCTTGGCGTCGAACATCGCGGGGTCAAGCGGCTCCCAGTAGCCGGCCTTGGAACCCTGGGCGCCAGGCGCACCGACGGCATCGAAGACGTCCCATTCGATATTGCCCGTCATCTGCTGGGCCTTCACCTTGGCCAGATCCGGCGTGTCGATCACGGTGACCTGCACGCCGAACTCCTTCTCGAACGGCTTGACCAGCGCGGTCTCCACCGAGGTCCGGTAGGAGCCGCCATAGCTGACGAGCACCATCTTGCCGCCGCTCTGAGCCCGGGCGCGCCCCGGGGTGATGACGAAAGGTGCTGCCACCGCAAGGGCGGCACCACCGCTGATGGCTTGGAGCACCCTGCGGCGCTCACGATTCTGGATGGGCTGGTTCGACATGGGTTCTCCTGTTCAGGGGCTGTGGGGGGAAAGGGTGGAAGCAAGGCCGCGCTCGATGTCCAGCGCGTTCTTAAGGACCTGGCGCAACTGCTCGACGCATGCATCGCTGGCGGGGACCAAGGGTTCGATCACGGCGCCGTGATCCAGGTCGAGCAGGCGCAGTGCTGCCTTGATCGGCCCGGGATTGGGTTCGCTGTAGAGCGCTTCGATGATCGGCTGAAGGCGAGCATGCAGCGCCATGGCAGCCGTGAGATCACCCCGCTCGGCGAGGCTGAAGATCTGGCACCAGGCGCGCGGCAGCAGATTGGAACTGGCCAGCATGCCGCCCACGGCACCCATCGCGACGTGGAGTGGGAACACACTCTCCTCGCCGCTCAGGATGGCGATCCGGTTGCCAACGGCCTGCGCGACACGCATCTGCTGGTGAAGATCCGGATTGCAGGCCTTCATGGCCACCGTGCGGGTCTGGGAGACGATCCTCTCCACCGTTTCGGGCAGCAGCGAGACACCCGTCCGGTAGGGGATCTCATAGAGGACCATGTCACCATCGACAGCGTCGCTCACCCGTCGGAAGTAGTCCACCATGCCTTGCTGGGTGGGCCGGGAATAGAAAGGCGTGACGATCATCACCGAGTCCGCGCCGGCGCGCAGGTAGTCACGCGCAGCGCGGATGGTGTCCTGCAGGCCCGGATGAAGAACGCTCGCGACGACGGGCACGCGACCAGCAGCCGCCTCCACGGTGACCTCGAGCATCGCGATCCGCTGCGCGTCATCCAGCGCGGTGAACTCGCCCGTGCCACCGATCGGCAGTAGGCCCGTGATGCCGCTGGCCAGCTGGGCCTCGACATGGGCTCGCGCCACCGACGCCACCACGCGGCCCGTCGCATCGATCGGGGTGCAGGTGGCGGTGAAAATGCCGCGGTAACGCGCTGGTCTCGTCATGGGGTTTGTGCTGAGCTTGTTTCAGGTTCGTGACGCATCGTAGGGACCGCCACTTCAAGCCGGTTCGTTCATACGTCCGACTGATGCTAAGTATTAGGCGGTCTGGCCGCGGCGCGACTTCCCGGCACCGCGTTTTTGCAGAGTATTGGTTTTGCTTATGCTCCGCGGCACGCAGCACCAGCGCACCAACACTCCCTGCACCTTGCAGGAGAGTCCCTTGGAAAAATTCGATGTGATCGTCATCGGCGGTGGTGTGATCGGTTCCTCCGTCGCCTTTCACCTCGCAGCGCTGGGCGCTGGCAGCGTTCTTCTCATCGAGCGCGATCTGGTCGGCTCCGGAACGACCTCTCAGTCATCAGGCATCCTCCGCACGCACTACTCCGTGCGCGAGAACGTGGAGCTGGCTCGCCGCTCGTGGGATGTCTTCAATCGGTTCGCGGAGTATCTGGATGACGATGAGGCGTCGTGCGGCCTGGTGAAGTGCGGTTACCTCATCAGCGCCGCGGACGACGACAAGCTGGAGCCTCTGCGAGCATCGCTGAAGCAACAGGAGAGCCAGGGCGTCCGGCTTGAGTACCTGGATCGGGCTCAGGCCACCAGATTGCTGCCCATCGCCTCGTTCGATGATGCCGCGCTGATCGGGTTCGAGCCGGACGCCGGCTTCGCCGATGCCTACATGGTGGCCACCAGTTTCGCCAAAGGTGCGCGTCGACGCGGCGTCAAGGTCAAGGAGGGCGTGACCGTGAACCGCCTGGTGCTGGAAGGCGGCCGGGTGGTGGGCGTCTCGACAACAGCAGGCGACTTCGCATGCGACACCGTGGTCAGCACCCAGAACATCTGGACGCCCGAACTCGCCGCATGGGTCAGCCACGCAATGCCCGTCGTCCCCGAGCGACACGCCGTCCTGGCACTGGAGTGCGCCGAGGCACCATACACGTTCGACATGCCGGTCTTCAAGGATCTTTCGTCCCCCGGCATGCTTTATTGCCGCAGTTATGGCGGACGGCAGATGCTGGTGAGCGAAGGACTGGTCGGCGAGAAACTGTCGAACTCGCAGACGGAACAGGGCGACATTCCGCTGGACTACGTCGCCGAGGTCGGCGCCCAGGTGGCGACGCGATTCCCGGCTTATGAGACCGCGGGCCTCGCATCGTCCTGGACGGGCGTCTATGACGTCACGCCGGACTGGAACCCCGTGCTCGGCCGGCTCCCGGGGGTACAGGGGCTCGTCATGGGCTATGGCTTCTCAGGCCATGGCTTCAAGCTTTCTCCGACCGTGGGCCGCGTACTGGCACAGGAGGCCCTGGGCATGACGCCCGACGTCTCGCTGCAGCCGTACTCCATCGCCCGTTTCGACACCGGCGCCCTGCTGGTCGGCAAATACGGCTCGGGTGCCGTTTCCTGATCCCTGAAGCAAACGCAAAGATGAAGATGAAGATCCTGGTCCCCGTCAAGCGCGTGGTGGACTACAACGTGAAAGTCCGCGTCAAGTCGGACGGCAGCGGCGTGGACATCGCCAACGTGAAGATGAGCATGAACCCCTTCGACGAGATTGCCGTCGAGGAGGCCGTGCGCTTGAAGGAAAAGGGCGCCGCCACCGAGGTGATCGCGGTGTCGTGCGGCGTCGCGCAGTGCCAGGAGACCCTGCGCACGGCCATGGCCATCGGCGCCGACCGGGCCATCCTGGTGCAGACCGACGTGGAGCTGCAGCCGCTGGCCGTGGCCAAGCTGCTGAAGGCGCTGGTCGACAAGGAGCAGCCGGGTCTCGTGATCCTGGGCAAGCAGGCCATCGACGACGACTGCAACCAGACCGGCCAGATGCTCGCCGCGCTGGCGGACCTGCCGCAGGCCACCTTCGCCAGCAAGGTCGAGGTGGCCGATGGCCAGGTGCGCGTCACGCGTGAAGTCGATGGCGGCCTGGAGACGCTGGCCATGGCCGCGCCCGCGGTCATCACCACCGACCTGCGCCTGAACGAGCCGCGCTACGTGACGCTGCCCAACATCATGAAGGCGAAGAAGAAGCAGCTGGACACCGTCACCCCGGCCGACCTGGGCGTGGATGTCGCCCCGCGCCTGAAGACCCTGAAGGTCGCCGAGCCGCCCAAGCGCGGCGCGGGCGTGAAGGTGCCGGATGTCGCGGCGCTGGTGGACAAGCTGAAGAACGAAGCCAAGGTGGTCTGAAGCCGGACGCCCG
>NZ_JAYRZR010000030.1:0-43909 GCF_041916345.1 Ramlibacter sp.
GACCTTCAAGGCGCCCAGCGGCTTCACCGCCAAGATGGACGAGAAGAACCACCACCTGCACAAGCCGGTGTTCATCGGCGAAGTGAAGGCCGACGGCCAGTTCAACATCGTCTGGAAGACCCCGGGCCCGGTGAAGGCCAAGCCCTGGTCGCCCTACATCGAAGGCAATGACAAGAAGAAGGACGAGCCGGACGGCAAGACGAAAATTTGACCCACCCCCGTTGGCGGGCGGCGCCCGCCTTCCCCCCCTCACGGGGGCGGCGCGGCCGCTTGGGGCGGCCCGGCGCGGCGCGCCTCCCGGATCGGCCTGTCTTCGACGGCCGGTTCGCGGGCCAGGGTCCTCTGCAATGGACGGCGTGCCGTCCATTCCACAGGTTCTCCTTCCAGATGAAACAGCTCCTAATCCTGCTTGCCCTGTGGGCGGCAACGGCCGCGCAGGCGCTCACGCCGGACGAGGCCCGGGCCATGGCCACGGGTGAGTCCGACTCCCGCATCGAGGCGCTGAACAAGGCCGTCTCGGCCGCCGATGACAAGACGGCGGCATTCATCCAGGCGATGTCGGATGACGCCGTCAAGTTCAAGGGCGACCAGGTCTTCGTGGTGAAGGACGACAAGGCCTTCGACCCCGTGACCGGCGCCGAGGTGAAGTTGCCCGAGGACGCCGAGGACGTGGTCAACAACAACCGCATGCGCGGTGAGCTGGATACCGCGCTGGCCGCGCTCAAGCTGTTCTCCAAGGACGTCAAGCTGCGCACCCAGGCGGTGACGGAGCTGCAGAAGGAAGTGGACGAGTCCAAGCTGGCGCTGATCGAGAAGGCACTGGCCGCCGAGACGGACCCCGGCCTGAAGGAGCGCCTGGGCCTGGTGCGCGCCGCCGCGCTCATGACCAGCAGCGACACCGCGCGCCGGCTCGAAGCGGCGCAGGCGCTCTCGGCCAGCCGCAGCCCGGCCACGCGCAACCTGCTGCTGCAGCGCCTGGGCGAGGAGCAGGACGCACAGGTGAAGGCCGCGCTGCAGGCCTCGCTGCGTGCGGTGGAGGGCTCTCTCGTGTGGGGCGAGCGCCTCGGCGCCATGTTCTCCGGCATCAGCCTCGGCTCCATCCTGCTGCTGGTGGCGCTGGGCCTGGCCATCACCTACGGCCTGATGGGCGTGATCAACATGGCCCATGGCGAGCTGATGATGATCGGCGCCTACGCCACCTACGTGGTGCAGGGGCTGTTCCAGAAGTACCTGCCCGGCGCGTTTGACTGGTATCTGGTGGCGGCGTTGCCGGTGGCCTTCATGGCCTCGGCGCTGATGGGCGCCATCCTCGAGCGCGGCGTGATCCGCTTCCTCTACGGCCGCCCGCTGGAGACGCTGCTGGCCACCTGGGGTATCAGCCTCATGCTCATGCAGCTGGTGCGCACGGTGTTCGGCGCGCAGAACGTGGGCGTGGAGAACCCGAGCTGGATGAGCGGCGGGGTCACGCTGATGGGCAACCTGCAGCTGCCGTGGAACCGCATCGTCATCATCGGCTTCGCGTTCGCGGTGCTGGCCGGCATGGCCTTCCTGATCGCCCGCACGCGGCTGGGCCTGTTCGTGCGCGGCGTCACGCAGAACCGGCCCATTGCCTCCTGCATGGGCGTGCACACGGCGCGCGTGGACACGTACGCCTTCGCGCTCGGCTCCGGCATCGCGGGGCTGGCCGGCTGCGCGCTCAGCCAGGTCGGCAACGTGGGGCCCGACCTGGGGCAGGCCTACATCGTGGACGCCTTCATGGTGGTGGTGCTGGGCGGCGTGGGCCAGCTCGCCGGCACGGTGTATGCGGCGCTGGGCCTGGGCATCCTGAACAAGTTCATCGAAGGCTGGGCCGGCGCGGTGCTGGCCAAGATCGCGGTGCTGGTGCTGATCGTGATCTTCATCCAGAAGCGGCCGCAGGGCCTGTTCGCGGTCAAGGGCCGCAGCGCGGAGGCATGAGCATGGACCGCGCCAACGAACTGATCGAGCAGTCGCTTCAGGCCGGCCGCGCCGGGGCGACGCCCATGCCCATTCCGCTGGTGCTGCCCGCGCCCGCGCCCCTGCTCAGCCGCAAGGGCTGGACCGCCTTCCTGGTCGCGCTGGTGGTGGTGTGCGGCGTGGCGCCCGTGCTCAACCTGCTGGTGCCCGAGGGCAGCGTGTTCCACCTGAGCGACTATGCGGTGGGCCTGATCGGCAAGATCATGTGCTTCGCCATCTGCGCGCTGGCCATGGACCTGATCTGGGGCTACACCGGCATCCTGTCGCTGGGCCACGGCCTGTTCTTCGCGCTGGGCGGCTACGTGATGGGCATGTACCTCATGCGCCAGATCGGCCGCGACGGCCACTACAAGAGCGACCTGCCGGACTTCATGGTCTTCCTGGACTGGAAGGCGCTGCCCTGGCACTGGACGCTGTCGGACAGCTTCATCGCCACCTGCATCCTGGTGGTGGCGGTGCCCGGGTTGGTGGCCTTCGTGTTCGGCTACTTCGCCTTCCGCTCGCGCATCAAGGGCGTGTACTTCTCGATCATCACGCAGGCGCTCACCTTCGCGGCCATGCTGCTGTTCTTCCGCAACGAGACGGGCTTCGGCGGCAACAACGGCTTCACCGACTTCAAGCGCATCCTGGGCATCAGCATCCAGACGCCGCAGGCGCGCATGGTGCTGTTCGTGCTGACGGGCTGCACGCTGCTGGGCTTCTTCCTGCTGGCGCGCTGGCTGGTGGCCAGCAAGTTCGGCCGCGTGCTGCAGGCCATCCGTGACGCCGAGAGCCGCGTCATGTTCTCGGGCTACAACCCGATCGGGTACAAACTCACGATCTGGACGATTTCCGCCATGATGTGCGGGGTCGCGGGTGCCCTTTATGTGCCGCAAGTGGGCATCATCAACCCTGGCGAGATGAGCCCCGCCAATTCCATCGAGATCGCCATCTGGGCAGCGGTGGGCGGGCGGGCCAGCCTGGTCGGGCCTATCGTGGGCGCGTTCCTGGTCAACGGCATGAAGAGCTGGCTGACCGTGACGGCCCCCGAGTTCTGGCTCTACTTCCTGGGGGCGCTGTTCATCGCGGTGACGCTGTTCCTGCCGAACGGCATCGTCGGGTGGCTGCGGGATCCGCAGGGTCTGGGCAAGCTCATCAACAAGTTCAGGAGGTCGGCATGACGCCGGATCTCATGGAAGAGGGGGCGCGCCGAGTCGCGGCACATCAGGCTGCCGCGGCCCCCGGAAAGACCGAATCCGGCGGGCGCGCCGCCGGATTCGCCCGCCCGGTGCTGCCGGGCGAGGTGGACGTCACCCACGGCCGCATCCTCTACCTGGAAGACGTGTGCGTGAGCTTCGATGGCTTCCGTGCCATCAACAAGCTCTCGCTCGACATCGCCCCGGGGGAGCTGCGCTGCATCATCGGCCCCAACGGCGCGGGCAAGACGACGATGATGGACATCATTACCGGCAAGACGCGGCCCGACAGCGGCACGGTGTTCTTCGGCAGCACCATCGATCTGCTGCGCTACAAGGAGGCCGAGATCGCCCAGCTGGGCATCGGCCGCAAGTTCCAGAAGCCCACGGTGTTCGAGCAGCTCACCGTGTTCGAGAACCTGGAGCTGGCGCTGAAGACCGACAAGGGTGTGAAGGCCTCGATGTTCTTCCGGCTGGACAGCGCCGAGAGCGACCGCCTGGCCGACGTGCTGCGCACCATCCACCTGGCCGACAGCGTGGACCGGCCCGCCGGCGAGCTGAGCCACGGCCAGAAGCAATGGCTGGAGATCGGCATGCTGCTGATGCAGGATCCGAAGCTGCTGCTGCTGGACGAGCCCGTGGCCGGCATGACCGACGAGGAGACGGCGCGTACCGCGGAGCTTTTCCTCACGCTCAAGGGCCATCATTCGCTGATGGTGGTGGAGCACGACATGAGCTTCATCAAGACCATCTCGGAGAAGGTGACCGTGCTGCATGAGGGCTCGGTGCTGGCCGAGGGCACGCTGGAAGAGGTGCAGGCCGACGAGCGCGTGATCGAGGTGTACCTTGGGCGCTGACCGCTGGGGTTGCGCTTCGCTCCACCCCAGCCTACGGGGTCTCCCCGGCGTGCGTCACTGTTTTCCGTAGGCTGGGGTGAAACCCCAGCGCTTCCACCACCAGCCCACCATGCTCTCCATCAAGAACGTCAACCAGTACTACGGCGGCTCGCACATCCTGCGCGACGTCAGCCTGGAAGCGCACCTGGGCAAGGTGACCGTCATCCTCGGGCGCAACGGCGTGGGCAAGACCACGCTGCTGAAGTCGCTGATGGGGCTCGTGCCCATCAAGACCGGCACCATCGACTTCGACGGCAAGGCCATCCAGGCCACCACGCCCTATGAGCGCGCTCGCGCCGGCATCGGCTTCGTGCCGCAGGGCCGCGAGATCTTCGCGCGCCTCACGGTGGAGGAGAACCTGCGCATGGGCCTGGCGTACAAGAGCGCGCGCACGCCCATCCCGACCGAGCTGTACGAACTGTTCCCGGTCTTGAAGCAGATGCTGCACCGGCGCGGCGGTGATCTCTCTGGCGGGCAGCAGCAGCAGCTGGCGATTGCCCGCGCGCTGGCCGCCAAGCCCAAGCTGCTGGTGCTGGACGAACCCACCGAGGGCATCCAGCCCAGCATCATCAAGGACATCGGCCGCGTCATCCGCATGCTGGCCGACCGCGGCGACATGGCCATCCTGCTGGTGGAGCAGTACTACGACTTCGCGCAGGAACTCGCCGACGACTACCTGGTCATGGAGCGCGGCGAAGTCATCGCCCGCGGCCTGGGCAAGGAGATGGAGGCCAACGGGGTGCGGCAGCTGGTGGCGATCTGAGGGGCGCTGTCGCTGCGGCGGGCTGGCGTGAGACCATTGCGCCATGGCCTACACCTGCCCCCACTGCGGGGCTCCGAGCATCTCCGCCATCGCCAAGTGGCTCTCCGGCAACGTGCGCTTCGCGAACTGTGCGGCGTGCGGCGGGTTCTCGCATGTGAGGTCCACCACCGCGCGCCAGTGCAGCGCGGCCGGGCTGGCCACCGGCGCGGTCGGCGTGCTGGCCTTTGCGCTGGGCGGGCTGCATCCGGCCTGGCTGTGGACCGCGCTGGGCGCAGCGCTGGGGGTCTACCTGCTCGCGTGGCATCTCGTCGCGCTGGAGCCGGATGACGAGGGCGGCTGGAAGCTGGGACGCGACTGGCTGTTCTCGCTGCTGGGGCTGGGTTTGCTGGGCGTCTGGTGGTGGGGGCGGTGGGGCTGAGGGAAATCGCTGGGGTTCCCTTCGGTCACCGCCAGCCTACGGGGACGGCGGGCACCCCGTGGCGGCTCTTCGTGGCGGGCTCCTCGTAGGCTGGGGTGGAGCGGAGCGCAACCCCAGCGATCGCCCATTACCCACGCTACAGCGTCCACCCCCGCGGCTCACTCGGCGGCAGATCCCACAACAGGGGTCGCCACGCACGGCGCACGGCCTTGAGCAGTCGCAGCGCTGGCTCCACCAGCGGCGCCAACGCCCGGACGACCACCACCTGCGGGCCGGGCGCGGTGGCGCCAGCGATCAGTCCGTCGGGCGTCTCCTTCGCAGCCGGCGTGGTGTCAGCACTCGAGGACGCACCGCCAGCCCGCGGCGCCCTCTCATCGATCACCTCTCTCGCCGCATCCAGCAGCGCATCGCGTCGCGCGCGCGTGATGTCGCTGCCGGCCGCGAAGAAGAGCGTGGCCATGCAGCGGCGGCCCGCCAGGCCCAGCGGACCATCCATCAGCCGCGTGTCCGCGGCGTCGATGCGCCCGCGCTCCAGCCAGGCGCCCTGCAGTTCCAGGTGCTGCTGCACGCTGCCGCGCACGAAGGGCTGTCCGGCCTGCGGCAGGCCCAGGGCGGCGATGTCCCAGCCCAGCAGCTCGGCCCCTGGCGCGACGTTCAGGCGCAGTTCATTGCGCGCCATGCAGCCGCTGTAGTAGATCGCCTCCAGCGGCAGCCATTCCAGCCGCGCGCCCGCTTCCACCTGGACCGCCGTGCGCTGCAACGCCACCTCCCCCTCGCTGCGATAGAAGCGGGAGGCGCCGGGCGTGGTGACCAGCCCGTGGCTGCCGGCTGCAGCGGTGACCGAGATGTCCAGCGTGTCGCCGCCCACCAGCCCGCCGGGGGGATGAACGAGCACGTTGTGGCAGACGGCATCCCCCTCTGGGTAGATCGACTGCAGGATGCGCAGCGGGCCTTCGTGCGCGAAGCGGGCTACGCTGCGCCCTTGTTCCCGCGCGTAGTCCAGCCGCAGCCGGCCCTGCCACCCCATGGGCCCGCTCCTACTTCCAGAAGTCGAGATGCAGCGCGGCGATGCCGGCCTCGGCCTCGGGCACCGGCCCGATCACCTGCACGGCCTTCTGTCCATGCGCAAACACCTCGCGGCAGGGCAGATCCAGCGTGGGGTTCTCGCCGTGGTTACCGGTGAGGGCGAGCAGGCGCGCCTCCGACATGCCGTACACCACTCGGCCGATGTTCGCCCAGTACTGCGTGGCCGCGCACATGGCGCACGGCTCCACCGTCGTCACCAGCGTGCACTGCCACAGGTAGTCGGGCGCGAAGTTCAGCGCCGCGGTGCGTGCGAGCACGGCCTCGGCGTGGTTCACCGTGTCGACATTGCCCTGCTCGGCCAGCACCGTCTCGCCGTCGGGTGCCACCAGGATGGCGCCGAAGGGATGGCGGCCGAGGCCCAGCGCGCGCTGCGCCACCGCGTTCGCGCGCGCCAGGTGGCGCAGCACCTGGTCGTCGGTCATTCGCCCTGCGAGCCGCGGTGCGCCCAGGCCGTGGTGTGCTTCTCGATGTAGCTGAACAGCTCGTACATCGCCATCGCCATCACGCCGATCACCACCAGGCCGGCAAAGGCGAGCGGCAGGCGCTGCTGCGAGCCCGCGGTCTGCATCAGGTAGCCGATGCCCGAATCGCCGGCCGTCATCTCGGCCAGCACCGTGCCCACGAAGGCGAGCGTGATGGCGATCTTCAGCGAGCCGTAGAAGTACGGCATGGAGCGCGGCAGACCCACCTTCACCAGCACGTCCCAGCGCTTGGCGCCCAGCACGCGCAACACGTCCTCCAGCTCCGGCTCCAGCGTGGCCAGGCCGGTGGCGATGTTCACCGTGATCGGGAAGAACGAGATCAGGAAGGCGGTGAGGATGCCGGGGCCGACGCCGATGCCGAACCACACGATGAGGATGGGCACGATGGCCGCCTTGGGCACCGCGTTGAAGGCCACCAGCAGCGGATAGAGCGCCGCGTACATCAGCCGCGAGGAGCCGATCAGGAAGCCGAGTAGCACCCCCACCACGATGGAGAGGCCGAAGCCGACCATGGTGACCCAGAAGGTCTTCCAGGCCGCCTCCATGATGGGGTTGAAGAACTCCGCCATCGCCAGGCCGATCTGCCAGGGGCTGGGGAAGATGTAGTCGGCGATGCGGAAGACCGAGCACACCAGCTGCCACAGCAGCAGCATGCCGGCGGCGGCGATGACCGGCGACCAGCGCTCGATCTGGCGTCGTCTCTGCGCCGGGGTCATGACAGGTCCCCTCTCATTGCGCCACCTCCGCACCCGCCTTGCGCATGGCGCCGATGTGGCCGCGCAGCTCGTGCACGATGTCGGTGAACTGGCTGGTGTAGGTGATCTCCAGGTCGCGCGGGCGCGGCAGGTCGATCTCCCTGCGCACCACGAAGCGCCCGGGGCTCTTGCTCATCACGTACACCGTATCGGCCAGGAAGACCGACTCGCGCAGGTCGTGCGTGACCAGGATCACGTTGAAGCGCTGCTCGGTCCACAGATCGCGCAGGATGCACCACAGCTCCTCACGCGTGAACGCGTCGAGCGCACCGAAGGGCTCGTCGAGCAGCAGCATCTTGGGCTCGTGGATCAGCGCGCGGCAGATGCTCGCGCGCTGCTGCATGCCGCCGGACAACTGCCACGGGAACTTGTCCTCGTAGCCGCCCAGGCCCACCTTCTGCAGCAGCTTGCGGGCACGCTCCACGTACTCGGCGCGGCGCGACTTGAACTGCGAGCGGTGCGGCTCCACGATCTCCAGCGGCAGCAGCACGTTGTCGACCGTCGTGCGCCAGGGCAGCAGCGAGGGCGCCTGGAATGCCATGCCGGAGATCTTGAGCGGCCCGGTCACCGGCTGCCCGTCGATGGTGATCTTGCCCATCGACGGCATGCGCAGCCCGGTGGTGAGCTTCATGAAGGTGGACTTGCCGCAGCCTGAGGGCCCGACGATGGCGATGAACTCGCCCTGCCGCACCTGCAGGTCGATCGCCTCCACCGCGAAGTGGTTGGCGGCCAGCAGTTCGTCGTTGTAGGCGAGCCAGACGTCGGAGAACTGGACGAAAGCGTCGCCACCCGGGGCGGCGCCGTCCTGGGGTGTGGCCATCACTTCTTGGCGGGGGGCAGGATGTTCAGTTCCGCCTTGCCGGGCAGGAAGCTGGCGTTCCACACCGCGTCGGGGTTGACGCGCGTCTTGGTGTTGAAGGCGTCGGAGACCTGCGAGGCCATCAGCGCCAGGCGGCCGGGCACCACCTGGCCGAAGCCCTCGGCGCGGGCGTCGGGGCTGGCCACCACGGCGTCGATCGCCATCTTCAGGCGGCGCGTCTCCAGCTCGGTGTTGATGATGCCGTCGCGCGCCTTCACGTACTGGATGGCGTCATCCGGCTTGGCCATCACCTCCTTCGCGCCCTTGGCGAAAGCCGCCAGGAAGGCCTTCACCGCGGCCGGGTTGTCCTTGATCAGCTTGGGCGAGGCGATGATGACGTTGCCGTACAGCTTCACGCCGTGTGCCGCGTAGGGCAGCGTGACCACGTCTTCCATCTTCACGCCGCGCGCTTCCAGGTTCAGCAGCGAGGTGAACGAGAAGCCGGTGATGGCGTCGATGTCGCCGCGCACCAGCATCGTCTCGCGCAGGGGCGGGTCCATCGCCGTCCACTGCACGTTGCCCACGCTGTTAGCCTTGGAGAAGATCGGGAAGGCGCGGCGGCCGGCGTCGAAGACCGGGGCGCCGAGCTTCTTGCCGCTCAGGTCGGCCGGGGTCTTGATGCCGCTCTTCTTGAGCGCCATCACCGCCGCCGGCGTGTTGTTGTAGACCATCATCACCGCCACCGGCTTGTTGGGCGCGTCCGGGTTGTTGGCGTGGAACTCCATCAGCGCGGCCAGGTCGGCGAAGCCCATGTCATAGGTGCCCGAGGCCACGCGCGTGACGGTGCCACCGGAGCCGTTGCCGGCGTCGATGGTCACATCGAGCTTGGCGTCCTTGAAGTAGCCCTTGGCGGCGGGCTGCAGGAACAGGGCGGCAGGCCCCTCGAAGCGCCAATCGAGCTGGAACTTGATGGGCGTGGTCTGGGCGTGGGCGCTGAAGCTCGCGGCCAGGGCCAGCGTGGCGGCGGACAGCAGGAAAGTTCTTTTTTTCATGGGCGGTACTCCAGGGGATGCGGATACGAGACGAAGACGATCGCCTGCGAAGCAAGATCGATGCCGCCGCACAGGCTTGGCGCCGGCAGCTCCCGATTCTGGTGCGTCCGCGGGGTCGCTGCCGCTGGGAGATACCCTGCGCCCCGTCGTGGGGCGCAAGGTGGCCCGTGAGAGCCCGCCCGTGGTGCGTCAGCCCTGATGGTGTGCGGCCGCTGCCACCAGCGCCGTCATGTTCACCACCCGACGCACCGTGGCCGAAGGCGTGAGCACATGCACCGGCGAGCGCGCGCCCAGCAGGATGGGCCCCACCGTCACGCCGCTGCCGCCGGTGGTCTTGAGCACGTTGAACAGGATGTTGGCGGCGTCGATGTTGGGGCAGATCAGCAGGTTGGCCTCGCCACTCAGGGTGCTGTCCATCAGGCTGGCGCGGCGGACCGGCTCGGACAGCGCGGCGTCGCCCTGCAGCTCGCCGTCGCACTCGATGCCGGGGGCCAGCTCGCGGAAGCGGTCACGCGCCGCGCGCATCTTGCGGGCCGAACCGCGCGTGGAGGAGCCGTAGTTGCTGTGCGAGAGAAAGGCCACCTTGGGCGGCAGACCGAAGCGCCGCACCTCCTCGGCCGCCATCAGGGCGATGTGGGCCAGCAGCTCCGCATCGGGTTCCTCGTTCACGTAGGTATCAGCCAGGAACAGGGTGCGGTCCGGCAGCATCACCGCGTTCAGCGTGGCGAAGGCCGGCGCGTCGGCGGCGCGGCCGATCACGGTGTGCACGTGGTCCAGGTGCTGGTCGAAGCGGCCGACCAGGCCGCAGAGCATGGCGTCCGCGTCGCCCAGATGCACCGAGAGCGCGCCGATCAGCGTGTTGGAACGCCGCACGGCCGCCTTGGCCGCCTCGGGCGTGACGCCATCGCGGCCCATCAGGCGGTGGTACGCCTCCCAGTACTGGCGGAACCGCGCATCACTTTCCGGGTTCACGCATTCCACGTCGTGCCCCAGCCGGATGCGCAGGCCCGCCTTGGCGATGCGCGCCTCGATCACCGCCGGCCGGCCGATGAGGATGGGCCGCGCGATCTTCTCGTCCAGCGCCAGCTGCACCGCGCGCAGCACGCGTTCGTCCTCGCCCTCGGCATAGGCCACGCGGCAGGTGGCCGCGGCCTTGGCGGCCTGGAACACCGGCCGCATGATCATGCCGGTCTGGTAGACGAAGCGCGTGAGGCTCTGGCGGTAGGCGTCCAGGTCCGCGATGGGGCGCGTGGCCACGCCCGACTCCGCCGCCGCGCGTGCCACGGCCGGTGCGATGCGCAGGATCAGGCGCGAGTCGAAGGGGGTGGGAATGATGTAGTCGGGGCCGAAGGCGAGCTCCTTGCCGGCATAGGCATTGGCCACCTCCTCGCTGATGTCGGCCTTGGCCAGGGCGGCGATCTCGCGCACGCAGGCGAGCTTCATCGCCTCGGTGATCTTGGTCGCCCCGCAGTCCAGCGCGCCGCGGAAGATGTACGGGAAGCACAGGACGTTGTTCACCTGGTTCGGGTAGTCCGAACGCCCGGTAGCGATGATGCAGTCGGGCCGCGCCGCCTTGGCGAGCTCGGGCCGGATCTCGGGCTCGGGGTTGGCCAGCGCCAGGATGATCGGCTTCGGGCCCATCGTCGTCACCATCTCCGGCGTCAGCACGCCGGCGGCGGAGCAGCCCAGGAAGACGTCGGCGCCCTGCACCGCGTCGGCCAGCGTGCGCTTGCCGGTGTCCTGCGCGTACTTCGCCTTGCTCTCGTCATAGCCGCCGGGGCGGCCCTGCCAGATGACGCCCTTGGAATCCACCACCAGGATGTTCTTCGGCGACACGCCCAGGCCCACCATCAGGTCCAGGCAGGCGATGGCGGCGGCCCCCGCGCCGGAGGAGACGAGCTTCACCTCGCCGATGGGCTTGCCCACCAGCTCCAGGCCGTTCAGCAGCGCCGCGCCGGAGATGATGGCCGTGCCGTGCTGGTCGTCATGGAACACCGGGATGCCCAGGCGGTCGCGCAGCTTGCGCTCCACATAGAAGCACTCGGGGGCCTTGATGTCCTCCAGGTTGATGCCGCCCAGCGTGGGCTCCAGCGCGGCGATGATCTCCACCAGCTTGTCCGGGTCCCTCTCGGCGAGTTCGATGTCGAACACGTCGATGCCGGCGAACTTCTTGAACAGGCAGCCCTTGCCCTCCATCACCGGCTTGCCGGCCAGCGGGCCGATGTCGCCCAGGCCCAGCACCGCCGTGCCGTTGGTGACCACGCCCACCAGGTTGCCGCGCGAGGTGAAGTCGGCCGCCAGCGAGGGATCGGCCTGGATGTCCAGGCAGGGGTAGGCCACGCCGGGCGAGTAGGCCAGGGACAGGTCACGCTGGTTGGACAGCGGCTTGGTCGGCGTGACGGCGATCTTGCCGCGGGTGGGGGTGCGGTGGTACTCGCGCGCGGCCTCGCGCAGGGCCAGTTCAGCCTGGGTGGTGGGTTCCTTCATCGGGCGTCTCCTTCGTGTCCGGTTCGCAGGACGGACACGTTACGCCCCCGGCCTGCCGGCCGGTGTGCGTAGAAGTACGGGTGTTGAAGGACTTTTGCGCGCGGTGCGGGGATCGCGCGGCGGGCTCAGCCGACCGGGGCCGCGCTGGGCAGCGGCTGGCCGGCGAAGAACGCCGCCAGGTTGTCCAGCACGCGCTGGCCCATGGCCTGCCGCGTCTGCACCGTGGCGCTGGCGATGTGCGGGACCAGCACCACGTTGTCGAGCGACCAGAGCGCCTCGGGCACGCGGGGTTCGTTCTCGAACACGTCCAGCGCGGCGCCGGCGATGCGGCGCTCCTGCAGGGCGCGTACCAGCGCCGCCTCATCCACCACGGTGCCGCGCGACACGTTGATCAGATAGCCCTTGGGGCCCAGGGCGTCCAGCACCGTGTCGTTGACCAGATGCCGCGTGCCCTCACCGCCGGCCGTGATCACGACCAGAAAGTCGCACCACTGCGCCAGGCCCGTGAGCGTGGGCTCGTGCGTCCAGGGCACGTCGGCCACCGGGCGCCGGCTGTGGTAGCGCACGTCCATCTCGAAGCCGCTGGCGCGGCGAGCGATGGTGCGGCCGATGCGCCCCAGGCCTACGATGCCCAGGCGCGCGTGGCTCACCTGCCGGCCCATCGGCAGGCCCACGGGCGCCTGCTGCACCCAGCGGCCGGCGCGCACGTAGCGGTCGCCGTGGCTCAGGCCGCGCGCCACATCCAGCAGCAGGCCGAAGGCGAGATCGGCCACGCAGTCGTTCAGCACGTCAGGCGTGTAGCCGATGGGAATGCCGCGCTTGGCCGCATGCGCGGCGTCGAGCCTGTCCAGACCGACGCCGAAACTGGAGATGACGCGCAGGTTCGGCAACGCGTCCACCAGGTCATTGCCGACCCCGACGGCTGCATTGGTGATCAGCGCCTCGAAGTCGCCCGCGCGGGCGGCCAGGAAGGCGGCCTGCTCGGCGGGGTCGGACGGCAGCAGGGCCACGTCATACGTGGCGTCGAGCTGTTCCTGCAGCCAGGGCAGCAGGGGCATCACTTGCAGGACGGTGTGGCGCATGCGCGAAGGTTACTACTCGACCTTGATGCCTGCTTCGCTCACCACCTTCGCCCACTTGGCGCGCTCGGCTTCATAGAACCGGTCCTGCTCGGCCGGTGCCATGGTGACGACCTCGGCGCCCTGGCCGGCCAGGCGCGCGCGCACCTCGGGGCTGCGGATGGCGGTGATCAGCGCGGCGTTGAGCTTCTGCACCACTGCATCCGGCGTGGCGCGCGGCACCAGCACGCCCTGCCAGGTGCCGGACTCGAAGTCCTTCACGCCCTGTTCGGCGATGGTGGGCGTGGCGCCGATCAACGGCATGCGCGTCTTCTTGGAGACGCCCAGCATCTTGAGCTTGCCACTCTGCACGTGCGGCAGCGTGGCCAGCATGCCGTTCATCAGCACCTGGGTCTGGCCGCCCACGGTGTCCTGGATGGCCTGGATGCCGCCCTTGTACGGGATGTACTGCCAGCGCGCGTTCACTGCGCGCTGCAGGGCGACGCCGGCCAGGTGCGGCGCGCTGCCGGTCGCGGTGACGGCAAAGTTCAGGTCGCGCGTCTTCGACAGCGCGATCAGCTCCTGCAGGTTGTTCGCCGGCACCGAGGGGTGCACCACCAGCAGGTGCGGCGAGTACGCCAGCATGGTCACGCCCCGCAGGTCCTTCACGGGGTCGAACGGCAGCTTCGAGTAGACCGAGGGTGTGATCGCCAGCGCGCCCACATCGCACAGCAGGAAGGTGTGGCCGTCGGCGGCCGACTTGGCCACGAAGTCCGTGCCCAGGTTGCCGTTGGCGCCCGCCTTGTTCTCCACGATCACCGACTGCTTCAGGCTGTCACCCAGCAGCGTGCTGATCGAACGCGCGATGATGTCCGACGACCCGCCGGGCGGGTAGGGCACGACGATGCGGATCGGCTTGCTGGGCCAGGTGGCCGACTGCGCCAGCAGGCTGGGTGCGGCAACGGCGGCCGTGGCTGCTGCAGCGCCACGCAGGACGTGACGACGGGACAGGGACATGGGGCTTCTCCTCGTGTGGTGATTGGGGGCGGGGCGCGGGCTGCGCGACCCGAGTGCTCAGGTGGGGGCTCAGGCCTGCGTATAGGCCGTCTTCACCGTGGTGTAGAACTCGGCGGCATAGCGCCCCTGCTCGCGCGGGCCGTAGCTGCTGCCCTTGCGCCCGCCGAAGGGCACGTGGTAGTCCACGCCCGCCGTGGGCAGGTTCACCATCACCATGCCGGCCTGCACGTGCCGCTTGAAGTGCGTGGCGTGCTTCAGGGACGTGGTGGCGATGCCGGCGGACAGGCCGAACTCCGTGTCGTTGGCGAGCGCCAGCGCCTCCTCGTAGTCCTTCGCGCGGATCACGCTCACCACCGGGCCGAAGATCTCCTCGCGGTTGATGCGCATGGCCTTCGTCGTCTCGGTGAAGAGCGCCGGGCGCAGGTAGTACCCGGGCGCGCCATCGGCGTTGGTGGCCATCGGCTCGCCGCCGGCCACCAGTCGGGCGCCTTCGGCCTTGCCGATGTCGATGTACTGCAGGTCCTGGGCGAGCTGCTTGTCGTCCACCACCGGGCCGATGTCGGTGCCCGCCTTGCGCGCATCGTCCACCTTGAGTGCCTTCATGCGCTCGACCATCGCGGCCACGAAGCGGTCATGGATGCCCTCGGTCACGATCAGGCGGGAGGATGCCGTGCAGCGCTGGCCGGTGGAGAAGAAGCCGCTGTTGAGCGCTGCGCCCACCGCCACGCCCAGATCGGCGTCGTCCAGCACCACCATCGGGTTCTTGCCGCCCATCTCCAGCTGGAACTTCGCCATGCGCGCCACGCAGGCCTGGGCGATGCGGGCACCGGTGGCCACCGAGCCGGTGAAGCTGATGGCGTTCACCTGGCGGTCGTCCAGCAGCACCTGGCCGACTTCGGAGCCACGGCCCATCACCAGGTTCAGTACGCCCGGCGGCAGCCCCGCGCGGTGCAGGATGTCGGCCAGCGCCCAGGCGGAGCCGGGCACCAGATCGGCGGGCTTGAGCACCACGGCATTGCCGAAGGCCAGCGCAGGCGCGAGCTTCCAGGCCGGGATGGCGATGGGGAAGTTCCACGGGGTGATGAGGCCGACCACGCCCACCGGCTCGCGGGTGACTTCCACACCGACACCGGGGCGCACAGAGGGCACGACATCACCGCCCGAACGCAGGGCTTCGCCGGCGAAGAACTTGAAGATGTTGCCCGCGCGCACGACCTCGCCAATGGCCTCGGGCAGGGTCTTGCCTTCCTCGCGGGCGAGCAGGTCACCCAGTTCGGCGCGGCGCGCCAGGATCTCGCTGCCGGCGGCATCGAGGATGTCGAAGCGCTGCTGCGGGGTGGAGAGGCCCCAGGCCGGCTGGGCGCGGGTGGCGGCCTCGATGGCTAGGCAGGCCTGCGCAACATCCGCCTGGGCGTACTCGCCGACCACATCGCGCGTGTCGGAGGGATTGATGTTGCGGCTGGCGCGCGGGCCTTCGACCCACTCGCCGTTGATCAGGTTCTGGAACATGGGGGTCCTTGTGGGGGAAGGGGGACTTGAAGGCAGGTGGCGCCCTGCAGAGACCTCCTGGGTCCCCGCCTGCGCGGGGACGACGGGCCTTTCGTCATTCCCGCGCAGGCGGGAATCCAGGAGGCGGCGCGCGGCGCAGCGGCTAGCGCACCAGGCATGGCCGCTTCGGATCGAACTGCCAGCCAGGGATGAGGTACTGCATGGCCATGGCGTCATCACGCGCGCCCAGGCCGTGCTGCTGGTACAGCGCATTCGCCTTCGCCAGTTCCGCCTCGTCGATCTCGATGCCCAGGCCGGGCTTCTTCGGCACCTGCACGTAGCCGCCTTCGATGCGCAAGGGGTCCTTGGTGAGCCGCTGGCCGTCCTGCCAGATCCAGTGCGTGTCGATCGCCGTCACCTTGCCCGGGGCCGCTGCGCCCACGTGGGTGAACATCGCGAGCGAGATGTCGAAGTGGTTGTTGGAGTGCGAGCCCCAGGTCAGGCCCCAGTCGCGGCAGGTCTGCGCCACGCGCACGCTGCCGGCCATCGTCCAGAAGTGCGGGTCGGCCAGGGGAATGTCGACCGATTGCAGGGCCAGCGAATGGGCGAGCTGCCGCCAGTCGGTGGCGACCATGTTGGTGGCCGTGGGCAGGCCGGTGGCGCGGCGGAACTCGGCCATCACCTCGCGGCCCGAGAAGCCTTCTTCTGCGCCGCACGGGTCTTCGGCGTAGGCGACCACGCCACGCATCCTGTGGCCCAGGCGGATCGCGTCCTTCAGCAGCCAGCCGCCATTCGGGTCCAGCGTGACGCGCGCTTCGGGAAAGCGCTCATGCAGCGCCGTGACCGCATCCACCTCTTCGTCGCCGCGCAGCACGCCGCCCTTGAGCTTGAAGTCCTGGAAACCGTAGCGGGCCTGCGCGGCTTCGGCCAGGCGCACCACGGCCTCGGGCGTCATGGCCGCTTCGTGCCGAATGCGGAACCAGTCGTTGTCGGCATCCGGCTCGCTGGCATAGGGCAGGTCCGTCTTTCGGCGGTCGCCCACGAAGAACAGGTAGCCCAGCATCTGCACCGCGTCACGCTGCTGGCCTTCACCCAGCAGCGCCGCGACCGGCACGCCCAGGTGCTGGCCCTGCAGATCGAGCAGCGCCGATTCCACCGCCGTGACGGCATGGATGGTGGTGCGCAGGTCGAAGGTCTGCAGGCCGCGGCCGCCGGCATCGCGGTCAGCGAACTGGCTGCGCATCGCGTTCAGGATCGCCTGCAGGTTGCCGATGGGCTGGCCCTCCACCAGCGGGCGGGCATCCTCCAGCGTCTGGCGGATCTTCTCGCCGCCGGGCACCTCGCCCAGGCCGGTGTGGCCGGCGCTGTCGGTGACCAGCACCACGTTGCGGGTGAAGAAGGGCGCGTGCGCGCCCGAGAGATTGAGCAGCATGCCGTCGCGGCCAGCGACCGGCACGACACGCATGGAGCGGACGACAGGGGAGGTCATGTCACAGGAGCAGGGTTGAAGAGGACCAGGGCGTTGTGCAGCTTCCACCGCTCGGCCCAGGTGAGCTGGCGGCCGCTGGCCACCTCGAGCATCAGCCGGAACAGGGCCCAGCCCATGTCCTCGACGCTCGCCTCGCCGTCGGCCACGCGGCCGGCGTTGAGGTCGATCAGGTCATGCCAGCGCGTGGCCAGCTCGGTGCGGGTGCCGACCTTGATGACCGGCACCTCGGCCAGGCCGTAGGGCGTTCCGCGGCCGGTGGTGAACACATGCAGGTTCATGCCGGCGGCCAGCTGCAGCGTGCCGCAGATGAAGTCGCTGGCCGGGGTGGCAGCGTAGATCAGCCCGCGCTGCCCGGGCGCGAGCTTCTCGCCCGGCTTGAGCACGCCGCTGATCGGCGCCGTGCCGGACTTGATGATGGAGCCCATCGCCTTCTCGACGATGTTGGAGAGGCCGCCCTTCTTGTTGCCGGGCGTGGTGTTGGCGCTGCGGTCGACCTGGCCGCGCTGCAGGTAGGCGTCGTACCAGGCCATCTCGTCACGGATGGCGGCGGCGATCGCGGGCGTGGCCGCGCGGGCCGTGAGCTGCTCCACCGCGTCGCGCACCTCGGTGGTCTCGGAGAACATCACGGTGGCGCCCGCTCGCACCAGCAGATCGGTGCAGAAGCCCACGGCCGGATTGGCGGTGACGCCGGAGAAGGCATCGCTGCCGCCGCACTGCACGCCGACCACCAGCTCGCTCGCGGGCACGGTCTCGCGCTGGCGCGCGTTCAGGCGGGCGAGATGCGGCTCGGCCTGGCGCACCACCGACTCCACCATCGACATGAAGCCGATGTGCCGCTCATCCTGCAGGGTCACCACGTCAGGTGTGTCCGGCTGGCCCTCGACCACGATGGGGATGATGCCGGGCGGCATCAGCCGGTCCGGCTGCAGCTTCTCGCAGCCGAGGCTGACCAGCATCACCTCGCCGCCGAAGTTGGGGTTGAGCGAGATGTGGCGCAGAGTGCGGATGGGGATCACGGCTTCGGGCGCGTCGATGGCGACGCCGCAGCCATATCCGTGCTCGAGCGCCACCACGCCATCCACGTTCGGATACCGCGGCAGCAGCTCGGCGCGGATTCGCTCGGCGGCGACCCGCCCCACGCCAGCCACGCACTGCACGGTCTGGGTGATGGCCAGCAGGTTGCGCGTGCCCACGCTGCCGTCGGCGTTGCGAAAGCCCTCGAAGGTGTAGCCGGTGAGGGGCGCCAGGGCGGGGGCTGCGCGCGTGGCCACGGGCAGATCGTCCAGGCCCACCGCCTCGGGCATGGCGAGCAGGCGCTCATGCACCCAGCTGCCGGCCGGCACGTCCTTCAGGGTGCGGCCGATCACCACGTCGTAGCGCCGCACGGCTGTGCCTGCGGGCAGGTCCACCAGCGCCACCTTGTGGCCCTGCGGCACCTTCTCGCGCAGCACCAGCCCGTCGTCGAAGCGCGTGCCAGCCGCCAGCCCGCCGTCGTTGGCGACGATGGCCACGTTGTCGGCTTCGTGCATGCGGATGCGGCGGGGCTGGTCGGTCATGGCGTCAGGACTCCGGGCGAGCGGGGGATCAATCCGCAGTGATCTTCCGCGTTTCGATGAGCTGCTTCCAGCGGGCGAACTCCACCGCCTGGAACTTCGCGAACTCTTCCGGCTTGTTCGCGACGATCTCGAAGCCCTGGGCGACCAGCTTCTCCTTCACCGCCGGGTCATTCATGGCGGCGACCAGTGCGGCGTGGACCTTGGCCTTGATGTCCGCCGGGATGCCCTTGGGCGCGGCCACGGCCTGCCACGACTGCACCTCGGCGCCCTTCACGCCCTGCTCCTGCAGGGTGGGCACGTCGGGCAGCAGCGGGTTGCGCTTCTCCGAGGCCACGCCCAGCGCGCGCACCTTGCCGGACTTGACGTGCTGGATGATGCTGTTGATGTTGACGAAGGCTGCGTCCACCTGGCCGCCCAACAGGTCGTTGATGGCGGGGCCGCCGCCCTTGTACGGGATGTGCAGGCCTTCGGTGCCGCTCTGCTGCCACAGCAGTTCGGCCGAGAGGTGATCCGACGAGCCATTGCCCGAGGAAGCGAAGCTCACCTTGCCCGGCAGGCGCTTCAGGTGCGCCAGCAGGTCCGCCAGGTTCTTGTTGGGCGAGGCGGCGGGCACGACCAGCACGTTGGGCGCCTGCACCAGCACCGTGATGGGGTCGAAGTCCTTCAGCGCGTCGTACTGCACGCCCTTGATCAGGTGCGGCGCGATCACGAACGGACCGAGCGAGGACACGAACAACGTGTAGCCGTCGGCCGGCGCGCGCTTCACGAACGCCGCGCCGATGGTGCCGGTGGCGCCGGCCTTGTTGTCCACCACGAAGCTGCCGCCCAGCTTCTCCTGCAGCTTCTGGCCGACGACGCGGGCGATGGCGTCGGTGGAACCGCCGGGCGGGAAGGGCACGACCAGCGTGACCGGCTTGTCGGGATAGGCGAGGGCGCTGGTGGCGGTGAGCGCCGCGGCGGCCAGCGTGAGCAGGGTTTTCTTGATCATCGATGTCTCCTTGAAAAGGCGTGGACAGGCTTACTGCGGGCCGAGCCGGCGGATCAGCGCGGCGAGTTCCTCCACCTCCTGCGGCTTCAGGTCCGACAGGGGCGGGCGCACCGGGCCGGCCGTGTGGCCGGCGAGGGTGGCGCCGGCCTTCACGATCGAGACCGCGTAGCCCTCGCCCTTGTTGCGGATCGCGAGGTAGGGCAGGAAGAACTCGTTGATCAGCCGGCCGGTGGTGGCGGTGTCGCCGGACCAGTAGGCGTTGTAGAACTCCACCGCCGTGCGCGGGATGAAGTTGAAGACGGCTGACGAGTAGGTGGGCACGCCCAGGGCCTTGTACGCGCTGGCATAGACCTCGTGCGTGGGCATGCCGCCGATGTAGACGAAGCGGTCGCCCAGCTTCTGGCGGATGGAGACGATGCGCTCGATGTCGCCCAGGCCGTCCTTGAAGCCGATCAGGTTCGGGCAGCGCTCGGCCAGCCGCGCCAGCGAGTCCGCGGTGAGCTTCGTCGCGCCGCGGTTGTAGACGATCACGCCGATCTTCACGCTCTGGCACACGGCGGCCACGTGGGCCACCAGGCCGTCCTGCGTGGCCTCGGTCAGGTAGTGCGGCAGCAGCAGCACGCCCTGGGCGCCGTTGCGCTCGGCCTCCTGCGCGTAGCGGATGGCCAGCGTGGTGCCGCCGCCGGCGCCGCCCACGATGGGCACGCGGCCGCGGCAGGTGTCGGCCGAGGTCTTGATGACGGCGGCGTACTCCTGCGGTTCCAGCGAGAAAAACTCGCCGGTGCCGCCGGCGGCGAACAGCACGGTGGCGCCATAGGGCATGAGCCACTCCAGCCGGTCGGCGTAGGCCTTGGCGTTGAAGCGCAGCTCGGCGTCGAAATCGGTGAGCGGGAAGGAGAGCAGGCCGCTGGAAAGCGCCTGCTTGAGTTCGTTCGGGGACATGGAAGCTCCGGTCAAGAGATACGACATCGTACAACTAGACGTTGAGCGTGGCAACCGGAAGGGCGTTGTGGATTCCACGTATGGGCCCTGACCCGCGGTCGCTGCGGGGAGCGCGCGACCCGGCTACGCCACCGACTTCTCCGCCGCCCGCCGCCGGCGCTCGCGGCTGTTCGCGAGGTGGGTGCGCATGGCCGCACGGGCGGCCTCGGGGTCCTGCCGGGCGATGGCGTCGACGATGCTTTCGTGCTCGGCGTTCACGCGGCGCAGGTAGGCCTGGCGCTCAGGGGTCACCGGGCCGGCGGGCTCCAGCCGGGCGCGCGGGATCATCATGCCGCCCAGGGTGGACATGAGGTCGGTGAAGTGGGGGTTCTGGGTCGCGCGGGCGATCTCCAGGTGGAACTGCACGTCGGGGCCCACGGCGTCGCGACCTTCCTCCACCGCGGCGGTGAAGGCGGCCAGCGCCTGGCGCAAGGTCACCAGGTTCTCGGGCGTGCGGCGCACCGCGGCCAGTGCGGCGCTCTCCGTCTCCACCGCGATGCGCAGTTCCAGCACCGCGATCACGTCCTGCAGCGTCGCGAGCTGCTCGGGCGCGATGCGGAACGTGCCGGGGTCGCCCAGGCCCACCACGAAGGTGCCCACGCCGTGGCGCGTCTCCACCAGGCCGGCGGCCTGCAGGCGCGAGATGGCCTCCCGCACGACCGTCCGGCTGACGCCGAACTCTTCCATGATGGCTGCCTCGGTGGGCAGCTTGTCCCCGGCGGCCAGGGCGCCTTCGCGGATGCGGCTGCCCAGGGCGTCGACGACGCCGTGCGCCAGCCCGCGGGGTCTGCGGCGCATCACGACTTCAGACATCGGGTAAGTCCCAGGTATGCATCGGTTGACAGCGTCAGGGGGTCTGACGATCATCAGTTGTCTGACAACAGATGAGTTCAGGCCCTCACTCTAGCAGGACCGTCGCGATTTGACCATGCAACACGCCCCCATGCCCGCCCTGCCGGGCCGCATCCTCCTCACCGGCGCCGCCGGCGGCCTGGGCCGCGTGCTGCGCCCGCGCCTGCGCGCCCGCTGCGACCTGCTGCGGGTGAGCGATGTCGCCACGCTGGAGCCGGCCGCCGAGGGTGAGGAGGTCGTGCCCTGCCGCCTGGAAGACCGCGAAGCGGTGCTGGCGCTGCTCGAAGGCATGCAGGCCGTGGTGCACCTGGGCGGCGTCTCCACCGAGCAGCCCTTCGACGCCATCCTGCAGGCCAACATCGCCGGTGTCTACAACCTGTACGAGGCCGCGCGCCGCCACGGCGTGCGCCGCATCTTCTTCGCCAGCTCCAACCACGTCACCGGCTTCTACCGGCAGGACGAAGTGATCGATGCCCGCGCGCCGGTGCGACCCGACGGGCACTACGGCATCTCCAAGGCCTTCGGCGAGAACCTCTCGCGCTTCTACTTCGACCGCTATGGCATCGAGACGGTGTGCGCCCGCATCGGCTCCTCGTTTCCCGAGCCGAAGGACCGCCGCATGCTCGCCACCTGGCTCAGCTACGACGACCTGGAGCGCCTGGTGGTGGCCAGCCTCACCGCGCCGGTGGTGGGCCACACCATCGTCTACGGCCTGTCCGACAACACCACGGCCTGGTGGAACAACACGGCCGCGCGGCACCTCGGCTGGCGCCCGCAGGACAGCAGCGAGCCTTTCCGCGCCGCTGTGGAGGCGCGGCAGCCGCGCATCGACCACGACGACCCCGCTTCGCTGTACCAGGGCGGCGCCTTCGTGCGCACCGGCCCCTTCGAATGAGCATCAACCCCTGACCTGGAGACAAGCATGAGACTCAACCTCCCCCTGCTCGGCGCCGCGCTGGCCGCCGCCCTGGCCCTGCCGCTGCAAGCGCAGACGATGAAGGCCGCCGACGTGCACCCGGCGGGCTACCCCACCGTGGTGGCGGTGGAGAACATGGGCAAGAAGCTCGAGAAGGACACCGCCGGCCGCATCAAGTTCCAGATGTTCCCGGGCAGCGTGCTGGGCGGCGAGAAGGAAATGATCGAGCAGACCCAGGTGGGCGCGATCCAGATCCTGCGCACCTCGCTCGGCCCCGTGGGCCCGGTGGTGCCCGAGGTGAACGTGTTCAACATGCCCTTCGTGTTCCGGGACATCGCCCACATGCGCGCGGTGATCGACGGCCCCATCGGCCAGGAACTGCTGGACAAGCTCTCCGCGTCGCCCGCCCGCCTGGTGGGCCTGGCCTGGATGGACGGCGGCTCCCGCAGCCTCTACACCAAGAAGCCGGTGCGCAAGCCCGACGACCTGAAGGGCCAGAAGATCCGCATGATGGGCAACCCGCTGTTCGTGGACACCATGAACGCGATGGGCGGCAACGGCATCAGCATGGGCTACGGCGAGGTCTTCAGCGCCCTGCAGACCGGCGTGATCGACGGTGCCGAGAACAACCCGCCCTCGCTCTACACCGCCAATCACTTCAAGGCCGGCGCGAAGTACTACACGCAGACGAACCACCTGATCATCCCCGAGATCCTGGTCATGTCCAAGGTTGCCTACGACAAGCTGAGCCCGGCCGACCAGGCCGCGGTGAAGAAGGCCGCGCGCGAGGCGCAGATGGAGCAACGCAAGCTGTGGGACGCGGCCGTGGCCGACTACAGCGCCAAGCTCAAGGCCGAGGGCGTGGAGTTCATCACCATCGACAACAAGGCGTTCTACGACGCCACGGCGCCGGTGCGGGCCAAGTACGGCGCCCAGTACGCCGAGCTGATGAAGCGCATCGAGGCGGTGAAGTGACGCAAGGCCCGGCGATGGCCCACCCGTTCCTGCGCGCGATGGACCGGCTCTACCTCACCTGCATCTGGGTGGCCGGCACCGCGATCTTCTTCATGAGCCTCATCATCCCCTGGGGCGTGTTCACGCGCTACATGCTGGGCACCGGCTCGCAGTGGCCGGAACCCATCGCCATCCTGCTGATGATGGTCTTCACCTTCATCGGCGCGGCCGCGGCCTACCGGGCCAATGGCCACATCGCCGTGACCATGCTCACCGACGCGCTGCCCCGGCCGCTGCAGGCCGGCGCCGCCGTGCTGGTGGATGCCCTGATGGTCGTGGCCTGCGGCTTCGTGGCCTGGTACGGCACCCGGCTGTGCATCGAGACCTGGGGTCAATCGGTGGCGGAGCTGCCGTGGCTGCCGGTGGGCGTGACCTATGCCTCGCTGCCCCTTGGCAGCGCGATCACGCTGCTGTTCGTGCTGGAGCGGCGCCTGCTCGGCCCGCAGGACCAGCGCGCGGTGGTGCGCTACGAGGAGGCTCCGCAAGCGGAGCCGGCGGCCTGATGGACACGTTCGTGCTGCTGGGCAGCTTCGTGCTGCTCATGACCATCGGCGTGCCGGTGGCCTACTCGCTGGGGCTCGCGGCGCTGGCCGGCGCGCTGTGGGCGGACATCCCGCTCGACGCGGTGATGATCCAGATCGCCGCCGGGGTGAACAAGTTCTCGCTGCTCGCCATCCCCTTCTTCGTGCTGGCCGGCGCCATCATGGCCGAGGGCGGCATGGCCCGCCGGCTGGTGGCCTTTGCCGGCGTGCTGGTGGGCTTCATCCGCGGCGGGCTGTCGCTGGTCAACATCATGGCTTCCACCTTCTTCGGTGCGATCTCCGGCTCCTCGGTGGCGGACACGGCCTCCATCGGCAGCGTGCTGATCCCGGAGATGGAGAAGAAGGGCTATCCGCGCGCCTTCGCCACCGCCGTCACGTGCAGCGGCTCGGTGCAGGCGATCCTCATTCCGCCCAGCCACAACGCGGTGCTGTACTCGCTGGCGGCGGGCGGCACCGTCTCCATCGCCGCGCTGTTCATGGCCGGCGTGCTGCCGGGGCTGCTGTGCGGGCTGACGCTGGCGGTGCTGTGCCTCGTCAAGGCGAAGCAGCACAACTTCCCGAAGGGCGAGGTGATCCCGCTGAAGCAGGCCCTGAAGATCACGGTGGAGGCGATGTGGGGCCTGATGACCATGGTCATCATCCTGGGCGGCATCCTGAGCGGCGTGTTCACCGCCAACGAGTCGGCCTCGATCGCGGTGCTGTGGGCGTTCTTCGTCACCATGTTCATCTACCGCGACTACCGCTGGCGCGACCTGCCGAAGCTGGTGCACCGAACGGTGAAGACGGTGACCATCGTGATGATCCTCATCGGCTTCGCGGCGGCCTTCGGCTACATGATGACGCTGATGCAGATCCCGATGAAGGTGACGGCCTTCCTCACCAGCCTCTCGGACAACAAGTACGTGATCCTGGCGCTGATCAACGTGCTGCTGCTGGTGCTGGGCTGCCTGATGGACATGTCGCCGCTGATCCTGATCCTCACCCCCATCCTGCTGCCGGTGGTCAAGACGCTGGGGGTCGACCCGGTTCACTTCGGCATGATGATGATGGTGAACCTGGGCATCGGCCTCATCACGCCGCCGGTGGGCACGGTGCTGTTCGTGGGCAGCGCCATCTCCAAGCTGAAGATGGGCGTGGTCACCCAGGCCATGATGCCCTTCTTCGTGGCGCTGTTCATCGTGC
This sequence comes from Ramlibacter sp., assembly GCF_041916345.1. Taxonomy (GTDB): domain Bacteria; phylum Pseudomonadota; class Gammaproteobacteria; order Burkholderiales; family Burkholderiaceae_C; genus Ramlibacter. The sequence goes on from NZ_JAYRZR010000030.1 coordinate 24,992, forward strand.
TGCTGATGGTCACCTACATCCCGGCGCTGTCGCTGTGGCTGCCGCGGATGATGGGGCTGTAGCGCATCCGGGAATGTCCCGCGAAACCCCCGGTGACAGGGGGTCTTGCGGGGCCGTGCTGCCGCGCCGCCCGGCCGCGCGAGATGATCGCGCCGCGGCGTCGTGCCGCCACCCCCTACAGGAGTTCTCCCGCATGCTCGCTCGACGCAGTTTCCTCGGCGCCGGCCTGGTGGGCGCATCCGCGCTCACCATCGGCTCCGTCTGGTCCCAGCAGTCCGCTCCCAACTTCGGCGCGCCCACGCTGCCGCAGGTCGGCTTCAAGCGCATGAAGCTGGGCGACATGGAGCTCATCGCCTTCAACGACGGCGCCCTGCGCCGCCCGCTGGGCGAGGAGTTCGTCACCAACGCCCCGCTGGAGCAGGTGAAGGCGCTGCTCGCCTCGCAGGGCCTGCCCACCGACTACGTGGACATCCCCTTCACGCCCTTCGTGATCATCGCCGGCGGCCGCCGCATCCTGCTGGACACCGGCTTCGCCGACAACGGCCCGCCCACCACCGGCAAGATGCTGGGCCACATGCAGGCCGCCGGCCTGAAGCCGGAGGACATCGACACCGTGGTGATCAGCCATTTCCACGGTGACCACATCAACGGCCTGCGCAACAAGGCCGGCCAGCTGGTCTACCCGAACGCCCGCATCATGGTGCCGAAGCCCGAGCATGCGTTCTGGATGGACGATGCCCGCATGGAGGCGGCGGCACCGGCGGCCAAGGGCGCGTTCCAGAACGCGCGCCGCGTGTTCGGCAACCTGCCGGCCGACAAGCTGGTGCAGTTCGACCCGGGCACCGAGATCCTGCCTGGCATCACCTCGGTGGCGGCCTATGGCCACACGCCGGGCCACACGCTGTTCAAGGTCAGCTCCCAGGGTCAGGGCTTCGCCTACCTGGCCGACCTGACCAACGTGCCCAGCCTGTTCGCGCGCAACCCGGAATGGTCCGTGACCTTCGACATGGACAAGGACATGGCGCGCCTGGTGCGCCGCAAGATGTTCGACATGGTGGTGCAGGAGAAGCTGATGGCCGGCGGCTTCCACTTCCCCTTCCCCGCGTTCGGCGGCATCGAGGTGGCCGGCAACGGCTACCAGTTCAAGCCGGTCGCCTGATCGGCGCGGGCGGGCCCGGTTCGATATGCTGCGAGGCATGGACACCGGACCCGCCTTTCCATTCACCCCCAGCCAGCGCTACCCGGATCCGCGGGTGGAGGTGCTGGATCCGCGCTTCCTGTCGCTGCGGCTGGTCAGTGCCACGGTGGAGCAGCTCTGCTCCGGCCTGCGCTGGGCCGAGGGGCCGCAGTGGTTCGGCGACGGGCGCTACCTGCTCGTCTCCGACATCCCCAATAACCGCATCCTGCGCTGGGACGAGACCACCGGCTCGGCCAGCGTGTTCCGTGCGCCGTCCCACCATGCCAATGGCCTGGCACGGGACCAGCACGGCCGGCTGCTCGCCTGCGAGCACCTCACGCGCCGCGTGACGCGGACCGAGTACGACGGCAGCCTCACGGTGCTGGCCGACCGCTTCGACGGCAAGCGGCTGAATTCGCCGAACGACATCGTCTGCGCGGCCGACGGCGCCATCTGGTTCACCGACCCCAGCTTCGGCATCGGCGGCTGGTGGGAGGGCGAGCCCGCGGCGCAGGAGCTGCCCCATGCCGTCTACCGCCTCACGCCGCAGGGCGTGCTGCAGCAGGTGATCACCGATCTGGCGGCGCCGAACGGCCTCGCGTTTTCGCCAAACGGGCGCGTGCTCTATGTGGTGGAGAGCCGGGCCAGCCCGAACCGCCTGATCTGGGCCTATGACGTGGCGGTGGATGGCGCGCTCTCCGGCAAGCGGCTGGCGGTGGACGCGCAGGGCGCTGGCGCCTTCGACGGCATCGCCATCGACGTGCAGGGCAACCTGTGGTGCGGCCTGGGCAGCGGGCAGCCCGGCGTGTCACCCGAAGGCTTGGATGGCGTGCGCGTCTACGCGCCGGACGGCACGGCCATCGGCCACATCCACCTGCCGGAGCGCTGCGCCAACGTGTGCTTCGGCGGCCGCCACCGCAACCGGCTGTTCATGGCGGCCAGCCATTCCGTCTATGCGCTTTACGTGAACACCCAGGGGGCGGCGGGGTAGGCTGCCGCGCCCCTCAGGGACGCAGCTGCCAGAGAATCCCGGATCGATCCGCCACCAGCAGGCGCGCGCCGGTCGCCGCCGACGGGTCGAACGCCAATCCGGAGGCGCCGCCCATCAGGCGCGGTACCCCGCCCGGCACGTCATACGAAGGCGCCACCGCGCCGCCATAGAGCGTCATCACGCCGTTTGGATCGAGCTTGTACACGCCCTGGTAGGTCAGCTCCAGGTTGCTGGGGGTGCCGGCCACCGCCACGTAGGCATTGCCGTTGGCGTCCACGGCCAGGTCCGTCGCGTAAGGCATCGGCCAGGTGCCGTCGGCCGCGTTCGCCAGCCGCATCTGGCGGCCGTCTGCCGCGAACTTCCGGATCCATGACTGGCCCGCGGCATCCGTCTCCACCACCCACAGGTTGCCCTGGCTGTCGAACGTGAGGCCCTGCACGATGTAGAAGGCGGAATCGGCGGCGTCTGCAATCACCCGCGTCGACACGGCCGCGCCGCCCGCGAAGGTCGTCACCCGGCCATCGGTGCCGATCTTGCGGATGCCGCCGCCCTCGGCCACGAACAGGTTGCCCTGGGCGTCGGCCCGCATGCGCCCGGGGCGGTTGAAGCGTGCCTCCAGCAGAGTGCCGTTGACCACCGAGGCCTGGCCCGGTCGGCCCGCCACGGTACTGACCGCGCCACCGGCCGTGATGCGGCGGATGGCGTGGTTGCCCGTGTCCGACACGTACAGCACGCCATTGGCGTCGAGGGTGATCCCGCCCGGCGAATGGAAGCGGGCCGACGAACCCGGCCCGTCAAAGAAGGCGCTCTCGCCCACGCGGCCGGCCAGCACGCTGGTGCTGCCGTCCGCCGCGATGCGCCAGATGACATGCGCGCCTTCGTCGGCCACGTAGCTCACGCCGGCCGCATCCACCACCACGGCGGCCGGCCGCACCAGTCCCGCGGCCGTGCCCGCCAGCGCGGTCTGCTGGCCGGCGACCGCCGCGCCCTGGGCGGCGGTGCGCGCGCCGGTGCGGCACTCGGCGCCGGCGGGCAGCGACCCGAAGGCGAAGCGCCGGATCGGCAGCGTACCCATCGTCGGCAGCCAGATGCTGGCGGTGCAGGGCTGCTGGACGGACGCCGCCAGTGCGCCATCGAGCTGCGGCAGCAGCGGCGCGCGGTAGGGGCCGTCCAGGGTCTGGCCGCCGCCGTAGCGCAGGAAGCCGCCGCTGAAGGCGCCGCTGGACAGGGACGCGACCACCAGGTGCCAGGTCGGCTCGCCCTGGTTGTCGTAGTGGAACATCGTGAGCGAGGCGCTGTTGCCGATCATCTCCAGCGTGTAGCCCCGGCCGGACTGGTCGGGGTTCCAGTAGATGCCGGTCTCGGGCTGCAGGCCCGTCACTGCCGGGGCCGCCGTGGAGAACTTGCGCGCCGTGAAGCTGCGCTTGGGCAGGGTGACCTGCGCGCTGTCCCCGGTGAAGCGGATCGTCACGTTGCCGACCGGCGTGGCCACCGGCGTGCGGGTCGACAGCGAGGTCAGTGCCTGGCCACCGGTGTAGCGCTGCAACGTGCCTTCGAAGCGATGGCCGCCATCGGCCGCCACCATGCTGCCCGCCGCCGAGACCCACGTGGGCCGGCCCAGCGAGTCGAACACGTAGAACGTGACCACGCCCGTGCCGCCCTGGGCCTCGAAGAAGAAGCCCGTGCCCGGTTCCGCCGGGTTCCACCAGGAGCCGTGGCCGTTGAAGGCTGCGACGTCCGCCTTCTGCAGCGTCATGGGGTCCGGTGTCGAAGGCGTTCCGCCCCCGCAACCGGCCAGCAACAAGCCCGCGCACCCGCCCAGGGCCGCCAGGACCCGTTTCACTGCACCATCCATCGAAACCTCTCAGACGCACTTCGCCTGGGGGCATTCTAGTGACGCAGCCCATCCATGGGGGTGGTGGGCGCGTGGGGATCGCTACGGGATCCAGGAGCCAAGACACGCACAAGGCCCGCGTGCGAGGGGGTCCTCGCAGGCTGACGGTGACCGGAGGGAATCTCCGCGTTGCCCGCTCACCCCAGCAGATCCCGCAACGCCCTCGCGATGACCTTCGTCGCGCGGCGCAGGTCTTCCAGCTCCAGCCGCTCGTCCGCGCGCTTCGCGTTCGACTCCAGCACCGTGCGCGGCCCCGCGCCATAGATCACGCCGGGGATGCCCTTCTCCACGTACAGGCGCACGTCGGTGTACAGCGGCGTGCCCACGGCCGGGATCGGCTCGCCGAACATGGCCTCGCCATGCCGCTGCAAGGCCTGCACCAGCGGCTGGTTGCCCGCCAGCGGGACCATCGAGCGGGCCAGCAGCAGGCGGCGCACGTCTACCTGCAGCGCGCGCCCGCCGCGCGGGGGCGAGAAGCTGCGCACCGCCTCGTCGATGGTGGCGCGGATCGACGCCTCCACCACCGCCGGGTCCTCCTCGGGGATCATGCGGCGGTCCAGCTTCAGCACCACCTTGCCAGGGACCACATTGGTGTTGGTGCCGCCCTGGATCAGGCCCACGTTGAGGTACGGGTGGGTGATGCCTTCGACGCGGCTGGTCACCTGCTTGTAGGCGGCGTTCAGCGCGTAGAGGGCGTTCAGGATGTGCACCGCGCCCTGCAGGGCATCCGTGCCGCTGTCGGGGATGGCGGCATGGGCCATGTCGCCCTGCACCGTCACCTCCATCTGCAGGCAGCCGTTGTGCGCCACGACCACCTGGTAGCTGAAGCCGGCGGCGATCATCAGGTCGGGCTTCGTCAGGCCGTTCTTCAGCAGCCAGCCCGGGCCCAGCTCACCGCCGAACTCCTCGTCGTAGGTGAAGTGCAGTTCCACGGCGCCCTTGAGTGGCAGGCCCAGTGACTCCAGCGCGCGCACCGCGAAGGTGAAGCTCGCGAAATCACTCTTGCTGACGGCCGACGCGCGGCCGTAGAGGCGGCCGTCGACCACCTCACCGCCGTACGGATCGTGCGTCCAGCCTTCGCCCGGCGGCACCACGTCGCCGTGGGCGTTGAGCGCGATGGTCGGGCCCTCGCCATAGCGGCGGCGCACGATCAGGTTGGTGATGCTCTGCAGGCCGGCCGCCCGCACCTCGGCCTCGGGCACGGGGTGCTTCTCGGCCGCGAAGCCGAAGCCCTGCAGCAGGTCCGCGGTGCGCTCGGCATGCGGCGCGTTGTTGCCCGGCGGGGTGTCCGTGGGCACGCGCACCAGCGCCTGCAGGAAGCGGACCTCCTCGTCGAAGTGGGCGTCGATCCAGGCGTCGAGCGGCGCGTAGGGCGTGGTCATGCGGCTTCCTTCGCCAGTTGGTCCAGCAGGTGCAGGAAGGCCTGCACGGCGAGTTCCATGTCGTCGCTGGTGGTGGATTCCAGGGGGTTGTGGCTGATGCCGCTGTTCAGGCCGCGCACGAACAGCATGGCCTGCGGCATCACCTCGTGCAGCTTCATCGCGTCGTGGCCGGCGCCGCTGGGCATGCGGTAAATTGGCACGCCCAGCGCCTCCACGGCGCGTTCCCAGCGCTGCTGCCAGGCGGGCGCGCTCGGGGCGGCGGCGGCGCGCATCGTTTCCTCGGTGCTGAAGCGCAGGCCGCGCCGCTGGCAGATCTCGGCCAGCTTCGCCACCACGTCGGCCACCAGCGCATCCCGCTGCGGGTCGTTCGGCGCTCGCAGGTCCAGCGTGAACTGGCAGCGGCCCGGCACGACGTTGGTGGAGCCGTTGGGCACGTTCAGGATGCCGATGGTGCCCACCGAGTCGCCATCGCGCCGTGCGCGCGCCTCCACGAACAGGGCCAGCTCCGCCACGGCCACCGCGGCGTCGCGCCGGCGGTCCATCGGCGTGGTGCCCGCATGGCTGGCCATGCCCGTCACCTCGCACTGGTAGCGGATGCCGCCATTGATGGAGGTGACCACGCCCAGCGGCAGATCCAGTTCGTTGAGCACCGGACCCTGCTCGATGTGCACCTCGACGAAGCCCAGGTACTGCGAGGGGTCCCGGCGCAGCTTCGGGATGTCGTCGATGCACAGGCCGGCGGCCTGCATGGCCTCCCGCATAGTGATGCCGTCCGCATCCTTCTGGTCCAGCCAGGCCGGGTTGAACTGCCCGATGAGCGCGCCCGAACCCAGGAACGTGGCCTTGTAGCGCTGGCCCTCCTCCTCGGCGAACGCGATCACCTCGATGCCGAAAGGCAGCCGGCGGCCGGTGCGCGCGAGTTCGCGCACGCAGGCCATCGGCGTGAAGATGCCCAGGCGGCCGTCGTACTTGCCGCCATTGCGCACGGTGTCGTAGTGGGAGCCGGTCATCAGCCAGCGCGCGCCCTCGCGGTCGGCGCAGTAGCGGCCCACCACGTTGCCCACGGCGTCGATGTGCACTTCGTCAAAGCCGGCGTCGCGGAAGTTCTTGCTGATGCGCTGTGCACAGGCGCGATGGGCCTCGGTGAGGTAGGTCACCGTGAGCTGGCCGCGCTCGGCGTAGCCGGGGTCGCTGTGCTGCGCGAGCTGCTCGTGCCAGTCCCAGACCTGGTGCCCCAGCACCGGTTCGGTGCCGAACTTGTCGTTCAGCCGCAGCTCCACGATGCGGTGGATGTTGCGCAGCGCTTCGGCCAGCTCGAAATCCGGCGGGTTGTCCAGGCGGCGCGCAAAGGTCTCGATGATCTGGGTGCGGTGCAAACCAGTGCCGCGAGGCCCGCGCACGGCCAGGATGAAGGGGAAGCCGAACTTCGCGTTGTAGTCGGCATTGAGCTGCTGGATGCGCGCGAACTCTTCCGGCGTGCAGTCGGTGAGACCCGCGCGGCTTTGCTCGCCGGTGGATTCGGCGGTGAGCGTCCGGCTCACCATGGCCTTGCCGGCGAGTTCCGGGTGGGCGCGGATCAGCGCGAGCTGCTGGTTGCGGGTGGCCTGTCGCACGACGTCGGCCATGGCCTGCTTCAGGTGGCTGATGCTGCGGAAGGGCCGCTGTGCCAGCGCGGCCTGCGCGATCCAGGGCGAGTGTTCGTACAGGCCGTCCAGCAGGTGCGCGGCTTCGGCCTCGCTCGCGGTGTTGAGTTGATCGAGTGTGATGGGCATGGGCTCAGCCCTCCGGGTAGGGGTGCACCTGCCGCCAGTGGCGGGCGATGTCGATGCGGCGGCACACCCACACACGGTCGTGGCGGGCGATGTGGTCCAGGAAGCGCTGCAGCGCCACGATGCGGCCGGGCCGGCCCAGCAGGCGGCAGTGCATGCCGATGCTCATCATCTTCGGCGCCTCCTCCCCCTCGGCGTAGAGGGCATCGAAGCTGTCGCGCAGGTATTCGAAGAACGGGTCGCCGTGCGAGAAGCCCTGCGGCAGCGCGAAGCGCATGTCGTTGCAGTCCAGCGTGTAGGGCACCACCAGATGCGGCACCACTTCACCATCGGTGCGGCGCACCTTCATCCAGAGCGGCAGGTCGTCGCCGTAGTAGTCGCTGTCGTAGGCGAACCCGCCGTAGTCGGCCACCAGGCGGCGGGTGTTGGGGCTGTCGCGGCCGGTGTACCAGCCCACGCCGTGCACGGCGTCGGGTTGGTCCCTGCGTTGACCCGTGAGCTGCCCGATGATCTCCATGCCGATGCGCATGTGCTCGCGTTCGGTCGCCTCGTCAATGTTCTGGTAGTGGATCCAGCGCCAGCCGTGGCAGGCGATCTCGTGGCCCAGCTCGACGAAGGCGCGGGTGAGCTCCGGGTGGCGCTGCAGCGCCATGCTGACGCCGAACACGGTGAGCGGCAGGCCGCGCTTCTCGAACTCGCGCAGCAGGCGCCACACGCCCACGCGCGAGCCGTACTCGTAGATGCCCTCCATGCTCAGGTGCCGGTCCGGGTAGGCGGCCGGGTTGAACATCTCGGACAGGAACTGCTCGGAGCCGGGGTCGCCGTGCAGCACCGCGTTCTCGCCGCCCTCCTCGTAGTTCAGGACGAACTGCACGGCGATGCGGGCCTGCCCGGGCCACTGCGCATGGGGCGGGTGGCGGCCGTAGCCGACCAGGTCACGCGGGTAGGGGGCGGTGGTGTCGTAGAGGGCGGTCATGCAAGGGCCTGGGCGATGTCGTGGGTAGGGACGGGCCGGTCGAAGGCGAGGTTCTCCTCCACGTGCAGCAGGTGGTCTTCCATCAGCTTCACGGCGCGCTTCTCGTCGCGGGCGGCGATGGCCTTCACCAGCTCCACGTGCTCTTCCTGTGAGTGCGCGGCGGCGGCGTCGCGCTGGTACATGAGCGAGATGAGCGAGCTGCGCGACACCAGGTCCCGCACGATCTGGGCCAGCACGTCGTTGCCGCACAGTTCGGCCAGGCGCACGTGGAAGTCGCCCAGCAGCTCCACGCGCTGCGCGGCGTCGCGGCGGTCCACGGCGGCCTTCTCGTGCGCCAGATGCTCGCGCAGCGCCTTCAGCTTGGCGGTGGTGATGGTGCGCACCAGCTCGCGCGTCATCTGCGCCTCCAGCATGCGGCGCACCTGGAAGACCTGGCGCGCTTCCTGCACGCTGGGTGCGGCGACGAAGGCGCCGCGCGCCGGCTCCAGCTTGACCAGCCGGTTCTGGCCGAGCTGGAACAGCGCCTGCCGCACCAGGGTGCGCGAGACGCCGAAGTGATCCGCCAGCTTCTGCTCGGCCAGCTTGGTGCCGGGCTGCAGCCGATGCTCGATGATGGCGCGCGTCAGCGAGTCGACGATCACGCTGGTGGTGGAGGGCTCCATGCGCGGATGATAGCCCGCTGCCGCCAAACTGTATACACTCCAGTCCACAATCTCAGGAGATCGCCATGGGCCTCAGCACCCACGTCCTCGACACCATGCACGGCACGCCGGCCGCGGGCATGACGGTGGAGCTCTTCACCACCGGCGAGGGCGGCCCCACGCTGGTGAAGCGCTTCGAGCTGAACGCCGATGGCCGCAACCCGGGCGGGCCGCTGTACGACCACGCGAGCTTGCGGCGCGGTACCTACCGGCTGGTGTTCCATGTGGCGGACTACTTCCGCGCGCGCGGGGTGGACCTGCCCGATCCGCCGTTCCTGGATCGCGTGCCGCTGGACTTTGGCATCGCGCACGAGGACCAGCACTACCACGTGCCGCTGCTGGCGAGCCCGTGGAGCTATTCGACGTATCGGGGGTCGTAGGCATGGGGCGGCAAACGCTGGGGTTGCGCTGCGCTCCACCCCAGCCTACGGGAACGCCGATACTGTTCTCGACTTCGTAGGCTGGGGTGCAACCCCAGCGATCCCCGCCCCTAGTCCTGCCCCTCGGTCAACGTGTCCAGCTGGAACTTGCCACTCTCATGCCACAGCCAGACCTCGGTGTAGGTGACGCGCCCCAGCCGCGCCGGCACGGGGTAGGGCGCAGCGTCGCGGATCATCTTCTCGATCACCGGCCCCACCTCGGGCGCGTTGCGCGGCGGCCGCTGCCAGCGTACGCCGCGCACCTGGCCGCGGTTGTCGATGTCCACGTCCACCACGGCCACCGCGTGCAGCATGGGTGGCAGGCGACCCTTCCACACGCGGTCGGCATACACCTCGTAGAGGTGCCGGGCGCCATCGGAGCGATAGGCGCGGGCGGTGCTGGCCTGCGAAGGGCCAGGCGGCTTGCGCGGGGCCGGTGCGGGCTCAGCCACGGGTGCGGGGCTGGTGGGGGGCGCGGGGGTGGGTGCCGTGCTGGGGCCGGGCAGGGGCGGCTGCGGCGGCAGCGGCACCGAGGAGGTGCAGGCGGCGACAACGGCCGCCGCGCTCCAGGCGGCCGGCTTCAGGCAACGGCGGAGGAAAGGAGACTGGGGCATGGCGCCCGCCACTCTAACCGCGACGGCATGCCGGTGGGTCGGACGGGGCATCCACCATGTCACTGAATGTGCTGGCGGATCGGCTGCGCCACGCCGATGCGGTGCTGGTGACGGTGGCCACCACCCAGGGCTCCGTGCCGCGTGAGGCCGGCACCTGGATGGCGGTGTTCGCCGACGCGGTGGTCGGCACCATCGGGGGCGGCCATGTGGAGTTCGACGCCATCGCGCAGGCCCGGCAGCGCCTGGCGCAGCGGGCCGGGATCGAGGCCGAGGCTGACACGCACCGCGTCGCCCTCGGCCCCGCCCTGGGTCAGTGCTGCGGCGGCGTGATGGTGCTGCGCTACGAGCGCCTCTCTGCGGCCGATCTGCCGCGCCTGCAGGCGCTCGAGGCGCAGGCGCGGACCCCGGTGGCCCTCTTCGGCGGCGGCCACGTGGGCCGCGCGCTGGTGAACGTGCTGGCGCCGCTGCCGTTCGCCATCACCTGGATCGACAGCCGCGACGAGATCTTCCCGGCCGACGTGCCGCCCCACGTGCGCTGCGAGCACAGCGATCCGGTGCAGGCCGCGGTGGACGACCTGCCTGCTGGCTCGCGCGTGCTGATCATGAGCTTCAGCCATGCGGAAGACCTGGATGTGGTGGCGGCCTGCCTGCGCCGCCTGCGCGAGCGGGACGATCTGCCCTTCGTCGGCCTCATCGGCAGCCGCACCAAGTGGGCGACCTTCCGGCACCGGCTGGAGGCGCGGGGCTTCGGCGCCGATGAACTGGCGCGCATCACCTGCCCCATCGGCGTGCCGGGCGTCACCGGCAAGGAGCCGGCGGTGATCGCCGTCGCGGTGGCGGCACAGTTGTTGCAACACCGTGCCATCTGAATCCTTGCCGTGATGCCGGCAATCTATCTACACTCTCACACGCAGGTCGCAGCGGCGCCATCGGGTACGCGGCCTTCCTTCTGCTCAGAGCGCCCGCGGTGGTGAGCAGGCTCCTCGAAAGACAGCCATGGAAAGCTATCTGCTCGACTGGGCCAACCTGCTGCTGCGGTGGCTGCACGTGATCACCGCGATCGCGTGGGTGGGCTCCTCGTTCTACTTCGTCTTCCTCGATTCCAGCCTTACGCCGCCGGCGAGCGACAAGCTGCGCGCCGAGGGCGCCACCGGCGAGCTGTGGGCCGTGCACGGCGGCGGCTTCTACCACCCGGTGAAGTACGCGGTGCGGCCGCCCGAGCTGCCGCCGCACCTGCACTGGTTCTACTGGGAGAGCTACACCACCTGGCTCTCGGGCTTCGCGCTGTTCACCGTCTCCTACCTCTGGAGCGCCGGCACCTACCTGATCGACAAGTCGCTGATGGACTGGTCGCCCGCCGGCGCCATCGTGGCGGCGCTCGCCTTCCTGGTGGTGTTCTGGCTGCTGTATGACGCGGTGTGCCGCCTGTTCGGCCAGCGCGAGAACGGTGACGCGGTCGTCGGCGCCCTGGTGCTGGTGCTGGTGTGCGTGGCATCATGGCTGGCCTGCCACTGGTTCGCCGGCCGAGCCGCGTTCCTGCTGGTGGGGGCGATGATCGCCACCGCCATGAGCGCGAACGTGTTCTTCTGGATCATCCCCGGCCAGAAGAAGGTGATCGCGTCCATTCAGGCCGGCCAGCCGGTGGACCCGATCCACGGCCAGCGCGGCAAGCAGCGCAGCGTGCACAACACCTACTTCACGCTGCCGGTGCTGTTCGCGATGCTATCCAACCACTACAGCTTCCTGTACACGCACAAGCTGAACTGGCTGGTGCTGATCCTGATGATGTTCGCCGGCGCGGCCATCCGCCAGTTCTTCGTCATGCGCCATGGCTTCAAGCTGGGACGCAACCCGCATCCCTGGCCGTATGCGGCGGTGGGCGTGGCGGTGCTGCTCGGCGTCATCGTCTGGTTGCAGCCGGCCGCGCCGGCGGCCAGCACGGGCAACGCCGCGCAAAAGGCCGCCGTTCCCACCTATGCCGAGATCCAGCCGGTGCTGGCGCAGCGCTGCCTCAGCTGCCACGGCGAGCAGCTGCAGATGAAGAACGTGCGGCTGGACACGCCAGAGGCGCTGAAGCAGCACGCGCAGGCCGTGTACCAGCAGGCGGTGGTGGCGAAGCTCATGCCCATGAACAACGCCACCGGCATGACCGACGCCGAGCGCGACCTGCTGGGCCGCTGGTTCCAGGCCGGCGCCAAGGTGCCCTGAGGTTCTACGGGACGCACCTGACGCGCCGGCGCGCGCGGCGCCCGTAGGATCGGGGCGTGATGGCCTCTTCCGATCTTCTCTCCCGCCGCGATGCGCTGCGCCTGGCCCTGGGCGGCGCCCTGCTGCTCGCCGCCGGCCCCGCCGCTGCGCAGAAGCCGCCGGCCGGTTCTGCATCCGCCCGGCTCGCCCGGATCGGCGAACGTTACTACCGCGGTTTCTGCGAGCTGTACCCGCTGGCGGTGACCGAGACGCTGGGTGATCCCGCGTTCAACGCCGCCTTCAGCATCGACATCGCGCCGGCGCACCTGCGACGGCAGCGGCGCTTCTTCCAGGGCACCGCGCGTGTGCTGAGCGCACTCGACCGCTCCCGGCTGACCGATGACGAGCAGATCGGCCTGGATCTGCTGCTGGCCGAATGCCGCACGCAGCTCGCCCTGCTGGACTTCCCGGGCCACCTGCTGCCGGTGGGGCACATGGGGAGCATGCCCGTGCGCCTGGCCGAATGGGCCTCGGGCCTGGGGCCGCAGCCGCTGCGCACCGCCGCGGAGTACCGGCAGTTCCTGGCCCGGCTGCGCGGGCTGCCCGGCTGGATCCGCCAGGCCATCATCAACATGGACCGGGGCATCGCGCGCGGCATCACGCTGCCACGCCCGTTGGTGGAACGCACCCTGCCGCAGATCGACGCGCTGCTGCCGGCCGACCCGGCCGCGAGCCCCTACCTGGCCGGCCTGTCCCGGTTCCCTGCCAGCGTGACCGAGCGTGAGCGAGCCGCACTCACCCAAGCCTATCGCCGCGTCGTGGATCAGTCGATCACGCCCGCACTGCAGCGCCTGCGCACCTACCTGCGGGAGCGCTACCTCCCCCGCGCCACCACGGCCGCCGGCCTGGGCGCGCTGCCGCGCGGCGACGACTGGTACCGCCAGCTGGTGGCGATGTACACCACCACCGATCTCACGCCGGCGGAGATCCATGAGACCGGCCTGCGCGAGGTGGCCCGCATCCGCGCCGAGCTGGAGCGGGTGAAGGCCCAGTTCCGCTACGAAGGCCCGCTCACCGTCTTCCTGCAGACGCTGGAGCAGCGCCCCGAGCTGGCGCCGTTCAAGACCGAAGAGGAGGTGCTGCAGGCCTACGGCGCGCTGAACGAGCGCATCGTGGCCGCGCTGCCGGCGCTGTTCGAGCGCGCGCCGAAGGTGCCGTTGCAGATCCGCGCCGTCGACGCGATGAGCCGCGACACCGCCTCCGACACGTACGTGCCGCCGTCGCTGGACGGCCAGCGGCCGGGCACGTTCATGGCGGCGATTCCCGATCCCGCGAAGTACCGCACGCCCCGCATGACCGCCCTGCTGCTGCACGAGGGCCAGCCCGGCCACCACTACCAGATCAGCCTGGAGCGCGAGCTGACCCTGCCGCGCTACCGCCGCCTGATCTGGTACACGGCCTTCGGCGAGGGCTGGGCGCTGTACGCCGAGAGCCTGGGTCGCGAGCTGGGCCTGTACGAAGACGCGAACGCGTGGCTGGGCCGGCTGCTGATGGAGCTGCACCGTTCCCTGCGGCTGGTGGTGGACACGGGCCTGCATGCGCGCGGCTGGACGCGTGAGCAGGCCATCGCCTACGTGCGCGAGCAGGAAGGCATGACCGAGGATGCGGCGCGGCGAGCGGTGGAGCGTTACATGGCGTGGCCCGGGCAGGCGCTGGCCTACAAGATCGGCGAGCTGAAGATCCAGGAGCTGCGGGACCGCGCGCGCCAGAAGCTGGGCCCGCGCTTCGACATCCGCCGCTTCCACACCGTGGTGCTGGAGGCGGGCACGCTGCCGCTGAAACTGCTGGAGGCGCGCGTCGACGCCTGGATCGCGCGGCAGGCCTGAGGGCGGCGCGGGCGCCGCGTCACAATGCGGCGAGGAGGCCTTCGCCCATGTCAGCGCCCGACCCGCGCACCCAGCCGCACCGCTTTCTGGAACACCTGTACCGCACCGCCGTGCATCGCGCGCTGCCGCTGCACAACACGGCGGCGCACCTGCCCGCGCCGCCACGCGGCCGCACGCTGGTGCTGGGCGCCGGCAAGGCCGGGGGCGCCATGGCGCAGGCGGTGGAGGCGCATTGGCCGGCCGACGCGCCGCTGTCCGGCCTGGTGGTCACGCGCTACCACCACACGCCACCGCGCCCCGAGGGGCTGGCCCGCCGCATCGAGGTGGTGGAGGCCGCGCACCCGGTGCCGGATGCAGCCGGCCTGCAGGCGGCGGAGCGCATGCTGGCCCTCACCCAGGGCCTGACGGCCGATGACCTGGTGCTGTGCCTCATCTCCGGCGGCGGCTCGGCCCTGCTCACGTTGCCGGCCGAGGGCTTGACGCTCGCGGACAAGCAGCGAATCAACCGTGCCCTGCTCGAATCAGGCGCCGGCATCGGCGAGATGAACTGCGTGCGCAAGCACCTCTCGCGCATCAAGGGCGGCCGGCTCGCGGCCGCCTGCGCGCCAGCAAAGGTGGTCACGCTCACCATCAGCGACGTGCCGGGTGACGACCCGTCGGTCATTGCGAGCGGGCCCACGGTGCCGGACGCCAGCACCTGCGCCGATGCGCTGGCCATCCTGGACCGGTATCGCATCGAGCTGCTGCCCGCGGTGCGCGAGGCGCTGCAGCACGGCGCGCTGGAAACGCCCAAGCCGGGTGATCCGCTCTTCGCCGGTCATGCGGTGCACCTGATCGCCACGCCGCAGCAGGCGCTGGAGGCCGCGGCGGCCGCAGCGCGCGCAGCCGGTCTGCAGGCGCACATCCTCAGCGACGAGTTGGAGGGGGAATCGCGCGAGGTGGGCCGGGTCCACGCGGCGCTGGCGCGCGCGGTGGCCCGGCGCGGCGAGCCGTTCCGCGCGCCTTGCGTCATCCTCTCCGGCGGCGAGACCACGGTCACCGTGAAGCCGCAGCCCGAAGGCACGCCGCGCGGCCGCGGCGGCCGCGCCGGCGAGTTCTGCCTGGGCCTCGCGCTCGGCCTGCAAGGCCAGCCCGGCGTGTGGGGCCTGGCCGCGGACACCGATGGCATCGACGGCGTGGAAGACAACGCCGGCGCCTGCGTGGGGCCGGAGACGCTGGTGCGCGCCCGCTCGCTCGGCCTCTCGGCTGCGCTCAGCCTGGACCGCAACGACGCCTACGGCTTCTTCCGCGCGCTGGACGACCTGGTGATCACCGGGCCGACCCACACCAACGTGAACGACTTCCGGGCCCTGCTGGTGCTCTGATGGCCACCCGCCGCAAGCCCCTGCGCCTCACACGCGCGGGCGCCATCCTGCACCTGCAGCAGCGCCTGCAGGCGCAGTCGTATCCGCGCATCCAGATGGGGCTGATCGTGGCCATCACCGGCGGCGCGGGCCTGCTCGCCTCGTTCCTGCTGCTGCTGGCGGGCGTCACCTCGATGGCCGTGCGCTATCCGCTGGCGCTGGTCTGTGCCTACGGCGCGTTCCTGCTGATGCTGTGGGCCTGGCTGCGCACGCAGGCTTCGGACTACGTGGATGGCGCGGTCGACGTCGCGGATGCCGTTTCGGGGTCCAGCGGCGGGGGCGGTGGTGGTGGCGGTGGTGGCAGTTTGGGAGGCTGGAAGCCGGGTGGCGGGGGTGACTTCAGCGGCGGTGGCGCCAGCGCGTCCTTCGATTCGCCCGCTTCGTCCTTCGCCTCGGTCCAGCCGTCGGGATCCGGCACCTCGGGGTCGTCGAAGCTCGGCGACGCGGTCGGTGAGCTCGCATCGGGCGACGACATCCTCGTGCCGCTGGTGGTGCTGCTCGCGGCCATCGGCCTCGCGCTGGCTTCGCTCTACGTGGTCTACATGGCGCCCGCGCTCTTCGCCGAGCTGCTGTTCGAGGGCACCCTCTCGTATTCGCTCTATCGCCACCCGCGCAAGGGCGATGAGCCCAACTGGGCGCGCACGGCCGTGCGCCGGACCGCGCTGCCGTTCGCGCTGACCGCGCTCTTCCTCTGCGGCGTGGGCGCCGCGCTGGGCCATCTCGTGCCGGGTGCGCACACGGTGGGGGAGGCGCTGCATGGCAAGGTGCGCTGATCGGATGACGATGAACCCACCCACCCTCCGCATCGCCCGTCCCACCGACAACATCGACGCCCTGCTGCCCTTCTACCGGGATGGCCTGGGGCTGGCCGTGCTCGGGCACTTCGAAGACCACGCGGACTTCGACGGCGTGATGCTCGGCCAGCCCGGCGCGCCATACCACTTCGAGTTCACCCATCAGCGCGGTCACGTGGCGGGTCGTGCCCCGACGCGCGACAACCTCGTGGTGTTCTACCTGCCCGAGCGGGCGGCGTGGGAGGCGGCGGTGGCGCGCATGCGCGGCGCGGGGTTCGAGCCGGTGCCCTCGTGGAACCCGTACTGGGATGTCTCGGGCGTCACCTTCGAGGATGCGGACGGCTATCGCGTCGTCCTGCAGCATGCGGCCTGAGGACCGGCGCCAAGGAAAAAGCCGGCCCCTTTCGGGGCCGGCTTTCCGGTGTGCGCAGGGCGGGGCGGCGTCAGAGCCGCCGCACGCCCTCGATCACGCCCACCAGCTTGCCATCCACGTACAGCGCGCCTTCGGGGGCGCCGGCTTCGCGGTACAGGGGATGGAACTCCACGGTCTGCACGGCGGCCGCCACATCGCGGGCCACGCTCAGGCGGGCGGCCACGCGGGTGAGCACGCGGCTGGCGGCCATCAGGGCCGCGGCGGCCAGGTAGAGCGCGGTGGCGCTCACGGGGCGGGCGCCTTCGGTGGCGCTGAAGCTCAAGGTCTTGCTCATCTTCGTCTCCGGGGTGGCCGCCGCGCTCGTGACGGGGCGGCCGGGTTTCAGGGGCTGTGAAGCTGGCCGAGTTCGCGGCGCACGGCCTCGCGGGCCTGCTGGCGCTGGGCACTGCGCGACGTCTGGTGGACGCCGGCGCGGCGGAAGCGCACCGCGACAGCCAGCGGGTTGCGCGGCTTGCGGGAGGGGAGCATCAGGGTCGTCTTCAGGGTCATGGCATCGGTTCTCCGGTTGGTGCTGGGGCCGAAAAGCAAAACGGCCCGGGGCAGGTGCCACCGGGCCGCTGGATGCGCCTGGGCCTCATCGGCCTGGCGGTCCGGCTTTCCGGCGGGTGAGGGCACGCGATGCATGACGCGCGCTTCGCAGGGACGCCACGGCCAGCAGGCCCGTGCGGGGGCGTGCGGCGAGGGTCGGCGAGGCAGCGAGGATCATGAAGGCGGGCAAGGGGTTGAGGGCAGGGTGTCATCGGCAGGACAGCCGACTTGCGCAAATGATAAACGTACGATTATCTTGCGCAAGCTGTTTTTATCGACAGCGGGGCGCGGGTGTGCGCTGCGCGCCACAGCGGGCGTCGGCGGGCGTCAGCGCTTGCGCTTGAGCGGTGCCACGCCGGCCCGGCTGCGTTGCCAGAGATCCATGCCTTCCTCGGCCGGCGGGGGCGTGGTGGCGCGCGCGGCGCTGCCCTGTCGCGGGCTTGCCGCGGGTGACGGCGGTGCCGGGGCGGCGGGGGTGACCGGCATCAGCACCTCGCCCAGCAGGTCCAGCAGGCGGGTGCGCGCGCGCTGCGGATGGCGGCGGTAGTAGGTGAGCACCAGACCGACGATGAAGCGCTCGTCGTCGTCCTGGGGCAGGGGACTCTCCGGGCTGGCAGCGGGCGAACTGGCCGCGCCCGTCGCACGCGCCGACCGGGCGGGCCCCGCCGCGGTGGTGCCCTGGCCCGGCCCGTGCGGCTCGTCCATCCAGCCGAAGGGCTTGTGGCTCAGCTGCTCGAACTGCCGCGCCAGCCGCTCGCCGATCTGGCGCGAACGGCTCTTGATCTGGCTCCAGTAGCTGGGCTGGATCTGCAGACGCTCGGCGAAGCGCCGTTCCAGGCCCCGCAGCGTAGCGGCATCGGGGTCCTTCACCGTGTGGCGGACGAACTCCTCGAACAAGGCGAGCGCGTTGTCCAGCCGGATCTGCGCGACATCGCGGGGGCCTGCTTGCATGATCCCCGATGATAAAGCTTCGTTGACCAGGGGGCGGCCGCCCCGCCGGGCCTGGTGACTGCCCCGCCTTGCCGCCGCGCTGCACGCATGGCATCGTGCCGTTCAACCAAGGAATGCCCCATGCCCACCATGGAAATCTGGCTCGAGTACGCCAGCACCTATTCGTACCTCACCGTCGCGCGGGTGGGGGGCCTGGCGCGCAAGCATGGCGTCACGCTCGACTGGCAGCCCTTCTTTCTGCCGCCCGTGCGAGACCAGCAAAGCCTGGGCTTCCCTTTCCCGGAAGCGTCCGCCAAGACAGCCTACATGTGGCGAGACCTTGAACGCCGCGCCCGGCGCTACGGCCTGCCCTACCGGCGGCCGGAACAGTACCCCGTGAATTCGCTGCAGACCATCCGCGTGGCGCTGCTGGGCGCACGCGAGGGCTGGTGCCAGGCGTTCACCGAAGAAGCCTTCCGCCTGCACTGGACGCAAGGCACGCTGATCGGAACCGACGAGAACCTGCAAGCCGCCCTGCGCGCCGCCGGCCAGGATGCGGCGCGCGTCATTTCCGCCGCAGCCTCGCCCGAGAACAAGGAGGCGCTGAAGGCACAGACCCCGCGCGCGCTGGAGCGCGGCATCTTCGGCGCGCCTTCGTTCGTGGTGCGTGGGGAGCTGTTCTGGGGGGATGACAGGTTGGAGGATGCGATGGTGTTTGCGGTGGAGGGGGGATGAGGTGTTGGCGCCGACCGAAAATTGACCCACCTGTGAGGGTTGTGCCGATCCAAATTTGACCCGGGTGTTCCACCTACCCTGCTGAATTCTTGAGCAGCG
>NZ_JAYRZR010000031.1:0-7622 GCF_041916345.1 Ramlibacter sp.
GCTGGCCGAGCCGGCGGCGGTGAAGAACCCCTTCTTCATGATGGTGCCCGACTGGGCGCTGCTGCCGCTGGTGGTGCTGGCCACCGCCGCCACCGTGATCGCCTCGCAGGCGCTCATCACCGGCGCGTTCAGCGTCACCAAGCAGGTCATCCAGCTCGGCTACCTGCCGCGCCTGAACGTGCAGCACACGAGCGTGAAGGACACCGGCCAGATCTACATGCCGGCGGTCAACTGGGGCCTGTTCGTCGCCATCGTGCTGGCCGTGGTGATGTTCCGCTCCTCCAGCAACCTGGCGGCCGCCTACGGCATCGCGGTCACGCTGGACATGCTGATCACCACGGTGCTCACCTTCTTCGTCATCCGCTACGGCTGGAAGTACCCGCTGCCGCTGTGCGTGGGCGCCACCGGCATGTTCTTCGTGGTGGACCTGGCCTTCTTCAGCTCCAACCTGCTCAAGCTGCTGCAGGGCGGCTGGTTCCCGCTGGCCATCGGCGGCGCCATCTTCACGTTGATGATGACCTGGAAGCAGGGCCGCGCCATCCTGAGCGAGAAGCTGCGCTCCGACGCCATCGACCTGCGCGACTTCCTGGAATCGGTGTTCGTGAGCCCGCCCACGCGCGTAGAGGGCACGGCGGTGTTCCTGACCGCCGAGCCGGGCACCGTGCCCAACGCGCTGCTGCACAACCTGAAGCACAACAAGGTGCTGCATGCGCAGAACCTGTTCGTGACGGTGCGCAACCACGAGGTGCCGTGGATCGGGCTGGACCGCCGCGCGGAGATCGAGGCGCTCGGCCACGACTGCTGGCAGGTCACCCTGCACTACGGCTTCAAGAACGAGCCGGACGTGCCGCGCGCGCTGGAGCAGATCCGCAACCGCGGCTGCCTGCTCGACCCCATGACGACCAGCTACTTCCTGTCGCGCGACACGGTGGTGCCCACCATCGGCCACGGCATGGCCCGCTGGCGCGAGAAGCTGTTCGCGCAGATGCACCACAACGCCAGCGCGGCGGCGGACTTCCTGAACCTGCCGAGCAACTCGGTGGTCGAGCTGGGATCCAAGGTCGAGATCTGAGCCGCCGCGGGCGGGCACGCTTCCGGCAGGCGCCGCGGCTTTGTGCCACAGTAGCGCGGTGAACCTCCTCTTCGTCGCCGATCCCCTCGAGTCCTTCAAGACCTACAAGGACACCACGTTCTCCATGATGCGCGAGGCCCAGCGCCGCGGCCACCGCGTGGCGGCCTGCGAGCCGGGCGACCTGAGCTGGCGTTCCGGCGGGCAGGTGCATGGCACGGTGCGCGAGATCCGCCTCACCGGCGCGGAGGACGAATGGTTCCAGGAAGAGCGGCGCATCGAGCGGCCGCTGGCCGGCTTCGACGCCGTGCTGATGCGCAAGGACCCGCCCTTCGACAGCGAGTACTTCTACGCCACGCACCTGCTGGAGCAGGCGCAGCGCGAGGGCGCGAAGGTCTTCAATCGGCCGGCGTCGCTGCGCGACCATCCGGAGAAGCTCGCGATCATGGAGTTTCCCCAGTTCGTGAGCCCGACGCTGGTGACGCGCCAGGCCGAGGAGGTGAAGCGCTTCCATGCCGAGCATGCGGACATCATCCTCAAGCCGCTCGACGGCATGGGTGGCATGGGCATCTTCCGCGTCGGGCCCGACGGGCTGAACCTGGGCTCCATCATCGAGACGCTCAACCAGCACGGCCGCACCACGCTCATGGTGCAGCGCTACGTGCCGGAGATCAGTGCTGGCGACAAGCGCGTGCTGGTGATCGGCGGCAAGCCCGTGCCCTATTGCCTGGCCCGGATCCCGCAGGGCAGCGAGATCCGCGGCAACCTGGCTGCCGGCGGCAAGGGCGTGGCGCAGCCGCTGTCCGAGCGCGACCTGGAGATCGCCGAGACGCTGGGCCCGCGCCTCGCGCAGCGCGGCCTGCTGCTGGTGGGGCTGGACGTGATTGGCCGCTGCCTCACCGAGATCAACGTCACCAGCCCGACCTGCTTCCAGGAGATCACGCAGCAGACCGGCTTCGACGTGCCGGCGATGTTCATAGACGCGCTGGAGCAGGCGATGGCGGGGCCGGCGGGGGATGTGCTGACGGCGTAGCGGGATCATCGCTGGGGTTGCGCTGGCGCTCCACCCCAGCGCTTTCCCCCGCAGGCCCTCACCCCCTCCCGAAACACCGCCAGCTCCCCGGCCTGCAACGGCGTCCACACCTCGTCCACCGTCAGCGGCGCGGTCACCACCACCGCCACCCGGTCATCGGGCGCGGTGTGCCGGGCGAAGTCGACACTCAGGTCCTCGTCCGCCAGCTTGGCATGGGCGAAGGGGTGCCGGCGCTCCACGTAGAAGAGGTTCGTGGAGCAATGCGCCCACAGCGCATCGCCATTCGACAGCAGGAAGTTGAAGCGCCCGTGCCGCGCGATCGCCGGCACCAGCTCGCGCAGGGTGAGCGTGAGTTCCTCCACCGTGGGCACGCCGGCATGCGACTTGGCCATCTCCTGCAGCAGCCAGCAGAACGCGCGCTCGCTGTCGGTGCCGCCGACCGGTCGGAAGGCCGCGTGCAACCGGGGCTGGAGGTCCTGCAGGTCGCCGTTGTGCGCGAACACCCAGTAGCGGCCCCACAGCTCACGCACGAACGGGTGGCAGTTGGCCAGCGCCACCTCGCCCTGCGTGGCCTTGCGGATGTGCGCCACGACATTGCGGCTCTTGATCGGGTAGCGGCGGATCAGCTCGGCTACCGGGGATTCGCAGGCCGGCAGATGGTCCACGAAGTGACGCAGGCCCGCACCCTCGAAGAACGCGATGCCCCATCCGTCGGTGTGATGGTCGGTGCGGCCGCCGCGCTGCGCGAAGCCGGTGAAGCTGAACGTCACGTCCGTGGGCGTGTTGCAGTTCATCCCAAGCAGCTGGCACATGGCGCGATTATTCGCCAGCCGCGTGCTGCGTGGCCGGCGCCCGCATGCGCCAGGCCGCGATCATCGCCAGCGCGCAGACCGCCGCGAGCAGCAGGAACGATTCGTTGAAGGCCAGCAGCCGCTCGGGGCTGGTGGCCGGCCGCGCCAGGCTGTCGCCATGGGCGGCGACCCGCCACTCCAGCACCACCGCGCACAGGCTCACGCCGGCGGCGCCGCCCAGCATGCGCAGGAAGTTGATGGCGCTGGCGGCCTGCGGGATCCGCTCACGCGGCAGCCCGCGCATGGCGCCGATGTTCAGCGAAGGTAGGATCAGCCCCAGCCCCACGCGGCCGAGGATCGTCCACGCGGTGAGCAGGGCCAGCCCGCCAGGGCCGATGGTGGGCATGAGCGCGAACGACGCGGCCAGCAGGGCCAGGCCCGCGCTCACCATGCGGTAGGTGGGCACGCGGTCATTCAGCCGACCGGCGATGCCGATCACCACCGCCAGCACCAGGCCCGAGGGCAGCAGCACCGTGCCTGCGTGCGCCGCGGGCAGCTCCAGCGCGAGCTGCATGTACACCGGCAGCAGGTAGGTGGAGCCGAACAGGGCGATGCCATAGATGAAGGCGACGACGCTGCCCAGCGCGTACGTGCGGTGCGTGAACAGGGCGAGGTCCAGCAGCGGTGCCACGCCGCGCGCGGGCGCGCGCTGCAGCCAGGCCACCGTGCCGGCCAGCAGCACGGCCGCCGCCGCCAGCGTGGCCAGTGCCAGCGGCGCGTGGCCGCCGCGCAGCTCCACCAGGCCGTTCAGCAGGCACAGCACGCCGGCGCCGCCGGCCAGCAGCCCGCGCCAGTCGAGCGCGACCCCGCGGTCGGCCTGCTGGCCGCCCGGGGCCGTGGTGGGCACGAAACGGTAGGCCAGCGCGATCGCCAGCACGCACAGCGGCACCACCATGAAGAAGATCGAGCGCCAGCCGAAGGCGTCGACCAGCACGCCGCCGATCGAAGGCCCCAGCGCCGGCGCCAGCACCACCCCCATGCCGAACAGGCCGCTGGCGCGACCCTGCTCATGCGGCTGGAACGCGCGCAGCATGATGATGGCGGGGATGGGCTGCGCCACGCCGGCGGCCAGGCCCTCGGCCACGCGCGCGGCCAGCACCAGCGGAAAGTGCACCGCGAAGCCCCCAGCCAGGCCGTCCGCCATCAGCAGCACCATCGTGCCGACGACCGTGCGCCGATAGCCGTAGCGCGCCAGCAGCCAGGGCGTGGTGAGCATGGACACCGTCATCGCCACCATGAAGCCCGACGACACCCACTGCGCGCGGGCCTGGCTCAGGCTGAAGTGGTGGCTGAGGTCCGGGATGGCCACGTTGACCACCGTGGACGACATGATCGAGGCCATGGTGCCCACCATCACCGACAGCAACAGCAGCCAGCGATAGCGCGGACCGTGGCGCTGCTGCAGCGACGCGAGGTCGGTGCTCATCTCAACGGGGTGTTCTTCTCAAGGCGCGTCTGGACGGTCGGCCGCCGGGCCGGCGCGCGCGCAGTCGGCACAGATGCAGGCCCGGCCCGTGGCTGTGGCCGGCACGCGGGCCAGCAGTTCGGCGCTGAAGTCCACCTGCGTGCACCAGCAGGCGCCGGGTGGGGTGCCTGCGGCCCGGGCGGCCTCCATCGCGCAGCGGTTGGGTTGGCCGCACAGCGGGCAGCGGGCAGGGTCGACTTCGGCCATGCATCGCATCGTAGCGCCATCGTCGGATGGCATCCCGGGTAAACCGCAGTGCCGCCGGTGAAGGCCCGGCGCATCATCCGCGCAAGGATGACTCACGTATGCGACGCTTCCGGTCACTTCCAGGGCCCGCGCGCGGCCTGGCACTGCTGGCCTTGCAGGCCGCCGCGCTGACGGCGCCGGCCCAGGCGCAGGATCCCAAGTCCTGCGCCTTCATCATGCTGCCCTCGCGCGCGGCACCTGGCGCGCTGCCCTCGCTCGGCCGCAAGGTGCAGGCCGCCTGCGCCCCGCGCACCGCGGGGGCCGACCTGGACAAGCAGGTGCGCGACCTGCGCCGCCAGGGCTTCAAGCGCATCGTGCTGGCGGGCCATGGCCCGGGTGCGAACGCGGCGATGGCCTTCGCGGGGACCAGCGGCGATGTGGAAGCAGTGATCGCGCTGGGTGGCGACGTGGGCGGCGAGGGCGGTGACCTGCCCCGCGTGGCCGCGGGCATCAAGCAGCACGTGCCCCTGCTGTGGGTCGTCGGCGCGCAGGATCCGCTGGCCGCGCGCGGTGAGGCCTACGCCTTCGCCAAGGCCCCGCCGCATCCGGCCAGCCGCTACGTGAGCGTGGAAGGCGATGCCGCCGCCACACCCGACGCCGCTGCGCGGGCAGTGCTGGAGTGGATCAAGTCGCTGGACTGACCGGCGGCCCGCTCGGGCGGCGTCGCCTCAGGCGGCCACCAGTTCGCGCGGGGCTTCCTTCACCGTGGCCCGCAGCGCATGCGCCACGACACTATGGGACTCCACCGGGCGCAGCAGCCGCTCGCGCATCAGCCGCAGGCAGATGCGCCGCGTCATGGAATGGGGCTGGCCGCCGTGGCTCTGGAACATGAACAGCGTGCCGCGCGCCGCGGCCCAGATGAGCTGCGCGCGCAGCCACTGGTTGCGCGAGAACAGGTCCACCCAGCAGCCTTCGCGCAGTGTGGCCAGCTGGGCTTCGGCGCTCGTGTCGGCGGCGGTCTCGTCGAGGGCCTGCACCGCGTCACCGCCGCGAGCCGCGGCCACGGGTTGCACGGCCCGCTTCGCTTCGGCAGCTCGGGCCCGGGCGGCCTGCTCGGCGGCGCGCTCGTGCAGCTCCACCAGTTCGGCGCGGTCGGCCGGCAGCGTGTCCTGGTAACCGGCGGTCTGCAGCTCGCGCCGGCCCATCCAGAAGGCCGGGCGAGGTTCGGGCTTGCGGGCCGCGGCGGGGTCGAGCGCCGGATCGGGCGCCACCGGCTCCAGATCGGCCGGCTGGCTGGCGCGGGCTTCCTTGCGGTGCTTCGCGCGCAGCCGCATCACCGGCCGGTGCAGCTTCTCCAGCGACTGGAAGAAGCTGGCGGCTTCGGTGCCGTCCTGCCCGAGCGCCGCCAGGCCGGCGCGCAGCCGGTCCAGCAGGCCGGGCAGGATCTCGAACAGGCGAGCTGGCTGGCGCAGGGTCTCTTCGCGCTTGACGCTCCACAGCAGATCGGTGATGACCGCTGCGTAGCCCCCGGGATCCAGCTGGCCGGGCGGCGCGGTCAGCCGCGCCTGGGCCAGCACCAGCGCCCAGGGGCCAAACAGGAAGTCCTGCACCACGGGCGGCGTGCCGTCGAGGTCGGGGCGCTGGCTCAGGTCCCAGGCAATGCGGTCGGCCTCGGCCTGGCGCTCCTCGGCGAAGCGCACCGCGTCCAGCACCTGCGTGCGGCGGGCCTCCTCGGCCTTGTCCTCGCCGGCCCAGGTGGCCTGCAGCGCATCCAGGGCCGAGGCGAAGGGCGCCGCATCGTCCACCGGCTGCGCATTGAGACGGTTGAAGGCCTCGGCCACCTGCTCGGCGAAGACGCGGAAGTCGGGGTGGGCCTCGTCGTTGTACTTGAAGCTGCGCTCGGCCACGTGCTCCACCAGGCGCCGTGCCGGATTGGCCTCGTCGCCGAAGTAGCGCGGGTCCACCAGGGCCAGCCGCAGCAGGGAAGGCTCCAGCGCCACGATCGCCTCGCGCACGGGCGCGAGCAGGCGCGGGTCCTTCGCCACCTGGTCGACCAGCTTGCGCACCAGCTCCAGGCCCAGGGCCTGGCCCACCCGCTCGGCACGCTGCTTGAGGCGGGCGCGCAGCAGCGAGCGCTCGCGCGGCGCACCATAGCGGCCCCACACGGCGGGCTCCAGCGGCGAATCGGTGCCCACGTGCCGCATCGGCCGGTCCACCGGCGGCAGGTGCAGGTGCAGCCGCGCGGGTTCTGGGCTCCAGGTTTCGTCCGGGCGGATCGGGGCGGCCTCCAGCTCGGCCACTTCTTCGTCGGCACGCGCATGGTAGGCCGCCTGCAACGGCGCCTGCACCTGCGGCCCGCCGTGGTAGATGAAATCCTGCAGCACCGGGTGCGCGAGGTCGGCGCGGGCGAGATCGGCCCAGTCGGGCGCGGCAGGGCCGCTGCCAGCCGCCGCTTCGCCGCGGCTCGCTGGTCCGTGCGCCACGGCACCCGGTGAGCCGCCTGAGCCAGGCGCGGGGCTGGGCGAACGCGTCGCCTCGTCGGCCCTGGGCGCGGCCGCTGTGCGTGCCGGCGCGCTGCGCGCACCGGCCACTGGTAGCACGCGATAGCCCGCCGCCTTCAGGCTGGCGCCGCGCAGGCGCTCGGTGAGTTCGCGGTACAGCTTGTCGAGCTCCCGCGCCAGGGCCGGTGCCAGCGGGCGTGCCCAATGCGCCGCGACAGCCGGGCTGCTCGCGTCGCGCAGCAGGCCGTGCAGCGCACGCGCGAACACGTCGGGCTGCAGCGGGTTGCGTTCGGGTTGCACGGTGGGCAGGCCGAGCGCGCTGCTCATGAGGCCGTCGAATTCCGACAGGGCCTGTTCCACCACCGGCAGCAGCACCTGGCGGATGCGGGCGGCCTCCAGGCCCTGCGACACCTGCTCGTCGGCCACGAGGGAGAGCGTGAGTCCCTTGGCGGGGGGCGGGGGGGGGGGCGCCCGCGCGGCCCCGTGGAGGGGGGGGCGGCCCGGCCCGTGCCGCGCC
>NZ_JAYRZR010000031.1:7632-42862 GCF_041916345.1 Ramlibacter sp.
ACCTTGCAGGGTGGCCTGCCAGCCCTGTGCCAGCGCCTGCTGGAAGCGTGCCGGCCAGCCCGCCTTCACGCGCATCAGCTCCAGGTAGGCATCGGCCAGCTCGCGCCGCTCGGTGGACTTGCCGCTGGCCGATTCCGCCTGGCGCAGCGACTCGATGGCCTGCTCGGTGATGCGGTCCAGCAGCGGCGCGGCCGCGGCCGTGGCCTGGGCCAGGCACTGGTCAAGGAGCGGCTGGTTCATGGAAAGCCAGTCTACGCAGCCTGCCGCCAGGCCGCGTGACCCCTGTCACGACCGGGCTGTATCAGGGTGTCACACCCGTTACCAGCCTGGCAGCGCCGACCGTTCAGCCCGCGGCCTTGACCTTCAGTCGCCAGGCGTGCAGCAGCGGCTCGGTGTAGCCGGAGGGTTGCTCCTTGCCCTTGAACACCAGGTCCAGCGCCGCGCGGTAGGCGAACGAGGTGTCCCAGTTGCCCGCCATCGGCCGGTACAGCGGATCGCCCGCGTTCTGCTGGTCCACCACCGCGGCCATGCGGCGGAAGGTCTCGTGCACCTGTTCGGCGGTCACCACGCCGTGGTGCAGCCAGTTGGCGATGTGCTGGCTGCTGATGCGCAGTGTGGCGCGGTCTTCCATCAGGCCCACGTTGTGGATGTCGGGCACCTTGGAACAGCCCACGCCCTGGTCGACCCAGCGCACCACGTAGCCCAGGATGCCCTGCACGTTGTTGTCCAGCTCCTGCTGGCGTTCGGCGGGCGTCCACTTCGCTTCGGGCGCCACCGGGATCTGCAGCAGGTTGGCCAGGATGTTCTCGCGCTCGGCCTCGGCGCTGGTCTTCGCCAGCTCGCGCTGCACCGCGAACACGTCGACCTGGTGGTAGTGCAGGGCGTGCAGCGTGGCGGCGGTGGGCGAGGGCACCCAGGCGGTGTTGGCGCCGGCCTTGGGGTGGCCGATCTTCTGCTCCAGCATCGCGGCCATCAGGTCGGGCATGGCCCACATGCCCTTGCCGATCTGCGCGCGGCCCGAGAGGCCGCACGAAAGGCCGACCAGCACGTTGTTCTTCTCGTAGGCCTGGATCCAGGCGCTGGTCTTCATGTCGCCCTTGCGGAACATGGGGCCGGCCAGCATGGCGGTGTGCATCTCGTCGCCGGTGCGGTCCAGGAAGCCGGTGTTGATGAAGGCCACGCGCGCGGCGGCCTCGGCGATGCAGGCCTGCAGGTTCACGCTGGTGCGGCGCTCCTCGTCCATGATGCCCAGCTTCACGGTGTTGGGGGCCAGGCCCAGCAGCTGCTCGACGCGGCCGAAGAGTTCCGAGGCGAAGGCCACTTCGCGCGGGCCGTGCATCTTGGGCTTGACGATGTAGACCGAGCCGGTGCGGGAGTTGCGGATGCCGTTCTGGCCGTGGCCCTTGAGGTCGTGGATGGCAATGGCCGTCGTGATGACGGCGTCCATGATGCCTTCCGGGATCTCCTTGCCGTTGCCCCACAGGATGGCGGGGTTGGTCATCAGGTGGCCCACGTTGCGCAGGAACAGCAGCGAGCGGCCGTGCAGGCGCACTTCATTCCCGTTCGCGCCGGTGTACACGCGATCCGCGTTCAGGCCGCGGGTGAACGTCTTGCCGCCCTTGGCCACTTCCTCGGTCAGCGTGCCCTTGAGGATGCCCAGCCAGTTGGAGTAGGCCAGCAGCTTGTCCTCGGCGTCCACCGCGGCGATGGAGTCTTCCAGGTCGAGGATGGTGGAGAGCGCCGCTTCCATCACCAGGTCGCAGACACCGGCGGCGTCCGTCGCGCCGATCGGGTGCGCGCGGTTGATCTGGATGTCCAGGTGCAGGCCATGGTGCTTCAACAGCACGGACTTCGGCGCCGCCGCGTCGCCCTGGTAGCCCACGAACTGCGCGGGATCCTTCAGGCCGGAGGTGGCGCCGCCCTTCAGCGTCACGACCAGCTGGCCGCCTTGTACCGCGTAGCCGGTGGCGTCGGCATGCGAGCCACTGGCCAGCGGCGTCGCGTTGTCCAGCACGGCGCGCGCATAGGCGATCACCTTGGCGCCACGCACCTCGTTGTAGCCCGGGCCCCTGTCGGCGCCGCCGGTCTCGGGGATGGCGTCGGTGCCGTACAGCGCGTCGTACAGCGAACCCCAGCGGGCATTGGCGGCGTTGAGCGCATAGCGCGCGTTGAGGATGGGCACCACCAGCTGCGGGCCGGCCTGCAGCGCGAGCTCCGCATCCACGTTGGCGGTGGTGGCCTGGGCGCCGGCGGGCTGCGGCACCAGATAGCCGATCTTCTCCAGGAAGCCACGATAGGCCTTCATGTCCTGGATCGGGCCCGGGTTGGCGCGGTGCCAGCCATCCAGCTCGGTCTGCAGGCGGTCGCGCTCGGCCAGCAGGGCGGCGTTCTTGGGCGCGAGGTCGGCCACGATGGCGTCGAAGCCCTTCCAGAAGGCGGCGACATCGACACCGGTGCCGGGCAGCACCTGCTCGTCGACGAAACGCTTGAGGGCGGCGTCGACTTCAAGTCCGTGGACGGGGGTTCGGGCGGTCATGGCAAGGCTCCTGCGATGGCAATGAAGGAAAGGGGTCAGTCGAAGAAGGCGAGCACGTCACGCAGCGTGCGGCCGGTTCGGGTGGGTTCGGTGCCCAGCTCCTCGAAGGGCAGCTGGTAGCGGTTGACCCACAGCGTGCGAAATCCATACCAGGTGGCGGCCAGGGCGTCCCACCCGTTGCAGCTGACGAAGGCGATCTGTTTCGGCTCCAGCCCGGTGGCCTGCGGGCCGAGCGCATAGGCCTCGGGGTGCGTCTTGTAGCGCCGCACGCTGTCCACGCTCAGCACATGGTCCAGCAGGCCTTCGAGCCCGGCGCTGCGCACGGCCACGCCCAGCATGTCGGGGTCCCCGTTGGAGAGGATGCCCGTCACCACGCCCCGCGCCTTCAGCGCCTGCAGCACCTCCCGGTTCTCGGGGAAGGCCGAGAGATGGCGGTACTGGTTCATGAGCTGCTGCTCGCGCTCGGGCATGAGATCCAGGCCGAGCCGCTTGCACGCGTAGCGCAGGCCTGCGCGCGTGAGATCCCAGAACGGGCGGTAATGGGCGCCGTCGTTGCTGGCGCTCACCAGGCGGGTGTAGTCGATCTGCTTGTCGCGCCACAGCACGGCCAGCGCCTGGCCCTGGCCGGGGAACAGCTGCTCGGCCAGCAGCCCGACGCTGTACACGTCGAACAGCGTGCCATAGGCATCGAACAGGACCGCCCGGGGTTTTTCCATGGCGGTACTGTATTCGGAACTTGTCGCTCGATTAATCGATTGGTTTTGCGATCATCCGTGACCCTGGTGATGGTAATGAATCGGCCTACAGGCCGAACAGACGCTGCGCCGTGTCGCCGCGGACGGCTTTCATCTGCGAAGCCGGCAGCCGCGCCGTGTTGGCGAACGCGCCCTTCACGTCGTGCACCTGGTGCGGCCAGTCGGTGCCGAACATCACATGGTCCTCGCCCACGACAGAGATCAGGTACTGCAGCGCACCCAGGTTGTAGGTGATGCTGTCGTAGTAAATGTGGCGCAGGTAGTCGGTCGGCTTGCGCTGCATCTTGCGGCGCGAGGGGATCTCCACCTCGTCGCCCTTCTCGAAGCGGCCCACCAGGTAGGGCAGGGTGCCGCCGCCGTGGGAGGCGATCACCTTCAGGTTCGGGTACTGGTCGAAGAAGCCGTTGAAGATCATCCGCGTGATGGCCAGCGTGGTGTCGAACATGAAGCCGACCGACCACGACAGGTCGAACTGGCCCATGTCCATCAGGTCCGCGCCGGGTGGGTCGGTCGGGTGCACCAGCACCGGCAGCGCGCGGCGGTCGATCTCCGCCCACACGGGGGCGAAGTCGGGGTCGGTCAGGCTGCGGCCGGCCACGTTGGCCAGCACCATCACGCCCACGGCGCCCTGGTCGCAGGCGCGGCGCAGTTCCTCCACCGCGCGTTGCGGGTACTCCCAGGGCAGCGAGGCGAACCAGCGCAGCCGGTCCGGGTGGCGCAGCTGCGCCTCGGCCACGTTGTCGTTGGCCTCCTGGGCGGCCTGCACGCTCACCGCCTCGCCGCCCCAGTACACGTTGGGGCAGGTAAGTGACACGATGGAGACATCGATGCCGGCCTCGTTCATCGCGCGGATGCGCAGCTCCCAGTCGAAGTGGCCTTTCTGAGGGATCACCACCGGCGTGGGGCCGCGGAACACCTCCTGCTGGCCGTCCGGACGGGTCTGGATGTTGTAGGGCGCCCCCTTCTGCTTCAGCAGCTCCAGCCACCTGGTGGTGAACATGTGGGTGTGGACGTCGATGACGGGCATGGGGATGTCTCCTGTTGGCATGCTTACGGATCCGGCTTTATAAACGAGGTGCCCACGGGTGTGCCCCGATGCGGTGCACGCCCCTTCCGGCCTATCGTCGAAATTCAATGTTCCCAGGAGTCTTCCGCATGCAACGCCGCCAGTTCGCCGCCCTCGCCGCCGCCTCCCTTGCCGCCCCCGCCCTGCTGGCGCAGGACCGCACGGTCAAGATCTGGGTGGGTTTCCCGCCCGGCGGCTCCGCCGACTCGGTCGCGCGCCTGCTGGCCGAACGCATGAGGGGCAGCCTGGGCCAGAACGTCGTGGTCGACAACAAGCCCGGCGCCGCCGGCCGGCTGCTGCTGGGCGAGCTCAAGCGCATGCCGCCCGACGGCCTGAACCTGGTGCTGTCGCCCAGTGGCGCCATGGTGATCGCCCCCCACCTCTACACCAACCTGCCCTACGACTCGATCAAGGACTTCACGCCCGTCGCCCGCGTGGTCACCTTCGACTTCGCGGTCACGGCTGGCCCGGGCGCCCCGGCCGGCGACCTGAAGGCAGTGCTGGCCTGGATGAAGGCCAATCCCTCCAAGGCCAGCTACGCCACCTCGGGCGCGGGCACGGTGCCGCACTTCGCGGGCGTGCTGCTCGGCCAGGCGACCGGTGTGCCCATGACCCACGTGGCCTACCGGGGCGGTGCGCCGGCCGCGCAAGACCTGATCGGCGGCCAGATCCCGCTGATGGTGGACACGGCCTCCGAGACCATCGAGCACCACAAGGCGGGCAAGGTGCGCATCCTCGCCGTTACCGGCGAGCAGCGTGCCAAGGCGCTGCCGGACGTGCCCACGCTCAAGGAGCTGGGCATCAACACCGCGGCCGACGCCTTCTTCGGCCTGTATGGCCCGGCGGGCATGCCGGCTGACGTGGTGGGCCGCCTTGACCGGGCGGTGGCCGATGCGCTCAAGGCGCCCGAGATCCAGGAGAAGATCCTGGGCTTCGGCCTGGTGCCCAACCACGCCACGTCGGCCCAGCTCGCCGCGGCCCAGGCCGAGCACCTGAAGCGCTGGGAGGCGCCGATCAAGTCGTCGGGGTTCAAGGCGGAGTAGGGCGGCACTCCGTCGTCCCCGCGTGAGGAGCGAAAGCGTACGGGGGGACCCAGGAGGTTCGGGCTCACCAACACCCTCAGGATTCCCGCCTGCGAGGGAATGGCGGGGCTTGTCTGCCCTCGCGGTGAAATCGCGCTTGAAGACCGCCCATTTCATCCCCCAGCGTCGATAATCGATGCGCGATGGACAAACTCAAGCAGCTCGAATCCTTCGTGTCGGTGGCCACCAAGGGCAGCCTGACGGCGGCGGCCCGGGCCGAGGGCGTGGCGCCGGCCATCATGGGCCGGCGGCTCGACGCGCTGGAGGAGCGCCTGGGCGTCAAGCTACTGGTGCGCACCACCCGCCGCATCACGCTCACTCACGAGGGCAGCGCCTTCCTGGAGGATTGCCAGCGTCTGCTGGCCGATCTGGCCAATGCCGAGGCGAGTGTCAGCGCGGGCGGCGTCAAGGCCAGCGGCCACCTGCGCATCACCGCGCCGGCGGGCTTCGGCCGGCGGCACGTGGCGCCGCTCGTGCCGCGTTTCCGCGAGCTGCACGCCGATGTGACGATCTCGCTCAACCTGAGCGATCGCGTGGTGGACCTCGCGGGTGAGGGCTTCGACTGCGCCGTGCGGGTCGGCGACTTCCCCGATTCCTCCCTGGTCAGCGTGCGCCTGGCTGACAACCGGCGGCTGTGCGTGGCCACGCCCGACTACCTGCGTCGCCACGGCACGCCCGAGCATCCCTCGGACCTGGCCCGCTTCGACTGCCTCACGCTCTCCAGCGATGCCTCGCAGACGCGCGGCTGGGCGTTCAGCGTGGCGGGCGAGGGCGGCGGCACCGAGCTGCTGCACATCAAGCCAGCCGGCCCGCTGGACTGCTCCGACGGCCAGGTGCTGCACGACTGGTGCCTGCAGGGCTGGGGCATCGCCTGGCGCAGCACCTGGGAGGTGGAGCGCGAAATCGCGGATGGCCGCCTGCAGGAGGTGCTGGCCGCCTATGCCGCGCCGCCGAACGGCATCTACGCGGTCTTTCCCCAGCGCAAGCACCTGCCCTTGCGGGTGCGGCTGTGGATCGACTTCCTCAAGCACCACTACGCCCAGCCGCAGTTCTGGCTGGCCGAACCCGCCGGCCCGCGATGACGCTGGAAGCGCTGCTGGCCTATGCGCACCTGATGGCGATCCTCACGCTGGTGGTGTTCCTCACCAGCGAGGCCGCGCTGTGCCGCCCGGAATGGATGAACGCCACCGTGGTGCACCGCCTGGTGACGGTGGATCGCATCTACGGCATCGCCGCGCTGGCGGTGCTGGCGACCGGCCTGGCGCGGATGTATCTGGGCGCCAAGGGGGCGGGCTGGTACTGGGGCAACTGGCTGCTGCACGCCAAGCTGCTGCTGTTCGTGCTGGCGGCGTTGCTGTCGATCCAGCCGTCGCTGCGCTTCTCACGCTGGCGCAAGACGCTGGAGGCCACGGGCGCGCTGCCCGCGGCCGACGAAGTGCGTGCCACCCGCAAGCGGGTGATGATCCAGGCGCACCTCGTGCCGCTCGTTCCGCTGCCGGCGGTGTTCCTGGCGCGGGGCTTCGGCGCGATTGGCTGAGGTACCGGTCGGGGGTGGCGGCCGGGGTTGGCGGCCAGCCGGCCCGCCTGCGCCCCCGGTACGGGCGGGCGATCAGCCCTTCTTCAGGCACTCCGACATGAACTTCTTGCGCTCGTCGCCCTTCTTGTCCTTGGCTTCGGCGTTGCAGGTCTTCATCTTCTCCTGCTGGGCCTGCTGCGCCGTCATGGCGGGCTTGGCCTTCAGGCACTCGGACATGAACTTCTTGCGCTCGTCGCCCTTCTTGTCACCGGCATCCTTGTTGCAGGTGGCCATCTTGTTCTGCTGGGCGGTGGGTTCCTTCTTCTCGTCGGCGGCGTGGGCGGCGCCCACCGAGAGGGCGAGACCGAGGGTGGCGAGGGTGAGCAGCTTGCGCATGGATATCTCCTGAAGGTGGATCGCGGACGGGTGGGATGCGGTGCGCAGCCATTGTCTGCAGTTTCGTCGCACCACACCAGTCTCTAACGCGGCAGCGCCGCGGCGGATGACAAGGCGCCGACCGGCCACGGGGGTCCCTCGTAGAATCCCCGCATGCTTCTTGCCAAGAGTGAACTGCTCGGCGCGCTGGCCGCCGGGCTGGACGCGCTGTCGCCCGGTGCCGGCGGCAAGGCCGCGTTCGAGCTGCCCAAGGCCGCCGCCCATGGCGACCTGGCCTGCACCGCCGCCATGCAGCTGGCCAAGCCGCTCAAGCGCAATCCGCGCCAGGTGGCCGAGAGCCTGCGCGAGGCCTTGCTCGCCACGCCCGCCTTCCAGCGCTGGGTGGACGCGGTGGAGATTGCCGGTCCCGGCTTCCTGAACCTGCGCCTCAAGCCCGCTGCCAAGCAGGCGGTGGTGCGCGAGGTGCTGGGTGCCGGCGCCGCCTTCGGCCACCAGCCCGCCAACGGCCAGCGCATGATGGTGGAGTTCGTCTCGGCCAACCCCACCGGCCCGCTGCACGTGGGCCACGGCCGCCAGGCCGCGCTGGGCGATGCGATCTGCAACCTCTACGCCACGCAGGGCTGGCAGGTGCACCGGGAGTTCTACTACAACGACGCCGGCGTGCAGATCGACACCCTGGCGCGCTCCACCCAGCTGCGCATCCGCGGGCTCAAGCCCGGCGACGCCGACTGGCCCGAGCAGGCCTACAACGGCGACTACATCCAGGACATCGCCCGCGACTACCTGGCGAAGAAGACCGTGCACTCGGACGACCGCGCGTTCACCGCCAGCGGCGACCCCGAGGCGCTGGACGACATCCGCCTGTTCGCCGTGGCCTACCTGCGCCACGAGCAGGACCTGGACCTGAAGGCCTTCGACGTCCGCTTCGACCACTACTACCTGGAGTCCAGCCTGTACACCAGCGGCAAGGTTGACGCCGCGGTGGAGAAGCTGCGCGACGCTGGCAAGACCTACGAGCAGGACGGCGCCCTGTGGCTGCGTACCACCGAGTACGGTGACGACAAGGACCGCGTCATGCGCAAGGGCGACGGCAGCTACACCTACTTCGTGCCGGACGTCGCCTATCACATCACCAAGTGGGAGCGCGGCTTCAGCAAGGTGGTCAACATCCAGGGCACGGACCACCACGGCACCATCGCGCGCGTGCGCGCCGGCCTGCAGGCGGCCGGCGTGGGCATCCCGCAGGGCTACCCGGATTACGTGCTGCACACCATGGTGCGCGTCATGCGCGGCGGCGAGGAGGTGAAGATCTCCAAGCGCGCCGGCAGCTACGTGACCCTGCGCGACCTGATCGAGTGGACCAGCAAGGACGCGGTGCGCTTCTTCCTGCTCTCTCGCAAGCCGGACACCGAGTACGTGTTCGACGTCGATCTGGCCCTGGCGCAGAACAACGACAACCCGGTGTACTACGTGCAGTACGCGCATGCGCGCATCTGCTCGGTGCTGGCCACGTGGGGCGGTGATCCCGCGTCGCTCGCCGGGGCGGATCTCTCGCTGCTGGCCAGCGACCCGGCGCTGGCGCTGATGGTGCAGCTCGCGCGCTACCCCGAGGTGCTCACGGCCGCGGCGCAGGATTTCGCCCCGCACGACGTGACCTTCTACCTGCGGGAGCTGGCGGCGGCCTACCACAGCTACTACGACAGCGAGCGCATCCTGGTCGACGACGAAGCCCTGCGGCTGGCCCGCCTGGCCCTGGTCGCCGCCTGTGCGCAGGTATTGCACAATGGCCTGGCAGTGCTGGGCGTCAGTGCCCCGCGGAAGATGTGAGCATGAAGCGAATCCAGGGCGGCAACGTCTTCGTCGGCGTCATCATCGGTGTGGTCATCGGCCTGGCGGCCGCGCTGGCCGTGGCCGTCTATGTGACCAAGGTGCCGGTTCCGTTCGTGAACAAGGCCTCCAGCCGCACGCCCGAGCAGGACGCCGCCGAGCAGAAGAAGAACCAGAACTGGGATCCCAACGCGCCGCTGTACGGCAAGAACCCGGCGCGCCCCGCGCAGGCGGCCTCGGCGGTGGCACCCGCCGTCGCGGGCAAGGACGCCAAGGAGGCGCCCAAGGATCCGAAGGACGCCAAGGCGACCCCCAAGGAGGCGCCGAAGGAAGCCGCGAAGGAGGCCCCGAAGGAGCCCGCCAAGGAAGCCAAGGCCCCGTCCGCGGCGCCGGCCGCCCCGGCGGTCACGGGCCGCCCGTCCGCGGATCCGCTGGGTGACCTCGCCACGGCGCGGGCCGCGGCGGCTGGTGATCCCTTCGTCTATTTCGTCCAGGCCGGCGCCTTCCGCAGCGGCGACGAAGCCGAGGCGCAACGGGCCAAGCTGTCGCTGATGGGCATCGAGGCCAAGGTGATCGAGCGCGAGCAGGCCGGCCGCCAGGTCTGGCGGGTGCGCGTGGGCCCGTTCGAGCGCCGGGACGAGGCCGAGCGGCAGAAGGACAAGCTGGACGCCGGCGGCATCGAGGCCGCGCTGGTGCGGGTGCAGCGCTGAGCGGCGGAACCAATCCGGCGCGCGCTGTCTCCCAAGCGGGCGGTGCTGCACGGCGGCACGGAATCAAGGAGTGATGCGCATGAAACGACGCGAGTTTTCCGCCGGCGCCGCCGGTCTGCTGGGCGCCGCGGCGCTGGGCCTGCCGACCCTGGCGCAGGCGCAGCGCAAGTTCGAGGACGGCCGCGATTTCAAGACCCTGAGCAAGCCGCAACCCACCGAGGCGGGTGCCGGCCGCATCGAGGTGATCGAGTTCTTCTGGTACAGCTGCCCGCACTGCAACGCCTTCGAGCCGACGCTGGTGAACTGGATCAAGCGGGCCCCGCCCGACGTGGTGGTGCGCCGGGTGCCGGTGGCCTTCCGCGATGACTTCGTGCCGCAGCAGCGCCTGTTCTACACGCTGGAGGCGCTGGGCCGCCTGGAGGACCTGCACGCCAAGGTGTTCGAGGCCATCCACGTGCAGAAGCTGCCGACCAACCGGGAGGAGCTGATCCTCGCCTTTGCCGAGAAGAACGGTCTGGACCGCGCCCGCTTCCAGGAGACGTACAACTCGTTCGCCGTGCAGTCCAAGGCGCGCCGGGCCACCCACCTGCAGGACGCCTACCAGGTCGAGGGCGTGCCGGCGCTGGGCATTGCCGGTCGCTACTACACCGATGCCGCCCTGACCGGCACCATGGACAAGGCGCTGCAGGTCACCGAGTACCTGATCGCCGAGGCGCGCAAGGCCCGTTGAGGGTGCGGTCGCGGCGCCGCGCGCCGTCAGCTTCCGGCAGCGAAAAGCCCGCGTGACGCGGGCTTTTTCACCTATGGGCTGGCTACAATGCCAGCAAGATTCGTGCCTTTATGAACTCCCTCCATCGCCTGTTGCCCTGGGCGGCCGCCCTGGCCCTGCTGGCCCTGCCAGCCGCCGCCGAGAAAGCCGATCGCGCCAAGCCCATGAACGTGGAGGCGGACGCGCTGCGGCACGACGACCTGCGCCAGACCAGCGTCTTCACCGGGCGGGTGGTCGTGACCAAGGGCACCATCCTGATCCGCGGTGCCCGCGTCGAGGTCCGGCAGGACGCTGAAGGCTTCCAGCACGGCGTGGTGACCGCCGAGCCGGGCCAGCGGGCCTACTTCCGGCAGAAGCGCGAGGCGATGGACGAATTCATCGAGGGCGAGGCGCAGACGATCGAGTACGACGGCCGAGCCGACCGCGTGCGCTTCGTCGGCAGCGCCGAGCTGCGCCGCCTGCGCGGCACCACGGTCAGCGACGAGATGACCGGCAGCCTCATCACCTACGACAACACCAACGACGTATACACCGTCGACGGCGGGCCGGCTGCCGGCGCCGCGCCCGCGCAGGGCGGCCGCGTGCGCGCCATCCTCGCGCCGCGTCCGGCGGCCTCCGGCCCGGTCGCGGTGCCAGCGTCCGCGGCGTCGGCGGCCCTGGGTGCGGCTTCGGCGCCGCGCCTGCGCAGCACCGCCACGCTGGCCGCGGAGCCGCGCTGATGGGGGACACGGAGGCCACCCGCGCCGAAGCCGCCGCACCGGTCACCAGCCGCCTGGAGGCGCTGCACCTGCGCAAGTCCTACGGCGGCCGCAAGGTGGTGCAGGACGTGTCGCTCGCCGTCGCCAAGGGCGAAGTCGTGGGCCTGCTCGGCCCCAATGGCGCCGGCAAGACCACGTCGTTCTACATGATCGTGGGCCTGGTCCGCGCCGATGGCGGCGAGATCGCCATCGACGGCCGGCCGGTGGCCCACATGCCCATTCACCGGCGCTCGCGCCTGGGCCTGTCCTACCTGCCGCAGGAAGCGTCGATCTTCCGCAAGCTGAACGTGGAGGACAACGTGCGCGCGGTGCTGGAACTGCAGCGCGACGCCACCGGCCGCCCGCTGGCCCGTGAGGCGATCGAGCAGCGCCTGACCGAGCTGCTGCAGGACCTGCGGGTCGAGCATCTGCGCGATTCGCCGGCGCTGGCGCTCTCGGGCGGCGAGCGGCGCCGGGTGGAGATCGCCCGCGCCCTGGCCACGCAGCCGCGCTTCATCCTGCTCGACGAGCCCTTCGCCGGCATCGACCCGATCGCGGTGATCGAGATCCAGCGCATCATCGGCTTCCTCAAGTCGCGCGGCATCGGTGTGCTCATCACCGACCACAACGTGCGCGAGACCCTGGGCATCTGCGACCACGCCTACATCATCAGCGAGGGCCGCGTGCTGGCCCAGGGCACGCCATCGGAAATCGTCAACAACGCCGACGTGCGCCGGGTCTACCTCGGCGAGCACTTCCGGATGTGATGGTGCCCCGCGCTTCGATGGATTCGAGCGGGTGCATGCGATGAAGCAAGGGCTGTCCCTCCGCGTCTCGCAGCACCTGGCGCTCACGCCCCAGCTGCAGCAGTCCATCCGCCTGCTGCAGCTGTCCACGCTGGAGCTGGGCCAGGAGGTCCAGCAGATGCTGGACGAGAACCCGTTCCTGGAGGCCAACCCCGACGACGTGCCCGACCTGCCCGGCCCGGCGCAGGCCGATGCCCGGCCGGCCGGCGATGAAGCCGACGAACCGATGGGCGTGTCGGCGGCCGCGAGCGAGTCGCGCCTGTCCGACGCCGAGGCCGAATCGGCGGAGCCGGCCGCCGACGCCGAGCCCGGCTGGGAGGGCGATGGCAGCGTGGAGACGGTGCCCGACGACGCCGAGTGGGGCGGCGATGCGCCAGCGCGCCAGAAGTCGTCTGGCGGCGACGACGAGGTGGAGGCGGCCGATCTGGCCAGCAGCCACGAGTCCCTGCAGGACCACCTGCATCGCCAGGCCCTGGGCCTGCGCCTGGGCGAGGAAGACCGCGCCGCGCTGCGCTTCCTGATCGAGTCGCTCAACGACGATGGCTACCTCGAGGATTCGCTGCAGGCCCTGGCCGAGAGCCTGTCGGCGCACGATCTGGAGGAGCAGGAGGAGCTGGTCCACCGCTTCACCGTGGCGCTGGGCCTGCTGCAGAGCCTGGAGCCGGCCGGCGTGGGCGCGCGAGACCTGGCCGAGTGCCTGGATCTGCAGCTGCGCGTGCTGGAGCAGGAGGATCCCGACGACGAGGTGGTGCCGCTCGCACGCCGCATCTGCCGTCAGCCGATGGACCTGCTCGCGCGGCGGGACATCCGCAAGCTGGCCCAGGCCTGCGGCGACACCGAGGCGCAGGTGCGTCTGGCCATCGCCCGCATCACCCGGCTGGAGCCCAAGCCCGGCCGGCGTTTCGTCGACGCCGAGCGGCACATCATCGTGCCCGACGTCATCGTCACCCAGAGCGGGCGCGGGCCGCGTGCGAGCTTCCGCGTGCAGCTCAACCCCGACGTGATGCCCCGGCTGCGCGTGCACGACGTGTATGCCGGCGCGCTGAAGACGCACAAGGGCGAGGGCCACCAGGCGCTGCAGCAGCGCCTGCAGGAGGCGCGCTGGTTCATCAAGAACATCCAGCAGCGCTTCGACACCATCCTGCGCGTGTCGACCGCCATCGTGGAGCGGCAGCGCAACTTCTTCGTGCACGGCGAACTGGCCATGCGGCCGCTGGTGCTGCGCGAGATCGCCGACGAGCTGGGCCTGCACGAATCCACCATCTCGCGCGTGACCACGGCCAAGTACATGGCCACGCCCTTCGGCACCTTCGAGCTGAAGTACTTCTTCGGCTCCGCCCTCGGCACCGAGACCGGCGGCAATGCCTCCAGCACCGCGGTGCGCGCGCTGATCAAGCAGTTCGTGGCCGCGGAAAGCCCCAAGAAGCCGCTGTCGGACAGCCAGATCTCCGACATGCTGAAGGAGCAGGGCATCGAGTGCGCTCGCCGCACCGTGGCCAAGTACCGCGAGGCGCTGCGCATCGCGCCGGCCAACCTGCGCAAGGCGCTGTGACCATGAACGACCTGCCGCTCTTCCTGCCCTGCGCCGCCGGCGTGGAGCCTTGGCTCGCCGAGGAGGTGGCGCGCGTGGGCGGCAGCGGCGCGCGCGAGGTGCAGGCCGCCCGCGGCGGCGTGCGCCTGGCCGCCGACTGGGCCGCCGTGATGCGCCTGAACCTGCACAGCCGGCTCGCGCAGCGGGTGCTGGTGCAGGTGGGCCATGCACCCTATCGCCACGAGGATGATGTCTACGCGGCCGCCATCGCGGTGGCGTGGGAAGCCTGGTTCACGCCGCGCCAGAGCTTCAAGATCGAGCTCACCGCGCACCAGAGCCCGCTGAAGAGCCTGAACTTCGCTGCGCTGCGCATCAAGGATGCGGTGGCGGACCGTTTCCGCGAGCGCGGCGGCGTGCGGCCCGATGTGGACACGCAGCGGCCCGACGTGCGCGTCTTCGCGCATCTGGGTGCCGAGCAGCTCACGCTGTATGTGGACACCTCGGGCGAACCCCTGTTCAAGCGCGGCTGGCGCGCCGACAAGGGGGATGCGCCGCTGAAGGAGACGCTGGCGGCCGCGATGCTGGCCGCCAGCGGCTGGGACGCCACGGTGCCCCTGTACGACCCCTGCTGCGGCAGCGGCACCATCGCCATCGAGGCCGCGCAGATCGCCTGCGGCATCGCGCCGGGCCTGCTGCGGCGCTTCGGCTTCGAGCGGCTGGCCGGCCATGACGCCGCGGCCTGGGCGGCGATCAAGGCGCAGGCGCAGGCCGCGCGACACGCCCCCACGGCGCCGGTGTTCGGCAGCGACGTCGCGCACCGCATGGTCGACTTCGCGCAGCGCAACGCCGAGCGCGCCGGCGTCGCGGCGGCGCTGCAGCTGCGCGGGGGGGATGCGCTGCAGCGCATGCCGCCTTCGGAGAACCCGGGCGTGCTGCTGCTCAACCCGCCCTACGGGGAGCGCATCGAGGCCGCTGGCGTGGCCGGGCGCGGGCGGGGCGGCCGTGAGCAGGCGCAGATGGCGCAGGCCGGGGACTTCTTCGCGCAGCTGGCCTCGCACTGGAAGCGGCACTACGCCGGCTGGACGGCCTGGGTGCTGTCGCCGGACGCGAAGCTGCCCACGCGCATGCGGCTGAAGGAGTCGCGCCGCATCCCGATGTGGAACGGCCCGATCGAATGCCGCCTGTTCCGCTTCGACATGGTGGCGGGCTCGGCCCGTGCGCGCGATGCAGCCCCTGGTGATTGACACGAACATCGTGCTGGACCTGCTGGTCTTTCGCGATCCGGCGGCGGCACCGCTCTCGGAGGCACTGGGCGCGCGTCGCCTGGCGTGGCTTGCGACGGATGCCATGCGCGAAGAACTGGCGCGCGTGCTGGGCTATCCGCATCTGGCGGCCCGGCTGGCGCGTGATGGCGGATCGGCGGAGGGTGTGCTGGCGCTGTTCGACGACTGGTCGCAGCGGGTCGAAGCGGCGCCGCGTGCGATGTTCGTCTGCGGCGATGCGGACGACCAGAAGTTCATCGACCTGGCCGTGACGCATGCCGCGATGCTCATCTCGAAGGATCGCGAGGTGCTGCGCATGGCCCGCCGGCTGGCGCGCCTGCGGGTGGCCACGGTCCGCGCGTGGGCGCCGACGCCCGGCGCCCCGGCCTGAGGCTCAGCCGCGCGCGAGGAAGCGCCGCAGGTTGGCATCGGCCTGCGCGCGCACCTTGTTGCGCAGCATCGGCGTCCAGCCCAGCAGCAGGCCCGGCGTGCCGAGCGCCTGGCGCGACCACGCCCAGAAGTCGAAGCGGTCGTGGTGGCGGACGATCAGGCCCTTGTGGTCGAACACGAAGCGCGCCGAGATGCGGTTGTGCACCAGGCGGCCGGTGGCGCTGAAGCGGTAGTGGGCGTCCCAGCGGGCCTGGCCCGCGTCGCCGCTCGCGGCGACGTCGGACCAGGTGAGCTTCCAGTCGTCGCGGCCCTTGTCGCGCGTGGCCGCGCACAGCATGCGCCACATGCCGCCCACTTCCTCGCGGCCGCGCAAGTGGAACACCTCGTCCTCGAACTCGGCGTCCTCGGCGTAGCACATCGCCATGCGGTCGGCGTCCAGGCGGGCGAAGGCGGCGTAGAAGTTCTCGATGGTGGCGCGGTGGTCTTGCATCGGCGGGCTCTCCGGCGGGTCGTTGGGCGGCCCTGCGGGCCGGGGATCAGAGCGCGCGGGGCAGCGCCTGGGCGAGGAAATCGTACACCGCGCGGATGCGGGCATTGCTGCGGATCTCGCGGTGCACCACCAGCCACATCGGCAACGGCGGGATCTTCAGCGTGGGCAGCAGGGGCTGCACCTGCGGCTCGGTAGCCGCGAGGTAGTCGGCGACGAAGCCGATGCCGATGCCGTTGCGCACCGCCTGCCAGTAGGCGATGAGGTCGTCGGTGCGCAGCACGAAGACGCTCGGGTCGGCCTCGAAGCCGAAGCGGCGGTAGGCCTGCAGGATGGCGCCGCCCTGGTCGTCGCCGATCACGTCGTGCTGCAGCAGGTCGGCCAGCTGGCGTGGCGTGCCCCGACGGGCGAGGTAGTCGCGGTGCGCATAGGTGCCCAGCGTGACCTGGCCTACCCGGCGGGCGATGAGGCTGGCCTGGTCGGGCTGCACCATGCGCAGCGCGATGTCGGCCTCGCGACGCAGCAGGTTGCTGACCGCATTGCTCACCACCAGCTCGATCTGCACCTGCGGCAGCGCAAGCCGCATGCGCGCCAGGATGGGCGGCAGCAGGTGGCAGGCCACCGGCTGGCTGGCGCTCAGCCGCACCGTGCCGCCCAGATCGCCGGCGGTGGCGGTGGCGCCCCGGGCGAGCTGGTCCGCGCCGGATTGCATGGCGCGCGCCGCCTCGGCGAGGCGCAGCGCGGTCGGGGTGGGCAGCAGCCCGCGCCCGGTGCGCTCGAACAGGGTGGCCCCCAGCTGGGATTCCAGCTCGGCGATGTGGCGACCGAGCGTCGGCTGGCTGGCTCCCAGCGCCCGCGCGGCGCCCAGCAGGCTGCCGTGGTCGAGCGCGGCCAGGAAGGACCGCACCAGGTTCCAGTCGAAGGAGGTATTCATGTCTGCATAGCTGCTATGGATGCGTATGCAATTGTGGGGAAGAGCGGCGACTTCCACAATCCATGCATCCACAGGAGCAACGCCATGTCCGATCCCGCCACCGTCCTCGTTCTCGGCGCCCGCGGCCGCCTGGGCGCTGCCGTCACCCGCGCCTTTGCGCAGGCGGGCTGGCAGGTCGCGGCGCAGGTGCGCCCGGGTGCGGGTTCGCTGCCCGTCATCCCCAACGTGCGCTGGGTCCAGGCGCTGCCCTGGGAGACCGAGCCCCTGGCCCAGGCGGCCGGCCATGCGCCGGTGGTGGTGCAGGGACTCTCGCCGGCGTACACGCATCCCGCCTGGCGGCGTGACTGGCCGCGCCTGGCCGAGGCCGGCATCGCCATCGGCCGCCGGCTGGGCGCCACGCTCATGCTGCCGGGCAACGTCTACAACTACGGCCGCGCGATGCCGGCCGTGTTGCGCGAGGACACGCCGCAGCAGGCCGACACGGTGAAGGGGCGCATCCGCGTGCAGCTGGAGCGCCAGCTCGCCGAGGCCACGGCCGACGGCAGCCTCCGTGCCGTGGTGCTGCGCGCGGGCGACTTCTATGGGGCCGGCACCGGTACCCTGCTGGACCTGGTCGTCGCCAAGACGCTGCCGCAGGGTCGGGTCTCGTGGCCGGCGGCGCGCATGGACGTGGCCACGCCCTGGGCCTATCTGCCGGACCTGGCGCGCGCTTTCGTGGCCGTGGCGCGCTGTCGCGAGGCCCTGGCCCCGTTCGACACCCTGCACTTTGCCGGCCATGCGGCCACCGGCGCCGACTGGGTGGCCGCGCTCACCCGCACGGCTTGCGAGGCCGGCTGGCTCGCGCCCGACGGAACCCTGCGCGTGTCGCACTTGCCGTGGCCGCTGCTGCGCCTGGCAGGTC
Organism: Ramlibacter sp.; assembly: GCF_041916345.1. Classification (GTDB taxonomy): domain Bacteria; phylum Pseudomonadota; class Gammaproteobacteria; order Burkholderiales; family Burkholderiaceae_C; genus Ramlibacter. The sequence continues at coordinate 25,338 of NZ_JAYRZR010000031.1, forward strand.
TGGCCGTGCCCACGCTGGCCGCGGTGAGCGAGATGCGCTACCTCTGGCAGACGCCGCATCGCCTGGACGATTCGCGCCTGCGCGTGCTCACCGGCCCGCTGCCGGCCACGCCGTTCGCGCAGGCGGTGCGCGAGGCTGTGGCCGCGCTCGGCCTGGCGTCGCCCACGCCCGCTGCCGCCCGCGCGGCCGTCTGATCCGCTGCCCCGATTCCTCACCCCCCCAGGAGCCCTGTCATGCATCGTCGTCAATTCCTGCGCGTCACCGGTGGTGGCGTCGTCCTCGCCGCCACGGCCGGCTGCTCCACCGCGCTGCCCGCCGAGGCCCTGGCCGCCTGGCAGGGGCCCTCGGCAGGCGAGCAGGACGTGCGCCGCTGGATCCTGTCCTATGCGATCCTGGCGCCCCATTCGCACAACCTGCAGTCGTGGCGCGTGGACCTGCGCACGCCGGGGGAGATCCTCCTGTACTGCGATCTCACGCGGCTGCTGCCGCAGACCGACCCGTTCTCGCGCCAGATCCTCATGAGCCAGGGCACTTTCCTGGAGCTGCTGGACCTCGCCGCGCGCGAGCGCGGGCAGCGGGCCGAGATCACGTTGTTCCCGGCCGGCGAGTTCGGCCCCGAGCGGCCGGACGAGCGCCCGGTGGCGCGCATCGTGCTGCGGCCCGATGCGGCGGTGACCCGCGATCCGCTGTTCGCGCAGATCCTCAGGCGCCGCACGAACCGCGAGGCCTATGAGGCCCGGCTGCCCGAGCCGGCGGCCATCCGCGCCGTGCTGCAGGCGACCGACGGGCAGCCGTTCCGCGTTGACGTGACGCGTGGCGATGCCGCCGAGCTGGCCGCGCATCGGGCCATCGCGGCAGAGGCCTGGCGGCTGGAGCTGACGACCCCGCGCACGCTGATGGAGTCCTACCACTACCTGCGCATCGGCCCGCGCGAGATCGCCGCGCACCGCGACGGCATCAGCCTCAACAGTCCCATGGTGCGGTTCGCGGATGCGGTGGGCCTGTTCGACCGCACGCAGACCCCTGCGCCGGACGACGCCAACGTGCGGCGCCAGATCGAGGACTTCCAGGGCAAGCTGGCCGCCACGCCGGCGTTCTACTGGCTGGTGAGCGAGGGCAATGGCCGCGTGGCCCAGGTACAGGCCGGGCGGGCCTACGTGCGCGCGCAGCTGGCCGCCACCGCGCAGGGCCTGTCCATGCAGCCGCTGTCGCAGGCCCTGCAGGAGTACCCCGAGCAGGCCGGCCCCTATGCGCGGGTGCACGCCCTGCTGCAGGCGCCCGCGCCCCGCTTCACGGTTCAGATGTGGGCCCGGATCGGCCATGCGCCGGCCATCGCGCCGTCGCCGCGCCGCGGGCTGCCGGCGCAGCTGATGGCATGAGTGCTCGAGCGGGCGCGAGGCGTCAGGCCAGCAGGCGCGCCAGCAGGCCGGCCAGGGCGTGCTCCACCGTCGCCGCGCGAACGGCCTCACGGTCCCCGTCGAAGCGGCACTGCTCGCTGGCCAGCTGGCCATCCACGCAGTAGCCGAACCACACCGTGCCCACGGGCTTGTCCACGCTGCCGCCGGTGGGCCCGGCGACGCCTGTGACGGCCACTGCCACGCGGGCGCGCGAGTGCCGCACCGCGCCGAAGGCCATCGCCCGAGCCACCACCTCGCTGACGGCGCCATGGGCAGCGATGTGCGCCGCGTCCACGCCCAGCAGCTCCACCTTGGCTTCGTTCGAGTAGGTGACGAAGCCGCGCTCGAACCAGTTGCTGGAGCCGCTCAGGTCGGTGCAGGCCCCGGCGATCAGTCCGCCGGTGCAGCTTTCCGCCGTGGCCATCATCCAGCCCAGGGCCGGCAGCCGGGTGGCCAGGGCCTCGCACAGCGCCGGGGTACGGTCGGTGAGCCTCATGCGAAGTGCCTCCACAGCGCGATCACGAACAGGGTGCAGAAGGCGGCGACGAAGTCATCCGCCAGGATGCCGAAGCCGCCGCGCCAGCCGAAGCCCTTGAAGCGCCGATCAGCCCAGGCTACCGGTCCCGGCTTGGCGGCGTCGAAGAAGCGGAACAGCGCGAAGGCCGCGATCTGGCCCGCCCAGCCGGCCGGCGTGACCAGCCACAGCACCAGCCAGAAGGCCACCACTTCGTCCCAGACGATCTGGCCGGGATCGGCCACCCCCAGGTGGCGGGCCGTGGTGGTGCAGCCCCACCAGCCGATCACGGAGGACACCGCGATCAACGCGCCCATGCCGGCCGGCCCCAGCCAGGCCTGCAGCGGCGCGAAGCTGAGCCAGGCCCACAGCGTGCCCACGGTGCCGGGCGCCCAGGGCGACAGGCCGGAGCCGAAGCCCAATGCGATCAGGTGCGCCGGATGCGCCAGCATGAAGCGCGGCGTGGCGTGCAGGGGCGGGATGTTCATGCGGCGGCGCGGCCGAACCAGTCGGCCCAGTAGTCGATGCAGGCCCGCACGCGGGGCAGGCGATGGCGGCCGCCGATGGTGACGGCGTAGACGGGCACCGGCTGCGGGTCCACCCATTCGGCCAGCACCGGCACCAGCCGGCCTTCGCGCACCAGCTCGTCGCCCACCAGCGTGGCGAGTCGGCCGATGCCCAGGCCCTGCAGCACCATGGTGGCGGCCATGTTGGTGTCGTTGCTGGCGAAGGTGCCTTCGGCGACGTGGATCACCGTGCCCCCGTTCCCATGGAACGGCCACTGGTTGAGCGCCGGCACCGCCGTGTTGACCACGCGCGCGTGGGCATGCAGGTCCTCGGGCCGCTGCGGCAGGCCATGCGCCAGTGCATAGGCGGGCGCCGCATAGAGCGCCCGACCCAGCATCCCGATCTGGCGCGCCACCACGGCATCGGGCAGGTGTGTGGCGCTGCGGATGGCGACGTCGATGCCGTCGCGGGTCATGTCGACCAGGCGGTCGCTCACCTCCAGGGCGACGCTGAGGCGGGGATGCCGCTCGCGCAGGCCGGCCAGGCTGGGCACGATGCGGTACTGGGCCACCACGGTGCTGGCGCTCACGCGCACCAGGCCGCGCGCCTCGCCGCTGTGGACCGCGAACTCGCCTTCCAGGTCGTCCAGGGTGCTGGTGATGCGCAGGCAGTAGGCCAGGAAGGTCTGCCCCTCCGGCGTGAGCGACAGGCCATGGGTGGAGCGCAGCACGAGCCGCGCGCCGCAGGCCTGCTCGATGCGAACGAGTGCGCGCGAGACCTGGCTGACCGGTGCGTCGCGCTCGCGCGCGGCCGCCGACAGCGTGCCCAGCTGCGCCACGCGGGCGAAGAGGTGCAGATCGTCGAACTGGAGGGCGCGCACCGTTGAATGGTAGCGAGGGCCGGCGGCGGGTCTTGCGCTGTCTGCAAGAGCATGTTGCCGGACACGCCGTTTCCGCATCGGGCCGCGCTTCCTAGAGTGCAGGGACCGGAAAGGAACCGACATGAACCCGCAGATCACCACCCCCACGGCCCGCCGCCCCGACCCGGGCCGCCTCCATGAACTGGCCCGCGTGCGCGCGGCGGCACTGCGCCGCGAAGCCCAGGCCCGCTGGGTCGACGCCGCGGGCCGCGCCCTCTGGCAGGGGGCCCGCGCGCTGGGTGGCACGCTCGCGAACTGGGCCGCCCGCCCGCTGCCCGCCCCGCGGCAGCGCATCCAGCCGCGTCAGGGGCACCGCCCGTGCGCCTGACGGAACTGTCGCGGCCGCATCGGCTGCGGGCCCTGCCAGAGGCCGCGCCGCGCCTGCCGGGCCCGCTGCTGCTGGGCGGCATACGGTCCGCGGCCGCGCCCGCGGTCGTCGGACCAGGCATGCCCCTGCTGCACCAGCCAGGCGCCGATGTCCTGGCCGCGATGCGTGACCGTGGCGAGGGTGCGCCCGTAGTCGTCCACGCCGTGCGTCTGCACGCGCACCGGTTGGCGCAGCACCCGTTGCGCCAGCGCCTCGCGTGCCTCGGTGCCGTGCGCCTGGCACCGCTCCGGCGCATCGACGTGGCGCAGCCGAAGTTCCAGCGGGGCGCCACCCTGAGCGGGCCGCACCCAGAGCGAGTCGCCGTCGGTGACGTGGGTCACGGTACCGGCCAGGGTGGCGGCAAGGGCCCAGCCAGGCAGGCCTGTCGCTAGGGCTGCCAGGGTTCCGGTGAAGGCGCGTGACAGCCAGCCGCCTCGGGCGCGGCGCTCAGCGGAAATGGTCGAACCCCTGCCAGTCACGACCCAACGGCACGCCTTGCGCATCGACGATGCGCAGGCCCGCCTCGGCGTCGATGCGGCCGATGCGGGTGACGGGCGTGCCGGTGGTGCGGCCTGCGGCCTCGACGGCCGCCCGCGCGTCAGGCGGTGCGGCGAAGGCCAGTTCATAGTCGTCACCCCCGGCCAGCACCAGATCCCGCATCGCCTCCGGTGGCGCTGGCCAGCCCAGGGCGCGCGCACCCAGCAGCGCCGCCGCGGCATCGGCGTCCACCGTCGCGCCCACCGCGGAGCGGCGCAGCACGTGGCCCAGGTCGCCCAGCAGACCGTCGCTGATGTCGATGGCCGCATTGGCGATGCCGCGCAGCGCCATGCCCAGCGCGACGCGCGGTGAAGGCTGCTCCATGCGCAGCCGCGCGGCCTCGAACACCGGCTGCGGCAGCGAGACCGTGCCACGGAAGGCCTCCAGCGCCAGACGCGCATCGCCCAGTGTGCCGCTCACCCACAGGTCGTCGCCGGGGCGCGCGCCGCTGCGCAGCAGGGCGCCGCCGGCGGGCACTTCACCGAACACCGTGATGCCGATGCAAAGCGGCCCGCGCGTGGTGTCACCGCCCACCAGCTCGCAGCCATGGGCGTCCGCGAGCGCGAGCAGGCCCTCGGCGAAGGCGCCCAGCCACGCCTCGTCGGCGCCTGGCAGGGCGAGCGCCAGCGTGAAGGCGAGCGGCTCCGCGCCGCAGGCAGCCAGGTCGCTCAGGTTCACGGCCAGCGCCTTGTGGCCCAGCCGGCGCGGATCCGCGGTGGAGAGGAAGTGCCGGCCCTCGACCAGCATGTCGCTGGAGACGGCCAGCTGCATGCCGGGGCGCGGCTGCAGCAGCGCGCAGTCGTCGCCCACGCCCAGCGGGCTGCGGCGCGGCGCGCGCGTGAAGAAGCGTTCGATCAGCTCGAATTCACCCATGTCCGATTCGATGTGCGGCCTGCCGCGCGGCGATGGGCCGCGCCGGTTGCGGGGCCGGGGATGCGAGCTTAACCGCGCCCGCGGAAGCGCTCGGCGCCCTGGCGCACGGTCTCCGCGAGGAGGCGCTCCCGCGACTGGGTCTCGCGCAGCCAGCGGGCGTCGTTGCGCGCACGCTCGGCCGACTCGCGCAGCAGCTCCACGCTGGCGGCGGCGCCCAGGGCCTGGGCATGCGGCGCGATGCGCTCGAGGGTGGCGAGGATGTGCTCGCGCAGGGGCAGGTGCTCGCCGGTCTCGGGCTCCACGTACACCGCCTCCAGCCCGAAGCGGCAGGCCTGGAAGCGGTTGTAGGTGTAGACCATGTAGTCGTCCTCGCGCGGCTGGAACGGCTGCTCGTGCAGGAACCACGCGGCCAGCGCCTGCACGAAGCCCGCCAGTGCGGCGGCGCGCTCGATGGTGAGCGGCGTGTCGAACACGCGGATCTCGATCGTGCCGTACTCGGGCTTGGGTCGGATGTCCCAGTAGAAGTCCTTCATGCTCTTGACCACGCCGGTGCGGGTGGTCTTGGCGAAGAACTGCTCGAAGGCCTGCCAGGTCTGCACGAAGGGCGCGCGGCCCGACATCGGGAACGCGAACACCGAGTTCAGCCGCGCGGAGTCGAACTGCGTGTCCTGCCCCTGCACGTAGGGCGAGCTGGCCGACAGCGCGATGAAGTGCGGGATGTAGCGCGACATGCGGTGCAGCAGCACCAGCGCCGTGTCGGCATCCGGGCAGCCCACGTGGACATGCTGGCCGAAGATCGTGAACTGCTTGGAGAGGTAGCCGTACAGCTCGGACAGCTGGCGGAAGCGCGGCTTGTCGTAGATGCGCTGCTGGTGCCACTGCTGGAACGGGTGCGTGCCGCCGCCCACGCAGGCGATGTTGAGCTTGTCGGCGCAGCGCACCAGCGCGTCACGGATCTGCGTGAGCTGGCCCAGGACGTCGGTGGCCGAATGGCACACGCCGGTGGAGATCTCGATCATGCTGGAGGTCATCTCCGGCACCACCGAGCCCGGCAGCGGGATGCGGGCCATGAGGCGCAGCATCTCGTCGGAGAACGGCGCCAGGTCGTAGTCGTGCGTGTTCACGAGCTGCAGTTCCAGCTCCACCCCCAGCGACAGCGCGGCGGACTGGCGGAAGGGCTCCAGCGCGGGGGTCGGCGCGAGCGTGCTATCCACGGGCGCCTCCGCTGGCCAGCGTGGGCAGCAGCGGGCGATGCGGCGGCCGGCCGGACTCGCCGGCGCGCGCCAGCGCGTAGGTGGCCACGATGGCGCCCAGCACTTCCATCAGCAGGATGGCGGGCAGGGCGATGCCCGCCACCTGGGGGCCGATGCCGCTGGCGACGCCGTGGAACTGCGCGACCAGGAGCAAGGCCACCGACGACATGGGGGACATGGCGCAGCCGGTCCAGAACGCCTGGCGCAGGCTGGTGCCGCTGCCGCGGTTGGCGAGTGCCACGCCGCCGATCTTGGCCAGTGCACGGGCGATCACCACGGCGGCCACCAGGCTGGCCGCCCCGGCCAGCCACTCGGCGCGCGCTGCGACAACGGACACCAGCACGAACATCAGCATGGTGAGCAGCGATGCGGCGGTACCCAGCTGCCGCGGCCAGGCCCATGGGCGCGGCTGCAGCTGCTTGAGCAGCACGCCGCCCAGCAGGGCCGCCAGCGGGGCCGAGCCGCCGAAGTGCGCGGCCAGCGCAGTGCCGGCGGCGATCACGCAGATCAGCAGGATGGAGGTGTTCTCGCTGGTGGGGTTCATCACCCGCAGCGCCGAGCGCAGGGCCAGGGCGATCACCGCGCCGACAACGATGGAGATGCCCAGCACCACCACCACCGGATAGACCGTGCCCAGCAGCGAGGCGCCGGCATCGGCCGGCTCACCGGCGCGCGCGCTGACGAGCGTGAGCGCGTAGAGCGTCGACAGCGTCGACAGGGCCAGCGCGCGCTCGGTCACGGCGCCGGCCGCATGGGTGTCGATGACCACGCGGCTCAGCACTGCCGGCGAGGCCGCCATGGCGATCAGGGCCACCGCTTCGGCCACGTCGGCGCCGACGCCCAGCCAGCGCAGCGCGTGGTAGACCGCCAGAAGCGTGAGCGTGCATTCCAGCAGGCTCTGCAGCAGCACCATGGGGTTGTGGCGGAACCAGCGCAGGGCGAGCCGGCCGCCGGCCTCGAACAGCACCACGGCCACGCCCAGTTCCAGCAGGAAGAGGCCGACACCGTGCAGCGGCCAGGCCGCGCCCGAGAAGCCCGCCAGGCCGGCGATGGTGCCCACCAGGGAGTAGCCCACCACCTTGGGCAGACCGGTGTGGCGCTGCAGCAGGTGGCCGGCCGCGGCGGCTGCCGCCAGCAGCAGCGACCACTGCACGGTGGGCAGGCCGGCGGACGGCCGCAGCCACTGCCCCCAGATGGCCATCCAGTCTTCCATCGCCGCCTTTCCCCGCGCCCCTCAGTGCAGGACGCGGCGGCTGCCGTCGTCGAGAACGAAGGCCGGGATGTCCACCTCGAAGCGCTCGCCGTCCTCGGCCACGCAGAAGTAGCTGCCTTCCATGGTGCCGGTGGGCGTGCGCAGCCGGCAGCCGCTGGTGTACTCGAAGGCCTCGCCCGGGCGCAGCAGCGGCTGCTGGCCGACCACGCCCAGGCCCTTGACCTCTTCCACCTGGCCCAGGGCGTTGGTGATGAGCCAGTGGCGCGAGATCAGCTGCGCGGCGACGTCGCCGACGTTGGTGATGGTGATGGTGTAGGCGAAGCCGTACAGGCCTTCCTCGGGCGCGGACTGCTCGGGCAGGTAGCGGGGGCGGACTTCGACCTGGAATGCATAGTGGGCCATGGAGGCGCATGCTAGCGCGCAGGGCAGCACCACGTCGCGCCCGGGGTTTGCGAGAATGCCGGCATGAGCACGACCCATCGCATCGCCCCATCGATCCTGTCCGCGGATTTCGCCCGCCTTGGCGAGGAGGTGCGCAACGTCATCGCGGCCGGCGCCGACTGGATCCATTTCGACGTGATGGACAACCATTACGTGCCCAACCTCACCTTCGGGCCGATGATCTGCTCGGCACTGAAGCCCCACGCGAAGACGCCCGATGGCGCGCCGGTGCCCATCGATGTGCACCTCATGGTGCAGCCCGTGGATGCGCTGGCCCAGGCCTTCGCGGAGGCCGGCGCCGACCTCATCAGCTTCCACCCGGATGCGTCCACCCACGTGCATCGCAGCGTGCAGGCAATCAAGGCCCGCGGCTGCAAGGCCGGCCTGGTGTTCAACCCCGGCGCGCCGCTGGACGTGCTGGACTGGCTGATCGACGAGATCGACCTGATCCTGATCATGAGCGTGAACCCGGGCTTCGGCGGCCAGGGCTTCATCGACTCCGCGTTGCGCAAGATCGAGCTGGCCCGCAAGCGCATCGAGGCGAGCGGACGCGACATCCGCCTGGAGGTGGATGGCGGCATCAAGGCCGCGAACATCGCCCAGGTGGCCGCCGCGGGCGCCGACACCTTCGTCGCCGGCAGTGCGATCTTCGGCCAGCCGGACTACAAGGTGGTGATCGACGCCATGCGGGCGCAGCTCGCGCGCTGAGCGGGGGTTGGGGGACATGCCGCCATGGTCGCCCGGCTGCCGCGCGCACGCTGTAGGACGGCAGCCCGCCTCCCCGGGCGACAGGTCGGCCGGCCGCTGTCGGCCTTGTCCTACGTTCGGCCCGGGGGGCCATCCGGCATGACCATCGACCCGTGACGACCTGCACCGGATGGCCCGGCCTCGCGGGCGTGATCGTCGATCTGGATGGCACCCTGGTGGACACCCTGGATGACTTCCAGGCCGCCCTGGCGCGCATGCTGGCGGCGCTCGGCCTTCCGCCGGTGCCGCGTGCGGTGGTGGAGCGCTTCATCGGCAAGGGCTCGGAGCACCTGATTGCCAGCGTGCTGGCCCACGTGGGCGCGCCACCGGATGCCGACGGTTCAGCGTGGCAGGCGTACCAGGCGGCCTACCGCGAGGTGAACGGCCTGCATGCGCGCCTGTACCCCGGTGTGCCGGAGGGCCTGGCCGCGCTGGCGGCCGGTGGCCTGCGGCGCGCGTGCCTCACCAACAAGCCGACGGCGTTCGCGCGCGAACTGCTGCAACGGCTGGGCGTGGCCGATGACTTCGAGGCCGTCTTCGGCGGCGACGCCTTCGAGCGCAAGAAGCCCGATCCGCTGCCGGTGCTGCGCACCTGCGCGGCGCTGGGCTGCGAGCCGGGCCGTGTGCTGGTGGTGGGCGACTCCAGCAACGATGCGGCGGCCGCCCGCGCGGCGGGCTGCCCGGTGATCCTGGTCACCTACGGCTACAACCATGGCGAGCCGGTGCGGGGCGTCGATGCCGACGCCTTCGTGGACTCGATGGCCGATCTGCCGGCGGCCTGGCAGCGCGTGGGCGCCCGGCGCCCGCGCTGAGCCATGCCCCGCTCAGGCCTGCTTGCCCAGCAGGTTTTCCTTCAGCTTCCAGTCGGCCGGCGACGGGCCCAGCCAGATGCGCATGAGGGCGGTGTAGAACTCGGCTTCCTTGAAGGGTTCGCCCTGCTGCACGCCGCGCACGCTGATGACCGTGCCGGTGCCCGGGATCCAGTCGATCGTGAAGGTGTCGCCGGGGTTGAGCTTCTTGGTGTCGGTGAAGATCTGGCTCATGCGCATCAGGCCCGGGATCAGCTTGGAGAAGGCGGCCTTCTCCATGTTGTCCTCCACGCCGCGCGTGAACAGCTTGCCCAGTTCGCCGGAGTCGATCTCGCGCAACATGGTGATGGAGATGCGCTTGGCGCCGGTGGCCGCGAAGGCCTCCTCCGGCGTGCCCGCCTTCTTGGACAGGTACATGCCGGCGGTGTACACCTTGAACGGGCCGCGGTAGCGGATGCCCGCGCCATTGAGCTGCAGCTTGCTGCCCTTCAAGTCCATGGCGTCGTCGTACTTCACGCCCGAGACGGTGACGGGCTGCGCGATGGCGCCCGCGGCCAGCACCAGCGCGCCCAGGCCGAGGACCAGGCTACGAAGCAGTTTCATGATGATGTCTCCTGAAAATAGAACGGTCGTTCACTTTTGTGGATTGTGGGGAAGCGCGCCGCGGACTGGCAAGAGGGTTTGCGCTGGTAACGAAATGTTTAGAGTGCGCTGCCCATCGCCCGGAGCCGCTTTGCTACACTGCCCCTCGTGTTCATCCACCACACCGTGATCACAGGTTGCGCAGACCGGGGAGCCTGGCCCTGGCGCAAGCCTGCGCACGCCCGTTCCTGATCCGCACGGGGCAGCCCGTGCCCCGCGTTCCGCGCCCGGCGGGACTTTGAATGGACCCTGGCGGCTGCCGCCGCCCGAGCTTGTGGAGGCTCAACTTGATCACCGAACTTGAATTCAAGAGTCTTGCGCTGCAAGGCTTCAACCGCATCCCGCTGATCGCCGAGGCGTTCGCGGATCTGGAAACCCCGCTCTCCCTGTACCTGAAGCTGGCGCATGCCCGCGGCGGCGGCCGGCTGAGCTTCCTGCTCGAATCCGTCGTCGGCGGGGAGCGCTTCGGCCGTTACAGCTTCATCGGCCTGCCGGCCCGCACGCTGCTGCGATCGCGCGGCTTCGGCGACGAGGCCGTCACCGAGGTGGTGACCGACGGCCAGGTGGTCGAGACGGCGCGCGGCAACCCGCTGGACTTCATCGCGGCCTACCAGCAGCGCTTCAAGGTCGCCCTGCGGCCCGGCCTGCCGCGCTTCTGCGGCGGGCTGGCTGGCTACTTCGGCTACGACACGGTGCGCCACATCGAGAAGAAGCTCGTTCATACCTGCCCGCCCGACACGCTGGGCTGCCCGGACATCCTGCTGCTGCAATGCGAGGAGCTGGCGGTCATCGACAACCTGTCGGGCAAGCTCTACCTGATCGTCTATGCCGATCCCGGCAAGCCGGAAGCCTTCGCGAACGCGAAGAAGCGGCTGCGGGAGCTGAAGGAGCAGCTGAAGTACTCGGTCAGCGCGCCGGTCGTGCGCCAGACCGAGGGCTTCCCGTCCGAGCGCGAGTTCGCCAAGGCCGACTACCTGGCGGCGGTGGAGCGCGCCAAGGAACTGATCGCCGCCGGCGACTTCATGCAGGTGCAGGTGGGCCAGCGCATCAAGAAGCGCTACACCGAGTCGCCGCTGTCGCTGTACCGCGCGCTGCGCTCGCTCAACCCGAGCCCCTACATGTACTACTACAACCTGTGCGGGGCGGATGGCGCCAGCGGGGACTTCCATGTCGTCGGTGCCTCGCCGGAGATCCTGGTGCGGCAGGAGACCACGCCCGAGGGCCAGAAGGTGACGATCCGCCCGCTGGCCGGCACGCGCCCGCGCGGCGCCACCCCGGAAGTGGACCGCGCGGTGGAGCAGGAGCTGCTGGCCGACCCGAAGGAGCGCGCCGAGCACGTGATGCTGATCGACCTGGCGCGCAATGACATCGGCCGCATCGCGAAGACGGGCACCGTGAAGGTGACCGAGGCCTTCGTGGTGGAGCGCTACAGCCACGTGATGCACATCGTGAGCAATGTGGAAGGCATCCTGAACGAAGGCATGACCAACATGGACGTGCTCAAGGCCACCTTCCCGGCCGGTACGCTGACCGGCGCGCCCAAGGTGCATGCCATGGAGCTGATCGACCAGCTCGAGCCGAACAAGCGCGGCCTGTACGGTGGCGCCTGTGGCTACATCAGCTATGCCGGTGACATGGACGTGGCCATCGCCATCCGCACCGGCATCGTGAAGGACCAGACGCTGTACGTGCAGGCCGCCGCGGGCGTGGTGGCCGATTCGGTGCCCGAGCTGGAATGGAAGGAGACCGAGGCCAAGGCGCGTGCGCTGCTGCGCGCCTCCGAGCTGGTCGAGGAGGGTCTGGAATGAGCCGCCTCAAGTTGCTGATGGTCGACAACTACGACAGCTTCACCTACAACCTGGTCCAGTACTTCGGGGAACTGGGCGCCGAGGTGGAGGTGTTCCGCAACGACGAGATCACCGTCGAGGGCATTGCCGAGCGCAGGCCCGACCGCCTGGTGATCTCCCCCGGTCCCTGCTCGCCCGCGGAGGCGGGCATCTCGGTGGCGGCGATCCGCCACTTCGCCGGGCGGCTACCCATCCTGGGCGTGTGCCTGGGCCACCAGTCGGTGGGCGCGGCCTTCGGCGGGCGCATCGTCCGCGCGCGCGAACTCATGCACGGCAAGACGAGCGTGATCACCACCACGCGGCAGGGCGTGTTCCGCGGCCTGCCCGAGCAGTTCACCGTGAACCGCTACCACTCGCTGGCGATCGAGCGCGCCAGCTGCCCGGCCGAGCTGGAGGTGACGGCCTGGACGGACGACGGCGAGATCATGGGTGTGCGCCACCGTTCGCTGGCGATCGAGGGCGTGCAGTTTCACCCGGAGTCCATCCTCACCGAGCATGGTCACGCGATGCTGCGCAACTTCCTGGAGCCGGCCGCATGAAGACGGTGGACCTGCGCAGCGATACCGTGACCCAGCCCACGGCGGCCATGCGCGAGGCCATGGCACGCGCGCCGCTGGGCGATGACGTGTTCGGCGACGACCCGAGCGTGAATGCCCTGCAGGAGCGGATCGCGGCGCTGCTGGGCTTCGAGGCGGCCCTCTTCGTGCCCACCGGCACCCAGAGCAACCTGTGCGCCATCCTCTCGCACTGCCAGCGCGGCGACGAGTACATCGTCGGTCAGATGCAGCACTGCTACCGCTGGGAGGGCGGCGGTGCCGCGGTGTTCGGCAGCGTGCAGCCGCAGCCGCTGGCGCACCAGCCGGACGGCACGCTGGCGCTGGCCGACATCGCCGACGCCATCAAGCCCGACGACCCGCATTTCGCGCGCAGCCGGCTGCTCGCGCTGGAGAATACGCTGGGCGGCCAGGTGATCCCGCTGGACTATCTGCGGCAGGCGACCGCGCTGGCGCATGGGCGCGGCCTGGGCACGCACCTGGATGGCGCTCGGCTCTTCAATGCCGCCGTGGCGATGGACGCCGCCGATCCGCAAGGCGCCGCGCGGGCGATCGTCCAGGGCTTCGACACCGTGTCGGTCTGCTTCAGCAAGGGCCTGGGCGCGCCGGCGGGCTCTGCCCTGTGCGGCCCGCGCGAGCTGATCGCCCGCGCGCGACGGGTGCGCAAGATGGCCGGCGGCGCCATGCGTCAGGCCGGCGTGCTGGCCGCGGCGGCCTCGCATGCGCTGGACCACCACGTGCATCGCCTGGCGGAGGACCACGCACTGGCCCGGCGGCTGGCCGACGGCCTGCAAGGCATCGAGGGCCTTGCCGTGGTGCCGCCGCACACCAACATCGTGTTCGTCGATCTCACCGGGGCCGCACGCGAACGCTCGGCCGACCTGATGGCGCACCTGCGTGAACAGGGCGTGCTCGCCACCGGCCTGTATCGGCTGCGCTTCGTGACGCATCTCGATGTCGACGCCGCCGGCATCGATCGTGCGGTGGCCGCCATCCGCGCCTTCTTCCGCGCCTGAGGACCGCCCGATGCCCGATCTGCAACACCTCCTGCTCTTCATCGCGGCCGGCTGGCTGCTCAACCTCACGCCCGGGCCGGACGTGCTCTACATCGTGACCCACGCGCTGCGTGCGGGGGTGCGCGCGGGTGTGGTCGCCGGGCTGGGCATCACCGCCGGCTGCTTCGTGCACGTGTTCGCGGCCGCCGCGGGCGTGAGTGCGCTGCTGGCGGCCTCGGCCACTGCCTTCACGGTGCTCAAGTGGGCTGGCGCCGCCTACCTGGTGTGGGTCGGCGTGAAGCTGCTGCTGGCGCGCTCGCCGCAGCAGGCGCCGGATCTCGCCGCGCTGGCCGCGGCGCGGCCGCCCGCCAGCCTGCGCGAGGTCTTCCTCGGCGGCTTCTGGACCAACGTGCTGAATCCGAAGGTGGCCATCTTCTTCCTCGCCTTCGTGCCGCAGTTCATCGGCCCCGAGGTCGAGAACAAGGCGCTCGCCTTCGTGCTGTTGGGCACCCTGTTCAACCTCAACAGCGTGCCCATCAACTCCGGCTACGCGCTGGCGGCGGCCTGGATGGCACGCCGCGATGGCGTGCAGCGCGGCATGCAGTGGCTGGACCGCGTCGCCGGCGTGCTGTTCATCGGCTTCGGCATCCGCCTGGCCCTGTCCGACAATCCCTCCCGCTAACCGCCATCGAGGCCCGTCATGCCCATCACCCCCCAGGAAGCGCTGCAGCGCACGATCGAGCACCGCGAGATCTTCCACGACGAGATGCTGAAGATCATGCGCATGATCATGAGCGGCGAGCTGTCGCCGGTCATGATGGCCGCACTCATCACCGGCCTGCGCGTGAAGAAGGAGACCATCGGCGAGATCACCGCCGCCGCGCAGGTGATGCGCGAGTTCTCCACCAAGGTCCACGTGGCCGACCGCACGCACCTGGTGGATATCGTGGGCACCGGTGGTGACGGCTCGCACACCTTCAACATCTCCACTTGCTCGATGTTCGTCGCGGCGGCCGCGGGCGCCAAGGTCAGCAAGCACGGCGGACGCAGCGTCTCCAGCAAGAGCGGCAGCGCCGACGTGCTGGAAGCCCTGGGCGTCAACATCAACCTCTCGCCGGAGGCGATCGCGCGCTGCGTGGCCGAGGTGGGCATCGGCTTCATGTTCGCGCCCAATCACCACCCGGCCATGAAGAACGTGGCGCCGGTGCGCAAGGAGCTGGGCGTGCGCACCATCTTCAACATCCTCGGGCCGCTCACCAACCCGGCGGGCGCACCGAACATCCTGATGGGCGTGTTCCACCCCGATCTGGTGGGCATCCAGGTCCGCGCCCTGCAGCGGCTCGGTGCCGAACATGCGCTGGTCGTCTACGGCCGCGACGGCATGGACGAGGTCAGCCTGGGCGCCGCCACGATGGTGGGTGAACTGAAGAACGGCGAGATCTCGGAGTACGAGATCCACCCGGAGGACTTCGATCTGCCGATGGCGAGCAATCGCACGCTGAAGGTGGAGACGGCCGAGCAGTCGCGCCAGCTGCTGGTGTCGGTGCTGGACAACCAGCCCGGCGCGGCGCGCGACATCGTGGTCTTCAACGCCGGCGTGGCGCTTTACGCGGCCAACGTGGTGGCGGACATCCGGGCTGGCATCGCCCGTGCGCGGGAAGCGCTGGCCTCGGGGGCCGCGCGCGCCCGGCTGGACCAGCTCGTCGCCACCTCCAAGTCCCTGTCGGCCTGAGCCATGTCCGACATCCTGCAGAAGATCGTCGCCGTCAAGCACGAGGAGATCGGGGCGGCGCGCAAGAAGAAGCCGCTGGAGGCGATGCGCGAGGACGCGCTCAGCCGCGTGCTCACGCGCGATTTCGTCGGCGCGCTGCGGCGGCGCATCGCGGCCGGCCAGGCGGCGGTGATCGCCGAGGTGAAGAAGGCGAGCCCCAGCAAGGGTGTTCTGCGCGAGGATTTCATTCCCGCCGACATCGCGCAGTCGTATGCCGAGCACGGCGCTGCGTGCCTGTCGGTGCTGACTGACCGCAGCTTCTTCCAGGGCAGCCCGGACTACCTGAAGCAGGCGCGCGCCTCGTGCGACCTGCCGGTGCTGCGCAAGGACTTCGTGGTCGACCCCTACCAGATCTACGAGTCCCGCGCGATGGGGGCGGACTGCGTGCTGCTGATCGCCGCCTGCCTCACCGACTCGCAGATGGCCGAACTGGAATCGATCGCGCTCGGGCTGGACATGGCCGTGCTGGTGGAAGTGCACGACCGCGAGGAGCTGGTACGTGCCCTGCGGCTGAAGACGCCGCTGGTGGGCATCAACAACCGCAACCTGCGCACGTTCGAGGTGAGCCTGGACACCACGCTGGCCATGCTGCCCGAGGTGCCGGCGGACCGGCTGCTGGTCACCGAGTCCGGCATCCTGTCGGCGCAGGATGTGCAGCGCATGCGCGCAGCCGGCGTCCATGCGTTCCTGGTCGGCGAGGCGTTCATGCGCGCCGATGATCCGGGCGCGGCGCTGGCGGCGCTGTTCGGCTGAGCGTGGCCCAGGCGGCCCTGCCGTTCGAGCCGGCCCCGCAAGACGGTCTGCGCGCCTGGCCGCCTGGCCTGGACGCGCTGGCGCCAGGCTGGCACGACGAGGTGGCGGCCTTCCTGCGCAGCCCAGAGGGGGTGCGACTCGACGCATTCCTGCGTGAGCGGTTGCGCGCGCGTGCGGTGATCTATCCGCCGGACCCCCTGCGGGCGCTGCGGCTGACCCCCGTGGCCGATGTGCATGCGGTGGTGCTCGGCCAGGATCCGTACCACGGCCCCGGCCAGGCCGAAGGGCTCGCCTTCTCGGTGGCGCGTGGCGTGCGCATTCCGCCTTCGCTGCGCAACATCCTCGCCGAGGCGGGCGTCGCGCCTGCCGACGGCTCGCTGGTGCACTGGGCTTGCCAGGGCGTGTTGCTGCTCAATGCCATCCTCACGGTGGAGCAGGGCGCGCCGGCCAGCCACGCCCGGCAGGGCTGGGAGGCCCTCACGGATCGCCTGCTGGCCCGCGTGGCGGCCACCGCATCCCCCTGCGTGTATCTCCTCTGGGGCGCGCATGCCCAGGCCAAGGCGGGTCTGATCCGCCAGCAGGCCGCGGCACACCAGCGCGAGATCCTGCTGCTCGAGTGCAACCATCCGTCGCCATTGGCGGCCCGGCGGCCGCCCGCACCGTTCATCGGCAGCGGCCATTTCGCGCAGGCGCGCGCGTGGCTCGCTGTGCGCGGGATCACGGATCCCTTTCGGTGACAGGCCGGTGTCAGCGTCGGACCGCACTTCGCCCAATCAGGGCTTGCAACGAGGCGCGACACCCGTGCTATAGTTCGAGGTTCGCCGGAGGGGTGCCCGAGTGGCTAAAGGGGGCAGACTGTAAATCTGTTGGCTTACGCCTACGTTGGTTCGAATCCAACCTCCTCCACCAGGCGCCGATCCTCAGGGTCAAGGCGTCTGTCTGGCGAAGTGAAATGAAGGAATTGCTGTCAAGTCGTGGTGCCTGGAACCACCCCCTCAGCGGGAGTAGTTCAATGGTAGAACCTTAGCCTTCCAAGCTAATGACGCGGGTTCGATTCCCGTCTCCCGCTCCAGGCAAGGCAGCAGTTCCGGCGAAGAGATTTCGCCCATGTGGCTCAGTGGTAGAGCACTCCCTTGGTAAGGGAGAGGTCGCGGGTCCGATTCCCGCCATGGGCACCATATCAGGGTGCGCGCGAAGCCGCGCACCCGGTTGCGTGATCGTCTAGATACTTTTTTCGGAGTCGAAAAATGGCAAAAGGTAAGTTTGAGCGGACCAAGCCGCACGTCAACGTGGGCACGATCGGCCACGTGGACCATGGCAAGACCACGCTGACGGCGGCGATCACGACGGTGCTGTCGACGAAGTTCGGCGGCGAGGCCAAGGCGT
>NZ_JAYRZR010000032.1:0-42133 GCF_041916345.1 Ramlibacter sp.
AGAGGATCCAGGCCACCATGGCGCCGAGGAAGATGGTGAGCACCGGCTGGATCGCCGCCTGCAGCTTCTCCACCGCGTCCTTCACCTCGCGCTGGTAGAAGTAGCTCACGTTGGCCAGCGCCTTGTCCAGCGCGCCGGTGTTCTCGCCCACGCGCAGCATGCGCACCACCAGCGGCGGGAACAGCGGGTGCACGGCGAACGCATCGGAGATGCGCTGGCCTTCGCTGATGGCGCGCAGCACGCGCTCCAGCGTGTTCTGGTAGGCCGTGTTGGGCGACAGCCCCTTGCAGTAGGCGAGCGCATCCATGACCGAGACACCGCTGCGATACATCAGCGCGAACGAGTTGGCGAAGCGGGCCAGCACGATCTTGCGCAGCACCGGGCCGATGGGCGGCACCGACAGCTTCCACCAGTCGATGCGCTCGCGCCACTCGGGCGAGGCCGCGGCCACGGCGCGCACCGCGACCCAGGCCGCCACCGGCAGCGCGACCAGCAGCCAGCCCTGGTGGACCAGCAGGTTGGAGAACCAGATCAGGGCCACCGTCTGCGGCGGGATCTCGCCGCCGATGCTGCGGATGAACACCAGCAGCTGCGGCACGAGATAGATCATCAGGAACGCGACCGCACCGAGCACCACCACCGCCGTGAAGGCGGGCGTGCGCAGCAGCTTGCGCGTCTGCGAGTTGATCTCGTCCGTCCACTTCAGGTTCTCGATCACCTCGGCCAGCACCTCGGGCAGCTGGCCCGTGGCCTCGCCCGTCTGCACCAGGCTCACGATCACCGGGTCCAGCGGCCAGGGCGACTCCGCCAGGGCCTTCGACAGTGTCGCGCCGCCTTCGATGCGGTCGACCAGATCGGCAGCGAAGGCCCCCACGGCGGACGAGTCGGAGGTATCGCGCAGATCCACCAGCGCCTCCAGCAGCGGCACGCCGGCCTGGCTGAGCGTCTGCAGGTGGATCAGCACGTTGATCAGCTCCTGCACCGGCAGGCGCCGCTGGCGGCGCCCGAAGCCCTGGCGTACCGGCTGCGCGGACAGCAGCTCCAGCTGCTGGCGCGCGAGGCGGTCCTCCAGATCGGCCTCGCTGGCGGCGTTCTGCTCGCCGCGCACCAGCGACCCGGCGGCGTTGACGGCGACGTACCGGTACGGGTTCATCCGTGCGCTGACAAGCGGGTCAGGTCGATCACGCGCGCGACTTCGTCCAGTGAGGTGATGCCGGCGGCGATGCGCTGCTGCGCGTCCTCGGCCATGGTGCTGAAGCCCTCCTTGCGCGCGTGCGCCAGGATGTGCGAGGCGCGCGCGCCCTGGGCCACCATGTCGTCGAGCACCTCGTCGAAGCGCAGCAGCTCCATCAGGGCCGTGCGGCCGCGGAAGCCGGTGCCGCTGCAGGCCTCGCAGCCCACCGGGCGGTACAGCGGGGTGTCCGGCGCCAGCACGCCGACCACGGCGCGCTCGGCCTCGCTCGGCTCGTAGGCCTCCTTGCAGCGCGGGCACAGCACCCGCACCAGGCGCTGGGCCACGATGCCGATGATGTTGCCGGTCAGCACGGCCAGCGGCACGCCCATGTCTACCAGGCGCGGAATGGCCAGCGCGGCGGAGTTGGCGTGCAGCGTGGAGAACACCTGATGCCCTGTCATGGCGGCACGGAAGGCCATCTCGGCGGTCTCGCGGTCGCGGATCTCGCCCACGAGGATCACGTCCGGGTCCTGCCGCATCATCGAGCGCACGCCGGAGGCGAAGTCGAGCTTGGTCTCGCCGGCGGAGGCCTGCCGGATGCGCGGCATGGGGTACTCCACCGGGTCCTCCAGGGTCATGATGTTGACCTGCTCGGTGTTCAGCTCGTTCAGGATGGAGTACAGCGTGGTGGTCTTGCCGCTGCCGGTGGGACCGGTGACGAGCACGATGCCGTAGGGCCGCGCCAGCATCAGCCGCAGCGTGGCCAGGCGGTCCGGGGCCAGGCCCATGCGATCCAGCGTGACGATGGACTTGCGGCGGTCCAGCACGCGCAGCACGAAGTTCTCGCCATGCACGGTGGGCTGCACGGCGGCACGGAAATCCACGTCGTGGCCCATGATCACCATCGAGATGCGGCCGTCCTGCGGGGCACGGGTCTCGGCGATGTCCATGTCGGACATCACCTTCAGCCGCACCAGCATCGCCGGCCAGTACTGGCGGTGCAGCACGCGGATCTGGCGCAGCACGCCGTCGATGCGGTAGCGCAGGCGCAGGAAGCGCTCCTCGGGTTCGAGGTGGATGTCGGAGGCGCCCATGCGCACCGCCTCGGCGAGGATCGCGTCGACCAGCCGCACGATGGGATGCGCGTGCGAGCGCGGCTCGCGCAGCTGGCTGGAGGCCTCCTCCACGCGCCCGGTGCGCAGGCCCTGCAGGATGGCCTCGATCGACAGCGGCTGGCCGTAGAACTGCTCCACCGCGGCCTCGATCTCGGCGCGCGTGGCCAGGCGCCACTCGACGGTCACGCCAGCCGGCATCGCGCTGCGCACGCGGTCCATGGCGACCACGTCGTTCGGATCGGCGATGGCCACCGTCAGCAGGCCGGCGGCGGCGTCGAAGCCGATCGGCAGCACGCCGTGCGCGCGCGCCACGTTGCGGGGCAGCAGGGCCAGGGCCTGCGGATCGGCGACGCTGTCGCCCAGCCGCACCGGCGTGATGGTGCTGGTGCTGCCCTGCAGCGCCAGGATGTCGTCGGCACTGAGGATGCCGAGCGAGGCGACGGTGTCGGCGATGGTGCCGCCGCGATGCGCATGCTCGGTGAGCACGATCTCGGCCTGGTCGGGCGTGAGCAGGCCCTGCCAGACCAGTTCGGCCACGAACTCCGCGGGGCGCAGGGCAGCGAGGTCCATCAGGGTTGCGCCGGCGCCGGCCGGTCGCCCAGGGCCTGCAGGCGGGCGCGGGCCGCGGCGACGTCAAAGGTCGACGTCGGCCCCTGCTGCAGTTCGATCGCACGCCGGTAGTACTGCGCCGCCAGGGCCGGCTTGCGCAGGCGGTCCAGCGCCACCGCCAGGTTGTAGGCGTGCGAGGCCTCGCCGGGTGCGGCGGTGTGCGCCGCGAACCAGAACGGCTGCGCCTCGTCCCAGCGGCCCTGCTGCGAGAGCAGGCGGGCCAGCGCGCTGTTGAGCATGGCCTGGCCGGGGTTGCGGGCCAGCGCCTCGCGCAGGCGCGATTCGGAAGCGGTGTCACTGCCAGCGGCTTCCAGGGCGACCAGGCCCGCGACGGCCTCCGCGTTGCCAGGCTCCAGGCGCAGCACCTGCTGGTAGCCGGCGAGCGCGGCTTCGCGCTGGCCCTGCCGATGCGCCGCGATCGCGAGGCCCAGCCAGGCATCGCGTTGCGTGGGATCGGCCGTGACCACTTCGCGCCAGGCCTGCGTGGCCTCCGGCAGGCGGCCCGCCTGGAAATCGGCGAAGGCCTGCTGCAGCCGGGCCTGCAGGCGGGCGGCGGCGGCCTGGCGCGGGGAAGCGGCGGCATCGCCCCGCGCGGGCTCGGCGGTCTGCGCAACCCCCTCGGCCACCGGCGGCCGCGTCGTGCGGACCGCGCGGACGGCAGGGGGCGCCGCGGCCGGCGCGGGCCGCTCGTCGTCCGTCGCGCGGGGGCGCTGGAGCCCTGCGCTGCGGGCCGGGCGGTCGGCGGGCGCAGCAACCGGGGGCGTCGTGGCGGGCGGACCCGCCGCAGAGGGCGCGGCCGCGGGCGTGGTGCTGGCCACCTTCATCTCCCCAGCGCCAGGCGACGCGGCCGGTGCGACGACACTGCTGGCCGCCGGCGCGGGCGCAGGGGCGGCGGGCGTGGCCTCCGCGGCCGGCGGCGCCGGTGCGGCCGTCGTGACCGCCCCGGCATTGGCGACAGGCGCCGGGGCCGGCTGCGTCAAGCCCTGCGCCTGCGGCCGGCGCACCGGGGTGTCGTCCTGCGGCCAGAACCAGAGCAGGCCGACGCCGGCCGCCAGCAGCGTGACCGTGGCCAGCAGCCAGGCCTGCCGCGCGCGGCCGGGTGCGGGCGTGGCGGCCCCGGCGCCGGCCGAAGCCGCCTGCGCCTTCAGCAGGCGCTCGGCCGCGCGTGCGTCGGCCTGGGGCGAGCTGGGGGCCGGCGCGGGCGACGGCGCCGGCCGGCTGGCCACCGGGGCGCGCGGGGGGCGCTGGGCCGCTCGCGGCGCCGGCGCGGCGGCGGAAGGGGATGACTGGGCGGGCGGTTCAGTGGCCGCGGCCGGCGACGGTGCGGCCGCGCGGGGCGCCGGCCGCAGGGCAGGCTGGGGCTCGGCAGGTGCGGGTTCCGGCGCCGGGGCGAGGCTCAGCTCCGGCTCGGGCGGGGTCGGCTCCAGTGCCGGAAAGGCCGGCTCATCCGGCGGCGAGGACAGCTCCACCGGGATCATGGGATCGTCCGGCCCCGCCAGGCCCAGCACGTGCGCGCCAGTGGCCTCGGTCTGTGGCGCCAGTTCGGCCAGCGCATCCTGCGGCAGCGCCGAGCCGGGCACCGGTGCGGCACCGGCGCGGCGCCGACGGCCGCGGTCTTCCGCGCGCTTGAGGGCCTCCAGCAGCAGGCTCATCGCGCGCCCTGCCCCTGCGCGGGCCCGGGCTGCCGCATGAAGGAGAGGTCACCGTCGATGCTGGCGTCGCGCAGGATGGTCGGCCGCAGGAAGATCACCAGCTCGCTCTTGGTGGTGCGCTCGTTGCGGTAGCGGAACAGGTCGCCCAGCACCGGCAGGCTGCCCGCGCCGGGCAGCTGGTCGGACGCGTTGTTGGTGTCGTCCTGCATCAGGCCGCCGAGCACCGCGACCTCGCCGTCGCGGACCTTCATGATCGACTCGAACTCGCGCGTCTGGATCTCGGGGATGCGGTTGGTCACGCCGGCCTGCGCCAGCGCGGGGCTGGGGTCGCTCACGTAGCCGGTGATGCGCGACACGGTGGGCCGCAGATTGAGCGTGACCGTGTCGTCGTCGCCCACCTGCGCGGTGACGTTCATGAGAAAGCCCACCGGCACCGTGTTCACCTGCGTCGAGTACACCGCCGGCGAGGTCTGCACGCCAGCGACGAAAGTGGCCGGCGTCACGCTGATGGTGAAGTAGACCTTGTTGTCCACCACCTTCAGCAGCGCCGACTGGTTGTTCATCACGCTCACCTTGGGGCTGGAGAGCACCCGCGTGCGGCCGAACGATTCGAGCAGGCGCACCGTGCTCGACAGATCGAAGTTGGAGCCGCGGCGCAGGAAGCTGAGCTGGCCCAGGAAGGGCTGCACCAGGCCGGACGAGATGGCCGTGCCGCCGCCCGGCGCCTGCACCAGCGAGACATCGGTGTTGCCGCTGACCGAGTTGCG
This sequence comes from Ramlibacter sp., assembly GCF_041916345.1. Lineage (GTDB taxonomy): Bacteria > Pseudomonadota > Gammaproteobacteria > Burkholderiales > Burkholderiaceae_C > Ramlibacter. The sequence continues at coordinate 5,318 of NZ_JAYRZR010000032.1, forward strand.
CAGCACCGACCAGTTGATGCCCTGCTGGTACTCCTGCGTGAGGCCGACCTCGACGATGGTGGCCTCGATCAGCACCTGCCGCCGCGAGTTGCGCAGCACCTGGTCGATGAATTCCCGCACGCGCTGGTGCTGGCGCGCCGTGGCGCGCACGCTGAGCACGCCCGTCTCGGGGTTGGCGATCACCGAGGCGGCCTCGCGGAACTGCGCGCGCGCGCCACCTGCCGGCGCGCCAGCCGCGGCGGCATTCACCGCGGCCGTCAGCGTGGAGGTGGGCGTGCGTCCGCCGACGCTGGGCACCGGCGTGGCGGGCACGGCCTGCGGCGCGGCGCTGGCGCCCTCCGGGATCACGCGGTCGGTCTCGCGCAGCAGGTCGCGCACGTTGGCCACCAGCGTGTCCCAGAAGCGGTTGTTGGAGACGTTGCGCACCACTGCACTGGAGGCATTGCCGGCCGTGGCGGCGCTGGCCTGCCCGGTGGTGGCGACCTGCGATTCCGACGAGGTGGTGCTGCTGGATTCGCGGGCGACGTTCGGATAGTCCACCCGGTACAGGCGCAGGAACGGCGTGTCCGGCAGCACCAGCAGGTTCTGGCCGGACAGCTCCCAGCGCATGTCGACCTGCCGCGCGACACGGTCGAGGATCTCGTGGATGGTCTGGTCCAGCGCGTTCAGCGTGACCACGCCGGTGATGTCCGGATGCACGTCGAGGTTGAGACGCGCGTCACGCGCAATCGCGAACAGCAGCGACTGCACAGGCACGTTGTGCACCACCACGCTGTAGGTTTCCAGCGGCGGTGCGGCCCGCGGCGGCGGCAGCGGCGGCGCCTCGGTCGACAGGCGCGGGATGCCGGCGGCGGAGGCCGCGGCCGGCGCGGGGGCCGGTGGCTGCGGCGCCACGGCGAGATGGCCGGCCGAGGGCTGCGGCGGCGGTGCCGCGCAGGCGGCCAGCAGGCCGGCTGCGAGCAGCGGGATCGCGAACCGCGACCGGATCATGAGCGCGCCTCCTCTAGCAGTTTCTGCATGCTGCGGACCACCGGCTTCTGCTGGCGGATCGGCTCGGGCAAAGCCGCCGCCGCCTTCAATGCCTCCTGGCGGGTGGCATAGCGGCCCGCGTAGATCGCATGGTAGGGCACGCCGCCATACACACGGTCATTCACCCAGATCACCACATCCGGCCCGAGCAGCTGCTCGTACTGCGCCAGCACGCCTTGCACCGCCGCCACGCTGGGCGCGCGGATGGCGATGAGCTGCACCGTGAACCCCACGCCCTGGCTGTCGCGGATGGCCTGCTCGGTGGCGCGGATGCGCTGTTCCAGCGTGATCTCGGCGGCCGAAGCCAGGGGCCGCGGCGCCGCTTCAGGCGCGGCTGGCGGGGGCGCCGTGGCCACGGTCGTGAGCGCGGCAGCCGGTGCGGACGCGGCCGGCAGCGCGGCCACGGCCGGTGCCGGCGCAGGTGCAGCCACGTCCGTCACAGCGACCGGCGCCGAGGCGGCGGTGGCCACCGGGCTGCTCACCGCTTCGGGCGCGGAAGCCGTTCCGGCCACTGGCGCAGGGCTCACCGCCGCCACGACGGCCGGCGGCGCCACAGGCGCCTGCGCGGTCGCAGCGGGCGACGCCATCCAGTGACTCGCGGCAAAGCCGCCCACGCCGCCCAGCAGCAGCGCGGCACCGGCGCCGGCCGCCACCTGCCAGGTGGACCAGCCGGCGCGCACGGGGGCGGGCGCCACAGCGGCGGCCTGGACGGCCGGTGCCCCCGCTGCCTGCACCGGCGGGCGCTCGTCGGCGCAAGCTCGCTCCACGTGCGCCAGCTCCACGGTGTCGGCGTTGGCGACGAAGGCAGCGAGCAGCGACTTGTCGGCCAGCATGTTCAGCCGGCGCGTGCGGCCATCGCACGCCGCGGCGAGGCGCTGCACGGCATCGGCACTGAACAGCGACAGGCCGTTGAATCCCGCCTTGCGCAGGCGGAACTCGAGGTAGCTCGCGATCTCCGCCGGCGCGAGCGGCTGCAGGTCGAAGCGGTAGCTGATGCGGTCGCGCACCTGGCGCAGCGCCGGCGAGCGCAGGATCTGGTCCAGCTCGGGCTGGCCGAACAACATGATCTTCAGCAGCTTGTTGTGGGCCGTCTCCAGGTTGGACAGCAGGCGGATTTCCTCCAGCGTGCCGGGCGGCATGGTGTGGGCCTCGTCGACGACCACCACCACGCGGCGGCCGTCGCCATGCCGCTGGATCAGCGCCGCCTCCAGCGTGGCGAGCATCTCGGTGCGGTTGCCGCGCAGCGGCGCGCCGGTGAGGTCACGCCCGATCGCATCGAGGATCTCGTTTCGATCGAACACCGGGTTGGGCACGTAGACGGTGTCCACCGGATGGGCGCGCAGGCGCTCCATCAGCATGCGGGTGAGCATGGTCTTGCCCATGCCGATCTCTCCGATCACGCACACGATGCCGTCGTCGTGCAACGCCGCGACCACCAGGCCTTCGAGGATGTCCCCGCGCCGGCCACCGGAGAAGAAGAAATCGATGTCCGGCGTGACGCGGAACGGATCCGCCTTCAGCTCGAAATGGTCCAGGTACAAGACGCTCATGCACGGCATCTCCTGCAGGCCGATTATGGGGCCGGGCCGCCCCGGCGGCGCGCGCTGGCGCCGCCCGCGCGCGCCATCAGCGCGGCAGGGTGTCGGCGAAGCTGGGGCGCTGGGCCAGCTTGTCGGCCAGGCGAGCGAGGTTCGGGTAGGCGGTGCGCCAGTCGATGTCGGGGAAGCGGAAGTCGAGATAGCCCAGCGTGCAGCCCACCGCGACATCGGCCAGCGTGAGGTAGATGCCGGCGCAATAGGGCTTGTCGCCCAGGCCCTGGCTCATGGCCTTGAGGCTGGCCTGCGCCTTGTCCATCTGGCGGTCGATCCAGGCCTGGCTGCGCTGCGCCTTGGCGCGGCCCGCCCAGTGGGATTCGAGCCGGGCGAGGATCAGGGCGTCGAGCATGCCGTCGCCCAGGGCCTCCCAGGTCTTGACCTCGGCGCGCTCGCGGCCGACGGCGGGAATGAGCTTGCCCACCGGCGACAGCGTGTCGAGGTACTCCACGATCACGCGCGAGTCGAACAGGGCCTCGCCGCCTTCCATCACGAGGCAGGGCACCTTGCCCAGCGGGTTGGACTGCATGATGGCGGTGTCGGACGCCCAGACGTCTTCCTCGACGAACTGGTAGTCGAGCTTCTTCTCGGCCATCACGACGCGCACCTTGCGCACGTAGGGACTGGTGGTCGATCCGATCAGCTTCATGGGCTCTTCCTGCTGGCTTGTTCGAGTTATGGCGTGGCACGGACCCCCGGCGACCCGGGAGCTGCAATTCATTCTAGGGGAAGCCCCCGCGCGCGCTGTCGTCGGCGTGCGACAGCCGGCCTTGTCAATCCCCCGCTTGACGGACGCCTACAATTTCCCCCATGGCCCTCTCCCCGATTTCGGCGCTGTCCCCCCTGGACGGCCGCTATGCCGCGCGCCTGACCACGCTGCGCCCCCTCATGAGCGAGCACGGCTTCATGCACCGGCGGGTGCAGGTGGAGGTGTGCTGGTTCATCGCCCTGTCCGACGCCGGCTTCGCCGAGTTCAAGCCGCTGTCGCCGGGCGCGCGCACCTACCTGCTGGGCCTGGTGAAGAACTTCTCCGAGGCCGATGCCGCGGCCATCAAGGAGATCGAGAAGACCACCAACCACGACGTGAAAGCGGTGGAGTACTGGATCAAGTCGAAGTTCGAGGCCCGGCCCGAGCTGAAGGCGGCCAGCGAGTTCGTGCACTTCGCCTGCACCAGCGAGGACATCAACAACACCAGCCATGCGCTGCAGCTCAAGGCCGCGCGCGAGCAGGTGCTGCTGCCGGCGCTGGACGCCCTGATCGGCAAGCTGCGCGAGATGGCGCATGCCAGCGCCGAGGTGCCGATGCTCTCCCGCACGCACGGGCAGACCGCCAGCCCCACCACCGTGGGCAAGGAGATCGCCAACGTGGTGGTGCGCCTGGCCGCCGCACGCGAGCGCATCGCCGGCGTGCGCCTGCTGGGCAAGATGAACGGCGCGGTGGGCAACTACAACGCGCATCTGGCGGCCTGGCCCGAGTTCGACTGGGAAGCCTTCAGCCGCAAGGTGGTGGAGACGCCCGAGCCGCTGGGCCTGGGCCTGACCTTCCAGCCCTACAGCATCCAGATCGAGCCGCACGACTACATGGCGGAGCTGTTCGACGCCATGGCCCGCACCAACACCATCCTGGTGGACTGGTGCCGCGACGCCTGGGGCTACATCAGCCTGGGCTACTTCAAGCAGCGCCTGCGCGAGGGCGAGATCGGCTCGTCCACCATGCCGCACAAGGTGAACCCGATCGACTTCGAGAACGCCGAGGGCAACCTGGGGCTGGCCAACGCGCTGCTGCGACACCTGTCGGAGAAGCTGCCGGTGTCGCGCTGGCAGCGCGACCTGACCGATTCCACGGTGCTGCGCAACATGGGTGTGGCCATCGGCTACACGGTGCTGGCCTACCACTCGCTGGGCGTGGGCCTGGGCAAGCTGGAGCTGAACCGCGAAGCCATCGCCGCCGACCTGGACGAAGCCTGGGAGGTGCTGGCCGAGCCGATCCAGACCGTGATGCGCCGCTACGGCGTGCAGGGCGCCTACGAGAAGCTGAAGGCGGTCACCCGCGGCAAGACCGTGCAGGCGGCCGACCTGCACGGCCTGATCCAGGCGCTGGAGATCCCGCAGGCCGACAAGGACCGCCTGCTCGCCCTCACGCCGGCGGGCTACGTGGGCAAGGCCGCCGAACTGGCCCGCCGCTGCTGAAGCGGTCGCATGGCCCTCAAGTCCACCATCTTCAAGGCCGGCCTGGCCGTGGCCGACATCGACCACGGCTACTACGCCGACCATGCGCTCACCCTGGCGCGCCACCCGAGCGAGACCGATGAACGCATGATGGTGCGGCTGGCCGCGCTGGCCCTGCATGCGCATGCCCTGCAGACGGTGTGCAGCGGGGACGGCACGCTCGCCTTCGGCGCCGGCCTGTCGGACCCCGACGAGCCCGATGTCTGGCTGCGCGACTTCACCGGCCGCACCCGCGTGTGGATCGAGGTCGGCCAGCCCGACGACGGCGCCATCACCAAGGCCTGCCGCAAGGCCGATGCCGTGGCGGTCTACGCGTTCCACCATGCGGCGCCGGTGTGGTGGCGCGGCATCGAGAACAAGCTGACGCGCCTGGACAACCTGCAGGTCTGGCGCATCCCGGCCGAGGCCTCGCAGGCGCTGGCGGCGCTGGCGCAACGCACCATGCAGCTGCAGGCGACGATCCAGGAAGGCCAGCTGATGCTGGCTGACGCCACCCGGCACGTGGACGTGGTGCCCGAGCGCTGGCGCTGATCGCCCCGGCTCAGTCCTGCGGGGGCGAGGCGGGGGCCGAAGCAGCCTCGCGCGCGCGCTCGGCATAGCGGTTGAAGCGCCAGGCCTCGCCGCGCTGGGTGATGCGCCGCCACACCTGCCGCTTCTGCGCCGGGCTGAATTCGGGCCAGCGCTGCACCTCGTCGAAGCGCCGGCCGCAGCCCTTGCACTCGGCGTCGCCCTGGCTGGTGGAGCAGATCGCGATGCAGGGCGTGTCCGGCTGGGTCTGGTACCAGGCCTGCCAGGCGGCATAGGCCGCCGCCGGGAAGCCGCGTTCGGCCGCCTCGTCCTGGCGGTGGTAGACCATGAGCGCGTACACCTCGGCCAGGGCCCGCAGCTCGGGCGCCAGGGTCACGCCGTCCGGCGACGGCTTGCGCTCACGCCAGTAGTTGATGGCGGCCTCGATGTCGGTGATGTGGATGCCGGCCATGGGAACCCCGAGGGGAGGCGCATGATATCGCCTGTGGCGCCGCCGCATCGGGAACTCCCGCTGGACGGGCGGCTCGATAGGCGGGAGACTGCGCCAGCGGCTGTGCAACCGGGACCCCGGGCGACACCGCGCCAGCCGCCCACAGGAGCCCTGATGAAGACGGTCATCGTGTATCTCGACGACGCCGCGCACGCGCGGCCGCTGCTGCCGGCACCGGACGCCGCGCCCATGCACTGGGTGCTGGTGGCCTGCGCGCCCCGCATGACCCATCGCATCAGCAAGTGGGTGAGCCACTCCGCCCGCGAGAACTGGCGCGGCCGCTGGGCCGAGCGCCTGTTCGAGCAGGTGGTGCCTTCATTGCGCGCACGGGGCGACACCGTCACGCCCGTGCTGGCCCGCGGCCCGCTGCCCGAGCTCACCCGCGAACTGATCGAGGCGCATGGCCCGGCGCGGGTGCTGGACGTGCGGCGCCCGAAGTCCGACACACCGCCGCCCCAGACCGGCCGGCTGACGCCGGGCACGCCCGGCAGCCTGATCGGCCTGTTCGCCGCCCTGCTGCTGGCTACCGACTGACCCGGGCCGGCGTGTCGGCGCGGGGGTGTATGCTCCGCCCACCATGCTCAAGCTGATCGCCAAGTGGCTCCTCAGCGCCGCCGCGCTGCTGCTGGTCGCCTACCTCTACAGCGGCGTGCAGGTCACGAGCTTCGGCGCCGCGATGCTGGCCGCCTTCGTGCTCGGCCTGCTCAATGCGGTGCTGCGCCCGGTGCTGGTGATCCTGACGCTGCCGGTGACCATCGTCACCGTCGGCCTGTTCCTGTTCGTGATCAACGCCCTGGTGTTCTGGGCCGCCGCCTCCCTGCTGGACGGCTTCCAGGTGCGCGGCTTCTGGGCGGCGATGCTGGGCTCCGTGATGTACTCGGTCGCCGGCCTGGTGATCGACTCAGCGCTCGAGAGCCTGTTCGCGAAGAAGTGACTGCACGTGGCGGGCGCGGGTGTCGATGATCGACGCCTCGATGTGATCCCCCGCCCCCGGCGTGCGCAGCAGGTCCTGCGCGGCCTTGAAGCGGTCGAGCGCCGCCGCGTAGTCCAGCTGGGCGACCTGCACCTCGGCTTCCGCGCGCACGGCCCGCACCCGCTGCCCCTGCGCGGCATGGGCCAGCGCCAGCTGCTGCCAGGCGCCCGCATCGCGCGGCTGGACACTGACCCAGGTCTGCAGGGCCTGTGCCGCCTCGGCGGCACGCCCGGTGCGCACCAGCGCCTGCGCGCCCAGCAGCAGCTCCGGCCGCTGCGCGCCGGTGATCGGGCCGATCTCCTCCAGCGCCCGTGCCGGTGCGCCGGCGGCCAGCGCCAGTTCCGCCCCCAGCAGGCGGGCCATGCGTTCCGCCGCCGCGTCGCCTTGCACCAGCGGCCGCAGCCGCGCCGCCAGGCGCGCCGCCACGTCGTGATCCCGCAGGCGGCTGGCGGCGAGCGCGCCAGCGTACACCGAGGCCGCCAGTCGCGGTGACGGCTGGCCCGACGTGGCGCTCGCCTGCGCTTCGGCCACCAGCCCCCGCTGCGCGTCGACACCCGCCTGCGACAGCGCGCGGGCCCGCGCCGCCGCCAGCAGGTGCTGCAGGGTGGGCACGATAGTCGGTCGCGCCGCGAGCTGCTGGCGCGACTGCATGTCGGCGGCGCGCTCGGTGGTCATGGGATGGGTTCGCAGGTAGGGAAAGGCGCCGCTGTCGTTCAGCCGCGAGGCCTGCTGCAGCTTGTCGAACATGGTGACGAAGCCCTGCGGCTCGAAGCCCGCCTGGGTGAGCACGCCCAGGCCCACGCGGTCCGCCTCGCGCTCCATGTCGCGCGAGAAGTTCAGCTGCTGCTGCGCCGCCGCGGCCTGACCACCGAGGATCAGCGCCTGGCCGGCGTCGGGGTTCTTGCTGATCGCCAGCGCGCCCAGCACCATCGCCGCCATCACCAGCGGCGCCTGCCGGTTCTGCTGCGTCATCATGCGGGCGATGTGGCGCTGCGTGACGTGGCTGAGCTCGTGCGCCAGCACGGAGGCGAGCTCGTCGCGGTTGGCGGTCACGCTGACCAGGCCCAGGTGCAGGCCCAGCCAGCCGCCGGGCAGCGCGAAGGCATTGATGCTGCGGTCACGCCCCAGCAGCACCTGCCAGGCGTAGCGCTCGTCCAGCTCCGGCGGCAGTTCGCCGCGCACCCGCGCGGCCGCCAGCAGCGGCTGCCACAGGGTCTGCACGTACTCGACCAGCACCGGGTCGTCGAGGTAGTCCGGGTCGCGGTACAGCTCGCGCGCGATGCGCTCGCCGATCTGCCGCTCGGTGCGGGTGGACAGGTCGGTGGGGTCGCCCAGCGTCGGCAGCTGGGCGGTCGCCGGGCCCAGACCCGCAAGCAGGGCCAGCGCGAGCGCCGCCGTGCCAGCGAGACGCCGTGGACGTGCAGGTGTCCGCATCAGAAGGAATCCAGTCGCAGGTAGCCCTGCACTTCGGCCGAGCGGCCGTCGATCAGCACCGTCCAGGCCGCGGCCTTGCGCCCCACCAGCGGCAGGTAGGCCAGCTGCGACTCGGGCCGGCCGGCCTCGCGGATGGCCTCATCGATCGCACCGGCCTCGCTGGGGAAGCGGCGGCGCAAGTCCGACACCGGCCGCGCCACCTGCAGCACCGCGCCGCGCGCAGCGACGTAGGGCTCCCACAGGTCAGGGCGCGCCGCTAGGTGGATGCCGCCCAGGGCCACCATCGTGGCCTGCACGCTTTCACCCGGGTTGCGGAACGGGCGCACGGCCAGCAGCGTCGGCCCGGTCCACGGGGGTGAATCGATGCCACGCGGCACCTTCGCGGCCAGGTCGGTCGGGATGTCCGCCGCATGGACCACGCGGAAGCGGTCGACCTCGAACACCAGGTGCACGGGGCGCGCCAGATGCACGGTCCACAGGCCGTAGGCGAGGCCGCCGAGCTGCAGCAGGGCCACGAACGCCAGGTCACGGCGCAGCACCGGCCAGCCCTTGGCGCGATCGAACACCGACAGCGTGATGAGTGGTCCCAGACAGACATCGACCGCGATGACGATCAGGAACAGGTCGGTGCCGCCGCTCACCTCGCGGTAGGGCCACCGGAACCACAGGCCGAACACCAGCGCCGCAGCGACCAGGGCGATGCAGGCGCTCACGCCCAGGTGAATGCCGGCCGCCCGCAGGCGCGGCTTGATGTCGAACATCGCCGTATGATGCCCGCTGACCCAGGATGGTTCAGTCATGAGTGGATTGACACACTTCGATGCGCAGGGACAGGCCCACATGGTGGACGTGGCCGCCAAGCCCGCCACCCACCGGGTGGCGGTGGCGGCGGGACGCATCGACATGCTACCCGCCACGCTGGCCGTCATCCAGGCGGGCACGGCACGCAAGGGGGATGTGCTGGGCGTGGCGCGCATCGCGGGCATCCAGGCCGCCAAGCGCACGTCCGACCTGATCCCGCTGTGCCACCCGCTCGCGCTGACCCGCGTGGCGCTGGATTTCACGCTGCACGAGGCCCGCCCGCCGCAGGCTGCCGCCGTCGAGTGCCGCGCCACCGTCGAGACCGTCGGCCCCACCGGCGTCGAGATGGAGGCGCTCACCGCCTGCGCCACCGCCCTGCTCACCATCTACGACATGTGCAAGGCCGTGGACCGCGGCATGGTGCTGCGCGACGTGGGCCTGCTCGAAAAGCATGGCGGCAAGTCGGGCAGCTACGTGCGCGACTGAGCGCCCCTAGTTCGAGGGCGGCAGCATGGGCCGCTTCTGCGCCTGCTGCCAGGCCGCGTAGTCGGCGGGGAAGGCGGCGCGGTAGCGCGCGAGGTGCAGCAGCGCCTCATCGTAGGCCTCGATCCAGGTGGCGCTCTCGATCGCGCGCTCGATGACCCGCGGCTCCGGCGAGTAGTGCAGCGCGATCTCGGCATTGACATGCACCCAAGCCGCGTTGTCCCGCGTGAGCGCCGTGAGCGTCAGCTCGGCGAAGCGCGCCTGGCCCGCGAACAGCCACGAGCGCCGGATGTGGCCCAGCGTGTCGTCGCGCCAGGCTTCGGCGCGCTGCTCGGGCAGCAGGTAGATCTGGCTCACGCGCAGGTAGTCCCAGGCGGCGTAGACATTGGCGACGCCCAGCGCAAGCGCGAAGACCAGGCCCGCGCGGTGCGGGGCCACGGGGGCTTCGACCGCATCACCCTGCGGGGCCGGCGCCGCGCTCGCGGTCGCTGCGCCAGTCGGCAATGCCAGCCAGCCCAGCGCCAGGCCGGCCGTGATCTGGAACGGCCCGTACCAGAGCGGGTACTCCACCATGCTGTGCAGCGCGAGCAGGCCGAGCCAGACCCAGGCCAGCTGGCGCAGCGGATCCGCCTCGCGCCAGGGTGCACGGCGCCACACCCAGACCAGGGCCACCAGCACCAGCACCAGCGCCGCAGGCACGCCCAGTTCCACCGCCAGGTGCAGTGGCAGGTTGTGCGCGTTGTCCAGGATGTCGCAGAAGCGCGGGCCTGCATACAGGTGCATGAAGTGCGCGTAGTCCAGCTCGCCCCAGCCCCAGCCGCCCAGAGGCCGCTGGCCGATCAGCTCCAGCACGTTGCGCCACAGGACCAGCCGGCCGCTGCAGCCCTCCTCGTTGGACAGGCGCGTCCAGACGCGCCGCGCACCCCCGCCGGTGGCGGTCTCCAGCAGGGCCGGCAACAGGTAGGAGGCGGCCACGGCACAGGCGATCGCCACCCCACACCAGACGAGGCGACGCCCGCGCGCGCCCGGCCAGGCCAGGGCCAGCACCACCAGCAGCGCCGCCTGCGGCAGGGGCGTGCGCGACAGGCTGGTGGCGCTCGCCGCGCCCAGCAGCAGCAGCAGCGCAAGGCGCGCCCAGCGGGGCAGCGGCAGCGGGGCCCAGATCACCGCCGCGATGCCCAGCCAGCACAGCGACGCGAAGTGATTCGGCTGGCGCAGGTTGCCGAAAGCGAGGCCGGGGCCCGCGGTGTTGAGCCAGGGCGCGAACGCCTCGCTGTGGCCGGTGTACTGCACCAGCGCGACGACCGCATTCAGCGCGGCGGCGACGATCAGCCCGGCCTGGGCGCCGGCCACCAGGCCGTCGCGCCCGGCGCCCGGTGTCAGCGCGGACGCAGCCACCACGAGACCCAGGCCGCCCGCCAGCATCACCGCCTCCGGCGGCAGGCCCCGGCTGGCGACGCCGGCCCACAGGACCACGCCGAGCGCGAGCCAGGCCAGCGGCGCCCGGGGCGCACCGCCGCGGGCGGCGGCGAGCAGCCACAACGCCAGCCCGCAGGCGGCCGCGAACAGCCACGGCGCGATGGCGGCCGAAGGGCCCGGCGCGAAGGGGTTGAGCCAGGGCAGGGCGACCAGCGCGGCGGCGGCCAGCCCCCATGCGGCGTCGAGCCGGCCGCCAGGCCGGCGCAGGGGATCCGCCTGCATCAGGGGCCTGCCTCCAGCGGCGGCAGGATGGACTCGACCAAGCCCGGGTCGCGCGACCAGGCCGCCCAGGCCTGCTCCAGGATCTGCGCGAACTCGCGCGCGAAGCGGGCCTCGCTGAAGCCCTGGGCCCAGATCCGGCAGTCGTGGGGGTCGATGCTGGCGCGGTCGAACGCCTCCACCGCCGCCCGCAGGGCGTCAGGGGTCTGGGCGTCGAACAGCAGGCCGGTCGGCCGGTCGGCCGTGCGCAGGTCACGCACCGTCTCCGCGGCGCCGCCCACGCCGTAGGCGATCACGGGCGTGCCGCAGGCCTGCGCCTCCACCGGGGAGATGCCGAAGTCCTCGTGGGCGGCGAACAGGAAGGCACGTGCATGGGCCAGATGGTCCTGCACCACCTCATGCGGCTGGAAGCCCAGCAGGGTGACGTTGGGCGGGCAGATGGCCCGCAGGCGGGCGGCCTCGGGGCCGTCGCCGATGACGACCAGGCGCCGCCCCGGCATGGCGCGGAAGGCCTCCAGCATGAGGTCGATGCGCTTGTACGACACCAGCCGCGACACCGTGACGTAGTGGTCCTGCTTGCGGGCCTCGAAGGTGAAGCGGTCGGTCGCCACCGGCGGGTACAGCACGCGCGCGCGGCGCCGGTAGGCGCGCCAGATGCGCCGCTGCACATGGCGCGAGTTCGCCAGGAACAGATCGACGTTGTGGGCGGTCTGGCGGTCCCACTGCCGCAGGCGATGGAACAGGTAGCGCGCCAGCAGGCCCTTGGCGTCGCGGTCCAGGCGGTAGTCGGCGAGGTACTCGTGGTGCAGGTCCCAGGCGTAGCGCATGGGCGAGTGCACATAGCTCACGTGCAGCTGCTCCGCCGTGGTCAGCACGCCCTTGGCGAAGGCATGGGAGCTGGAGACGATGACGCGCGCGGCGCGCAGGTCGTGCGTCTCCACGGCGAGCGGCGTGAACGGCAGGTAGTGCCAGAAGCGCGTGCGCACCCCGGGCGCGCGCTGCAGGAAGGTGGTGTGGATGCGGCCCGCGCCCAGCCGGCGACGATCGGTATCGGACAGGAAGTCGATGGTGGCGTGCACGTCCACCGGTCCCAGGACGCCGAGCATGGCCCGCACGACATCCTCGGAGCCGCCCCAGTCGGTGAGCCACTCGTGGGTGACGGCGACCGGAAGTCCCCGCATACTCCAGGTGTCGCTGACGGCAGCTTCGTTCATACCAAGGCAGGTGCCGCGCTCCCGCGGCCGGTCAGATCCCGGTGCATCCCACAATCCATTTCGACACCCGATGGTTCGGCAACCACGGCATCGGGCGCTTTGCGCAGGAACTCTTCCATCGCCTGCCCGGCGCCAGGCCCCTGCCCATCCTCGGGCCGAAGCTCTCGCCCATCGATCCGCTGGCCTCCACCTGGGCCCTGGCTCGCCTGCGTGACGGCCGGTACTTCTCGCCCGGATTCAATCCGCCGCTGGCCAGCCCGATCCCGTTCGTCTTCACGATCCACGACCTGATCCACCTGAAGGTGCCGGGCGAGTCATCCGCGCTGCGGCGACTGTACTACGAGACCGTGGTGCGACCGGCCGTCCGCCGCGCGCGCCGGGTCCTGACCGTGTCGGAGCACTCGCGCGCGGACATCCTGGCCTGGTCGGGAGCGCCCCCCTGGCAGGTGGAGGTGGTGGGCAACGGGGTCGGCCCGGCCTTCCAGCCGGATGGGGCCGTGCACCGGCCCGGCGCGCCGTACTTCCTGCACGTGGGCCGGCGGGCCAGCCACAAGAACGTGGACCGGCTGCTCCAGGCCTTCGCCCTGCTGCGCGGGCGCGAGGGCGTGCGGCTGCTGTTCACCGGCGCGCCGGACGCGCCGACGATGCAATGGGCGCGCGCGGCGGGCGTGGCGGAGGCCATCACCTTCGCTGGCGAGCCGGACGACGCCGGCCTCGCCGCGCTCTACCGCGGCGCGGTGGCGCTGGTCTTCCCCTCCCTGTACGAGGGCTTCGGCCTGCCGGTGGTGGAGGCCATGGCCTGCGGCACCCCGGTCGTCACCTCCGGCAGCACCTCGCTCGCCGAGGTGGCGGGCCCCGGCAACGCCCTGCTGGTCGAGCCCGAGCGCGTGGAATCGCTCGTCCATGCCATGCAGCAGATGCTGGACGATGCCGCGCTGCGCGCGACGCTGGCCGGGCGCGGCATCGAGCGCGCGCGCGCCTTCCGCTGGGAGGCCGTGGCCGGGCGCGTGCGCGCCGCGCTGGACTGAGGCCGCGCCCTCCAGCGCCGATCGCATAATGCGGCATCGATCACGGGCATCCATGTCGCAGGCAGCCACTCTTCCATCGAGCCCCGCCGGGAGCCGGCCATGAAGGCCGTCATCCTGGCCGGCGGACTGGGCACGCGCATCAGCGAGGAATCGCATCTCAAGCCCAAGCCGATGATCGAGATCGGCGGCAAGCCGATCCTGTGGCACGTGATGAAGATCTACTCGCACCACGGCATCAACGACTTCATCGTCTGCCTGGGCTACAAGGGCTACGTCATCAAGGAGTACTTCGCCAACTACTTCCTGCACACCTCGGACGTCACCTTCGACCTGCCGAACAACCGCATGGAAGTGCATGAGCGCCACGCCGAGCCCTGGCGCGTGACCCTGGTGGACACCGGCGAGCGCACCCTCACGGGCGGCCGCCTGAAGCGCGTGCGCAGCTACCTCGGCGACGAGCCGTTCTGCTTCACCTACGGCGACGGCCTGGCCGACATCGACATCGCCGCGGCCGTGGCCTTCCACCGGCGCCACGGCAAGCCGGCCACGGTCACGGCGGTGCAGCCCCCGGGGCGCTACGGCGCGCTGGGCCTCGACGACGACCGCGTGGCGCGGTTCGAGGAAAAGCCCATCGGGGACGGCGCGTGGATCAACGGCGGCTTCTTCGTGCTCAACCCGTCCGTGGTCGACGCCATCGAGGGCGACGACACCAGCTGGGAAGCGGCGCCGCTGGAAGGGCTGGCCGCCCGCGACGAACTGCGCGCCTGGCGGCATCGGGGCTTCTGGCAGGCCATGGACACCCTGCGCGACAAGAACCAGCTGGAAGACCTGTGGCACCGAGGCGCGCCCTGGAAGGTGTGGCGTTGAGCCTGTTCGGCGGCCAGTTCCGCGGCCGGCGCGTGCTGCTCACGGGCCACACCGGCTTCAAGGGCAGCTGGATGGCGCTGTGGCTGCAGCACCTGGGCGCGGAGGTGACCGGCATCGCCCTGCCCCCCGCCACCGAGCCCAGCCACTGGGCCATGACGGCACCGCCCCTGCGCAGCCTGCTGATCGACGTGCGCGACGCATCGGCCGTGGCCGCCGCCGTGCACGCGCATCGGCCGGAGATCGTGTTCCATCTGGCCGCCCAGGCGCTGGTGCGCCCGTCCTACCTGCAGCCGCTGGAGACCTGGTCCACCAACGTCATGGGCACCGCGCATGTGCTGGAGGCCTGCCGCCAGACACCGGGCGTGCGGGCGATCGTGGTCGTCACATCCGACAAGTGCTACGACAACCCGGAGACCGGCCAGGCCTTCGCCGAAACCGATCCCCTGGGCGGGCATGACCCCTACAGCGCCTCGAAGGCCGCCACCGAACTGGTGGCCGCGAGCTACCGCCGCAGCTTCTTCGCGAACGGGCCCCTGCTGGCCACGGCGCGGGCCGGCAACGTGATCGGCGGGGGCGACTGGGCGGCCGACCGGCTGCTGCCGGATCTGGTGCGCGGCCTGCAGTCGGGCCAGCCGGCCGTGATCCGCCGCCCCGAGGCCACCCGGCCGTGGCAGCACGTGCTGGAGTCGGTCTCGGGCTACCTCCTGCTGGGCCAGCGCCTGCTGGCGGGCGATGCGGCCGTGGCGGGCGCGTGGAACTTCGGGCCCGGCCCGGAGGGCAACGTCACCGTCGGCGACATGCTCGAGGGCCTTCGGCGTCACTGGCCGGGCCTGGCCTGGCGCGTCGATCGCGACGAGAGCCGGCACGAGGCACGGCTGCTGCAGCTCGACACCGGCAAGGCGCGCCGGCTGCTCGCATGGCGCCCCGTGTGGAACCTGGATCGCACGCAGGCCGCCACCGCCGAGTGGTACAGCCACTACCTGGCGCAGGGCGAGGCGCTCAGCCAGCGGCAACTGCAGGGCTATGTGCGCGATGCACAGGCCGCGGGCCTGGCGTGGGCCACGCCATGAGGATCGAGACCACGCCGCTGGCCGGCGTGTACCGCGTCCACCAGCCCTATGCCGGCGATGCGCGGGGCGCGTTCGCGCGCCTGTTCTGCGAGCGCGAGCTCGCCGAGCTGCTGGGGCATCGCCGGATCGTGCAGATCAACGGGTCCCTCACCCGCGAGGCCGGCACGGTGCGCGGGCTGCACTTCCAGCATGCGCCCCACGCCGAGATGAAGTTCGTGCGCTGCCTGCGCGGCCGGGTCTGGGATGTGGCGGTGGACCTGCGCGCCGGCTCGCCGACGCTACTGCAGTGGCATGCCGAGGAGCTCTGCGCGCACGATGGCCGCATGATGGTGCTGCCGGAGGGCGTGGCCCACGGCTTCCAGGCGCTGGCGCCCGACACCGAGCTGCTCTACCTGCACACGGCCTTCCATGAACCCTCGTCGGAGGGCGGTGTCCACTGCCAGGATGCCCGCCTCGGCATCCCGTGGCCGCTGCCGGTGCGCGGCCTCTCGCCGCGCGACCTGGCGCACCCGCCGCTCGCGCCCGACTTTGCCGGAGTGAAGACTTGAACTGCCGCCACTGCGGGCAAGGCCTGCACCATGTGTTCCTCGACCTGGGCAGCGCGCCGCCGTCCAACGCCTACGTGAGCGCGCAAGGCTTGCGCGAACCGGAGGTCCACTACCCGCTGCGCCTGTTCGTCTGCGAGGCCTGCTGGCTGGTGCAGACCGAGGACCACGCGCACGCCGACGAGCTGTTCCGCGACGACTACGCCTACTTCTCCTCCACCTCCCGGTCCTGGCTGGCCCATGCCGAGGCCTACTCGCGCATGATCGTGGAGCGCCTGCACCTCGATGCGCGCAGCCACGTGCTGGAGGTGGCCGCCAATGACGGCTACCTGCTGCGCAACTTCGTCGCCGCCGGCATCCCCTGCCTGGGCGTCGAGCCCACGGCGGGCACCGCGCAGGCCGCCCGGGCCCTGGGCATTCCGATCGTGCAGGCGTTCTTCGGCGTGCCGCTGGCGACCGAGCTCGCCTCGCAGGGCGCGGCGGCCGACCTCATCATCTGCAACAACGTCTTCGCGCATGTCCCCGACATCAACGACTTCGCGGCCGGCCTGCGCGTGGCCCTGAAGCCCGAGGGCGTGGTGACCATCGAGTTTCCGCACCTGCTGCGCATGATCGCGCTGACGCAGTTCGACACGGCCTACCACGAGCACTTCTCCTACCTGTCGCTGCACAGTGCCGCCCGGGTGCTGCGCGCGGCCGGCCTGCGCGTCTGCGACGTGGAGCAGCTGCCCACGCACGGCGGCAGCCTGCGCGTCTACGCCTGCCATGAGGCAGCCAGCCACCCGGTGACGCCGGCGGTGGCGGCGGTGCTCGCCGACGAGGAGGCCGCCGGCCTGCGCACGCTGGCACCCTACCTGGCCTTCCAGGCGCGCGCCGACGCGGTGAAGGACGGCCTGCTCGAGTTCCTGCTCGCCTGCAAGCGCGAGGGGCGCCGCGTGATGGGGTACGGCGCTGCCGCCAAGGGCAACACGCTGCTGAACTACGCGGGCGTGCGGCCCGACCTGCTGCCCTGCATCGCCGACGCGGCGCCCAGCAAGCAGGGTCGGCATACGCCGGGCACCCACATCCCGATCGTCGCGCCGTCCCACCTGCTCGAGCAGAAGCCGGCTATCGTGCTGATCCTGCCCTGGAACATCGCCGACGAAGTCGTGCAGCAACTGGCGGAGGTCCGTCGCTGGGGCGGGCGCTTCGCGGTGGCCGTGCCGAAGCTGGCCCTGCTCTGAGCATCGAGATGACCCTGTCCCGCATCCACTACGCCAAGCCCTCCATCACGGAGCTGGAAGTCCGCTACGCGACGGACGCCGCCACCCATGGCTGGGGCGAGCGCTGCTACGAGTACATCGACCGCTTCGAGGCGGCCTTCCGCGCCCACCTGGACGTGCCGTTCGCCATCGCCACCTCCAGCTGCACCGGCGCCCTGCACATGGGCATGGCCGCGCTCGGCATCGGACCGGGTGACGAGGTGATCCTGGGGGACATCAACTGGGTCGCATCGGCGGCACCGATCACCTACCTGGGCGCGCGGCCGGTGCTGGTCGACGTGCTGGCCGACAGCTGGTGCGTCGATCCGGCCTGCGTGGAGGCCGCCATCACGCCGCGCACGCGCGCCATCCTGGCCGTGCACATCTACGGCAACCTCTGCGACATGGACGCGCTCCTCGACATCGGAAGGCGCCACGGCATCCCGGTGATCGAGGACGCCGCGGAGGCGCTGGGCTCCGCGTGGGGTGAGCGTCGCGCCGGCACGCGTGGCGCCTTCGGCGCCTTCTCGTTCCATGGCAGCAAGACCCTCACCACGGGTGAAGGCGGGCTGTTCGTCTGCAACGACGAATCGCTCTACCGCCGCGTGCTGACCTTGAGCAACCATGGCCGCGCTCGCGGCGAGCCGCGGCAGTTCTGGCCGCACGAAGTGGGCTTCAAGTACAAGATGTCCAACCTCCAGGCGGCGATCGGCTGCGCCCAGGTGGAGCGCATCGACAGCCTGCTGGCACGCAAGCGCGAGATCTTCCAGGCCTATGCGCAGGCGCTGGACGGCCTGCCGCTCGCCATGAACCCCGAGCCTGCGGGCACCCGCAACGGCTACTGGATGCCGACCGTCGTCGCGGACGCCGGCAGCGGCTTCGACCGCGACGAACTGCTGCGCGCGTTCGCCGCGGACGGCATCGACGGCCGCGTGTTCTTCTGGCCCCTGTCGATGACGCCTCCCTTTGCCGGGGCGCCCCAGCCGCCGGTCAGCCATGGCCTCTACCGGCGCGCGCTCAACCTGCCGAGCTACCACGACATGCAGCCGGACGACATCGCCCGTGTGGCGCGGCACGTGCGCGCCGTGTTCGCGCGCTAGGCGACCCGGCGCAGGTAGCCCTCGGGCGCGACGGTGATGAGCAGCTTGTGCTCGATCGCGCGGTCCACCTCGAAGCCCGGCGCCTCGGCCAGGTAGGCCCTCACTGCCGTCTTCGGGCCGTTGCCGGGGCCCCAGGGCCGGTCGGTGAACATGGCCTCGGGCATGTCCTCGAGCAGCGTGTCGAAGACCACGCAGTAGCTGCCCACCGTCACCAGCGGGGCGTAGGCCCGCAGCTCGGCCAGCACGTGGTCGCGCGTGTGGTTGCTGTCCAGGCAGACCAGCACGCGATCACGGCCGCGCGCCGCCGCGCGGACCTGCTCGATCACCTCGGGCGCGATGCTCGATCCCTGGATCATGTCGATGCGCCGGGCCATCGGGTGCGCCTCGATCGCCTCGCGGTTGTGCGCCCGGATGTCGATGTCGATGCCCAGCACCCGGGCGTCCGCCGGGCCACCGCAGGCCGCCACGAGTTCCAGCATGGAGGCCGAGAAGATGAGCGACCCGCCGTGGGCGATGCCGGTCTCGATGATCAGGTCCGGCTGCACCTGCCAGATCAGCTCCTGCATGGCCATCATGTCCTGTGGGAACTGGATGATGGGCCGGCCCAGCCAGCGGAAGTTGTAGGCGTACTTGTGCGGGGCGATCTCGCGCACCCACACTCGCGAGAGGGCCTGCAGGTCCGTGTCGCGGCCCAGGCCCTCCACGTTGCGCCGGCACTCCTCTTCAAACTGTTCGCGCGGATTCATCGAGGAACTCTCTCCAGGGGACGGATGGGGATTGAATGTAGCGTGCGCCCGCGCGGCCACAGTTGGCCACCAGGTCGAGCCCGCTCACGTAGGGGGTGAAGGCCCCGTGCAGCTGCGGATAGGGTACGCGCGCATAGCGCATGTACTCCACGGCCACGCCTGCACGCTCGAAGGCCTCATGGTCCAGGTAGTTGGCCGCGCCGTGCCCGGTGACATAGGTGGTGCCGCCCACGGCCTTCACCACGTCGAGCACGCGCTGGCTGCCGCTGCCACCCACCGCCAGCGCGGTCACATCGACGAAGCGGCGGCCGGCCTGCAGGCCGAAGTAGTCCGACAACACCAGCAGGGACCGGCGGGCGAGCGGCCCGAGGTGCCGGTCGTCCGCCGCATAGACATCACGGGCGAGCGCCAGCGCATCCGCCAGGAAGGGCGCGCCATCGAGGGCGCGCTCGATCAGGTCCAGGTGGCGGGGCACCCAGTCGGGCGCCGGCGGCAAAGCCACCTGGTCGATCCGCTGGCCCAGGCGCAGCCCGGGCAGCGGCACGCTCAGCCAGCGGGGGCCCTGGGCCAGCTTGAGCTGCACGCGGTTGACGAAGCTGCCCTTGGAGAACTGCACGTCGTCGTAGTGCACGAACACGTCGGCCAGGCGCACCTGCTCCAGCAGGCCGACCCAGGGAAACAGCATCGACTGCGAGATCACGACCCGCATGGGGCGCCCGCCGGTTCGAGGAAGGCCTCCATCAGGACCACGTCGCGCCACGAGCCCTCGATGCACACATGCTCGCGCAGCAGTCCGCAGCGCGCGAACCCGGTGGCGTCATAGCAGCGGATCGCACGCAGGTTGTCGGCCCGCACGCGGAGGCTGACCTTGCGCAGGCCACGGTCGCTCCGGGCGGCCGCCAGGGCAGCCCGCACGGCCGCCCGCCCCAGGCCGCGTCCCTGCGCGGCAGGGGCCAGGCAGATTCCGAGTTCACCGCGCCGGTCCTCCGGATCGATGTCGACGATCTGGAGGTAGCCCAGCGGCTCACCGGCGTCGGGATCGGCAATCACGAGGAACAGCGACCGCTCGCCCTCGGCGCGCGCCTGCAGCCAGCGCCGCACCGCGGCCTCGTCGCTGCCGCGGGCGCGGGCGAGCAGCTGGGCCTGCAACGGCACGTCATTGCGCAGCCGCTGCAGGAAGGGGATGTCCGTCTCGCGCCAGGGCCGCAGCAGGACGCTGCCGGCGTGCGCCGCGGCCGCCTCAGGGCGGTCCGCGGAGACGGACAGCCGGCTGGTCATGCGGCTGCCTCGTCGAGGAACACGAGTTGCAGCTCGCGCCCCGCGAGCTCGGGCACCTGGGCCATCGCCTGGCGCGCGATCGACGGGTTGAGCCCGACATACATCCGCTTGACCGCTGCATCGCAGGCCTGCGGCGCGACGATGGGCGTGCCGAACAAGGTCTTGCCTTGCCGGAACGGGCTCCGGTCGAGGACGCAGCGCAGCCGGTCGGGTTGGCGCAGGGTGCTCGCGATGAACGCGCCGTAGAAGCCCGAGCCATAGATGGCTGACGGCACATCGCCCGCCTCGGCCTCGGCGGCTCGGATGCGGTCGCCGATGGCGCTCCAGTAGCGTGCGAGATCCTGCGCCGCCGCGAGCGTACCCGCGACTTCGGGGGCCGCCGTGTGCCGCCCGGTCTTGCCGGCGCGGAACACGAGGGCGCCGCGATGCAGCCGGTCGTCGATCACGATCTCCTGGAAGCCGGCATCGGCCAGCAGGCGATGCAGCGAGGGCCGGGTGAAGTGGTTGACGTGATCGACGACGACGAAGTCCGCGATGTTGCCGAAGGTGTCGGGCACGATGCCATACAGCACGCCCTGCGGGCCCAGGAGTCCCGCGATGTGCGCGAGCGTCCGCGCCGGCTGCGGGATGTGCTCGAGCGAGAAGAACGAGGTCACGACGTCGAAGCGGCCCTGCCAGTCTGGCGGCGTCTCGTGCATCGCCTGCCGCTCGCGCGGGACGAAGCGGTCCCAGTGCGCCTGGTACATGGCACTGACGTCGAACAGGTGCACCTGCAGGTCCGGGCGGCGGGTCAGCAGCATGCGGGGCGTGGAGGCCTTCGCACAACCGTAGTCCAGCAGGCGCGCCCCCTCGGGCAGGGCCAGCTGGGTGACCAGGGTGTCGACCTGATGCTCGGTGCGGTAGACGATGCGGTCGCCGCGGGTGTCGTAGATCTGGTCTTCCTCGTCGTGGTCGAGGAGGATCCGGTACTCGGTCTCGTAGTAGCGCGCCACGTCCTGCAGTTCGTCGCTGAGGAGGTGGCCGCAGGAGGGGCACAGCCAGACGCGGGTGCGGCCGGGCCGCAGCTCGCACAGGGACGTGAGCGACTGGTCGGACGTCGACTCGTACAGCGGGTCGCCCAGGGCGGCATGGCAGATGTTGCAGTGCATGCGCCGGCCTCAGGAGACGAACAGTTCGGGGTGCACCTGCCGGAAGTCGACGCCCGCCGCGTAGGAGCCCTTCCAGCCGTGCGACCGCCCCGTGGGCTCGGCGAAGTTGAAGTAGCGGAACTGCATGCTCCAGCGCGAGCGCGAACCCCGGTTGTGCCCCGAGGCATGCAGCACCAGGAAGTCGATGATGACGAGGTCACCCGGCGCGGTGAGCGGCGCGATGTGCGTGTAGCGCGCCAGGCGCTCGGCCTCGCGGTCCAGCATGAGCGCGTAGGCACCCGAGCGGCCCGCGCCCTCCGGGTCCGCCAGGCGCACGGGCACCGGGCCTTCACGGTGCGAGCCGACACAGAAGGCGACCGGCCCGAGTTCGGGCGTGACCGGCACCAGGGGCGACCAGAAGACCAGCCCGTCGAGGCTGCGCAGCTGGGCCGGGTACTCCTGGTGCCACATGGCCCGGTACCGGTCCTCGTGGGGGTTGTCGATCCGGATGCCGTAGCCGCCGCCGGCGACGCCCGCCACGGCGCCCGGGCGCAGCTGGCGGAGGATGCGCTCGTGGGCCGGATGCGCCACCAGCCGGACGAACGCCGGGATCTGCTTCACCGCGTCGTAGACCTCGCCACCGAGTGCGCGGTTGGCCGCGATCAGGGCCTGGTAGCCCTCGTCGAAGCGCGCCGGCTCGAACGCCGGCCGTGTATCCGGCAGGCCATGGCGACGCATGACCTGCCCGATGACATCGTGGATGCCCCGCTGGATGGGGGCGATGTCCGCCTGCAGGTCGTAGAAGCCGGGCACGATCAGCACACCCTGCTCCTGGAAGGCAGCGACCTGCTCTGGGGTCAAGACGTCATCGTCCAATGGGAACTCCGTTTCGGCTCGGTGCCGCAACAGCGGCCACCCGCCCATTGTCCACGGAAGACGGCGCGGCCCGGCACGTCAGCCGCGGGCTCGGCGGGCCCGCCAGCGCCGGGCGATCTCCTGCCCCGGCTTGAAGGCCACGATCCAGAAAGGCAGCAGCACGGCGAGCAGCCAGCGCCAGCCGGCCGGTGCGCTCGCATAGCCCCGGTTGCCCAGGACGTCGGCGGTCGCGTTGAAGCAGAGCGAGAACGTCACCGGCACCCGGCCCATCCAGGCCGGCTGCCCGAGCGCCGCGGCGAGGTGCCGCTTGTTCACCGACTGCCCGCCGCGCTCGCGGTGGATGCGGGCCGCGGGATCCGTGCGCACGTGGCCATGGAAGGCCAGCGCCGCCACATAGAGCCAGTCGCCGCCGATCACGTTGCACACATCCGCGCGCGCGGCCACCTCGTGCCGCAGCACGCCGTAGAAGATGGCGTTGTCGTCGACCTGCCGGTAGTAGCCGAGGACGCGCATCAGCGGGCTCGCCGACCGGCAGTCGACGACGTTGCCGCCGGGCGCCGCGGTGCTGCCATCGTAGGTGGCCAGGCCACCTGCCAGCACCGCGTCCGGGTCGGCCTCGAGCAGGGCCACGCAGCGCTCGACGTAGTCGGGCGCGATCCAGTCGTCGTCGGCGAGCCACATGTAGAGCGGCGCATCCGCGCGCGCGAACACGGACAGGAAGTTGCGCGTGGCGCCGACGTTCTCCGGCTGCCGGTGATAGGTGAGTCGCGCGTCGCGGGCGGCATAGGCCCTGCAGACGGCCTCGGTGTCGTCGGGCGAGGCGTTGTCGCTGACGATGATCTCCAGCTCGGGATACGTCTGCGCCAGCGCGCTGTCGATGCAGCGGCGAAGGCGTGCGCTGCGGTTGTAGGTGGGTATGCCGATCACGACACGGGGCTTGCCCCGTCCGGCTGGCTCCTGCTGGGTCACTCTGGCTCCGTGCGGCGCGGCCCTGCCCCCGGGCCGGGGGTATTCTCGGGACCTGCTGGGCGGGGAGAATAACCGCTGCCCCGGACCTGGAGCCGCCAACACCTTGTCGCTGCATCGCAACGTCGTCGCCAACGGCCTCGGTCAGGGCTGGGTGGCCCTGATGAGCGTGGCGTTCGTGCCGCTGTACATCCGGCTGCTCGGGATCGAGGCCTATGGCCTGATCGGCGTGTTCGCCGCCATCCAGGCCTGGCTCACGCTGCTGGACGTCGGCCTCGCGCTGGCACTCAACCGCGAGATGGCGCGGCACCAGGCCGGCCTGAGCGATCCCGCCGCGATACGCGATGTCGTTCGCAGCGTCGAGGTGCTGTGCGCGGCGCTGGCATCGGTCGCCATGATCCTGCTCGCGTCTGCCGCCCCCTGGCTCAGCGAGTCCTGGCTGCGGCCCGGCGCGCTGGCGATCGACGAGGTGCGCACGGGCCTGTACCTGATGGCCTTCATCGTCGGCTGCCGGCTGCTGGAGGGCGTGTACCACGGCGCCGTCCAGGGCCTGCAGCGACAGGTGGCCGCCAGCGCGGCCAGCGCCGCGCTGGCCACCTTCCGCTGGGGCGGCGCGGCCCTCGTCCTGCTGGCGGCGCCGCCGACGGTGGGCCTTTTCTTCGCCTGGCAGGCGCTCGCGTCCGTGCTGGGTGTGGTGGTGTTCGCGGCCTTGCTGTATCGCCACCTGCCAGCGGCGCCGCGGCCGGCGCGCGCTTCGCCAGCGGCACTCAAGGGCATGGGGCCATTCGCGGCGGGTGTGGCCGTGACGACCCTGCTGGGTCTGCTGCTCACCCAGCTCGACAAGGTCATCCTGTCGCGGCAGCTGGACCTCGGCGCCTTCGGGCACTACGCCCTGGCGGCCTACCTGGCGAGTGCGCTGCAGCAACTCGTGCTGCCCATCTCGCAGGCCTACTACCCGAGGCTGTCGCAGCTGGTCGCGCAGGCCGACGCCGCGGGTGAGGTGCGGACCTACCACGAAGGAGCGCAGCTGGTCACCGTGCTGATCACCCCGGCGGCGTTCCTGCTGATCCTGTTCGGCGAAGCCGGGCTGCGCCTGTGGACGGGCGATGCGGCGCTGGCGGGCGCGGTGGCGCCGATGCTGGCCTTCCTGGCGGCCGGCTCGCTCTTCAACGGCTTCATGAGCCTGCCCTACAACCTGCAGCTCGCGCATGGCTGGTCGCAGTTCGCCGTGCGGGTCAACCTCATCGCTGTCGCGCTGTACGTCCCGGCACTGCTGTGGGTGGTGCCGCATCACGCCGCGCTGGGCGCGGCGTGGCTCTGGCTCGCGCTCAACGCGGGCTACTTCCTCGTCGGCATCCATTTCATGCATCGGCGCCTGCTGCCGGCCGAGAAGTGGGCCTGGTATGCCGCGGACGTGGCCGGGCCGGCCGCGGCGGCAGCGCTGGTCATGGTGCCGGCGGCCTGGTGTCTGCAGCCTTCATGGCCGCCCGCGGCGCAGCTGGCCTGGCTGGGGGCCAGCGGGGTGGCGGGCCTGCTGGCTGCCGCAGCCGGCGCGCCGGCATGGCGGACTCGCCTTGCCCGGCGGCGCCGCTGAACTGGCGGCCGCTAGATGCCGCGCTCCCAGGGCAGTCCGGTGCGTCCGCGGATGTTGTGGCAATCCATGCGGAAGTCAGGGGCCAGGACCTGCTCGCTCGTTCCGACGTCGACGGCGTTGAGCGCGCGCAGGTACTTGTACAGGACGCGCCCGTCGTTGAGCACGTACACGCGCATGTCCGAGGTCACGTAGAAGCGCCGCGCGCCCATCGTCAGCAGGTTGGTGGTGGCCTGGCCCGGCGGAAACAGGCGCGGGCAGGTCTGCTCGAGCCGGTTGAACACCGCCTCGACACGGGGGTCGGGCTTGGGCTGGCTGGCGCGGTCCTTGGCGGCCACGCGTTGCAGCGGGCAGAGCCAGAACCCGCGCTGCTCGGGCACCTCCCGGGCTTCCTGCGCGCCCAGGCGCGAGCCCATGGCCGTGAGCCCCGTGGAGCGGAGGAACCGGCACGGCTGCCCGGTGGCGACGGCCAGGCCATGCCCGCCCAGGTTGAGGTCCAGCGCGTCCACGAGCTCGGCGGGCGGAACGAGCTCCTTGACGCCCTGGCCGGGCAGCGAAGGAAACAGCAGCTCGATGCGCGGGGATGCCGCCAGGAAGTCACGCGTCATGTGCCCGAGCACGTTGTCCGGCGGGCCGCCCGGCTGGCTGGCGAGGCTGATCCAGCGTGAATCCGGATGGAAGCGAGGCGCGATCAGCGAGTAGGAGATCCCGCTCACCGTGAGATAGGTGCCCGGTCGGGTGCGGAGGTCCTCCGGGATGTCGACATCGAATGCCGGCGGCGCCGTCCACGGCACCAGGCCCCAGGACCGCCAGGGTTCGTTCTCGTGGATGAGGAAAACCTGCAGGCCGATCATGAGGCTCGCGAGCGTGATCTTGATGCGGCCGGGGATAGGCAGGTGGTGCAGCAGGCCGATGCACAGCGGCCCGGCCAGGAACAGCGCCGCCAGGAAGTAGCGACCGTTGCCGCTGGTCAGCAGCCAGGGGGCGAAGGTGAGCGCGATGAACGCGAGCAGCGCGAGGGTCTGGCGCCGCTGGGGCAAAGCACGGCCGACGCGCAGCAGCACCCAGGCCGCGGCCAGGGCGAGGATGAATACGAAGCGGAAGTCGGGGGCGATCGTCTCGACATACACGCCGCCATCCGGCGCGGCCATCGCGATCGGCCGCAGCAGCGCGTCGCGCCAGGTGTCCGGGATGAATCGGATCATCGGTGCCAGCCCGTCAGTGCGCGCAGCGGCTCGAACGAGGGGTGGAGGAACGGAAACACCGGGTTCCCGAACGCCTTCCACAGCAGCGCCCCCCAATAGCCGTACGCCAGGATGAAGCCCGCGATCGACCACAGGCCAGCGGAGACGATGGCCCGCGCCCGCTCGCGCCAGGACGAGCCTGCGCGCACCCAGAGCAGCGGCAGCGCCAGGGCCAGCGGTCCGTTGCTCAGCTTGAAGGCGACGGACAGGCCCGCGCACAGGCCCGACAGGGCGATCGCCCATCGGGGCGACAGCCAGCGGTGCGTGGTGGCGGAATCGGCGGCCGCCAGCGCCAGGGCCACCGACCACACCAGCGGGGCGGCCGCGAGCACGTCATTGGCGGTGGTGTCGATCAGCGACAGGCTGACCTGCCCGAGGAAGGCCAGCACAACCGCCGCGGCGCGCAGGCCCAGGCCCATCCACGTCGCATCGGGGATGCAGCTGCGCGCCACCATCCACAGGGGCGGCACCAGGATCAGGTTGAGGCTGACCAGCACGACGCCGGCCCCCACACCGGAGAATCCGTGGATGAAGAGCTGGTAGGCAGGCCAGTAGAGGTAGGGGTACTGGTAGGACTGGAACGAGGCCGCGAAGAGATCGTGCCCGAAGCGCGGCTGGTTGGCGACCCAGCCGAGATAGATGTGGTGATTCAGCGCGTCCCAGCTCAGGCCGATGCCGCCCAGGCCGACCGGCACCGCCACCATGGCCAGCCAGATGACCGCGCACAATGCGGCCAGTTCCGCTGCGGGACGGGGCGGCGCCTTCACGCGGGACGCGCCGAGCGCCAGGAGGACAGCAACGCACCCGCGAACAGGGAAGCCATGGCCACCTGCGAGCCGACCGCCATGAGCGTGACGGCAGGAATGACGGAACGCATGGTTTCCACCGGGTTGAGCGGCCCGAAGCCGGTACGGCCCCAGTCGACGGTGAGGCCGATCGACCAGCCCAGCCCAGCCAGCAGCAGCAGCGCCCCGGCAATGAGGCCCTTTTCAAGGCTGAACGAGCCGCTCCAGCGGCTCATCCACGCAGGCTCCGGCACAAAGCGGGCCAGCACGGCCAGCCACTTGGTCAGCAGGGCGAACACGATCAGTTGCACGCCGATGATGGTGGCGGCGCCGAGGTAGAGCATCGAATGGATGCCGAACGGCACGGCCTGCGCACCGAGGTAGCCCGCCAGGAGGCCTCCGACGCCCAGCAGGCCGAGCGCGATCCCGGGGTAGAGGAACAGCCAGCGCGGACAGAACAGCAGCAGGAAGCGCAGGTGGCGCCAGCCGTCGCGCCAGGTTCTCAGGTGGGGCGGCCGGCCGCGCCCGTCGGGCCGCAGCGTGGTGGGGACCTCCTCGATGCGCAGGCCGGCCAGCGCCGCCTTGGCCACCATTTCACTGGCGAACTCCATGCCCGGGGTGATCAGGCCGAGGCGCAGGATCGCATCGCGCGAGAAGCCGCGCATGCCGCAATGGAAGTCACGGATGGCCGTCCTGAAGAACAGGCGGCCGATGAAGCTGAGGACGGGATTGCCGAGGTAGCGATGCAGGAAGGGCATGGCCCCTGGGGCGATGCCGCCCCGGAAGCGGTTGCCCATCACCAGGTCGGCGCCGTTGCGGAGAGTTGCCACGAAGGCGTCGAGCGAGGCGAAGTCGTAGCTGTCGTCCGCGTCGCCCATGATGATGTAGCGCCCGCGGGCCGCCGCGATGCCACCCAGCAGCGCCGCGCCGTAGCCCCGCTGGGCGACAGGCACCACGCGGGCACCGGCTGCCGTGGCGATGGCCTGGGACGAATCGGTGGAGCCGTTGTCAGCGACCAGCACCTCACCGCGGATGCCCCTGCGCTCGAAGAAGCCCATGGCCGCTTGCACACAACGACCGACCGTCCTGGCCTCGTTCAGGCAAGGCATCAGGACGGTGAGTTCAGGCGCTTCTTCTTCCATCGGCTAGGGGGTTCCATTCGTCCGCAGATGCAAAAAGAGCGGCCGAAGCCGCTCTTTCGCGTTGGCAAGCCTGAGCGTATCAGGTACCGCGGCAAGAGCCAGGCAGGAACTTGGCGGGCATCGGGTTCGTGGCACCCGGGCCGCAGACCCACTTGAACACCGGGGCGCCCATGTGGCCGGCAGTGCCGGGATCCTTGACCGTGGTGGCGTCCTGGTAGGGCACCAGGTCGATGGTCATGGTGTCGATCGCGGCGTCGTTGAAGCCGGTGGCGGTGACGGTGATGATACCGGCAGCGGACGTCTGGACCTTGGACACGTACTTGCTGGTCTGGCTGCTGTTCTCACAGCCCCAGCCGTTGGCCGTGGGCGTGCCCGAGCCGGACTGGTAGACCTCGGTGATGGTCGTGCGGCAGGCAGAGGCGGCGAGCACCACTTCCGACATCTTCGCGCGCTTGGTGTAGTCCTGGTACGCGGGCAGAGCCACGGCAGCCAGAATGCCGATGATCGCGACCACGATCATCAGTTCGATCAGGGTGAAACCCTTTTGCAGTTGACGCTTCATAGGTACCTCCGGGGTTGATGAAGAAGCGAGAGGATACAGCAATCGGTGTGCCAGGCCCTTGCGACGTGAACTTGTTGGCTTTTGGCGCCTACAGCCGCGCTGGGCCTGACATCCCGGGCTCAGGCGCTGACAATTTCTGTCACTTGATGCACACGGAGCGAACCTGCTTCAGGTCCGTCAGGCCCAGCATGATCTTTTCCATGCCGTCCATCTTGAGGGTGCGCATCCCGCTGGCCACGGCGGAGACGAAGATCTCGGCGACTCGCGCGCGCTCCTGGATGAGCTTCTTGACCTCGTCGTCGGCGATCAGCAGCTCATGCAGGCCGACCCGGCCCTTGTAGCCCGTCTTGTTGCACTTCTCGCAGCCAGCGGCCTTGAAGAACTTGAGGCGGCCGTTCTCGCCGTAGAGCTTGACCCAGCCTTCGTAGAGCTTGCGGGCCTCGCCGGCGTAGTCGGCCTTCCAGGGGGCCGTATGGCGCAGGTCTTCCACGTACTCGGCGATGAAGGTCTTGATCTCTTCCTGCTCGGGGTAGTACGCCTCCTTGCAGTCACACAGCCGCTTCGCCAGGCGCTGCGCCAGGATGCCCAGCAGCGCGTCGGCGAAGTTGAAGGGGTCCATGCCCATGTCGAGCAGACGGGTGATGGACTCGGGCGCGGAGTTGGTGTGCAGCGTCGAGAACACCAGGTGGCCGGTGAGCGAGGCTTCCACGCCCATGGACACCGTTTCCTTGTCGCGCGACTCGCCGACCATGATGATGTCCGGGTCGGCACGCAGGAAGGCGCGCATGACCAGCGCGAAGTCGATGCCCGCCTTCTTGTTGATCTGCACCTGCCGCAGACCCTTCTGCGTGATTTCCACCGGGTCCTCGGCGGTCCAGATCTTGGTGTCGGGTGTGTTCAGGAACTTCAGCACCGAGTGCAGCGTGGTCGTCTTGCCGGAGCCGGTGGGCCCGCAGACGTAGAACAGGCCGTAGGGCTTGGAGACGGTCTTCTCCAGCCGCTCCTTGTTGTGGGGGGTGAGGCCCAGCTTGTCGAGCGGAATCGGCTCGCCGGCGGCCAGGATACGCATCACGACGTCTTCGACGCCACCGGCCGAGGGAATGGTGGCCACCCGCAGCTCGATGTCGAGCGGGCCGTACTTCTTGAACTTGATCTTGCCGTCCTGCGGCTTGCGGCGCTCGGAGATGTCGAGGTCGCACATGATCTTCAGGCGCGTGACCAGCGCCTGGCGGAAGTGCGCCGGCACCTCCACGTAGGGCACGAGGCCGCCGTCGATGCGGAAGCGGATTCCGGTCTTGGCCTTGCCGGGCAGTGGCTCGATGTGGATGTCCGAGCAGCGCTGGTTGTAGGCGTCGATGATGATCTTGTTGACGAACTTCACCAGTTCGTTGTCGGCCGCGGCGGACTCGAGCGCGCTGCCGTCACCGCCGCCTTCGCCTTCGTCGTCGAGCGGGGCATTGAGGTCGGCCAGCATGTCCTCGACCGACTGGCCCTGGTCGGGGGCGCCCCAGAGCTGCGCCACCGTCTCCTCGAATTCCGTCTGCGTGGTGACGCGATAGGCGAAGCGGCTCGACTTGGGAAAGATCTGCGGCACGATGCGCGAGTTGCGCACCGCTTCCGGATCCAGGCACATGATGAGCAGGCCCTCCGGCGTCTCCTCGACGGGGATCCAGCCCTGCTCATTGATGAACTCGCGCTTGAGCGCGCCCTGCAGCGTCTCGACCCGCAGGCGGCTGGGGTTGAACGGCTCGTAGGGCACGCCGAAGAACTTCGACAGCGAGGGGCCGATCTGCGCCGGGCGGATGGAGAAATCCGCCATCAGCACGTGCTCGACCGGCTTGGATTCCTCGCGTGCCTTCTGCACCGCCTTCTGCAGCTCGTCGTAGGTGAGCACGCCGTCGGCGATCAGGCCGTCGTACTTGGTCGCCTTGCGGCGCTGGCCTTCACTGGCCTTCTCCATCCGTTGCCGGATGGCGGTGGCCAGCGTCTTGGAGAGCTGCGCGGCGCCTTCGACCTCGAGGTCGCCGAAGGGCTGGTCGCTCTTGTTGTTGATGACCTGGATGACGCCGTGCAGCACGTCGCCGTCGAGGATGGGCACCACCAGCATCTGCTTGGTGCGGTAGCCCGATCGCTTGTCCACCTCCTTCAGGAAGTGCAGGCTCGGGTGGATGCGCTTGAGCGCGTCGTCGTCGTAGACGTCGGCGATGTTGACCAGCTGCTTGGACATCGCCACGTAGCCGGCGATGCTCTGCGCGCTGATGGGCAGCTTCAGGTCCTTCGCGGTGTTCAGGCCGGTCTTGATCTTGGAGATGATGGCCGAGCGGTCCTCGTTCACCGCGTACAGCGTCAGGCGGTCGGCGTTGAACAGCTTGCAGATGTCCTGGCTGGACTCGAGCATGATCTCGTCGACGTTCTCGGTCGCGTGGATCTTGGTCGTGACCTGCTGCAGCTGGCGGAAGAACAGCGCCTCGAAGGAGATGCCGCGCTTGTCCGGCGGCAGCTGCTGCGAGTCGAGAAAGGCCTGCTCGGTGTCCTTGGTCTTCAGTACTGCATTCATAGCTCGAACTCCTGCCCGGCCCTGAGCCACCGGATGTCGTGCACCACGTTCGGGCCGAACGGCTGCGTCTGGTCGAACCGCTGGATCTCCGTCATGATGAGTTCAGTCTCGGCGGGCTTGGTGTGCGTGATGAAGATCGGGAAGCGCTTGCTCTTGTCGATGCAGTCCAGCTCCTCGGCCAGGGCATGTGGCGACAGGTGCAGGCTGCGCTTGGCGAGATCTTTCTCGCGGTTGGAGAAGGCCGTCTCGATGACCAGCGCCGCCACGTTGAGCTGGTTGATGCGCCGCCAGAAGGCGGGGTTGCGCTCGGTGTCGCCGGTGAACACCCAGCAGCCCGAGCCGGAGGTGATGGCGTAGCCGCAGGCGGGCACGGTGTGCACGGCAGGCAGCACTTCGATGTTCTTGCCGCCGACCGAGAAGCTCTGGCCGACCTGGATCTCGTGGAAGCTGACGAACGGCGCCTGCGGCGTCGGGATGCGGCTGAAATCCGGCCAGATCACGTTGTTGAAGATGTGGGCCTTCAGCGCCGCGATGGTGCCCGGCAGCGCCAGCACCCGCACCGGCTGGGTCAGCATGGAGGCGATGGAGTCCACCATCAGCGGCAGGGCCGCGACGTGGTCCATGTGGGAGTGGGTGAGCAGCACGTACTTCACCGCCCGCATCTCGTCGAGGGTGAGGTCACCGACACCCGTGCCGGCATCGACCAGGATGTCGCCGTCGATCAGGAAGGACGTCGTCCGACAGTCCTTCGCGATCGCTCCGGAACAGCCCAGCACGCGAACCTTCATTCAGCGCCCCTTGGTCACTTGGTCTCGAAATTGGTGGCGCCGTCCCAAGCCGGGTCGAACGGCAACAACCGCATTGAGGCTACACGTTCGGAGTACATCTCGTAAAGGTATTTTTTTGCATTGATCCGCTGCAGGTTGATCATCAACGTGTCGCACTGATCCCACTGCTGCGCGCGGTAGGCCTTCAGGAAGGCCGCCCAGGTCTTGAGCTCGTCCTGGACACCCTGGTCCACCCGTTCGGCGGGCGCCACCGGCCAGTAGATGGCCACTGCCTGCTCCTTGCCCTTCACGCGCACGCGGTCAAGTTCCTGCCAGGCGAAATCGGGCGCGGCCTTGCGGGCCGTCTCGCTCACCACGATGTCCACGCCATAGACCTTGGACAGGCCCTCCAGGCGCGACCCCAGGTTCACCGAGTCGCCGATCACGGTGTAGCTGCGGCGGATGTCGGAGCCCATGTCCCCCACGCACATGGGGCCGGTGTTGATGCCGATGCCCACGCCGATCTCGGGAATGCCCTTGGCGCGGTGCTCCTCGTTCATCTTGCGGACGGCGCCCGCCATCTCCATCGCCGACTTGACCGCCAGGTGCGCATGGTTGGGCGTGTCGACCGGCGCCCCCCAGAAGGCCATGACGCAGTCGCCCATGTACTTGTCGATGGTGCCCCGGTTGCCGCGGATGATGTTGGTGAGCCGGCTGAACACGTCGTTGAGCAGGTGCTGCAGCTGCGTGGGCTCCATCTTCTCGGACAGCTTGGTGAAGCCGCGCATGTCGCAGAACATGACGGTCAGCTCCTTGCTGGTGGCCTGCATGCTGTAGCTGTCGGGGTCCTTCACCATCTCGTCCACCAGTTCCGGCGGCACATAGGTGCCGAACAGGTGGGCGAGCTCGCGCTTGCTGCGGCTTTCCACGAAGTAGCCGTAGCTCATGTTCAGGGCGAAGGCGAGGCCTGCCATGACCAGGGCGGAGGCCAGCGGCAGCACCAGGCCCTGGCCGAAGAACAGGTAGAAGTTCAGCGCCACCAGGGCGGCGACCACGCCCACGCTGACCAGCACCGCGCGGGTGGCCGACAGCAGCGGCAGCGCCAGCGCCAGGGTCAGGCCGCTCAGCAGCAGGATCACCACCTCGTAGCCCACCGCGTAGTCCGGCTTCACGAACAGCTTGCCGTCCATCAGGCCGGAGATGACGTTGGCGTGCGTCTCGACGCCGGGGTAGGTCTCGCCGACCGGGGTGACCCGCAGGTCCAGCAGGCCGGGGGCGGTGGTGCCGACCAGCACGATCTTGTCGCGCAGCGTGCCCACGGGCACCCGCTGCGAGATGATGTCGGCCGCCGACACGTAGCGGAATGAACCGCCGGCCACGCCGCCGAAGCCCCGGTAGGGCACCAGGGCCGCGACGCGGTGATCCACCGGGATCGCCAGCGATTTCTCGCCCTGCTTGAGGATCACGCTTTCCAGGCCGGTGTAGCCGCGGCTGACGAAGCGGTCGCGCGGGAAGCCCGGCGCCACCTCGGGCTGGCCGGCCAGCATGCGGAACATGGCCAGCGACAGGGACTCGTAGTAGCCCCCCTTGTACTCGGCCAGCAAGGGGATGGAGCGCACCACGCCGTCGGTGTCGGTGATGGAGTTGAAGTAGCCGGCCAGCGGCGCGGCACGGGCGATCTGCTCGATGTTGGAGCCGTAGCCGTTCCAGCTGGTGAAGCTGATCGGCCGCCCGAGCAGGGACTCGCGCGCCATCACCGGCCGCGGCAGGGCGCCGCTGGTGCGGCCCTCGCGGTCGCTGGTGAAGTAGTAGCCCATGACCACCGGGCGCTTCTCCAGCGCGCGGGCGAACATGGCGTCGTAGTCGAGCGAGGCCTGCAGCTGGCCCACGCGGTCAGCGAAGCCCGCGGCATCGCGCAAGTCGCCCTGGGCCAGCTCGCGCAGACGCTTCAGGCCCGAGCTCTCGTCCGGCTCGGCGAAGACGACGTCGAAGCCCAGCAGGGCGATCTGGTGACGGTCGAACAACTCGTCGACCAGCGTCGCCAGCCGGTTGCGGCTCCAGGGCCAGCGGCCGACCTCGGCCAGGCTCTTCTCGTCGATGTCGACGATGACGATGCGGTTGTCCATCGTCTTCGGCATCGACGTGCGCAGCCGGGCGTCATAGATGATGTCGTCCAGGCGCTGCAGGAAGCCGATGGGAAGCACGCCGACGGCGTGCAGCAACGCGAAGACCAGGGGAACCAGGCTGATCGCGATGCGGGACCAGTGTTTGGAAAGCAAGCCCATGGGCCCCGACTCCTTGGCTTGACGGGCTGGCGGCGGGCGGGCGGCCGTCAGGCCGCCTGCACGAACTGCATCTGGGTGCCCGCGAGCTCGAGCATGTCCCCGTTCTTCAGGGTCACCGGCTCCTGGCCGATGGCCGCGCCGTTGAGGGTCGGCTTGTTCGAGCCCTCCACGTGCGCCACGACGAAGCCGTTGGCGCGCTTGGTGATGGCGGCCACGGCCACACCGGGCTTGCCGATGGTGGTGACGACCTTGACCAGCGGGACCTCACGGCCGGCCGCGGCGCCGGACAGCACCTTGATGCTGGCGTTCACGTGGGCCGCATCCGCAGCCGCCGCCGGGGCGGGCGCCGCGCCAGGCGCGGGGGCCGCCGCCTTGGGGACTGGCGGCACCATGCCCGGCTTGATGATCATCGTCTTCTCGAACGTGGCGCCGGGCGCCTCGTGGATGAACTTGATCTTGTACTTGCCGATCTCGATGGTGTCGTTGTTTTGCAACAACTGCT
This sequence comes from Ramlibacter sp., assembly GCF_041916345.1. Lineage (GTDB taxonomy): Bacteria > Pseudomonadota > Gammaproteobacteria > Burkholderiales > Burkholderiaceae_C > Ramlibacter. The sequence goes on from NZ_JAYRZR010000032.1 coordinate 40,068, forward strand.
TCTTCACGGCCTTGCCGTTGACGTAGGTCCCGTTGGTGCTGTTGAGGTCTTCCAGGTAGACCTCTGTGCCCGTGAGCTGCAAAACCGCATGCTCGCCGCTGACCGCAAGGTTGTCGATGACGATGTCGTTGTAGGGCCGCCGTCCGAGGGACGTGCGGTCTTTCGTCAGCTGGACTTCCTTGATGACAACACCGTCGATCGAGACGATCATTTTCGGCATGGTCCGACTCCTGTCTATGTTTTCAACACCGTACTACTAGAACCAAAGGCTATTGTCCCAGCAAACGCGAAATCAGGCCGCGTTTTTTGGTCTCGCTGCTCGCCAGCGCCAGCACGACGGAGATGTTGTCCCGCCCGCCGTTGGCATTCGCTGCCTCGATCAGTTGCCCCGCCTTCTGCTCCAGAAGTCCCTCCGCAGACACGATGCGCGCGATGGCCTCGTCGTCCAGCATGTCGGACAGGCCGTCCGAGCACATGAGATAGAGGTCGCCGGGCTCCACCTTGTGCTCGTTGACCTCCAGCAGCACCGCATCCTCGACGCCGAGTGCGCGCGTGACCAGGTTCTTGTTGGTCGACACGGCGGCCTGCTCGGGGGTGATCAGGCCGGCGTCCATCTGCTCCTGCAGAAGGGAGTGGTCCTTGGTGATCTGCTCCAGCACGTTCGCCCGCAGCCGGTAGCAGCGCGAGTCGCCGATGTGCCCCAGCATCAGCCGGCCGTCCTGGAAGACACCCACCACCAGGGTCGTGCCCATGCCGCTGTACTGCGGGTTGGAATTGGCGGCGTTGAAGATCGAGCGGTTGGCGTTGTCGACGCAGATCTCCATCGCGCGCCGGACCTCGCGGCTGTTGGCGTGGCGGCCGGCCTGGGTGAGCCAACGCCCCAGCTCCGACTTGATGAAGGTGGTGGCCATGCCGCTGGCGATCTCGCCCGCGTTGTAGCCGCCCATGCCGTCGGCGAGGATGCCGAGCCGGGTGACTTCGTCGACCGCGACCGAGTCCTCGTTGTTCTCGCGTGCCAGGCCTGGATCCGTGCGGATGCAAAACTCGTAGTTCATGGTTCGCGGATCAGGGCTTGCGTCCGGCGGGGCCGTTGCCCGCGGGCGGGACACCCGCCTCGGGCTTGCTCATGACAGCCGTCTTGTCGAACTGCGCGCCCTGCGGCGCGCCGCCACCGCTCTTGTTCTGGCCTGCATCATAGCCCGGCTGCAGGGCCGCAGGGGCCGTCTGCGCGAACTCCTTCGCGGCAGGGGCCGTCTGCGCGAACTGCGGATGGCCCGAAGGGACGGTCGCGGCGTAGCCAGGCGCTGCCGCCACGGGCGGCCGGGCCGCGCTCGCGGGCTGCGTAGCAGGGAAGTCCGTCTGGTGCGCAGGCGCCACAGGCCTCAGCACGCCGGCGGGCTGCGTGGCAGCGAAATCGATGTACGCCGGTGGTTGCGCCTGGGCCGGGGGTGGCGCGGGGGGCGTGAACACGGCCGTCTTCTCGGCCGCGGGCTGCGACTGGAAGGCTGCCGTCTTGTCCATGCCCGCGGGCGCGGCCGGTGCGGCGGGCGCCGGGATGCGCATGGCCGCGGTCGCGCCGGCCGGACGGCCGGCGGCCGCCGGGGCCGCGCCGCCGGACATCTCCTCCATCACCGCGCGCAGCTCGGCGGCGAACTGGTCACCGTCCTGGTAGCGGGACTCGGGCTTCTTGTGCAGCGAAAAGGCAACGATCTGCGCCAGGCGCTCCGGCAGGTCGCGGCGGATGATGCGGATGTCGGGCGCTTCCTCGTTGGCAATCTTGTACATCAGCTCCGCCATGGAGTCGCCGCGGAAGGGCAGCACACCGGTGAGCATCTGGAACAGCATCACGCCCAGCGAGTACAGGTCGGAGCGGCCATCGACCTTCTTGCCGGCGATCTGCTCGGGCGACATGAAGCTGGGGGTGCCCAGCACCAGGCCTGTCTTGGTCTTGCTGGAGTCGGTGATGCGGGCAATGCCGAAGTCGGTGACCTTGACCGTGTCCGAGTCGAGCTCGTACATGATGTTGGCCGGCTTGATGTCGCGGTGCACCACGTTCTGCCGGTGCG
>NZ_JAYRZR010000033.1:0-41495 GCF_041916345.1 Ramlibacter sp.
ACCCGTTCCAGGGCATGCAGATCGGCGACGGTGTGCGCGAGAAGAAGGTCCGCCGCGAGGCGCCTTCCTACCTCACGTCGTGCGGGCTGGCCATGCGGAGGTTCCTGCAGTGATCCTCATCAACCTATTGCCGCACCGCGAGGCGGCACGCAAGCGCAGGCGCGAGGCCTTCTATGCCTCGCTTGGGGCGGCCGCCTTCGTCGGCGTGCTCATCGCCGGCGGCGTCTACCTCTGGTACGCAGCGCAGATCTCCAACCAGCAGGCGCGCAACCGGCTGCTGCAGAACGAGATCAAGAAGCTCGAGGCGCAGATCAAGGACATCGCCACGCTGCAGGCCGAGATCGCCGCGCTGCGGGCGCGCCAGCAGGCGGTGGAAGACCTGCAGGCCGATCGCAACATGCCGGTGCACCTGCTGAACGAACTGGTCAAGCAGCTGCCCGATGGCGTGTACCTCACCCGCATGCAGCAGACCAACGACAACGTAGCCATCGGCGGCGTCGCGCAGTCGAACGAGCGTGTGTCGGAGTTGCTGCGCAACCTCGGCTCGGGCACACCCTGGCTGGCACGCCCCGAGCTGGTGGAAATCGTCGCCGGCAACGTCGCGGTGGGCCCGAAGGAGACGCGGCGCGTCTCCAACTTCAGCATCCGCGTGAAGCTGCTGCGCGCCAGCGAGGCCGCGAAGGCGGCCTCCGCGGCCGGCACGGTCATCACGGTGGCGGCCGCGACGCCGCTGCCGGCGCCGGTGGCGGCGGGCAGCGCCCCGCGCCCCGCCGGCTCGGCCGCAGCGCCCACCACGGTGGCCGCGGCGGCCACTCCCGCCGCCTCGGCCAAGAAGCCGTGACCCCGAGAACGGACTGAACCATGGCCACCTCCATGCCCAAGATGGACTCCGCCGCGCTGAAGGACAGCATCGCCTCGCAGTTCCGCGGCCTCAACCCCAACGACCCGGCCTCCTGGCCCATCGTCCCCAAGGCCCTGCTGTGCCTCGCACTCACCGTCGGCATCGTCGTCGCGCTGTGGTTCGTGTGGCTCACCAACTCCGCCGACGAACTGGCCGCCGAGCAGAAGAAGGAAGAGACGCTGCGCGACGACTACAAGAAGAAGCTGGCGCAGGCCGTCAACCTCGATGCCCTGCGCAAGCAGCGCGAGCAGGTGCAGCAATACGTGACCCAGCTCGAGAAGCAGCTGCCCAGCAAGGCCGAGATGGATGCGCTGCTGTCGGACATCAACCAGGCCGGCCTGGGCCGCAGCCTCACCTTCGACCTGTTCCGTCCCGGCCAGGTCAGCGTGAAGGAGTACTACGCCGAGTTGCCCATCTCGGTGCGCGTCTCCGGCCGCTACCACGACATCGGGTCCTTCGCCTCGGACATCGCTCACCTGTCGCGCATCGTGACGCTCAACAACCTCGTCATCGTGCCGGCGCGCGACGGCAATCTCACGCTGGATGCGCAGGCCAAGACCTTCCGCTATCTGGACGGCGATGAGGTGGCCGCGCAGCGCAAGGCGGCGCCCAAGGGAGCGAAGAAATGAGAAGCCGCAGCCTCCTGATGGCGTCGGTGGTGGCGTTGTCCACCCTGACGGCCTGTGGCACCTCTGACACGGACGAGGTGCAGAAGTGGATGAACGACCAGCGGGCGATCACCAAGCCGCAGGTGCAGCCGATTCCGGAGCCGAAGAAGTTCACGCCGCAGGCGTACACGTCCGAGACCGGCACCGAGCCGTTCAGCAACCAGAAGCTGGCGCAGGCGCTCAAGCGCGAGGCGCAGCAGAGCGGCTCGACCAGCGCGGCCCTGCTCGCGCCGGAGCTGAACCGCCGCAAGGAACCCCTGGAAGCCTTCCCGCTGGACGCCGTGACCATGGTCGGCAGCCTGATGAAGATGGGGCAGCCCGTCGCGCTGGTACGGGTGGACAACCTCCTGTACCAGGTGCGCCCCGGCAACTACCTGGGCCAGAACTACGGGCGCATCACGAAGGTGGGCGAGACCGAGGTCGTGCTGCGCGAGCTGGTGCAGGATGCCGCCGGTGAGTGGATCGAGCGTACCCAGACACTGCAATTGCAAGAGAGGTCCAAATGAACAAGAGCAACACTCGGAGTTGGCGAGGGCTTTTCATCGCGGCAGCGGTGCTGGCTTCGGCCTGGTCGCTGTCGGCGCGGGCCGCTCCGGCGGTGCAGAACATCAGCGGAGCCGTCCAGGGCGGCTCCGAGGTGGTGCGCGTCGAATTCTCGGAGCCGCTCTCGGCCGTTCCGTCCGGCTTCGCCATCCAGGCGCCGGCGCGCATCGCGCTGGACGTGCCGGGTGCCACGAACGGGCTCGGTCGCAACGCGGTGGAGCTGAACGTCGGCAACCTGCGATCGGTGAACGTCGTGCAGACGTCGGACCGAGCCCGCCTCGTCCTCAACCTCAAGTCGCCCGCCAACTACCAGGCCCGCATCGACGGCAAGGCGCTGCTGGTCACGCTGGAGCCCACCTCGGCCACGGCCGCGGGCGGTGGCTCGGCGCAGCACTTCGCCGAAAGCCGCAACCGCGACGCCATGCCCATCAAGGACATGGACTTCCGCCGCGGCCCGGATGGCGCGGGCCGGCTGATCGTGGACCTGCCCAGCAACCAGGTCGGCGTGGACATCCGCCAGCAGGGGCAGAACCTGGTGGTCGAGTTCCTCAAGTCGTCGCTGCCGGAAGGCCTGCGTCGCCGCATGGACGTGACGGACTTCGGCACCCCGATCCAGAACGTCAGCACCTTCCAGGCCGGTGACCGCGTGCGCGTGGTGATCGAGCCCAAGGGCGTGTGGGAGCACAGCGCCTACCAGAGCGACAACCAGTTCGTGGTGGAAGTGCGGCCGCAGAAGATCGACCCGAACAAGCTGTCCCAGGGCCCCGGCTACACCGGCGAGAAGCTGTCGCTGAACTTCCAGAACATCGAGGTCCGCTCGCTGCTGCAGGTGATCGCCGACTTCACGAACTTCAACGTCGTCACCTCCGATTCCGTCACGGGCGCGGTGACGCTGCGCCTGAAGGACGTGCCCTGGGATCAGGCGCTCGACATCATCATGCAGGCCAAGGGCCTGGGCATGCGCAAGTCCGGCAACGTGCTGTGGATCGCCCCCAAGGAGGAGATCGCGGCCAAGGAGAAGCTGGAGCTCGAAGCCAACGCGGCCATCCAGAACCTGGAGCCGGTGCGCACCCAGTCGTTCCAGCTGAACTACAGCAAGGCGGCCGACATCGCCACCCAGCTCACGGGCCAGGGCTCGGCGCGCATCCTCAGCTCGCGCGGCAGCGCCATCGCCGAACCCCGCACCAACCAGCTGTTCGTGACCGACGTGCCCTCCAAGCTGGAGCAGGTGCAGCAGCTGATCGGCAAGCTCGACATTGCGGTGCGCCAGGTGCTGATCGAGGCGCGCATCGTCGAGGCCTCCGACACCTTCGGCAAGTCGCTGGGCGTGCGCCTGGGCGGCAGCGACCTGCGCGGCCTGCGCGGCGGTGACCCCGGCTACGCCCTCGGCGGCAACAACCGGGTGGCTTTCGGCGGTACCTACAACGCCGTCAGCGGCACCACGCTGGAATCCGTGTCCGCGCTGGACACGGTCAACACCAACTTCGTGAACCTGCCGGCCGTGGGCGTGGGGGGCTTCAATGCGTCCAGCTTCGCGATCTCTCTGTTCAGCTCCGCCGCCAACCGCTTCCTGAACCTGGAGCTCTCCGCGCTGGAGGCCGATGGCAAGGGCAAGCTGGTCTCCAGCCCGCGCATCGTCACGGCCGACAAGACCAAGGCGCTGATCGAGCAGGGTACCGAGTTCCCGTACCAGCAGGCCACCTCCAGCGGCGCCACCTCGGTGGCCTTCCGCCGCGCCACGCTGAAGCTGGAAGTCACGCCCCAGATCACGCCCGAAGGCAACATCATCCTGGACCTGGACATCAACAAGGACAGCCGCGGCGAGACCACGGCGGCCGGTATCGCGATCAACACCAAGCACATCAAGACGCAGGTGCTGGTGGAGAATGGCGGCACGGTGGTCATCGGCGGCATCTTCGAGCTGACCGAGACCGAGACCGAGGCGCGCGTACCGCTGCTGGGTGACCTGCCGGCCGTCGGCAACCTGTTCAAGAACCGGCGCCGCGAAAGCAACAAGCAGGAAATGCTGGTCTTCATCACCCCGAAGATGGTGGCTGACCGCTCCGCTGCCCGCTGAACGAAACTATCTTGCAAAGAGGACTCACTTCAATGATCCGACAACTGAAGTTCCTGGGGGGGCTGCTGCTGGCGGCCGGTCTGGCAGCCTGCGGCGGGGGAGGCGGCAGCGCCGGCACCACGAATGGCAGTACGGGCGGTGGCGGCACCACGACGGCGCCCGTGCCGGCTGCGATCGAGGTGTTCACGTCCGCACCGGAACTGACATCCGCTGCGAATTCGTCGATCAGCTTCACGGTGGTCGTGAAGGATGCCAACAATGTCGCGATGCCGCTCCAGACCGTGACCTTCGCGGCCACGTCGGGCAACATCCAGGGTGGTTCACCCACGCCGTCGACGGGTGCCGCTGGGGAGGCCATCACGACGGTCAGCCTCTCGCCTGGTGCAGATCGCGCCAACCGGGACATCACGGTCACTCTGAAGGCCGGTACCGTGTCCAAGGATGTGAAGGTTCCCGTGGTCGGAACCGCGATCACCCTCTCGGGTGACAGCTCCATTCTGTTGAACGGTTCCACCGTCTTCACGGTCCGGGCGGCTGACTCCGCTGGCCAGGCGGTGCCGAATGCCCAGTTGACGGTGGCATCCAGCCTCGGCGGATCCGTGTCTCCGACCACGGTGACGACCAACAGCCAGGGTGCGGGCACCTTCACCTACACCGGGACGCGATCGGGGAACGACAAGTTGACGGTCACCGGCCTGGGGACTTCCATCTCCACTTCGATCAGCGTGAGCTCTGACGAATTCCGGATCGAGTCGCCGGTTGCCTCGAGCACGGTCTCCATCGGGGCGACTCAGACCATGACGGTTCGAGTGCTCCGATCCGGTGTTCCCCTGTCGGGCCAGACGGTGACCTTCAGCACGACGCGCGGTTCCGTGTCGCCTGTCGCGGCCATGACCGACAGCAACGGTCGTGTGTCCACGGTGTTGTCTTCCACGACGACGGGCCCCGCCAATGTGCTCGCGCAGACGACTTCGTCCCAGGTGACGCTGCCGATCGTGTACGTGGCGACTGTCGTTGACACGGTGTCGCTGCAAGCGAACCCCGGTGCGATACCGCCCAACACCGGAACCAGCACGACCAATCAGGCCACCCTGCGAGCCACGGTTCGTGACCCGGCAGGCAATCCTGTGGCTGGGCGCGTCGTGAACTTCACCGCCATCAAGGACGCCAGCATCGGCACGATTTCCCCGGGCTCGGCGGTGACCGACTCGGCCGGTACGGCTTCCGCGCAGTTCATTTCCGGGCCGCAGCCGACCGGCAACAACGAGGTCCTGCTTCAGGCCACGGCACAGAATTCGACCGCAGTTGGCACGGCGGTCATGACGGTGAGCACGCAGGCGCTGTTCATTTCCATCGCGGAAGGCAACGAGGTCGGCCAGCTTGACCAGACGACCTACGAGAAGACGTTCTCGGTCTACGTCACCGATTCCAACGGTGCGCCGGTGGCCAATCGCGTGCTGACGCTGGGCTATGTGCCCGACTATTACGCCAAGGGGACGCTGACCTGGAACGGCAAGAGCTGGGAACGCTCTGCCACTGCCTTCTGCCTCAACGAGGATGTGAATCGCAACGGGGTGCGCGATCCTGGTGAGGACATCAACAACTCGGGCAAGTTGGAGCCGGGGCTGCCGTCGGTGGTGGCGCCGTCTTCCGTGACGACGGGGGCCAATGGCTTCGTGACGTTCAAGGTCTACTACGGCGAGAACTACGTGCCCTGGGTGGGCGGTACCCTGTCGGCGCGTGCGGTCGTGGCGGGCACCGAGTCCGTGCGGACCTACGCGTTCGACCTGCAGGGTATCGCAACCGACTTCACCAACGAAGCAGTTGCACCTGCCGGCTCCATCAGCCCGTTCGGCACGGGGTCCAGCTGCACGGACCCCAACTGACCCCCATCCTGGTCGGAATGCCCGGCAGTGGCAAGTCCACTGTCGGGCGTTTGCTTTCTCGACGGCTCGGGTTGCCGTTCTTCGATTCCGACCACGTCATCGAGGAGCGGCTGGGCTGCACCATCCGTGATTTCTTCGCCCGGGAGGGCGAAGACGCGTTCCGGGATGTCGAACAGCAAGTCATCGCGGAACTCGCTGTCGGCCCGCCTTGCGTGCTGGCCACCGGCGGTGGCGCCGTCCTGCGGGAGGCCAACCGCAAGGCCTTGCGGGACCAAGGCCAGGTGATCTACCTGCACTCCTCGCCCGAGGAGGTGTTTCGGCGCACCCGCCACGACCGCAGCCGGCCGCTGCTGCAGGTGCAGGACCCGCTGGGGCGCCTGCGCGAGCTGTATGCCTTGCGCGATCCGCTGTATCGCGAGACGGCCCACTTCATCATCGAGACCGGCCGGCCCTCGGTGCCGACGCTGGTCAACATGATCCTCATGCAGCTCGAGCTCGCCGGGCAGGTGCCGCCGTCGCCTTAAACTGGCGGCATGGACGCTTCCTCCCAGGCCGTTGCGCAGACGGTCCGCATCGATCTCGACGAGCGCGGCTACGACATCCTGATCGGTCGCGGGCTGCTGGACGACCCGGCCACCTGGGCCGCCCTGCCCGGCAGAGCCGATGCGCTGATCGTGACCAACACCACCGTGGGGCCGCTCTACGCCGCACGGCTTCGTGCCGCGCTGGGCGAGCGCTTCGCCCGCGTGCACACCGTCGAACTGCCCGACGGCGAGGCCCACAAGGATTGGTCGACGCTCAATCTCATCTTCGACAGCCTGCTGGCGCGGGCCTGCGATCGCAAGACCGTGCTGTTCGCGCTGGGCGGCGGCGTGGTCGGTGACATGGCCGGTTTCGCGGCGGCATGCTACATGCGGGGCGTGCCGTTTGTCCAGGTGCCCACCACGCTGCTGGCGCAGGTGGACTCGTCGGTCGGCGGCAAGACGGCGATCAATCACCCGCTGGGCAAGAACATGATCGGCGCGTTCTACCAGCCGCAGCAGGTGGTGTGCGATCTGGAGACCCTCACGACGCTGCCGCAGCGCGAGCTGATCGCCGGCCTGGCGGAGGTCATCAAGTACGGGCCGATCGCCGACATGGCCTTCTTCGACTGGATCGAGGCGAACCTGGCTGCGCTGCTGGCGCGTGATGCGGCAGCGCTCGCGCATGCGGTGCGGCGCAGCTGCGAGATCAAGGCCTGGGTGGTCGGCCAGGACGAGCGCGAGGGCGGCCTGCGCGCCATCCTCAACTTCGGCCACACCTTCGGTCACGCCATCGAGTCCGGCCTGGGCTATGGCCAGTGGCTGCATGGCGAAGCGGTCGGCTGCGGCATGGTCATGGCGGCGCATCTCTCGCGTGCGCTGGGCCTGGTCGATGCGGCACTGGTCGATCGGGTCACCCGGCTGATCGAGCGCGCGGGGCTGCCCGTCATCGGGCCGGCGCTGGGCACCGCCCGGTACCTGGAACTGATGCGCGTGGACAAGAAGGCCGAGGCCGGGCAGATCCGCTTCGTCGTGATCGAGGCACCGGGCCGCGCGGGCGTGCGGCCCGCCACCGATGCGCAGGTCGGCGAGGTGCTGGCCGCCTGCACCCGCTGACGGACGCCGGGCGCATGACGCTCGCGCCCTATGCCAGCGATCCCGCGCGCAGCCGCGGGCGGCGCCACCCGGAGGCGCCGGCGCCCACCCGGACCGACTTCCAGCGCGACCGGGACCGCATCGTCCATTCCACGGCGTTCCGGCGCCTCGTCTACAAGACGCAGGTGTTCCTCAATCATGAAGGCGACCTGTTCCGCACGCGGCTCACGCACTCCATCGAGGTGGCGCAGCTGGCGCGCTCGATCGCGCGGCCGCTGGGCCTGAACGAAGACCTGGTGGAGGCCATCGCGCTGGCGCATGACCTGGGGCACACACCGTTCGGCCACGCCGGCCAGGACGCGCTGAATGCCTGCATGCAGGGCCTGGGCGGCTTCGAGCACAACCTGCAGAGCCTGCGCGTGGTGGACCGCCTGGAAGAACGCTATCCGGCCTTCGATGGCCTGAACCTGAGCTTCGAGACGCGCGAGGGCATCCTCAAGCACTGCTCCCGCGTCCATGCGCAGCACCTGGAGCAGGTGGAGCCCGGCGGCGTGGCGCGCCGGTTCCTCGACGGCACGCAGCCCTCGCTGGAGGCGCAGCTGTGCAACCTGGCCGACGAGATCGCCTACAACGCGCATGACATCGACGACGGCGTGCGCTCGGGCCTGATCACGCTGGAGCAGGTCGCGCAGGTGCCGCTGTTCGGCCTGCATTGCGCGCAGGCGCGTGCCGAGCATCCGGATCTGCAGGGTCGCCGCCTGCTGTATGAGAGCATCCGGCGCATGCTCAGTGCCCTGGTCTATGACGTGATCGACGCCACGCGCGAGCGCCTGCAGGCGGTGGCGCCCGCGGATGCGGACGCGGCGCGCGCCGCCGGGCCCATCGTCCGCTTCAGCGAGCCGCTGCGCGAGGCCTCCGTGGCGCTCAAGCGCTTCCTGTTCGCCAACCTGTATCGCCACCCACGCGTGATGGAGACCACCACCCAGGCGCAGGAGGTGGTGCGCGACCTGTTCGAGGCCTACCGTTCCAGGCCGGCCGAGATGCAGGCGGGCTTCGCGGCCCAGCCGGATCGCCCGCGGGCGGTGGCCGACTACGTGGCCGGCATGACCGACCGCTTCGCGCTGCGCGAGCACGAGCGCCTGACCGGGCGCAAGCTCCTGGCCGCGACGTGAGGGGGGCGGTCGGTCCGGCCTGGCTGGTGATCCTCGCCGGCGTCTGTGCGGCCCTGCACATCGGCAAGCTGCCGCCGGCGCTGCCGGTGCTGCGCGACGCGCTGGGCGTCACGCTGGTGCAGGCGGGCTTCCTGCTGTCCATGGTGCAGGTGGCGGGCATGACGCTCGGCCTGGTGCTGGGCGCGCTGGCGGACAACCTGGGCGGGCGTCGCGCCATGCTCATCGGGCTGCTGCTGCTGTCGCTGGCCAGTGCGCTGGGCGCGGCAGCGCAATCCGCGACCGCGCTGCTCACGCTGCGGGCGCTCGAGGGCTTCGGGTTCCTGCTGGTCTCCCTGCCCGCGCCCGGCCTGCTGCGGCGTTATGTGCCGGTGACCCACCTGAGCCGGATGCTTGGCTTCTGGGGGGCCTACATGCCCACCGGCACGGCGCTGGCCCTGCTGGCCGGGCCGGCGGTCATCGCGCTGGCCGGCTGGTCGGCGTGGTGGTTGCTGCTGGCCGCCATGTCGGGCGGCATGATGGCGTGGCTGGCCTGGGGGCTGCCGGCCGATCCCTCGCGCGAGACGGCGGCCACCCGCTCGGGGGCTGTCCCCGGTGGGCGTGGAAGGCTGCGCCGCACGCTGTCGAGCCTCGGCCCCTGGCTGCCGGCCCTGGGGTTCGCCACCTACTCGGGACAGTGGCTCGCCGTCATCGGCTTCTTGCCCACCATCTATGCGCAAGCTGGCTGGGCAGGGACCGTCGCCGCCTTTGCCACCGCGGCCGCCGCGGCGGTCAACATGGCGGGCAACATCGGCGCCGGCCGGCTGCTGCACCGGGGCATCCCGCCGCCGCGGCTGATGCAGGCGGGTTACGTCGCGATGATCGCGGGCGCGGCCATCGCCTTTGCGCCCTGGACCACGGAATCCGGGCCGATGGTCGCCGCCGTCCGCTTCAGCGGCGTGCTGCTGTTCTCCGCTGTCGGCGGGCTGGTCCCCGGCACGCTGTTCTCACTGGCCGTGCGGATGGCGCCCGATGATTCCACCGTCTCCACCACCGTTGGCTGGATGCAGCAGTGTTCCGCCTTCGGGCAGTTCGCCGGACCGCCGCTGGTGGCTTGGGTGGCTGCGCGGGCCGGTGGCTGGGAGGTGGCGTGGTGGGTCACGGCGGCCTTCGCCGCGTGCGGACTGGCGGTCACCTGGCGCATCGCGCGGTGGCTGGAGGCTGCCCCGCGCAAGGCGCAGGGCTAGAATCCAGCTGCACCATTCAACCCTCGCGACCATGAGCTTCCTCAACCAGCTCAAGACCCAGGCCAAGTCCCTGCAGACGCTGCGCATCGAGCAGGACCAGCAGGCCGAGGAGCGTTGCGTCGCGACGGACAAGGCGGCCCGCTTCGTCATGCACTACCTGGAGGACCTGGCCAAGCAGCTGTCCGTCATCCAGCCGCCCGGGCCCGCCTTCACCCTCGACGGCAAGACGCCATGGCCCGCGATGAAGCTGCGCGACTTCCGGGTCGACGTGCGGCGCAAGATGATGCTGAACCGCGAGGTCATCGACTACATCTCCATGGGCTGGGACGTCGTGCCCCAGATCGGCGAGCCGGTGGGCGGCATCGTGCGCGCCAATTTCCCGACGGACCTGCAGCGCATCGAGTCGCGTCTCGCCATGGGCCCCGTGCGGCATGAGCGCAAGGAAGTGCGGCATCCCGAGAAGAACACGCTGCTGGAGATCCGCTTCGAGTACATCACGCAGACCCGTGGCTCGGTGATCGCCACGACCGACGCGGACAAGTCGCAGATCGTCTTCCGGCTGCTCAACACGCTGGGCTTCGAGGTCGCCGTCATCCCCTGGCCGGTGCATCGCATCGGGCATGACTCGATGGACGAACTGGCCAAGCGGATCGTGGCGCAGCCCAGTGGCTTTGTCTGAGGCCGTCGTGACCGACGCCGCCACCGCCATCGCCGACACCAGGCGCTGGCTGGAACGCGCCGTCATCGGGCTGAACCTCTGCCCGTTCGCCAAGGGCGTGCACGCCAAGGGCCAGGTCCACTACGCCGTGGCGACGGAGGGTGATGCGCAGGCGGTGCTGCGTGTCTTCCGCGACGAACTCCAGGCGCTGCTGGCGGCCGATCCGGCGGATCGGGACACCACCCTCCTGATCGTTCCGTCGGGCCAGGACGACTTCCACCGCTTCCATGCCCTGGTCGGGCAGGCCGAGCGCATCGTGCGGCGCGAAGGCCTGGAGGGCGTGGTGCAGGTCGCGCACTTCCACCCGGCCTTCGTATTCGCCGATGCCGACGAGGATGACATCGCCAACGCGACGAACCGGGCGCCATACCCCACACTCCACCTGCTGCGCGAGGCCAGCATCGACCGCGCCGTGGCGGCCTTTCCCGACGCCGCGGCCGTCTACGAGGCCAACATCCGCTGCCTGCGCGAGCTGGGCCCGGAAGGCTGGCGGGCGCTGGACGTCGGGCCTTCGTCATGAAGCGCCGCGTGGAGGAATCGGCCCGCGGGCGGTCAGGCGCGCCGGCGGCGCGGGCGCCGCGGCCAGCGCCTGCCGATGAGGTGCGCGCCCAGCTCGAGCTGCGGCCCGGCCAGTCGCTGGCCCTGCTCAGCGAGCTGCATATCCTCACCCGCGACGGTCGCATCAACCAGGATTCGCGCCGCAAGCTCAAGCAGGTGCTGCACCTCGTCCAGTTCATCGAGGCGCTTATCGAGGAGCTGCCGGGCGGCCCGCAGCCGGTGCGTCTGGCCGATCACGGCGCGGGCAAGTCCTATCTCGGCTTCATGCTGCATGACCTGGTGTTCCGGGCTGCAGGGCAGGGCGAGGTCTATGGCATCGAGACCCGCGCCGATCTGGTCGAGCGCGCGCGGGCGCTGGCCGAACGGCTGGGCTTCGAGCGCATGCACTTCATGCACCTGAGCGCCGCGGATGCGGCGGACGCCCCCGGCCTGCCGGAGCGCTTCGACGTGGTCACGGCGCTCCACGCGTGCGACACCGCGACCGACGATGCCATCGCCTTTGCGCTGCGCAAGCAGGCGCGTGCCATCGCGCTCGTGCCCTGCTGCCAGGCCGAGGTCGCCGCCAGCCTGCGCCAGCACAAGGCCCTGGCACTGGCCCGCACGCCGCTGGCCGAGCTGTGGCGGCATCCGCTGCACACCCGAGAGCTGGGCAGCCAGGTCACCAATGTGCTGCGCTGCCTGTACCTGGAGGCGATGGGTTACCAGGTCACCGTGACCGAGCTGGTCGGCTGGGAGCACAGCCTGAAGAACGAGCTGATCCTGGCCCGCTGGACCGGCCAGCGCAAGCGCGCCGCCGCCGACCGCCTGACCGCCATCCTGGCCCAGTTCGGCCTGGAAGACCTGCGCCCGGTCCGCTTCCCCGCGCTCCAATAATTGGGGTCAGATTCCAATTTATGATGGGCCGATGGCCCGTCTGCCCCGCCTGACCGTTCCTGGGTATCCCCATCACATCGTGCAGCGCGGCAACAACCGCCAGCCGATCTTCACCGACCGCGCCGACTACGAGCTGCTGCTCGATCTGCTGGCCGAACATGCCCGCACCCAGCGTGTCGCCCTGCACGCCTACGTGTTGATGAGCAATCACTTCCATCTGCTGGCCACGCCGGACACGCAGGAGGGGGTGCCTGCGCTGATGCAGGCGGTGGGGCGCTCCTACGTGCGGCAGTTCAACCGTCGCCATGGCCGTACCGGCACCCTGTGGGAGGGTCGCTACCGATCCACGCTGATCCAGGCGGAACGCTACTTGCTAGCGTGCATGGTCTACATCGACCTGAATCCGGTGCGTGCAGGCATGGTGGCCGATCCGGCCGCGTACCCCTGGTCCAGCCACGCGCACTACGCAGGCCGTCGGGTCGACCGGCTCGTCACGCCGCATGGCCTGTGGTGGGAGCTGGGCAATACCCCCTTCGCCCGTGAAGCCGCCTATGCGGAGCTGGTCCGCACCGGCCTGAGCGATGCGCAGCAGCGTGCGCTCACTGATTCGGTGCTGGGTGGCTGGGCGCTGGGCGAAGCCGACTACGTGGCGGACCTGCAGGTGCGGACGGCCCGGCGTCTGGTCCGGTCCAAGGCAGGCCGGCCTCCGGCCGCGGACGATTGATCTGTCCCCAATTAAAGAGGCGGCGACATGAAGCCCTGAGTAATTGGAATCTGACCCCAATTATTTTGCTTGGCAGGCATGGTGCGGTGCAGTAGATTCGGGTTTCCCCGAGCTACCCAACAGGAGTGCGCCATGACGACGGCTGCCGAGATCGCCCATTTGCAAGAACAAGGCCTGTACGCGGGCGCGAACGAGCATGACGCCTGCGGCGTCGGCTTCGTGGCCCACATCAAGGGCGAGAAGAGCCACGCCATCGTGGGCCAGGCGCTGAAGATCCTGGAGAACCTGGATCACCGGGGCGCCGTCGGCGCCGACAAGCTGATGGGCGATGGCGCCGGCATCCTGATCCAGATCCCGGATGCGCTGTACCGCGAAGAGATGGCGAAGCAGGGGGTGGAGCTGCCCCCGCCCGGCGAGTACGGCATCGGCATGGTGTTCCTGCCCAAGGAGCATGCCTCGCGGCTGGCCTGCGAGCAGGAACTCGAGCGCGCCATCAAGGCCGAGGGCCAGGTGCTGCTGGGCTGGCGCGACGTACCGGTGGATGCCGACATGCCGATGTCGCCCACCGTGCGCAAGAAGGAGCCGATCATCCGCCAGGTGTTCGTCGGCCGCGGCAACGATGTCATCGTGCAGGACGCGCTGGAGCGCAAGCTGTACGTGATCCGCAAGACGGCGAGCGCCGCCATCCAGAAGCTGCGCCTGAAGCACTCCAAGGAGTACTACGTCTCCAGCTTCTCCAGCCGCACCATCATCTACAAGGGCCTGCTGCTGGCCGACCAGGTGGGGGTGTACTTCAAGGACCTGCGCGACCCTCGCTGCATCTCGGCCCTGGGCCTGGTGCACCAGCGCTTCTCCACCAACACCTTCCCCGAGTGGCCGCTGGCTCACCCGTACCGCTACGTCGCGCACAACGGCGAGATCAACACCGTCAAGGGCAACTACAACTGGATGCGTGCGCGCGAGGGCGTGATGTCCTCGCCCGTGCTTGCCGCGGACCTGAAGAAGCTCTACCCCATCAGCTTCGCCGACCAGTCCGACACCGCCACCTTCGACAACTGCCTGGAACTGCTCACCATGGCCGGCTACCCGCTGGCGCAGGCGGTGATGATGATGATCCCCGAGCCGTGGGAGCAGCACACCACGATGGACGAGCGCCGCAAGGCCTTCTACGAGTATCACGCGTCCATGCTGGAGCCCTGGGACGGCCCGGCCTCCATCGTGTTCACCGACGGCCGCCAGATCGGCGCCACGCTGGACCGCAACGGCCTTCGCCCCTCGCGCTACTGCGTGACGGACGACGACCTGGTCATCATGGCCTCCGAATCCGGCGTGCTGCCCGTGCCCGAGAACCGCATCGTGCGCAAGTGGCGGCTGCAGCCCGGCAAGATGTTCCTGATCGATCTGGAGCAGGGCCGCATGATCGACGACGAGGAACTGAAGTCCTCGCTCGCGAACAGCAAGCCCTACAAGCAGTGGATCGAGAACCTGCGCATCCGCCTCGATGACCTGTCCGACACCTCCGGCCAGGCCACGGCCAGCACGGTGGAACTGCTGGACCGCCAGCAGGCCTTCGGCTACACGCAGGAGGACATCAAGTTCCTGATGTCGCCCATGGCCCAGACGGGCGAGGAGGGCATCGGTTCGATGGGCAACGACAGCCCGCTGGCCGTGCTGTCCGACAAGAACAAGCCGCTGTACAACTACTTCAAACAGCTGTTCGCGCAGGTGACCAACCCGCCGATCGACCCGATCCGCGAGGCGATCGTGATGTCGCTGGTGTCCTTCATCGGCCCCAAGCCGAACCTGCTGGACATCAACCAGGTCAACCCGCCGATGCGGCTGGAGGTGAGCCAGCCGATCCTCGACTTCGCCGACATGGCGAAGCTGCGCGAGATCGAGAAGCACACCCACGGCAAGTTCCGCAGCTACACGCTGGACATCACCTACCCGCTGGCCTGGGGCCGCGAGGGCGTGGAGGCCAAGCTCGCCTCGCTCAACGCCGAGGCGGTGGACGCGCTCAAGTCAGGCAAGAACATCCTGATCATCAGCGACCGCGGCGTCGGGCCGGGACAGGTGGCGATCCCGGCGCTGCTGGCGCTGTCGTCCATCCACCAGCACCTCATCCGCGAAGGCCTGCGCACCACTGCCGGCCTGGTGGTGGAGACCGGCTCCGCGCGCGAGGTGCATCACTTCGGCGTGCTGGCCGGCTACGGCGCCGAGGCCGTGCACCCCTACCTGGCGATGGAGACGCTGGTCTCCATCCACAAGGACCTGCCGGGTGACCTGAACCCCGACAAGGCCATCTACAACTACATCAAGGCGATCGGCAAGGGCTTGTCGAAGATCATGTCCAAGATGGGCGTGTCGACCTACATGTCCTACTGCGGCGCCCAGCTCTTCGAGGCCATCGGCATCAACAGCGACACGATCGAGAAGTACTTCACCGGCACCGCCAGCCGCGTCGAGGGCATCGGCGTGTTCGAGATGGCCGAGGAAGCGATCCGCATGCACAAGGCGGCCTTCGGTGACGACCCCGTGCTCGCCGGCATGCTGGACGCCGGCGGCGAGTACGCCTGGCGCACCCGCGGCGAGGAGCACATGTGGACGCCCGATGCCATCGCCAAGCTGCAGCACAGCACGCGCGCGGGCAACTTCAGCACCTACAAGGAGTACGCGCAGATCATCAACGACCAGAGCCGCCGCCACATGACGCTGCGCGGCCTGTTCGAGTTCAAGGTCGATCCCGCGCGGGCCATCCCGCTGGACAAGGTGGAGCCCGCCGCGGACATCGTCAAGCGCTTCGCCACCGGGGCCATGTCGCTCGGCTCCATCTCCACCGAGGCGCACTCCACGCTGGCCATCGCCATGAACCGCATCGGCGGCAAGAGCAACACCGGCGAAGGTGGCGAGGATCCTGCGCGCTACCGCAACGAGCTCAAGGGCATCCCGATCCGCAACGGCCAGACCATGGCCGAGATCATCGGCCGCGACGTCGTGGAGGTCGACATCCCGCTGAAGGAGGGCGACTCGCTGCGCTCGCGCATCAAGCAGGTGGCCTCCGGCCGCTTCGGCGTGACGGCGGAATACCTCGCCTCGGCCGACCAGATCCAGATCAAGATGGCGCAGGGCGCCAAGCCGGGCGAGGGCGGCCAGCTGCCCGGCGGCAAGGTCTCCAAGTACATCGGCAAGTTGCGCTACTCGGTGCCGGGCGTGGGCCTCATCTCCCCGCCGCCGCACCACGACATCTACTCGATCGAGGATCTCGCGCAGCTGATCCACGACCTGAAGAACGTGGCACCGCACGCCTCCATCAGCGTCAAGCTGGTGTCCGAGGTCGGCGTCGGCACCATCGCCGCGGGCGTCGCCAAGTGCAAGGCCGACCACGTGGTGATCGCGGGCCATGACGGCGGCACGGGTGCCTCGCCCTGGTCGTCGATCAAGCACGCGGGCTCGCCCTGGGAGATCGGTCTCGCCGAGACGCAGCAGACGCTGGTGCTGAACCGCCTGCGCAGCCGCATCCGCGTGCAGACCGACGGCCAGATGAAGACCGGCCGCGACGTCGTCATCGGTGCGCTGCTCGGCGCCGACGAATTCGGCTTCGCCACCGCGCCGCTGGTGGTGGAGGGCTGCATCATGATGCGCAAGTGCCACCTCAACACCTGCCCGGTGGGCGTGGCCACGCAGGATCCGGTGCTGCGCAAGAAGTTCTCGGGCAAGCCCGAGCACGTGGTCAACTACTTCTTCTTCGTCGCCGAGGAAGTGCGCCAGATCATGGCGCAGCTCGGCATCCGCAAGTTCGACGATCTGGTGGGCCGCGCGGACCTGCTCGACACGCGCAAGGGCATCGCCCACTGGAAGGCACGCGGCCTGGACTTCACGCGCCTGTTCGCGCAGCCCAAGGTGCCGGCGGACGTGCCGCGCTTCCACTGCGAGGAGCAGGATCACCGTCTCGACAAGAGCCTGGACCGGGTGCTGATCGAGAAGTCCCGCGCCGCCATCGACCGCGGCGAGAAGGTGCAGTTCATCGAGGTGGCGCGCAACGTCAACCGTTCCGTGGGCGCCATGCTGTCGGGCGCGGTCACGAAGGTGCACCCTGAAGGCCTGCCGGACGACACCATCCGCATCCAGCTGGAAGGCACGGGCGGCCAGTCCTTCGGCGCCTTCCTGACCCGCGGTGTCACGCTCTACCTGATCGGCGACGCCAACGACTACACCGGCAAGGGCCTGTCCGGCGGGCGGGTGGTGGTGCGTCCCAGCATCGACTTCCGCGGTGTCGCCACGCAGAACATCATCATCGGCAACACCGCGCTGTACGGTGCCACCTCCGGCGAGGCCTTCTTCAGCGGCGTGGCGGGCGAGCGCTTCGCCGTGCGCCTCTCCGGTGCGACAGCGGTGGTCGAAGGCACCGGTGACCACGGCTGCGAGTACATGACGGGCGGCACGGTGATGGTGCTGGGCAAGACCGGCCGCAACTTCGCCGCCGGCATGTCGGGTGGCATCGCCTACGTGTACGACGAGGACGGCCAGTTCGCCAGCCGCTGCAACACGGCCATGGTCTCGCTGGAGCGCGTGGGGACCCACGCCGAGCAGCAGGCGTCCGTAGGCCGCAGCAAGCTGCACCGCGACCAGACCGACGAGCAGATCATCCGCAAGCTGCTGGAGGAGCACAACCGCTGGACCGGCAGCAAGCGCGCGCGCGAGCTGCTGGACAACTGGGCGGAAGCGCGCCAGAAGTTCGTGAAGGTCTTCCCCAACGAGTACAAGCGCGCCCTGGGCGAGATGTACGAGCGCGAGGTGGAGCTCGCCAGCACCGGCAACAACGCGCACGTGGCCATGAAGCACGAGACGGCCGCGGCCAAGTAAACGATTCGAGGACGAGAACATGGGAAAAGTCACCGGCTTCCTGGAATACGGCCGCATCGAGGAGGGCTACAAGCCCGTCACCGAGCGGGTGAAGCACTACAAGGAATTCGTGATCGGCCTCGACGACGAGCAGGCCAAGGTGCAGGGCGCGCGCTGCATGGACTGCGGCACGCCGTTCTGCAACTCGGGCTGTCCGGTCAACAACGTCATTCCCGACTTCAATGACCTGGTCTATCGCCAGGACTGGCAGAACGCCTTCGCGGTGCTCGATTCCACCAACAACTTCCCGGAGTTCACCGGCCGCATCTGCCCCGCCCCGTGCGAGGCCGCCTGTACGCTGAACGTGAACGACGACGCGGTGGGCATCAAGTCGCTGGAGCACGCCATCATCGACCGCGCCTGGGAGAACGGCTGGGTGAAGCCGCGGCCCGCGAAGCACCGCACCGGCAAGAAGGTCGCAGTGGTCGGCGCCGGCCCGGCCGGTCTGGCCGCCGCGCAGCAGCTCGCCCGCGTCGGCCATGACGTGACGGTGTTCGAGAAGAACGATCGCGTCGGCGGCCTGCTGCGCTACGGCATCCCCGACTTCAAGATGGAGAAGTCGCACATCGACCGCCGCGTCGAGCAGATGAAGGCCGAAGGCGTGGTGTTCCGCACCGGCGTCATGGTCGGCGCCCTGCCCGCGGGTTCGAAGGTCACGAACTGGGCGAAGGAGACGGTGACGCCCGAGCAGCTGCAGAAGGAGTTCGACGCCATCCTGCTGACCGGCGGCGCGGAGCAGTCGCGCGACCTGCCCGTGCCCGGCCGCGACCTGGACGGCATCCACTTCGCCATGGAATTCCTGCCGCAGCAGAACAAGCTGAATGCCGGCGACAAGATGAAGGGCCAGATCCGCGCCGACGGCAAGCACGTCATCGTGATCGGCGGCGGTGACACCGGCAGCGACTGCGTGGGCACCAGCAACCGGCATGGCGCCAAGAGCGTGGTGCAGTTCGAGCTCATGCCCCAGCCGCCCGAGGAGGAGAACCGCCCCCTCACCTGGCCTTACTGGCCGTACAAGCTGCGCACCAGCTCCAGCCACGAGGAAGGGTGCCAGCGCGAGTTCGCCATCGCCACGAAGGAGTTCGTCGGCGCCAAAGGCAAGGTCACCGGCCTGAAGACCGTGCACGTCGAGTTCAAGGACGGCAAGTTCGTCGAGATCCCCGGCACCGAGAAGGAATACGCCGCCGATCTCGTGCTGCTGGCCATGGGTTTCGTGAGCCCGGTCGCGACGGTGCTGGAAGGCTTCGGCGTCGAGCGCGACGCGCGCGGCAACGCCCGCGCCAGCACGGAGTTCCAGGGCGGCTACGTGACCAACGTGCCCAAGGTGTTCGCCGCCGGCGACATGCGCCGGGGCCAGTCGCTGGTGGTCTGGGCCATCCGCGAGGGCCGTCAGGCCGCGCGGGCGGTGGATGAATTCCTGATGGGATTCAGCGACCTGCCGCGTTGACCCCATGGCAGCCCGGCCGCTGCCGGGTCAGTATCATCCGGGGTTTCCCCTAAATCCTCCGGATGAATCCCCAGGACGCTCCGGCGCTGGTCGAATGCCGAAACCTGAGTTTCGGCTACGGCGAGCGCCGCATCCTCGACAACGTGAGCTTCACCATCCCGCGCGGGAAGGTGACCGCGCTCATGGGTGCGTCCGGTGGCGGCAAGACGACGACCCTGCGCCTGATCGGCGGGCAGGTGCGGCCGCAGGGCGGCCAGCTGCTGTTCGACGGCACCGATGTCGGCGCGCTGGATCGGGAGGGCCTATTCGCGGTGCGCCGGCGCATGGGCATGCTGTTCCAGTTCGGCGCGCTGTTCGCCGACATGAGCGTGTTCGACAACGTGGCCTTCCCGCTGCGCGAGCACACCGACCTGCCCGAAACCCTGATCCGCGACATCGTGCTGATGAAGCTCCAGGCCGTGGGCCTGCGCGGTGCGCGCGACCTGATGCCCTCGGAGATCAGCGGCGGCATGAACCGCCGCGTGGCCCTGGCGCGTGCGATTGCGCTGGACCCGGATCTCGTCATGTATGACGAGCCGTTCTCGGGGCTGGATCCGATCTCGCTGGGCACCGCCGCGCGCCTGATCCGCCAGCTCAATGACACGCTGGGCATCACCAGTCTCGTGGTCTCGCACGAGATCCCCGAGACCTTCCACATGGCCGACCAGGTGATCGTCATCGCCAACGGCCGCATCGCGGCGCAAGGCACGCCGGACGACGTGCGCGCCTCGAAGGATCCGCTGGTCGTGCAGTTCGTCAATGCGCTGAGCGACGGGCCGGTGCAGTTCCACTATCCCGGGCCTGGCGTGGCCGAGGATTTCGGCGGAGGCCTGCGATGAGGTGGTGGCACCCGGCCGACGTGGGGCATGCAACGCGAACCATGATGGCCCAGTGGGGCTACGGCGCGCGCCTGCTGGCACGCCTGGTGCTGCTGTTCGGCCCCACGATGCGCCGGTTCGGGCTGGTGCGCGACCAGATCCACTTCCTGGGCAACTACTCGCTGGCCATCATCACCGTCTCGGGCCTGTTCGTGGGCTTCGTGCTGGGCCTGCAGGGCTACTACACGCTGCAGCGCTACGGCTCCTCCGAGGCGCTGGGCCTGCTGGTGGCGCTGAGCCTGGTGCGGGAACTCGGGCCGGTCATCACCGCGCTGCTGTACGCCGGGCGTGCGGGCGCCTCGCTCACCGCCGAGATCGGCCTCATGAAGTCCGGCGAGCAGATGGCGGCGATGGAGATGATGGCGGTGGACCCGGTCAGCCGCGTGCTGGCCCCGCGCTTCTGGGCCGGCGTGATCGTGATGCCGCTGCTGGCGGCTGTGTTCAGCGCCGTGGGCGTGCTGGGCGGCTACGTGGTCGGCGTGCTGCTGATCGGCGTGGACGCCGGCGCCTTCTGGAGCCAGATGCAAGGCGGCGTCGACGTGTTCAAGGACGTGGGCAACGGCGTGGTCAAGAGCTTCGTGTTCGGCGTCGCCGTCACCTTCGTGGCGCTGCTGCAGGGCTACGAGGCGCAGCCCACGCCCGAGGGCGTGTCCAGTGCCACCACCCGCACGGTGGTGATCTCTTCGCTGTCCGTGCTCGGGCTGGACTTCATCCTCACCGTGATGATGTTCAGCATCTAGGAGAAATCTCGTGGAACGATCCAAGAACGACATCTGGGTGGGCCTGTTCGTGCTGATCGGGCTGGCGGCCCTCGTCTTCCTGGCCCTGAAGTCGGCCAACCTGCTCAACCTGAGCTTCGAGTCCAACTACCGGGTGGCCGCGAAGTTCGACAACGTGGGCGGCCTCAAGCCGCGTGCGGCGGTCAAGAGCGCCGGCGTGGTCGTCGGCCGCGTGGAATCGATCACGTTCGACGACAAGTCGTTCCAGGCCCGCGTGACGCTCTCGCTGGAAAGCCGCTACCAGTTTCCCAAGGACAGTTCGCTCAAGATCCTCACAAGCGGCCTGCTGGGCGAGCAGTACATCGGCATCGAGGCCGGCGCGGACGAGAAGAACCTGGCGGCCGGCGATACGATTGCAAACACGCAGTCCGCCGTGGTGCTGGAAAATCTGATCGGGCAGTTTCTCTACAGCAAGGCGGCCGAAGGCCCCGCCACCCCAGGGACGACACCGAAGAAATGAACCTCGACCAGATCCGTCCGGCGCGCGCGGCGATGATCGCCGTGCTGGCGACCGTGTGGCTGTCCGGTTGCGCCACCGTGTCCAGCGGCAACCCGCGCGATCCGTGGGAGCCGTTGAACCGCTCGGTCTCGCAGTTCAACGACGGGGTCGACGCCATGCTGCTCAAGCCGGTGGCCACGGTCTACCGCGAGCAGGTGCCGCCCCTGGTGCGTACCGGCGTCTCCAACTTCTTCGGCAACCTCAACGACGTCTGGTCCTTTGTCAACAGCGCGCTGCAGTTCAAGCTGCAGAACGCGGCCGACAACCTGGCGCGCGTGCAGATCAACTCCCTGTTCGGCGTGCTGGGCCTGTTCGACGTGGCCAGCTCGTTCAACATCGACCGCCACAGCGAGGACTTCGGCCAGACGCTGGGCCACTGGGGCGTCCCGCCCGGACCCTACCTGGTGCTGCCGTTCTTCGGCCCTTCCACCCTGCGCGACGCCGCCGGCATGCCGGTGGACCGCCGGCTGGACCTGGCCCAGCGCATCGGCAACCCGGATGTCCGGCACGCCACCTATACCCTGCGCGCGGTGGACCGGCGCGCCAACCTGCTGCGCGTGGGCATCGTGCTGGAGGAGGCCGCGCTGGACAAGTACAGCTTCACGCGTGATGCGTACCTGCAGCGTCGGCGCGCCGAGGTCTACGAGGGCGAGGACGATCCGCGCGCCAGCGAGCCGGAAGTGAACCCCGCGCCGCGTTGAGGATCTATCCCCGTGCGCGCCGCTGCGCGCACCATGGAAACAAGAGGATGCACATGAAGCGACGTGAATTCGGCGGCTGGTCCGCCCTGGCAGTGGGTGGCTGGGCCGTCGGCCTGCCGATCGGCGTGCGCGCCGCCGACGAGGCCCCCGACGCCCTGATCCGGCGCATCTCCGACGAAGTCCTGACAGCCATCCGGGCCGACAAGGGCGTGAAGACCGGCGACCTCGCCAAGGTCATGGCCATCGTCGACAGCCGCATCATGCCCAACGTCAATTTCCAGCGCATGACCTCCGCCGCGGTCGGGCCGGCCTGGCGGCAGGCCACGCCCGAGCAGCAGAAGCGCCTGCAGGACGAATTCAAGCTGCTGCTGGTGCGCACCTATGCGGGCGCGCTGAGCCAGATCGAGGATGAGACCGTGCAGATGAAGCCGCTGCGTGCCGCGCCCACCGACACCGAGGTGGTCGTGCGCAGCGAGATCCGCGGCCGCGGCGACCCGATCCAGCTGGAGTACCGCCTGGAGAAGACGCCCGGCCAGGGCGCGGGCTGGAAGATCTACAACCTCAACGTGCTGGGCGTGTGGCTGATGGAGACCTACCGCAGCCAGTTCGCCCAGGAGATCAATGCCAAGGGCATCGACGGCCTGATCACCTCGCTGGCCGATCGAAACAAGGCCAACAGCGCCCGCAAGGGCTGACGCCTCCTGCCATGGCCGCCCTGCTTGTCCTGCCCGCGGAGCTGACGCATGCCCAGGCCGGCCCCTGCAGCCGCATGCTGGCGCAGGCGCTGCGGGCCGAGCCGGGGCCGCAGGCCGTGGCGGACGCATCGGCGCTGCGCCACTTCGATTCCTCGGCGCTGGCCGTGCTGCTGGATTGCCGGCGCGAAGCGCTGGCCCTGGGCAAGACCTTTGCCGTGCGCGGCCTGCCGCACCGCCTGCGCGAGCTGGCCGGCCTCTACGGCGTGGCCGAACTGCTGCCCGCGCCGCCGGAAGCCTGAGTGCGCCCACCGCTGGCGCGCGGCCTGCGCGGACCGGGTGCCCCCGGTAAAATGCCCGGTTCCCCATGCCAGCCATCTCCTTCCAATCGGTCAGCAAGACCTACGTCACCGCGCGCGGCGGCTTCCAGGCGCTGGACAACGTGCGCTTCGACATCGAGGAGGGCGAGTTCTTCGGCCTGCTCGGCCCCAACGGCGCCGGCAAGACCACGCTGATCAGCGTGCTCGCCGGCCTGGTACGCGCCACTTCGGGGCGGGTGCTGGTGCGCGGCCACGATGTACAGGCCGACTATGCGCAGGCGCGCCGGCAGCTCGGCGTGGTGCCGCAGGAGCTGGTGTTCGACCCCTTCTTCACCGTGCGCGAGGCGCTGCGCATCCAGTCCGGCTATTTCGGCGTGCGCCACAACGACGCCTGGGTCGACGAGCTGCTGCAGAGCCTGGGCCTCGCCGACAAGGCCAACGCCAACATGCGCCAGCTCTCCGGCGGCATGAAGCGCCGCGTGCTGGTGGCGCAGGCGCTGGTGCACCGGCCGCCGGTGATCGTGCTTGATGAACCCACGGCCGGCGTCGACGTGGAGCTGCGCCAGACCCTGTGGCAGTTCATCGCGCGTCTCAACCGCGAAGGCCACACGGTGCTGCTGACCACCCACTACCTGGAAGAGGCGGAGGCCCTGTGCGGCCGCATCGCCATGCTCAAGGCCGGCCGGGTGGTCGCGCTGGAGCGGACTTCGGCCCTGCTGAAGGCGGCCTCCAGCAACGTGCTGCGCTTCAAGGCCGACGCCGCGCTGCCGCCTGCGCTGGCCGCCCGCGCCCGCGTGACCGGCCGCATCGTGCAGCTGCCCGCGCATGACGCGCAGGAGATCGAGCGCCATCTCGCCGCCCTGCGCGAGGCGGGTGTGCACGCCGAGGACGTGGAGATCCGCAAGCCCGACCTGGAAGACGTGTTCCTGGACGTGATGGCCGCTGGCCAGCCGGAGGTCGTGGCATGACGACCCCCCTGTCCGCCGAGCTGCCCGCCCGCGACACCCCCGTGGCCGGTGGCGGCTGGCGCACGCTGCTCTACAAGGAGGTGCTGCGCTTCTGGAAGGTGAGCTTCCAGACCGTCGCCGCGCCGGTGCTGACGGCCTTGCTGTACCTCATGATCTTCGGCCATGTGCTGGAGGACCACGTCAAGGTCTACGACCGCATCGGCTACACCGCCTTCCTGGTGCCCGGCCTGGTGATGATGAGCGTGCTGCAGAACGCCTTTGCCAACAGCTCGTCCTCGCTCATCCAGAGCAAGATCATGGGCAACCTGGTGTTCGTGCTGCTGGCGCCGCTGTCGCACTGGAGCTGGTTCGTGGCCTACGTGGGGTCTTCCATGGCGCGCGGCCTGTGCGTGGGCCTGGGCGTGCTCTTCGTCACCTCGTGGTTCACCTCGCTGCAGTTCGCGGCGCCCGGCTGGATCATCGTGTTCGCGCTGCTGGGCGCCGGCATGCTCGGCGCGCTGGGCGTGATCGCCGGGCTGTGGGCCGAGAAGTTCGATCAGATGGCCGCCTTCCAGAACTTCATCATCATGCCGATGACGTTCCTCTCGGGCGTCTTCTACTCCATCCACTCGCTGCCGCCGTTCTGGCAGAAGGTGAGCCACCTCAACCCGTTCTTCTACATGATCGACGGCTTCCGCCACGGCTTCTTCGGCGTGAGCGACGTGTCGCCCTGGCTCAGCCTCGCCATCGTCGGCACGGCCATGCTGGTGGTGAGCGGCATTGCGGTTCACCTGCTGCGCATCGGCTACAAGATCCGTTCCTGATGCCCATGACCGCCGACCAATTGCGCGCCCTCATCGCCGCCGGCCTGCCCTGCGACCACATCGAGGTGGAGGGCGACGGCCGTCACTGGAGCGCCGTCATCGTCTCGCCCGCCTTCAACGGCCTGCGCCGCGTGCAGCGGCACCAGCGCGTCTATGCCACGCTGGGCACCCGCATGCACACCGATGAGGTGCATGCCCTTTCCATGCAGACGCTCACGCCCGACGAGTGGGCGGCGCAGGGAGGCTGAGCCCATGGACAAGCTGCTGATCCGCGGCGGCCGGCCGCTGCACGGCGAGGTGCGCGTCTCCGGCGCCAAGAACGCCGCCCTGCCCGAGCTGTGCGCGGCCCTGCTCACGGCCGAGCCGGTCACCCTGCACAACGTGCCGCGCCTGCAGGACGTGGCGACCATGCTCAAGCTGATCCGCAACATGGGCGTGCGGGCCGACTGGCGCGACGACGGCGCGCTGGTGATCGATGCGAGCGACCTGCACTTCCCGGAGGCGCCCTACGAGCTGGTGAAGACCATGCGCGCCTCCGTGCTGGCGCTGGGGCCGCTGCTGGCGCGCTTCGGCGAGGCCACGGTGTCGCTGCCGGGCGGCTGCGCCATCGGCTCGCGGCCGGTGGACCAGCACATCAAGGGCCTGCGCATGATGGGCGCCGACATCGTGGTGGAGCATGGCTACATGATCGCCAAGCTGGCCAAGGGCCGCGAGCGGCTGCATGGCGCGGCCATCGCCACCGACATGGTCACCGTCACCGGCACCGAGAACTTCCTCATGGCGGCGTCGCTGGCCGAAGGCGAGACGGTGCTGGAGAACGCCGCCCAGGAGCCGGAGATCTCCGACCTGGCCGAGATGCTGATCGCCATGGGCGCGCGCATCGAGGGGCATGGCACCAGCCGCATCCGCATCCAGGGTGTGGGGCGCCTGCACGGCTGCACGCACCAGGTGGTGGCCGACCGCATCGAGGCGGGCACCTTCCTGTGCGCGGTGGCGGCCGCAGGCGGTGAAGTGATGCTGGCTGGCGCGCGCGCCGACCACCTGGAAGCCGTGATCGAGAAGCTGCGTGCCGCTGGCGCGCAGGTGCAGGCCGTCGAGGGCGGCATCCGCGTGCAGGCCACCGGCCGCCTGCAGGCGCAGAGCTTCCGCACCACCGAATACCCGGGCTTCCCGACCGACATGCAGGCGCAGTTCATGGCGCTCAACTGCGTCGCGGCCGGCTCGTCCAAGGTGACCGAGACCATCTTCGAGAACCGCTTCATGCACGTGAACGAGCTGGTCCGGCTCGGTGCGCGCATCCAGGTGGACGGCAAGGTCGCCGTCACCGAGGGGGTGGAGCGGCTGTCGGGCGCGACCGTCATGGCCACCGACCTGCGCGCCTCGGCCAGCCTGGTGATCGCCGGCCTCGTCGCCGACGGCGAGACGCTGGTGGACCGCATCTACCACCTGGACCGCGGCTATGAACGCATGGAAGACAAGCTGCGCGCCCTCGGCGCCGACATCGAGAGGGTGAAATGATCACGCTGGCCCTGTCCAAGGGACGCATCTTCGACGAGACGCTGCCGCTGCTGGCCGCCGCCGGTGTGCAGATGCTGGAAGACCCCGAGACCTCGCGCAAGCTGATCCTGGCCACCAGCCAGCCGGACCTGCGCGTCGTGCTGGTGCGCGCCACCGACGTGCCCACCTACGTGCAGTACGGCGGCGCCGACCTGGGCGTGACGGGCCGCGACACCCTGATCGAGCATGGCGGCCAGGGCCTGTACCAGCCGCTGGACCTGCGCATCGCCCAGTGCCGCGTGAGCGTGGCGGTGCGCGCTGATTTCGACTACGCCAGCGCCGTGCGCCAGGGTGCGCGCCTGCGCGTGGCCACCAAGTACGTGAGCATTGCGCGCGAGTTCTTCGCCGCCAAGGGCGTGCACGTGGACCTGATCAAGCTGTACGGCAGCATGGAGCTGGCGCCGCTCACCGGGCTGGCCGATGCCATCGTGGACCTGGTGTCCACTGGCGGCACGCTCAAGGCCAACCACCTGATCGAGGTCGAGCGCATCATGGACATCAGCTCTCGCCTGGTCGTGAACCAGGCGGCGCTCAAGCTCAAGCAGGCGCCGATCCGCCGCCTGATCGACATCTTCGCCGCCGCTGTGGACCAGCGGGCCTGACCGCCTCGCCATGACTGCTACGCCCGCCGCACGCCCCCTGCGCCTCACCACCGCCGACGCCGGCTTCGAGGCCGCCTTCCAGGCCCGCCTGCACTGGTCTGCCGAGACCGATGCGGAAGTCGAGGAGACGGTCGCGCGCATCCTGCAGGACGTGCGCCGCCGCGGCGATGAGGCCGTGCTCGAATACACCCGCCGCTTCGACAAGCTGGAGGTGGCCTCGGTCGCCGGGCTGGAAATCAGCCAGGCCACGCTGAAGCAGGCCTTCGACAGCCTGCCCGCCGCCCAGCGTGAGGCGCTGCAGGCCGCGGCCGCGCGCATCCGCAGCTACCACGAGGCGCAGAAGAAGGCCGGTGGCGAGAGCTGGTCCTACCGCGACGCGGATGGCACGCTGCTGGGCCAGAAGGTCACGCCGCTGGACAGCGTGGGCACCTACGTGCCGGGCGGCAAGGCCGCCTATCCGTCCAGCCTGCTGATGAACGTGATCCCGGCGCACGTGGCCGGCGTGCGCGAGATCGTGATGGTGGTGCCGCACCCCGGCGCCCAGAATGCGCTGCTGCTGGCCGCCGGCTATCTGGCCGGCGTGACACGCGCTTTCTCCATCGGTGGCGCCCAGGCCGTGGGCGCGCTGGCCTACGGCACCGCCACCGTGCCGCGGGTGGACAAGATCACCGGCCCGGGCAACGCCTACGTGGCCGCCGCCAAGCGCCGCGTGTTCGGCCAGGTCGGCATCGACATGATCGCCGGCCCGAGCGAGATCCTGGTGCTGGCCGATGGCAGCACGCCAGCCGACTGGGTGGCGATGGACCTGTTCTCGCAGGCCGAACACGACGAACTGGCGCAAAGCATCCTGCTGTGCCCGGACGCGGGCTACATCGAGGCCGTGCAGGCCGCCATCGACCACCTGCTGCCGCAGATGCCGCGCGCCGGGATCATCGCCAGGTCGCTCAACGGCCGTGGCGCGCTGATCCACACCCGTGACATGGAAGAAGCGTGCGCCATCAGCAACCGCGTGGCACCCGAGCACCTGGAGATCGCCAGCGCCGACCCGCACCGCTGGGAGCCGCTGCTGCGCCATGCCGGGGCCATCTTCCTCGGTGCCTACACCTCGGAGTCGCTGGGCGACTACTGCGCCGGGCCGAACCACGTGTTGCCCACCAGCACCACCGCCCGCTTCTCCAGCCCGCTGGGTGTCTACGACTTCCAGAAGCGCAGCAGCCTGATCGAGGTCAGCGCGGCCGGCGCGGCGCAGCTCGGCGTGATCGCGGCCGAGCTGGCCTATGGCGAGGGCCTGCAGGCCCATGCGCGCGCGGCCGAAATGCGCCTGCCGCCCAAGCCGTAGTTCTACACGAAGTTCGTGTTCCACGAATTTCGTGTAGGATCGGCGGCATGAAGAACGTCACCATCACCGTGGAAGAGCCCGTGCTCGAATGGGTGCGGGTGGAGGCGGCCAAGCGCAACTCCAGCGTCTCGCGCCTGGTGGGAGACATGCTGGCCGAGAAGATGCGCCA
The DNA here is from genome assembly GCF_041916345.1 of Ramlibacter sp. GTDB lineage: Bacteria > Pseudomonadota > Gammaproteobacteria > Burkholderiales > Burkholderiaceae_C > Ramlibacter. The sequence continues at coordinate 28,655 of NZ_JAYRZR010000033.1, forward strand.
TGAAGACGCCTACCAGCGAGCCTTCCAGGCCTGGTTGAACGACGAACGCAGCTGGCGCTCCGACGGCAAGCCCTATCCGCGGCGCGAGGACCTCTACCAGCGTGGTCCCGCTGGTGGGGCCTGACGCCGTGGCGACCACGGTCTTCGTGGACTCCAACGTCCTCATCTACGCGGAGGATCCGGCCCAGGGTGACAAGCAGCTCGCTGCGGTCAATTGGCTCAAGGTCCTCTGGGAGCAGCGGGCCGGGCGCCTGAGCACCCAGGTGCTCAACGAGTTCTACGTCAACGTCACCCGCAAGATCGCGCCACCCATGCCGATGGGGGACGCCCGTGCCAAGGTGCGCCGCTTCATCGGGTGGAATCCCTGGCACGTGGACGCCGCGACGGTCGAGTCCGCCTGGGCCCTGGAAGCGCGCTTCGGCCTGCACTTCTGGGACAGCCTGATCGTTGCCTCGGCACAGCACCTCGGTTGCGCCTACCTGCTCAGTGAAGACCTCCAGCATGGCCAGCGCTTCGGCGGCGTGCAGGTCCTCAACCCCTTCGTGACCGGCCCCGACATCCTCACCTCCCCATGACCGACCCCCGACGATGGATCCGCCAGGACGTGCAGTCGATGCACGCCTATGCCGTGCAGGACGCCCGCGGCCTGATCAAGCTCGACGCGATGGAGAACCCGCATGCCCTGCCGCCCGAGCTGCGCCGTCAGCTCGGCGAGCGCCTGGGCGAGGTGGCGCTCAACCGCTACCCCGGCGAGCGCGTGGCCGACCTGAAGCGCGCGCTGGCCGCGCACGCCGGCCTGCCCGAGGGCTACGACCTGATGCTGGGCAACGGCTCCGACGAGCTGATCTCGCTGCTGGCCATGGCCTGCGACGTGCCGGGCGCGGGCATCCTGGCGCCGCTGCCGGGCTTCGTGATGTACGCGATGAGCGCCCAGCTGCAGGGCCTGAAGTTCACCGGCGTCGACCTCACGCCCGACTTCGAGCTCGATGAGGCCGCCATGCTGGCCGCGATCGAGCGCGAGCAGCCGGCGATCATCTACCTGGCCTATCCGAACAACCCCACTGCCAACCTGTGGGACGAGGCGGTGATCGAGCGCGTGATCGAGGCTGCGCCGGGCTTCGTGGTGGTCGACGAGGCCTACCAGCCCTTTGCCGCGCGCAGCTGGATCGGCCGCCTGGCCCGCCACCGCCATGTGCTGCTCATGCGCACGATGAGCAAGTTCGGTCTGGCCGGCGTGCGCATCGGCTACCTCATGGGGCCGCGCGAGCTGATCGCCGAGATCGACAAGGTGCGTCCGCCCTACAACATCTCGGTGCTCAACGCCGAGGCGGCGCTGTTCTGCCTGGGCCACCAGGAGACCTTCGCGAGCCAGGCCGAGGACATCCGGCGCCAGCGCGGCGTGATCCAGACCGTGCTGGCCGCCATGCCGCAGGTGAAGGCCTGGCCGAGCGAGGCCAACATGATCCTGGTGCGCGTGCCCGACGCCGACCGCGCGTTCGCCGGCATGCGCGAGCGCGGCGTGCTGGTCAAGAACGTTTCTAGAATGCACCCACTGCTGGCCAACTGCCTGCGCCTGACCGTCGGCACCGCCGCCGAGAACGAGCGCATGCTGGCCGCCCTGCAGGCCGCCCTATGAGCCACCTTCCCGTTCCCCAGCACAACCCCGCGCCCGCGCGCCGCCAGGCCGAGGTGGTCCGCAACACCGCGGAGACCCGCGTCACCGTGCGGGTCGATCTCGACGGCAGCGGCCAGTCGCGCCTGGCCACCGGCATCGGCTTCTTCGACCACATGCTCGACCAGATCGCCCGGCATGGCCTGATCGACCTGGAGATCCTGGCCGACGGCGACCTGCACATCGACGGCCACCACACGGTGGAGGATGTGGGCATCACGCTGGGCCAGGCGGTGGCGCAGGCCATCGGCGACAAGAAGGGCATCCGCCGCTACGGCCACGCCTATGTGCCCCTGGACGAGGCGCTCTCGCGCGTGGTGATCGACTTTTCGGGCCGCCCGGGCCTGGTGATGAACGTGCCCTTCAAGAGCGGCATGATCGGCACCTTCGACACCCAGCTCGCGCACGAGTTCTTCCAGGGTTTCGTCAACCATGCGTTCGTCACCCTGCACATCGACAACCTGCGCGGCGAGAATGCGCATCACCAGTGCGAGACCGTGTTCAAGGCCTTTGCGCGCGCCCTGCGCGCGGCCGCCGAGCCGGATCCGCGCTCGGCTGGCATGATCCCCTCCACCAAGGGCAGCCTCTGAGGCTGCGCGGCCCCGTCTGAACCTGACCCATCCGGCATGAGCAACCGAACCGTCGCCGTCGTGGACTACGGCATGGGCAACCTGCGCTCGGTCTCGCAGGCTGTCGAGCATGTCGCGGCCGCCAGCGGCCTGCATGCGATCGTCACCTCCCGCCCGGAAGAGGTGCGCGCGGCCGAGCGCGTGGTGCTGCCCGGCCAGGGGGCCATGCCCGACTGCATGCGCGAACTGCGTGAGTCCGGCCTGCTGGAGTCCGTGCTGGAGGCGGCGACCTCCAAGCCCCTTTTCGGTGTCTGCGTGGGCATGCAGATGCTGCTGGACCGCAGCGCCGAAGGCCCCACCGACGGCCTGGGCCTGATCCATGGCGAGGTGCGCCGCTTCGATCTCACCGGGCGCCTGCAGCCCGACGGCAGCCGCTTCAAGGTGCCCCAGATGGGCTGGAACCGGGTCTGGCAGAGCCAGCCGCATGCCCTGTGGGAGGGCGTTCCCGACGGCAGCTACTTCTATTTCGTGCACAGCTTCTATGCCAGTCCGTCGGATGGGCGCCACAGCGTGGGGGAATCCGATTACGGCGTGCGCTTTACCGCCGCCATCGCCCGCGATAATATTTTTGCGACCCAGTTCCACCCTGAGAAGAGCGCTGACCAGGGGCTCCACCTCTATCGCAACTTCCTGCACTGGGCACCCTGAGGCCAGGGTGCCCCCACCAGCCGCGCACCACGTGACGAGCGTCTCGCCGCCATGCTCCTGATTCCCGCCATCGACCTGAAAGACGGTCACTGCGTCCGCCTGAAACAAGGCGACATGGACCAGGCCACCACCTTCAGCGAGGACCCCGCCGCCATGGCGCGCACCTGGCTGGCGCGCGGCGCCCGCCGCCTGCACCTGGTGGACCTGAACGGCGCCTTCGCCGGCAAGCCGCAGAACCTGGTGGCGATCAAGTCCATCCTGAAGGCCGTGGGCGACGACATCCCGGTGCAGCTGGGCGGTGGCATCCGCGACCTCGACACCATCGAGAAGTACATCGATGCCGGCCTGCGCTACGTGATCATCGGCACGGCCGCGGTGAAGAACCCCGGTTTCCTGAAGGACGCCTGCACCGCCTTCGGCGGCCATGTCATCGTGGGCCTCGACGCCAAGGACGGCAAGGTCGCCACCGACGGCTGGAGCAAGCTCACCGGCCACGAGGTGGTCGATCTCGCCCGCAAGTTCCAGGACTGGGGCGTCGAGTCGATCATCTACACCGACATCGGCCGCGACGGCATGCTGACCGGCATCAACATCGAGGCCACGGTCAAGCTCGCGCAGTCGCTCACCATCCCGGTCATTGCGTCCGGCGGCCTGGGCTCCCTCGCCGACATCGAGAACCTGTGCGCGGTGGAAGATGAAGGCATCGAAGGCGTCATCTGCGGCCGCGCGGTCTATTCCGGCGCACTCGACTTCGAGCAGGCCCAGCGGCTTGCCGACGAGCTGCGCCCCGCCTGAGGCTCCCCCTTGCTCGCCAAGCGCATCATCCCCTGCCTGGACGTCACCGGCGGCCGCGTCGTCAAGGGCGTCAACTTCGTCGAACTGCGCGACGCCGGCGACCCGGTGGAGATCGCCGCCCGCTACAACGAGCAGGGCGCCGACGAGCTGACCTTCCTGGACATCACCGCCACCAGCGACGACCGCGATCTCATCCTGCACATCATCGAGGCCGTGGCCTCGCAGGTGTTCATTCCGCTCACGGTGGGCGGCGGCGTGCGAACGGTGGAAGACGTGCGCCGCCTGCTCAATGCGGGCGCCGACAAGACCAGCTTCAACTCCGCGGCCATCGCCAACCCGGCCGTGATCGATGCCGCCTCGGCCAAGTACGGCGCCCAGTGCATCGTGGTCGCGATCGACGCCAAGCGCCGCACGCCCGAGGAAGAGGCCGCGCGCGGCCCGGGCTGGGACGTGTACAGCCACGGCGGCCGGCGCAACACCGGGCTCGACGCGGTGGCCTGGGCCACCGAGATGGCGCGCCGTGGCGCCGGCGAGATCCTGCTCACCAGCATGGACCGTGACGGCACCAAGGCTGGCTTCGACCTCGCGCTCACCCGCGCCGTGAGCGACGCGGTGCCGGTGCCGGTGATCGCCTCGGGCGGCGTCGGCAACCTGGATCACCTGGCCGACGGCATCCAGCAAGGCGGTGCCGACGCCGTGCTGGCGGCCAGCATCTTCCACTACGGCGAGTACACCGTGGCCCAGGCCAAGGCCCGCATGGCCGAGCGCGGCATTCCCGTGCGCCAGTGAGGCCGCGCCCGCGGTTTCGGGCGACAATCCGGCCATGCAATGGCTGGACGAAGTCAAGTGGGATGCGCAGGGCCTGGTGCCCGTGATCGCGCAGGAGGCCGCCACCGGTGACGTGCTGATGTTCGCCTGGATGAACCGCGAAGCCCTGGCCCGAACGGCCGAGCTGGGCCGCGCCGTCTACTTCAGCCGCTCGCGCGGCCGCCTGTGGTTCAAGGGCGAGGAGTCGGGCCACGTGCAGGAGGTGCACGACATCCGCATGGACTGCGACAACGACGTCCTGCTGCTGAAGGTCACCCAGCGCGGGCACGACCCGTCGATCGCCTGTCACACCGGCCGCCACAGCTGCTTCTTCCAGCGCCTGGAGCAGGGCGCGTGGCACGCCGCCGAGCCGGTCTTGAAGGATCCGGCTTCCATCTACAGATAGCGCTCATGTCCGACACCGATTCCCTGGCGCGGCTGGCCGCTGTCATCGAGAGCCGAAAGCCGGCGCACGGCGGCGACCCGCAGGCGAGCTACGTCGCCCGCCTGTTCCACAAGGGGCCGGACGCCATCCTCAAGAAGATCGGCGAGGAGGCGACCGAGGTGGTGATGGCCGCCAAGGACGCCGAGCACGGCGGCGACCCCGCGCGCCTGGTGGGCGAAGTGGCCGACCTGTGGTTCCACAGCATGATCGCGCTGGCCCAGTACGGCCTGGCGCCGGCCGACGTGGTGGCCGAGCTGGAGCGGCGCGAAGGCCTGAGCGGCCTGGAAGAGAAAGCCCTGCGGCGCGCGCGCGAGCGCGAGGCCGGCAGCCTGTAGACGCCAGGGCGCAACGACGCCAGGACGAAAGGACGACACATGGCCGAGACCGACTACGCCGCGCTGGACGCCAAGACCTCCGGGGACCGCACGGTCATGCACGTGCTGTACGGCTTGCACACCATCGCGCCCTTCTCGGCCTGGACGCTGGCGATCATTGCCCTGATCGTGAACTACATCAAGCGCTCCGACGAGCTGGACGCCCTCTACGCCAGCCACCACACCTACATGATCGTCACCTTCTGGTGGACGCTGCTGTGGCTGGCGCTGGCCGGCATGCTCACCATGGCGATGGTGCTGACCATCCTGCTCATTCCGCTGGCCTGGGTGCCCTTCACCGCCGTGGGCATCTGGTACCTGTACCGTTGCATCCGCGGCTGGCTGCGCTTCAACGACAACCGCCCGCCGCGCTGAGCGGCTGGCCCTGCCTTTCCCATGACGCACGACCCGAACTGCATCTTCTGCAAGATCGTCCAGGGCGCGATCCCCTCGCGCAAGGTCCACGAGGACGACGAGATCCTGGCCTTCCACGACATCAACCCCTGGGGGCCGGTGCACTTCCTGCTCATTCCCAAGGTGCACATCGCCTCCATGGCCCAGCTCGACGAGGGCCACGCCGGCCTGATGGGCCGGCTGATGACGCTGATCCCGCGGCTGGCGCTGCAGGAGGGCTGCCGCCCCTATCCGCAGGGCGGCTTCCGGGTGGTGGTGAACACCGGCGACGACGGCCTGCAGGAGGTGCAGCACCTGCACGTGCACGTGATCGGCGGCCCGCGTCCCTGGAAGAAGGGCTGAGCCGCCGGCCGGCCCATGCCCCCGCTGGCCGCCGGCCACGGGCCGCGCGTCTAGAATCCGCCTTCAGTCACAGGAGAAATCCATGGGTTCGTTTTCCATCTGGCACTGGCTCGTGGTGCTGCTCATCGTGGTGCTGGTCTTCGGCACCAAGAAGCTGAAGAACATCGGCTCCGACCTCGGCGGCGCGGTCAAGGGCTTCAAGGACGGCATGAAGGACGGCTCCAGTCCTCAGGCCGACGCGGCCACGCCGCCGGCCGGCCAGGTGACGGCCGCCGCGCAGACGCCCGAGAAGACCACCATCGACGTCGAGGCGAAGACCAAGTCCTGAGCCGCCCGTGATCGACCTGGGCTTGTCCAAGATGGCGCTGATCGGCGCCGTGGCGCTGATCGTCATCGGCCCCGAGAAGCTGCCGCGCGTGGCCCGCACGGTGGGCACGCTGCTGGGCAAGGCACAGCGCTACGTGGCCGACGTCAAGGCCGAGGTGAACCGCTCGATGGAGCTGGACGAGCTGCGCAAGATGAAGGATTCGGTGGAGTCCGCCGCGCGCGACGTCGAGTCCTCCGTGCAGTCGGCCACCACCGATTTCGAGAAGCAATGGCAGGAGGCGACCGAGACCGCCTCTTCTGCCGCCACCGCCCTGCCGGAGCCGGCCGCGTTCCCCGAGTACCGGCACCCGAAGAAGAAGTGGCGCGTGAAGCAGGGCGCCGTTCCCAACTGGTACAAGGCCCGCAGCGGCGTGCGCACCCGCGCGCTGTCCGGCGCGGCCCGTGTGGCAAAGTACCGTCCGCAGAAGCTGAACTGAGCCTCGCCCTGCCGCGGTCCGCCGCGCCGCGGGCCGCCCCCCTATGTCCACATCCCCGAAAGACCCGGAAGACGAGCTGGCCGGCACCGAGCAGCCATTCGTCGCCCACCTGGTCGAGCTGCGTGACCGGCTGATCAAGGCGATCATCGCCGTGGCCGTGGTGGCCGGGGTGCTGGCGCTGTATCCCGGCCCCGGCGCGCTGTACGACATCCTCGCGGCGCCGCTGGTCGCGCACCTGCCCAAGGGCGCGACGCTGATCGCCACTTCGGTGATCTCGCCGTTCATCGTGCCGCTGAAGATCCTGCTGATGGCGGCCTTCCTGATCGCGCTGCCGGTGGTGCTCTACCAGGTCTGGGCCTTCGTGGCGCCCGGCCTCTACTCGCACGAGAAGAAGCTGGTGATGCCGCTGGTGGTGTCCAGCACCGTGCTGTTCTTCATCGGCGTGGCGTTCTGCTACTTCTTCGTCTTCGGGCAGGTGTTCGCCTTCATCCAGAGCTTCGCGCCCAAGAGCATCACCGCCGCGCCGGACATCGAGGCCTACCTGACCTTCGTGCTCACCATGTTCATCGCCTTCGGCGCCGCGTTCGAGGTGCCGGTGGTGGTGGTGGTGCTGGCGCGCATGGGCCTGGTGCCGGTGGAGAAGCTCAAGGAGTTCCGCGGCTACTTCATCGTGCTGGCCTTCATCATCGCGGCCATCATCACCCCGCCGGACGTGGTGTCGCAACTTGCGCTGGCCATTCCCATGTGCATCCTGTACGAGGTGGGCATCTGGGCGGCGCAGCTCTTCATCAAGCACACCAAGGCCCCCGAGGACGCCCAGGCCGGCGAGGCCGACCCCAAGAGCTGACGAAGGGCGGTCGGTCGCGGCGCGGCCGCTAGCGCGGCGCGGCCTGGCGGGGCTTGGGCCGCTGGCCGGGGGTGACGGTCAGCGCGACGGATTCCTCGCGTCGCTGCACGCTGAAGGTGGCCGGCACGCCCGGCTTGAGGGAGGCCACGGCGGTCAGCAGTTCGGACACATTGCCCGTTTCCTGGCCTGCCACCTGCAGCACCACGTCACCCGGGCGCATGCCGGCCTGGGCCGCCGGGCCGTTCTGCAGCACGCCGGTGATCAGCACGCCCTTGCGCGCCTTCACGCCGAAGGTCTCCATCAGCTCCGGGGACAGCTCCGCCGGCTCCACCCCGATCCAGCCGCGGGTGACCACGCCGTTGCGCACGATGCCGTCGAGCACCAGCTTCGCCGTGGAGACGGGGATGGCGAAGCCGATGCCCATGCTGCCGCCCGAGCGCGAGTAGATCGCGGTGTTGATGCCCATCAGGTGGCCGTTCACGTCCACCAGGGCGCCGCCGGAGTTGCCGGGGTTGATGGCCGCGTCGGTCTGGATGAAGTTCTCAAAGGTGTTGATGCCCAGCTGGCTGCGCCCCAGCGCGCTGACGATGCCGCTGGTGACCGTCTGACCCACGCCGAACGGGTTGCCGATGGCCAGCACCTGGTCACCCACCTGCAGCGCGTCGGAGTTGCCCAGGGTGATGACCGGCAGCCGGTCGAGCTGGATCTTGAGGATGGCGAGATCGGTCTCGGGGTCGGTGCCGATCACCCGCGCCTGCGCCTTGCGGCTGTCGTTGAGGGCCACCTCGATCTCGGTCGCGCCCTCGATGACGTGGTTGTTGGTGAGGATGAAGCCCTCGGCGCTGATGATCACGCCGCTGCCCAGGCCGGTCTGCGGCACCGAGCCCTGGTCGCCGAAGAAGAAGCGGAACCAGGGGTCGTTGGAGCCGGGATGGCGGGTGGTCTTGCTGGTGCTGATGCTGACCACCGCGGCGGCGGCGCGCTGTGCGGCGGCACGCAGGCTGCCGGGCGGTACCGTGCCCGGCGCCGGCGCGGGTGCCTCGATCAGGGAGACGTTGCCCGCCGCGGGCAGCGAGGGGCGCCGACCCAGCCAGTCGGGCTTGAGCGTGGCGACCACGAAATAGGCCGCCAGCAGCACCGTGACCGCCTGCGAGAAGACCAGCCAGAGACGTTTCATGTTGCCCGCACCGGGAAAAGCCGAGTGTAGACCGGCGGCCTTCAGCCGCGCGCGGGCCGGTGCGCGCCCGGTACGGCATGCGGCACGGCGTCAGCGTGCGCGGCGGCGCCGTGGCGATGCCGCCGCGGGCCGAGGTTGGCCACCTCCACCGGCACCACCTTGCCGGTGGTGGGGTCCATGATCGCGGCGCGCGACCGCATGCCGCGCGCGGCCTCTGCCATCTGCTCCGCGTCGTGCAGGACGTCCTCCACCTCCAGCGGGCCGGGCACCAGGTGGACGACGCCCACGCCGATGTCGAGCCGGATCTTGACGCGCTGGCCATCGAGCCCGGCCACCTCCACCGGCTGCCGCAGGCTGGTGGCCACGCGCAGGCCCAGCGTGCGCAGCCAGGCCGGCGAATGGATCGCCTCCACCAGCGTCACGAAGCAGCGTTCCCAGTAGCGGCCCACCGGGTTGACCACGCCCACCTGCCGCTGGATGCGGCCGCCGATGGTGATGAGCATCTCGTGCACGCCCGCGCTGCCCACCTGCGCACTGATGCGGTCGAGGTCGAAGATGAGGATGGCCAGCACGGCGCCGTCGCGCCGGGTGCGGCGCCGCCGGCGCTGGGCGACGATGAGCTTGCGCACCAGCTCCTTGCCGCCCAGGAGCTTGGTGACCGGGTCGATCGGCAGCTCGGCGTTCTCGTTGCGGCGCGCCTTCCACTCGTGGCGGTCGCGCCGCCAGAGGACGAAGCCGGCCAGCCCGTTGCTGAGCGCGGCGCACAGCGCGAACACCGCCTGCCAGGCCGGGCCGATGTCGGACAGGTTCATCGCGAGCGCGTACATGCCGCCGATGGCCGGCAAGGTGAGCAGGCAGCCGATGGCCATCACCAGCGCGAGACGGTCGCCCATCAGCCAGCCGCGGAAGGTGAGCCACAGCGTCATGCTGCTGCCCACCAGCGAAAGGCCCGCGGCCGCCGGCAGCTGCAGCTCGCGAGGCAGCAGCAGCACGGCGCCCACGCCACCCAGCGGCAGCAGCAGCGCCGCCACGCGCAGGCCGATGGACATGAGGCGATCGCGCTGGTGCGCCGACAGCCAGCCGCGGATCCAGAAGTTCGCCAGGCCCACCCCCAGCGGACCGGCCAGCACCTGCAGCACATGCAGGCGTTCGGCGGCTGACTGGGCCAGGTGGCCCAGCACGCCGGACAGCACGAGCACGACCAGGAAGACGGTGGCGTGGAAGGCCACGGCACGCACCTGCGCCTCGCTGGGTCGCACCAGCAGGTCGGCCAGGCGCGCCACGCCGACGGTGGCGATCGCCCCCAGCGCCATGCTCCAGATCACCAGTTCCAGCGCGCTCATGCACCCTTTCCGATGGCGGCGGGCCCACGGCCGGCCGCAGCCCATTATTGCGGCGCGCGGCGGCCCCGGCATAGGGCCGACCCGTAGGAGAATCGACGCTTCGCCCACCGAACGCGCCGAACCATGACGACCAGGCCCCAACTCCAGCAGGCGCTCGACGAGCTGCTGCAGCCGGAGCGCTTCCGCGACTACGGCCCGAACGGCCTGCAGGTCGAGGGCCGGCCGGCGATCCACCGCATCGTCTCCGGTGTCACGGCCAGCCTGGCGCTGATCGAGGCGGCCGTCGCCGAGCGTGCCGACGCCGTGCTGGTGCATCACGGCCTGTTCTGGCGTGGCCAGGACGGCCGCGTCACCGGCTGGATGAAGCGGCGCCTGGCCTTGCTGCTGGCCCACGACATCAACCTGTTCGCCTACCACCTGCCGCTGGACGCGCACCCGGAGCTGGGTAACAACGCCTGCCTGGCGCGCGTGCTGGGACTGGCCGTGACCGGCCGCTTCGGCGATCAGGATCTGGCCTGCCTGGGCGAACCCGCGGGCGGCGCGGCCTTCGCCGATGCCGCCGCACTCGCGCGCCACGCCGAGGCCGCGCTGGGCCGCCCGGTGATCTGCGTGCCCGGCGCCGGCGGGCCGATCCGTCGCGTCGCCTGGTGCACCGGCGGCGCGCAGTCGTACTTCGAGGCGGCCATCGCCGCCGGCGTCGACGCGTTCCTCACCGGCGAGATCTCGGAGCCCCAGGCGCACTATGCGCGCGAGAGCGGCGTCGCGTTCCTCGCCTGCGGGCACCACGCCACCGAGCGCTACGGCGTACAGGCCGTGGCCGCCCACGTGGCCGAGCGCTTCGGCCTCGAGCACGTCTTCGTCGACGTCGACAACCCGGCCTGACGCCATGGCTTCCCCCCGGCGGCCGCTGGCCATCTCCCTGGGCGACCCGGCCGGCATCGGCCCCGAGATCATCGCGCGCGCCTTCCAGTCGGCGCCGGCGGATGTGGCGGGCTGCTTCGTCGTGGGCCAGGTGGCCAGCCTGCGGCGCGCTGCCGCCTGGGTGGCCGAGGCTGGCATGGCGCTGCCGGTGGCACGGATCGACTCGGTGGCCGATCTGTCGCAGGTGCCGCCTCGCTGCCTGCCAGTGCTGGAACCGGGGCCGCTGGCACGCTCTTCGGAGTTGCCCGCCATCGGCGTGGCCAGCGCGCGGGGTGGGGCACTGGCGGCGGAGGCGGTGGTGTGGGCCGCGCGTGCCGCGCTGGCCGGCGACATCGCCGGGCTGGTGACCGCGCCGCTGAACAAGTCGGCGCTGGCGGCCGCCGGTGTGGCCTATCCAGGCCACACCGAGCTGCTGCAGGCCGAGGCCGCCGCGCAGGCTGGCGTGCCGGTCGCGGACATGCCGGTTCGCATGATGCTCGCCAATGACGAGCTGCGGACCGTGCTGGTGAGCATCCACCTGTCGCTGCGCCAGGCGATCGAGGCAGTGACACCCGACAACGTGGCGACCACGCTCCGCATCACCCAGGCGGCCCTCGGGCGGCTGCTCGGCCGCGCGCCCCGCATCGCGGTGGCGGGCCTCAACCCGCATGCCGGCGAGGACGGCCTGTTCGGTGACGAGGAGCAAACGGTGATCGGGCCGGCCGTGGCGGCGGCGCGGGCCGCCGGCGGCGACGTGCACGGCCCGTTCGCGCCGGACACCGTCTTCATGCGGGCGCGGCGGGGCGAGTTCGACGTGGTGGTGGCGATGTACCACGACCAGGGGCTGATCCCGGTGAAGTACCTGGGGGTGGAGCAGGGCGTGAACGTCACCCTGGGCCTGCCCCTGGTGCGCACCAGCCCGGACCACGGCACGGCCTACGACATCGCGGGTCGCGGCGTGGCCGATGCGGCCAGCCTGCTGGCCGCCATCCGGATGGCGCGTCGCCTGGCGGGCGGCTGAGACGCCCGCCGGCGGTTCACTGCTTGCGCAGGGCGTCGCGGATCTCGCGCAGCAGCAGCACGTCCTCCGCCGGGGGCGGCGGCGCGGCCGGCGGCTCGGCCGGGGTCTCGCTGCGCAGGCGGTTGACCTGCCGCACCATGAGGAAGATGACGAACGCCAGAATGACGAAGTTGACCAGCACGGTCAGGAAGCTGCCCCAGGCCAGCACCGGCACGCCGGCCTTCTTGAGGGCGTCGAGCGTCATGGCGGTGCCCGGGGGCACGTTGCCGAGCACGACGAAGAACTGCGAGAAGTCGAGCTTGCCGATGACGGCGCCGATCGTCGGCATCACCACGTCGCCGACGAGGGAGTCCACGATCTTGCCGAAGGCCGCGCCGATGATGACGCCGACCGCCAGGTCCATCACGTTGCCCTTGACGGCGAATTGCCGGAATTCCTGGAGCATGCCCATGGCCACAGTCCTTGGTACGAGTTGAGATGCCGCCGAGTATGCGGCAAGGTCTCGTGCTTCATGGAGGGCTTGACCGCTCCGCTACAATCGCGGGTTGACCCTGATCCAGCGACACAACACAAGATCCTCGAGGACCTCATGAGCAACTCCACGGTGGACGCCAGCAAAAGGAC
>NZ_JAYRZR010000034.1:0-41308 GCF_041916345.1 Ramlibacter sp.
GCTTTACCCCACCCCGCCCCCGTAGGCTGGCGATGGAGCGCAGCGCAATCCCAGCGATCGCGCCTCAGAGCCCCAGCATCTTCTTCGCTTCGCCGAGGTCCTTCATCGACTCGGTGTGCTTGCCAGCCTTGTGATGGTCTTCGCCGCTCTTGCGCAGGGCCATCACCTTGTCCATGTTTTCCTTCGACATCTGCGGCTTCGTGGCCAGCTTCGCGTCGATGGCCTTCATCTCGTTCGGACAGTTGTGGGCCCAGGCGGATGCGCCGAAGGCCAGGCCCAGCGCGAGGACGAGGGGTGCACGCATGACGGACTCCTTGGTTGGATGAGGCCGCCACGGTAGCGCAGGCGGCGCCGAAGCGCAGGGTTGGCCCTGCGGCGCTCAGGGGCATGGCGCCTCAAGCCGTCGGCTGCCGATACCGGGCCCATGCCTCCGGCGTGGGCGTGGTGCCCGCGCCCGGCTCCGCCGGCCGGCGGAAGAAGCCCCCCACCACCTCGGCCGGGTCGGTGAAGCAGTCCTTGATCCAGGGGATGTACTCCAGCACCTGGCAGGCCGGATGCGCGTAGCTCAGGTGCACGTGCACCTGGCTCATGTCGCCGGCGTGCGGCGCCACCGGCAGGCGGTACGCGTGCGCCGTCTCGCAGACGCGCCACACCTCCGTCACGCCGGCCATGCGCGTCACGTCCGGCTGCACCCAGTGGATGGCGCCCTGGTGGAAGAACTCGCTGAACGCATCCTGCGTGTAGAGCTGCTCGCCCAGCGCCACCGGCACCGTGGTGGCGCGGGCCAGCGCGGCGTGGCCCTTCACGTCGTCGTACCAGAGCGGCTCCTCGAACCAGTACACGTCGTGCGGCTCCGCGCCCCGGCAGAAGCGCAGGCAGGTCGCCAGGTCCCACTTGCCATTGCCGTCCACGGCCAGCGTCACATCCGGCCCTATGGCGGCGCGCACGGCGGCCAAGCGGCGCAGGTCCCGCTCCACCGTGGAGCCGACCTTGATCTTGATGCCGCTGAAGCCCTGCGCCACGGCGCGGCGCGCGCCTTCGACCAGCTGTTCGTCGGGAATCGAGAGCCAGCCGATGTCGGTGTTGTACGCGCGGACCTTCTCGCGCACCTGGCCGCCCAGCAGCTGCCACAGGGGCACGCCCGCGGCCTTGGCCTTCAGATCCCACAGCGCCACGTCGATGGCGGCCTGCGACAGCGTGGTGATGCCGGCGCGGCCGATCCACTGCAGCGCGGGGTTGCGCGCCAGCTTGAGCCACAGCCGCTGCACGTCGCGCGGATCCTCCCCCAGCAGCAGGGGCGCATGGCAGGTCTCGATGCAACGCGTGATGAGCTGGTCACCGGGCAGATGGGCATGGGTGCCGGTGAAGCCGTAGCCGGACAGCCCGGTGTCGGTGTCGATGCGCGCGCCCACCACGCCCCAGTGGGTGATGCTGTGCGTGCTGTCGGCGATCTGCGAGCCGGTGACCGGCACGTGGAGGATGAAGGGTTCGATGCGGGTGATGTGCATGGTTCGGGATCGCTGGGGTTGCGCGGGCGCTCCACCCCAGCCTACACGGAAATCGCGAGCCCGGCTCAGCCAGCCACGAAAGCCTCCACCGCCCGCGGCGCATGCCCCAGCAAGGCTGGCAAGGCATTCTGATCCGTGCGACTGCCCGCCAGCAGCATCGCCGCGGTATCGGCATCCAGCGGGCTCGCCGGCACCAGGCCCGCGAGCGAAGCGCCCAGCCGGAACAGCGGCGCCGGCAGGGGCAAGGTGCGCAGCGGACTGCGGACGCCCAGCGCCGCGCGCAGCCGCGCGAGGAACTCGCGGAACGGCATGGCCTCTGGCCCGGCGAAGTGCAGCGTGCGCACCGGCTTCGGCGGCGCATCGAGCACGGCGAGGATGCCGGCCACCACGTCGGCCACGTGCACCGGCTGCATCGCCATGCGGCCGCCATCGGGCAGCGCGAGCACCGGCGCGCGCGCCATGGTGTTGAACATCGCGGTGCTGCTGCCGCCCGGGCCGTACACGGCCGAGGGCTGCACCACGGCACCTGCCAGCGGCAGGCTGCGCAGCACGTCGTCCGCTGCCTTCTTGCTGCGCTGGTAGGCGGTGAAACCGTTCTCGTCCGACCCGAGCGAGGACACCTGCACCACCACCGGCACGCCCGCGGCCGCACAGGCATGGAACAGCTCCGCCGGTGCCTCGGTGTGCAGCGCGCGGAAGCTGCGCTGCCGGTCCTCGCGCAGGATGCCCACGGCGTTCACCACCGCGTCGATGCCGGCGAGCCGGGGCTGCCACCAGTCACGACCGGGCACCGAGGCGAAGTCGGCCTGCAGCACGTCGCGCGCGCCGGCGGGCGGATGCCGGAGCACGCGCACGACCGTGTCGCCACGCGCCTGGAGAGCGCGCACGAGGGTGCCGCCGATGAAGCCGGACGCGCCGGTGACGAGGATGCGGGCCATGTCGAAGGGAAGTTGCGCCGCGAGTCTAGGCGCGCCGCGATGCCCCCGCGTGACGCGCAGGCATCCGGGGGCGGTCAGCCGGCCCCGCGCCCCTGCTGACTGCGGTAGTAGACCGCCTTTCGGGCCCGCTGGATGTCGCCCAGGGGCCGGTGGTCGGCCAGAGCCTGCCATGGGTCGATGACCGTGGCCTCGACCTCGCGCGAGAAGGCCTCGCCCTCGGGTGAGGCCAGGTCCTGCGGGGGGAGCATCAGGCGCGCCACCGTCGTGTAGGGCGTGGGCCAGTTGACCGTGGGATCCTCGATCGGCGTGTCGCCATCCGAGGCGTAGTACTGAAGCTGAAGATCCCAGTGCAGCGGGCCGGCCGCCAGGCGCCGCGCGAAATCGGCGCCCCAGTCGGCCTTGGCGGCGCCGTCGGGCGCGCCGTTGGAGGCCGCTGGCACCAGCCGCACCCGCACCGCGTAGGGCCCGCAGGCCATGGGCAGGCAGCTGAAGAGGGTTTCGGTGGCGAAGCCGCTGAAGGGCCGCCCGGCCGTGCGCGCCAGCAGCGCCAGCTGGCGCGGCAGGCCGAACACGCCATGGCGCCGGAACAGGTATTTCAGCAGCTCGCCGTTGCCGTTGGAGGCAGCGGCGGCGAACGCGACGAACTCGTCGCTGGACGGGAAGGCGAACACTTCCTGGTTGATGAGGGTGAAGTCCTGGCTGCGGGCCGGCCCGTTGCCGAGCGCCGAATCGCCTTCGACGCCGAACACACGCATCGCGAAACCGCGGATGTCGGGCACGCGGTCGGGGGCGCGGTCGAAGCCGCCGTTGGACAGGCGGACCCACACCTCGTGGTCCATCGGCTGCGCGAACAGGCCGTGCGCCGCATAGGCCGGAATGCCATCGAGCACCTCCAGCGTGCCACGCGCGGCGGCCAGCTGCTTGCGGTGCAGGGTCCGGCCGTTGCCCCAGCGTTCGTTCTTGCGCTGCTGGATGCCCGCGAACACATCGGCATGGCGGGCATAGCGCGCCGCCTCGTCGGGCGCAACACGCTCACGCCAGGCGGTGCTGGGCGGCAGGGTGGTCGTCATGGATCCCTCCATCCACCTCGACAGGTGGAGAGGCACCAGTGTAGGGCCGCCGCTCGACCCGGCGCAATCGGGCCTGCGGCGCCGGCGCTACGAACGGCCCTCGGCCTCCTGCAGCGTGCGCCACATCACCTTGCCGCTGCCGCTCTTGGGCAGCGCCTCGGCAAACTGCACGATGCGGGGCACCTTGTAGACGGCCATGTGCTCGCGGCACCAGTCGATGATGGCCTGCTCACTCACCTGGCCCTTGTGGCTGGCGCGCAGCACGACCACTGCCTTCACGGTCTCGCCGCGGTAGCTGTCGCGCGCGGCGATGACGCAGGCCTCCTGGATGGCGGGGTGGCGGAACATCAGTGCCTCCACCTCGGCTGGCCACACCTTGAAGCCGGAGGCATTGATCATGCGCTTCAAGCGGTCGGTGAGGAAGAAGTAGCCCTCCTCGTCCACCCGCCCGAGATCGCCCGAGCGGAAGAACCGCTTGCCCTCGAACTCGATGAAGGCGGCGGCCGTGGCCTCGGGCCGCTGCCAGTAGCCCTCGAACACCATCGGGCCATGGATGATGATCTCGCCCTGCTCGCCGGGCGGCATCTCCTGCAGGGTCTCGGGGTCGATCACCCGCGCGTCGCAGCTCATGAACGGGATGCCCAGGCACTGCTGCTTGGGGGCGTCCGGCGGGTTGCTGTGCGACGGCGCGGCCGTCTCGGTGAGGCCGTAGCCCTCGACGTAGCGCAGGCCATACAGGTCCAGCAGGCGCTGCGCCACCGCCTGCGGCATGGCGGCGCCACCACCGCCGATGTGGACCAGGCTGGTGAGGTCGAAGCTGGCGAAGTTCGGGCTGCCCAGCAGGTCGATCACCATGGTGGGGATGTTCGTCCAGCTCGTCACCTGGTGGCGCGAGATCAGCGCACCGGCCAGCTCGCGGTCCCAGCGGGGCATGAGCACGATGGTGGCGGCCATGTAGATGCTGGCGTGCATCACGCTCACCATGCCGGTGATGTGGAACATGGGCACCACCAGCAGCGTCACGTTCTCCTGCGTGCCATTGCCCCAGACGGTGCTGGCGATGGCGTTGTGCATCAGGCTGCGGTGCGGGTGCATGCAGCCCTTGGGCTGGCCCGTGGTGCCGCTGGTGTAAGGCAGCACGGCCAGGTCGGCCGGGCCGACCGTGAGCGCGGGTGGCGCCAGCGCATTGTCCAGCGCTTCGGTCCACGCATGGGTGTGCGCGCCTTCCAGCGCGGGCAGCGCGTGCCGGGTGAGCAGCCAGTCGCGCCAGGCCGCCGGCATGGCCTGCGCCTCGGCATGGGCGGGGTCGAAGGCATCGGTGAACTGCGTGACGATCAGGTGCGCCAGGCGGCCGCCCGCCGGCAGCTCCGCATGCGCCTGGGCCCACTCGGCCGCGAGGTCCCCGGTGGTGATGGCCACCCGCGCCTGCGGATCGGTGATGTAGTGCTTCAGCTCCTCGGCCCGGTTCATCGGGTTGACCGGCACCACCACCGCGTTGGCGCGCAGGATGGCGAAGTGCGCGATCACGAGCTGCGGGCAGTTCTGCATGCACAGCACGACGCGGTCACCGCGGGCCACGCCGAGCGCCGCCAGGCGGGCCGCCAGGCGCTCGGCCTGCGCCTGCAGTCCGGCGTAGGTGATGACCTGGCCGAAGAAGACGAGGGCCGCCTTGTCCGGGTAGCGGCGCGCACTGGTCTCGAGGTTGTCCCACAGCGACGTGGCGGGCAGGGTCAGCGAACGGGGCAGGCGCTTGGGCCAGAAGCGGTGGTGCGGTCGGTCCATGGAAAGGTGTCCGGAAGGGTCCGCCATCATGGCGAGCCGGTGCGGCCGCAGCATCGGGAAAGCCCCGATCCGGGGTCGCCTGGGCGACGCCACGGCAGAGCTACGATCCGGCTTCACCCTGAAGAACGATCCCCACGGAGACTCCGCATGACCCTCTGGAAAGCCGCCGCCGCGGCCCTGATCTCGCTGGCCACGCTCGGCGCCCACGCCGCCTACCCCGAGAAGCCGATCCGCCTGGTGATCGGCTTCCCCGCCGGCGGCCCGCTGGACCAGCACGCGCGGCTGCTGTCCGAGCGCCTGCAGGCCGTGCTGGGCCAGCCCATCGTGATCGACTACAAGGCCGGCGCCGGCGGCACCGTGGGCGCGCAGGAGGTGATGAAGTCCGCGCCCGACGGCTACACCCTGATGCTGGCCAACACCGGCGTGATGGTGATCAACCCCGCCCTGTACGGCAAGCTGCCCTACCAGACCCTGCGCGACTTCACGCCCATCGCCCGCAGCGCCATGCAGCCGCTGGCGCTGCTGGTCAACCCCAAGGTGCCGGTCCTGAGCCTCAAGGACTTCATGGACTACGCCCGCGCCCGGCCCGGACAGGTGAACTACGGCTCGGCCGGCAACGGCGGCATCAGCCACCTGGTGCCGGAGATGTTCAAGAGCGCCACCGGCCTGTTCATGGTGCACATCCCCTACCGCGGCAGCGCGCCCGCCTTCACCGACCTGATGGCCGGCCAGGTGCAGTTCATGGCCGAGTCGATCCCGCAGGCGGCGGCCTATCACAAGCAGGGCAAGGTGCGCGCGCTGGCCGTGACCAGCCGCGAGCGCAACCCGGCCCTGCCGGACATCCCGACCGTGATGGAGAGCGGCCTGAAGGATTTCGAGGTGGTCGGCTTCTATGGCTTCCTGGCGCCGGCCAACCTGCCGCGTGACGTGCGCGACCGCCTGAGCGACGCGTTCCGGCAGGTGCTCACCAGCCCGGAGATCCGCAACCGCATGATCACGCAGGGCGCCGACCCGGCCTTCCTGGGCGCGGAGGATTTCGCGAAGTTCCTGGCCGCCGAGATGCCGCGCTGGGCCGAGGCGGTGAAGAAGTCGGGCGCGAAGCTGGACTGAGCGGTCGAGGGAAGCGGGTCAGGCGGAGGACTGGTCCGGCAGGCGGCCGAGCGAGGCCGCGCCGACCACGCCGATGAAGCCGGCCACCAGCATCACGTACCACAGCGACAGGCTGCTGCCGTTGGCGCCCAGCACGTCGGCGGCCTGCAGCACCAGGCCGGCGGCGGAGGCGAGCGCCAGCACCAGCAGCAGGGCGGAGACGGCGAGCGAGCCGCTGCGCACCTGGGCGCTGCGCCCGCCGATGGCGAACAGCACGAAGCCGGTGATGCTGAAGGCCGGGAACAGCACCCACAGCACCGCGCCCGGGTGCCAGGGCACCAGGCCCAGCGGGGCGGCGACCAGCACCACGCCGGCAAACAGCCCGAGCAGGATCAGGAACAGACCGGCGAAGAGCAGCAGCATGATGGATCCCTCCGGGAACGGTTTATAGCAGCCAAGGGGTCAGCGCGCGACCCAGACCGCCAGCATGCCCAGCAGCAGCATCACGCCGGCGGCGGCGAAGTAGACCCACAGCGAATGCTGGTAGCCGTGCGCCGGCCGCGAAGGCGGCAGGCCGGTGGGCGCGCCGTCCAGCGACTCGGCCAGGCGACGGCGCCGCAACTCAGGCGTGGCCTGGCCGGCCTCCACCGCGGGGGCCAGGGGTTCGATCAGCCGCAGCGCCTCACCCAGGTGGCTCAGCGCCACCGGCATGGTGCAGCTCTCGCAGCGCCGGTCACGCAGCAGGTCCACCTGCGCGCCGCAGTGCGGGCAGGCGTGATGCATGGGCTTGAGCCCGCCCGTGGTGGCCGACCCGGCCCCGAGCTGGCCGGTCTGGCGGTCCACCGCGCGCAGCAAGGGCAGCACGTCCACCACCTGCACCGGCGAGGCGCAGAAGCTGCATGCCTCGCGTGAGCGCGGGTCCAGCGGGGCGCCGCAGTTCAGGCAGAAGTACACCTGCCGGTCCTCGGGGCGCTTGCGCAGCTGCTCCACCTCGGGCCGGTAGAGCGGCCGCAGGAAGCCCTTCTCCGCGAGGTAAAGCGAGAAGGATTGCGCAGCACCGTGGCCGCGCGGACACTCATGGTGGGCGGTCGGGCCGAGCGCGGTGAGGTTGGCGCTGCGCTGCAGCCGTGTCTCGCAGCGGGGGCAGGCCAGCGTGGAAGCCAGCGGTTCGTGCGCCTGCCCGTGCGAAGCCTGGATGGCGCGCAGCACGTCCAGAACGCCGCGGCCGCTGAGGCGCACCGACTCGGTGCCATCGAACCACAGCAGATGGCAGGCCGGACACAGGTCGATCTCCACCCGGCGGCCGTAGTGGGCGCTCAGGTCCAGCACCTGCATGGCGCGGCGGCAGCTCGGGCAGCGCGTCGCCCCGGGTGCCGCAGGGGTGGCCGCGACGCTGGCGGCCCCGCTCATGGCTTGCGGTCGATCACGGCGAAGGTGCCCGTGGCGCGGGCGATCAGTCGTTCGCCGGCGTGGACGTCCGCCTCCACGTGGGCCAGGGTGCGGCCCAGGTGCACCACGCGCGCCACGGCCACCAGCTCGTCGCCCTGGGCGGGCTTGAAAAAGCTGATCTTGATCTCCACTGTCACGCAGGCCTGTCCGGGCGCCAGCCGGGAATGGACCGCCGCGCCCATGGCCGTGTCGGCCAGGGTGAAGGGCACCCCGCCGTGCACGATGCCATGCACGTTGAGGTGCAGCGGCGCCAGGGACAGGCGCAGGACGCTGCGGCCCTCCGCCGCCTCGTCGACCCGGACGCCGACGACATCCGCGAAGCGGGCGCTCACGCGCGCACCCCGCGGGCGGTCACGGTCGGCTGCGGGAACCAAGGGGCGGCTGGGGGGCTCTGGGTCATGGGTCTGGCCTGGCTGGACCTCGGGAATCTACCAAAGCCGAACTTGAGACAATCGCACCCCATGAAAAAGAGAAGCCTGCTCCTTGCCCCCTTCGCCATGGCCGCCCTGGCGGCCTGCGCCCCGATGCCCGCCAGCCAGGCGCCCGCCAGCGGCGCGGCGGCCCGCCGCTTCGACCTGCAGGGCCACCGCGGCGCGCGCGGCCTGGCCCCGGAGAACACCATGGTGGCCTTCGAGCGCGCCCTGCGCATCGGCGTGAACACGCTCGAACTCGACGTCGGCGTCGCCGCCGACCAGCAGCTCGTGGTGGCCCATGACCCCTACCTGAACCCGGTGTTCACCCGCGATCTGGTGGGCCAGTGGCTGGAGGGCGAGCGCGGCCCGCTGCTGAAGAACATGAGCACCAAGATGATCCAGGCCTACGACGTGGGCCGCATCAAGCCGGGCACCTCGTACGCCGAGACCTTCAAGGAGCAGCAGCCCGCCGACCGCACCCGGATTCCGCGGCTGGTGGACGTGTTCCAGATGGTCAACGCGGTGGCCGGCCGCCAGGTGGGCTTCAACATCGAGACCAAGATCAACCCCACCCGCCCGGACGAGACCGTGTCGCCGGAGTCCATGGTCGACCTGCTGATCGGCGCCATCAAGGAACACAAGGTGACCGACCGGGTCACGATCCAGTCCTTCGACTGGCGCACGCTGCAGCTGATGCAGAAGCGCGAGCCGTCCATCCCCACCGTGTACCTGACCATCCAGACCGCCAACAACGACAACGTGAAGGACGAGCGCTGGACGGCCGGCTTCAAGCTGGCCGACCATGGCGGCAGCGTGCCGCGCATGGTCAAGGCCGCCGGCGGCGCCACCTGGTCGCCCAACCAGGGCGCGCTCACGGAGGCGCTGGTCAAGGAGGCGCAAGGCCTGGGCCTGAAGGTGATCCCGTGGACGGTCAACGAGCCGGCAGCGATGGAGCGGCTGATCGACTGGGGCGTGGACGGCATCATCACCGACTACCCGAACCGCCTGCGCGAGGTGATGCAGCGCAAGCGCATGCCGCTGCCGCGGCCGATCCAGTGACACCGCTGGACGAACTGGAGGCCGCGCTCGCGCGGCTGCGCGCCGGAGAGGTCACGCCGGCGCAGTTCGTGGTGCTGGCCCGCGGCCATGCGGCCGCGCTGCCAGCTCTGCCGCCCCGCTATGACGAGGTACTGGGCCGGCTGCTGGACAGCGTCGAGTCCAGCGCCCTCTTCAGCGGCGAGAGCTGCTCGTTCAGCGACGCCGACCTGCTCGACGGCCTGGCTGGCTGGATCACCCAGGCCCGCGCCCGCCTGGCGCCGGCCTGAGCGCCGGATCGCACAGCCCCGTATCATCCGTTCCATGCGCCGCTGGCTGCTCCTCACCCTCGTCCTGCTGCTGTCCGTGCGCGGCTGGGTGGGCGATGCCATGGCCGGCGAGATGCTCGTCACCCGGCTTGCGGCGGCCAGCCAGGGGGTGCACCTGGATGCGACGCATGACCTGCACGACAAGGCCCCAGCAGCCGAGCCGGATTGCCATGGCATGCAAGCCGCCGCCCTGCTGCCCGCGCCAGCCGACGCGGATGCGCCGCAGCCGGCCGACACGCGCGCTGACTGCCCCACCTGTTCGGCCTGCCAGATCTGTTCCGCCGTGGGCGTGCTGCTGCCCTCCGCGCCCCACCTGCCGGCTGCCGTGGCGCAGCCTGTGCCCGCCTCCCGCAACGACGCGATCATGAGCATCGCGCCGGCCGGGCTGTTCAAGCCGCCCATTTCCTGATCTCCCTGCCCGTGGTGCGTCCGGCGCGTCCCTGAACGGGATGCCCGACGCTGTGTTCCGCAGCCGGAGAGATTCCATGCATGCCCTGTTTCGGGCGGCCGCGCTGGCCGCCACCTGCATCCCGCTGGTCGCGCCCGCGTCCGGCCCCGCCGACCCGGCGGACCCCGCGGCCTCCGCGCCGCGCCCGACCTACCGCTCCGTGCTGCCGCCACGCCCGGCCGGCGTGGCCGAAGGCCCGGGCGACTGGAAGCGCGCCAATGCCGAGGTCGCGCGCTTCCCGCGCGGCCACATCGACATCCTGCGCTGGGAGCAGCAGCAAGTGGCCCCGGCGGGCAGCCCCCGGCTGGCACCGCGCGCAGCCGATGTCGCCCCGACGCCAGCGCCCACGCCAGCACCGGCGCCGGCGCCCGCCCATCGCCACTAGGAGGCCGGCATGACCCCTTCCCCCCGACTTCTCGCCACGCTGGCGGCCGCGCTGCTGCTCGCCGGCTGCGCCAGCGTGCCCGAGCCCCAGGTCCAGCGGCAGCAGGTGCTGCAGACCGCCGGCGATCGCATCGGCGTGACCGGTGCCGCAGGTACGGCGCGCGCGCAGTTGCCCGCCGGACCGCTGGACGCCGACACCGCCGTGCGGATCGCCCTCGCGCGCAACCCGGCGCTCGACGCCAGCCTGGCCGCGCTCTCGCTGTCCGAGGCCGACCGCGCGCAGGCCGCCGCGCTGCCCAATCCGCACTTCGCCTTCAGCCGCCTGCGCGAAGGCCAGACGGTGGAGTTCGAACGGCTGCTGCGCTTCAACGTGCTGGATCTCTTCACGCTGCCCTGGCGGGCCCGCCTGGCTGGCGAGCAGACGGCCATCGCCCGGCTGCAGGCGGCGCAGGAGGTGATCCGCGTCGCCGCGGACACGCGCAAGGCCTGGGTACAGGCCGTCGCCGCGGCGCAGACGGCGCGCTACCTGCGCGACGCGATGGAGGCCGCCGAGGCGGGTGCCGAACTGGCGCGCCGGATGGTCGGCGCGGGCAACTTCAGCCGCCTGCAGCAGGCCCGCGAGCAGTCGACGATGGCGGAGGTGACCGCGCAGCTCGCCCGCGCCGAGCAGCAGGCCGTGGCGGCGCGCGAGCGCCTCACGCGCCTCATGGGGCTGTGGGGTGCCGAGGCCGCCGCCTACACCCTGGCGGACCGCCTGCCCGACCTGCCCGCCGCCCTGGCGGAGCCGGCGGACATCGAAGCCACCGCGATCCGCGAGCGGCTGGACGTGCGCGCCGCGCGAGACCAGGCGCTGCAGACAGCCGGCCAGCTGGGCTACGCCCGCGCCACCGCGCTCGTCGATGGCGTGGAGCTGGCCCTGATGCGCAACACCACCTTCGACAACGCCGCCGGCCACCGGGACACCACGCGCGGCTGGGAGCTGGAGCTGGGCCTGCCCCTCTTCGACCAGGGTCAGGCACGCACCGCGCGCGCCGACGCCACCCTGCGCCTCGCCCAGGCCCGCCTGCGCGACACCGCCGTGCGCGCCCGCAGCGAGGCACGCGAGGCCTGGCACGGCTGGCGCACCGCGTACGACCTGGCGCGCCATTACCGCGACGAGGTGGTGCCGCTGCGCCGCTTCATCAGCGACGAGACGCTGCTGCGCTACAACGGCATGCTCGCCAGCGTGTGGGACCTGCTGGCCGAGACCCGCAACCACGTCACCGCCGTCACCGGCGCGATCGCGGCGCAACGCGACTTCTGGATCGCCGACACCGACCTGCGCACCGCGCTCACCGGCACCTCGCCCGGCGCGCTGGCCGATCTCGCGGGCGGCGCCGCCGCGCCCGCCAACGAAGCAAAGGGACACTGACCATGCAACGCAGAGCCTTCTTTGGCGGCGCCGCCCTGGCCGGCGTGGCCGCCGCCTCGGTGAGCCGGGTGGCCATGGCCGCCCTGCCCGAACCCGTGACGATGGACAAGCCCGACACGGCCCCGCCCCTGGCGCCACCCAATGGCCGCCCCTACAACCCGGTGGTCACCCTCAACGGCTGGACGCTGCCTTGGCGCATGCGCGATGGCGTGAAGGAGTTTCACCTGGTGGCCGAGCCGGTGCTGCGCGAGATCGCGCCCGGCATGACGGCCCACCTGTGGGGCTACAACGGCCAGAGCCCCGGCCCCACCATCGAGGTGGTCGAGGGCGACCGGGTGCGCATCTACGTCACCAACAAGCTGCCCGAGCACACGGCCGTGCACTGGCATGGCCAGCGCCTGCCCAACGGCATGGACGGCGTGGGCGGCATCACGCAGCCGCAGATCCCGGTGGGCAAGACCTTCGTCTACGAGTTCGAGGCG
The DNA here is from genome assembly GCF_041916345.1 of Ramlibacter sp. Lineage (GTDB taxonomy): Bacteria > Pseudomonadota > Gammaproteobacteria > Burkholderiales > Burkholderiaceae_C > Ramlibacter. Next base: position 12,339 of record NZ_JAYRZR010000034.1, read on the forward strand.
CGCCGCCCCGGCACCTTCATGTACCACCCGCACGCCGACGAGATGACGCAGATGGCGATGGGGATGATGGGCATGTGGATCACGCACCCGAAGGGCCGGCATCCGCTGATCGACCCGGTGGACCGCGACTACTGCTGGCTGCTCGCCGCCTACGACATCGACCCCGGCAGCCACACGCCGCGCGTGAACACCATGCTGGACTTCAACCTGTGGACCTTCAACAGCCGCGTGTTCCCCGGCATCGCGCCGCTGGTGGCGCGCCAGGGCGAACGGGTGCGCATGCGCGTGGGCAACCTCACCATGACCAACCACCCGGTGCACCTGCACGGCCATGAGTTCGTGATGACGGGCACCGACGGCGGGCCGGTGCCGAAATCGGCGCGCTGGCACGAGGTGACGGCCGACGTGGCCGTGGGCCAGATGCGGCAGCTCGACTTCATCGCCGACGAGGAGGGCGACTGGGCCCTCCACTGCCACAAGAGCCACCACACCATGAACGCCATGGGCCACGGCGTGCCCACCATGATCGGCGTGGACCACCGCGGCCTGGTGCGCAAGATGCAGAAACTGGTGCCCGACTACATGGTGATGGGTGAGCGCGGCATGGCCGACATGGGCGAGATGGAGATGCCCCTGCCGGACAACACCCTGCCCATGATGACCGGCAAGGGGCCCTTCGGCCCGGCCGAGATGGGCGGCATGTTCACCGTGCTGAAGGTCCGGCGCGACCAGAAGCGCGGCGACTACGGCGATCCGGGCTGGTTCCGGCACCCGCCGGGCACCGTGGCCCACGAGTTCACTGGCGAGCTGCCAGCGCCCAGTCGCCAGCCAGCCGCCACCCCCGCGCGCGGGGCACATCCCATGCGCGTACGCAAACCCCATGGAGGTCACCATGAACATTGATTCGACACGCCGCCTGGCCCTGGCCTGGTGCGCGGCCCTCGCGGTGCCGGCGGCGCTCGCCCACGGCGAAGCCCACAAGCGGCACGGGACGGCCCCCGTGGTGAAGGAACAGAAGCCCTGGGGCATCGCCGGCGAGGCCCGGGGCGCCCGCACCATCGAGATCCGCATGAGCGACCAGATGCGCTTCACGCCGGACCGCCTGACCGTGCGCGAGGGCGAGACCATCCGCTTCGTCGTGCGCAACAACGGCCGCCTGCTGCACGAGATGGTGATCGGCACGCCCGAGGAGCTGGCGGCCCACGCCGAGCTGATGAAGAAGCACCCCGGCATGGAACACGACGAGCCCTACATGGCCCACGTGGCCGCCGGCCAGCGTGGCCAGCTCGTGTGGCATTTCAACCGCCCCGGCACCTTCCAGTTCGCCTGCCTGCTGCCCGGCCACTTCGAGGCCGGCATGGTGGGAACCGTCGTCGTCACGCCCGCCTCACAGGAGAAGAAGCCATGAACCCCGTGCCTGCCCGACCGATCTGGCGGCGCCGCCGCCTGCTGGCCCTGGCCGCTGCCCTGCCCTTCGCCGCCGCCGGCGTGCGCGCCCAGGGCCCCAGCCGCGTGCTGGTGGAGGTGTGGAAGGACCCCAACTGCGGCTGCTGCAAGGACTGGATCACCTACCTGGAGGCCAATGGCTTCGCCAGCCGCGTGCATGACAAGGGCAACGCCGCCATGCGCGCCCGCCTGGGCATGCCGCAGGCCCTGGGCTCGTGCCACACCGCCCTGGTGGGCGGCTACGCGATCGAAGGCCATGTGCCGGCGCGCGAGATCCGCCGCCTGCTGCAGGAGCGGCCCGACGCGATCGGCCTCACCGTGCCGGGCATGCCAGTGGGGTCGCCTGGCATGGACGGCCCGATCTACGGCAATCGACGTGACCCGCATGATGTGCTGCTGGTCCAGCGCGACGGCACCACCCGCGTCTACGCCTCGTACTTCAAGACCTGACCCTTACCGACGCCCGAAGGAGCTTCCATGAAACGCATCACCACGTTGCTGGCCACCACCCTGATCGCCTTCGCCGCGCACGCGCAGGCCGACCGCGCCGAGGCTGAAGTACGCAAGGTCGACAAGTCCGCCGGCAAGATCACGCTGAAGCATGGCGAGATCAAGAACCTGGACATGCCGCCCATGACGATGGTGTTCGAGGTGAAGGACCGTGCCTGGCTGGACAAGGTGAAGGCGGGCGACAAGGTCACCTTCACCGCCGCCAAGGAAGGCGGCCAATACGTCGTGACTTCGCTGCAGACGCAGCCTTGATGTCACGGCGGTGTGCGCAAAACCACACAGCCGACGAACGTGGCTCGCCGACGGCGCGCGGCCTGCCTACGATGGCGGGCAGCGTCGCTCGTGGCGCGTGCCCGTCCTACCTTCATGCTGTTGCCGCGCACCGCGCCCTATGCCTTCTCCACCCGCCGCGAGCCCCCTTGGGTGCGCGCCGTGGTGGACTACCTGCGCCTGCGTCATGCCTATGACCGGCTGTGCGCCGAGGAGCCCGAGAACGACATCGGCCGCACGCTGATCGGCATGGACCTGGCCCGCGCGCAGCAGGCCCTGGAGCAGCTGGAAGGCGGCTGAACTCAGGCCACGGTGGCCGCGAGCGCGATGCCGCCCACGACCAGTGCGGCGGCATAGCCGCCCGCCACACGCTGGCCCACCGCCCGGCCACCGATGAACCACGCCATGGTGGCCTTCACGACCATGTTGGCGAGCACCGCCAGCGCGATGGCCTGCGCGGCCACCTCCACCGGGGCGGTGCCGTCCCGCACCAGCCCGATGGTGGAGATGGTGATCGCGTCCACGTCCGTCAGGCCGGACACGAAGGCCACGCCATACAGGCCGGACTCGCCCAGGTGCTCACGTGCCGCACGGGCCAGCAGGGCCACCGCGCCCAGCATCACGCCGAATCCCACCGCCGTCGGCAGATCGAACACCTTGCCATTCGTCGCGATCTCGGCGGACGCCACGGGCGGCTTCAGCCGCCACAGCACCGCACCGGCCGTGAGGCAGGCCAGGGCCATCACCATCAGCAGCGCACCCAGGCTGGTGGCCAGGCGCGGCTGCAGCAGGCTCACCACCACGGCCATGCGCACGAACATGACGCCGCAGGCCGCCACCGCAGCCGAGCCGGCCGCAGGGGCGAGCGTGGGCTCCGCCCGGGCGGCGCGGGCCAGCGCCAGCGTGGCGGCCGTCGAGGAAGCCAGGCTGCCCAGCAGGGCGGCCCATAGCAGGCCCTGGTGCGCGCCGCGCCAGCGGCTGGCCGCATGGCCGGCCAGCGACAGGCCGGCAATCAGCAGCACCGCCACCCAGAGCCGGAAGGGATTGATCGCGCCGTAGGGTCCGTAGCCTGCGTCAGGCAGCAGGGGCAGCACGACGACCGTGAGCACACCGAGCTGCAGCACCGCGTCCAGCTCCGCCGGGGCGATCTGGCGGATCCCGCGATGCAGCTCCTCCTTCAGGTCCAGCAGCAAGGCCACCACCGTGGCGGCGCCTACGGCGATCAGCACATGCCCCTGCGCAGCCAGCACACCCAGCGCATAAGTCACCAGCCCCGCGATGGCCGTGGTGATGCTCAGCGTGCCCGAGGCCGACGCGGCCTGCCTGAACGACACCGCGAACAGCAACGCCACGGCTACCAGCCCCGCCGCGGCGGGCCAGGTGCTGCCCGCGAGCCCGAGCGCACCGCCCAGCAGGCCGATGAGCGTGAAGGTGCGCAAGCCCGCCACCCTGCCGCCTTCAGGCACGTCACGATCGTTCCAGCCGCGCTCCAGGCCCACCACCAGGCCGACGGCCAGCGCGGCGCCCAGACGGGCGGCCGCCACCGGAAAGTCAGTCTCGATCAGGTCCATGGCTGGGGCCCAGTCTATTCAGGCTGCACCGGCCGCCGTTGATGCCCGTCAACCCGTTGCGCAGGCACCTGCCGCCGCAACGGCCTCAAGCGACGGCGCGCACCGCGAAGCGCGGGGTGCGCCGCTCGGCGAAGGCCTGCAGGCCCTCGGCCACGTCGGGCCCCGAGATGGCGACACCGGCCAGCTCGCGCTCCAGCGCCAGGGCGGCGGGCAGCGGCTGCTCCAGGCCCTCGCGCGCGAGGCGCTTCATGGCCGCGAGCCCGCTGGCGCTGCGGGCCGCAAGCGCCTGCGCGTAGTCCAGCGCCGCCTGCCGCAGATCGGCGGCCGGCACCACATGATTCACCAGCCCCCAGTCGCGCGCGGTGGCAGCGTCGAGCCGGCCCGCCGTGTAGAACAGGTCCATCGCGCGGCGCAGGCCCACGATGCGCGGCAGGCGCTGGCTGCCGCCCCAGCCGGGCACCAGGCCATAGGCCGCGTGCTGGTCCCCGAACTGCGCATCCTCGGCCGCGAAGGCCACGTCGGCGCCCAGCATCAGCTCCAGCCCGCCGGCCAGACACAGCCCCTGCACCGCCACCACCACCGGCAGCGGCGAGGCCTCCAGCCGGTCGAGCGTGACATGGCCGTCGGCCAGCAGCTTCTCCAGACCGCCGGGGACGGCGCGCGCGGCCTGCACCGCGTCGAGGTCGGCGCCGGTGCAGAAGTGGCGGCCAGTGGAACAGACCAGCACGGCCCGCACCGCGGCATCGCGCTCGAAGGCCGCGAGCCCGGCCTGCAGTTCCACATGCGACTACGGCGACAGGCAGTTGAACTTGTCGGCGCGGTTCAGTTCCAGCACGCCGACCGCGCCTTCGACGCGGGCGATGACGGCAGGGGTGTCGCTCATGACTTCTCCTCAGGCCAGCCGGTACCAGGCCACGCCGTCGCGCAGCTCGCGACGCACCTCGTCGCGCTGCACCAGGTAGTTCAGGCAGGCCAGCGCCTCACCGGTGGCCAGGCCCAGCTGGCTGGCATCGGCCGGGTCGATGGCGCGGCGAAACAGCGCCGGGAACACATCGATCACGCGCTTGGGTTCGCGCAGGATCTCGCGCAACTGGTCGAAGGCCTGCTCCTGCCCCCGGCGCAGCTGCTCAATGCGCACGTGCAGGCCGTGGAAGCAATCGTTGTGGGCGGGCAGCACCAGCACGTCGTCCGGCACGCGCGCCTGCAGCTTGTCGAGCGAGGCCATCCAGTCGCCCATGGGGTTGGCCTCGGGCTCATTGGGGTGCAGCGACACGTTGCTGGAGATCTTGGGCAGGATCTGGTCGCCGGAGATCAGCAGCTTGAGCGCAGGGCAGTACAGGCACGAATGCTCGGGCGAGTGGCCGTTGCCGCCCACCACCTCCCAGTCGTGCACGCCGATGCGGATGCACTGGCCGTCCTCCAGCCGCTTGTAGCTGGCGGGCAGCGCATGGATGTGCAGGCCGAACTTGCCGAAGCGCGCGCGGTAGGCCTCGATGGCTGCCGGCGACCAGCCCGCTTGCTGGTAGAAGCGCACCGCGTCGGCCGGCGCCTCGCGGTTGGTGTCGGACACCAGCACCCGGCAGGTGAGGTATTCCAGCCGCGAGATCCATAGCCGGGCACCGTACTTGCGCGAGAGCCAACCGGCCATGCCGATGTGGTCCGGGTGCATGTGCGTGACGAAGATCCGGGTGAGCGGCCGGTCGTGCGGCGCCTGCGCGGTGAGGCGCTCCCAGGCGGCCGCCGTCTCCTCGGTGCGCACGCCGGTATCCACCAGCGCCCAGCCGTCGCCGTCGTCGATGGTCCACACGTTGATGTGGTTCAGCCGGAAGGGCAGCGGCAGGCGGATCCAGCGCACGCCGGGCACGATCTCGTGGAACTCGCCGCGCGGCGGCACCGGGTGCGGGTAGTCGACCTTGTCGTGGAGCATCGCCCGATTGTGCGCGGACGTCCGGGCCGGGGGGTGCAAATTCCGGACACCCGGCGGCTGGCGCACCGGCCTCAGAACCGGGATCCCGGCTCGCGCAGGAACTGCATCTCCTCCAGCGTGGAGGCACGGCCCAGCACCGCGTTGCGATGCGGGTAGCGGCCGAAGCGGTCCACGATGGCCTGGTGCGCACGCTCGTAGCGCAGCACGTCGGCATCGCCCAGGCGCGTGAACAGCTCCACCGCCTGGGCATGGATGGCGCGCGACTCGCTGTGCATCCAGGGCATGTAGAGGAAGCGCCGTTCGGCCGGCGGCAGGGCCATGTCATGCCCGCCGGCCACGGCCTCCTGCGCCAGGGCGAGCGCCATCGGGTCGGCCGCGAACGCCCGCGCCGTGCCGCGATGAATGTTGCGCGAGAACTGGTCGAGCACGATCACCTCCGCCAGGCGGCCACGCGGCGTGGCCCGCCATGCGTGCAGTTCGCCCTGGACCGCCGCGGCGTGCAGGGCGCCGAAGCGCTCGGCCAGCGCGGCGTCGAACGCGGGATCGACCTTCCACCACTGGGCGGGGGTGATCTCGGTGAACCAGAAGGCAAGAATGGCATCGGCGGTCATGGCCGCCAGCATACGCCGGGCCGGGCTGCTCACTCACCCCGGAATCTCGGGCTCCACCAGCTGCGTGAAGAGCGTGAGCGACTCCTGCCAGCCGAGGTGGCAGGCCTGCACGGGAATGACCTCCGGAATGCCCTGCTGCACCACGCGCAGCTCGACGCCGCAGAACACGGGCGTGATGTCCACCGTGGTCGTCATCTCGCCGGGCAGGCCGGGATCGTCGAAAGCCGAGGTGTAGACGAGGCGCTGGCCGGGCACCAGTTCCAGGTAGCGGCCGCCGAAGTGGTGCGAGTGGCCGGAATGGAAGTTGGTGAATGACATGCGCCAGGCACCGCCGACGCGGGCATCCATCTCGTGCACCGTGGCCGTGAAGCCGTGCGGCGGCAGCCACTTGGCCATGGCGGCGGGGGTGATGAAGGCGCGCCAGGCGCGGTCGGCCGTGCAGCGGATCACGCGGTGCAGGGTGACGGTGTGGGTGGGCATCCGGAATCTCCTGGATCGGGGGCTGGAGGAAGGCCCTCCATCGAGACGACGAGCGGGCGGCGCTGAATTCGACAGGGACGGCCTCGGCCGATCACTCCGCGGCCCGCGCCACCTTGGCCCGCAGCGCCTTGACGGTCGAGCGCTGGGCCTTGCCCTGCAGCCGCCGCTGGACCGACCCGCGGGTCGGCCGCGTGGCCTTGCGCGGGATCACCGGCTCGGCCGCGGCCTCCACCAGGGCCTGCAGGCGCGCCAGGGCCTCGGCCTTGTTCTGCTCCTGCGTGCGCGCCGTCTGCGCCTTGATGACCAGCACGCCGTGCTTGTTGAGGCGCTGGTCGGATGTGGCCAGCAGGCGCTGCTTCACATCCTCCGGCAACGAGGAGGCCGCGACGTCGTAGCGCAGTTGCACGGCGCTGGAGACCTTGTTGACGTTCTGGCCGCCCGGGCCCTGCGCGCGGATGGCGATGAACGCCACTTCGCCGGGGAGGATGAGGGGACGCATGGTGGCGCGATCTTGCCTCGGGAAGCCGACAGCGTCGAGTGTCGTGCGCGATGTTCCGCGCCTGGGGTGGTCCGATTGGTGCTAACTTGCGGTCTTCGCTGCACGGAGACCCCACATGCACAAGCGCCATCTGCTGCGCGCGGCCGCCGCGGCCGCCTCCCTTGCCCTCGCGGGCGCCGCCCACGCCCAGGCGCCGGCCTTTCCGCCGGCCAAGCCGATCACGCTGTACGTGGGCTTCGCGCCCGGCGGCGCCGCCGACTCGGCCGCGCGACTGATCGCCAAGAAGCTGGGCGAGAACATCGGCCACTCGGTGGTGGTGGAGAACAAGGCCGGCGCCGGCGGCAACATCGTCCACCAGCAGGTGGCGCAGGGCCCGGCCGACGGCACCGTGCTGCTGTTCGGCTCCATCGGGCCGCTGACCATCGCGCCGCACATGATGAAGGTGGGCTACGACCCCTTCAAGGACCTCGCGCCCATCTCCGGCGGCGTGCACTTCCCCAACCTGCTGGTGGTGCACCCGGGCGCCGGCATCAAGACCATGGCGGACTTCATCGCCGCCGCGAAGAAGGCACCCAACAACGTGTCGTATGCCTCCACCGGCAATGGCTCCGCCTCGCACCTGACCGGCGAGCTGTTCGCATCGCGCCTGGGCACCGAGATGCTGCACGTGCCCTACAAGGGCGGCGCGCCAGCCATGAACGACCTGCTGGGCGGCCGCTTCACCGGCTACTTCTCGGCGCCGCCCACCTCGCTGCCGCACGTGGAGGCGGGCAAGCTCATCCCCATCGCCACCACCGGGCTCACCCGGCCCTCGTACATGCCGAACATTCCCACCGTGGCCGAGTCGGGCCTGCCGGGCTTCGAGGCGCTGAACTGGTACGCCTTCGTCGCCTCGGCGAAGACGCCTGCGCCTCTGCTGGACCGCTACAACACCGAACTTGTGAAGGTGCTCAACGACCCCGCGATCCGCGAGGCGCTCTCCAAGCACGGCCTGTCGCCCCACCCCACCAGCCGCGCCGAACTGGCGGACTTCATGCAGAAGGAATCTGCCAAGTGGGAGAAGGTGGTGAAGGAACGGAACATCAAGCCGGAGTAGTCATCTCCCCATCACCATGCCACTCATCACCCTGACCGTCCGCCGCCCCAAGACCGCCCAGTTCAAGTCCGACGTGCTCGACTGCGTGCACGAGGCCCTGAAGCACGTGGGCGTACCGGCCACGGACAAGTTCCACCGCGTGCTGGAACTGGATGCGGACGACTTCCGCTTCGACCCCACCTACCCTGATGCGCAGCGCGAGCGCAGCGACGACTTCGTGCTGATCGAGGTGCTGTGGTCGGTCGGCCGCAGCGTGACAGTCAAGAAGCAGATGGTCGGCTTCCTGATGACGCAGCTGGCCGCGAAGGGCTTCGACCCCGAGGACGTGATGGTCGTGTTCAAGGAAACGCAGTGGGAGAACTGGTCGTTCGCGGGCGGGCGGTTCATCCACACCTGAGGGAGGCTGCCCACCATGTCCGCTTCACTGACCGCCCTGCTGGGCTTCATGGCCTGGACGCTTGTTCTGCTGGTGCTGATGGAGGCCATCCGCTCCAAGCTGGTCCTCACCGGCGAAGTGCCGGCCAACGGTTTCAACCCCGAGAACACCAACCTGTCGCCCTTCATGCAGCGGCTGGCGCGAGCGCACGCCAATTGCCTGGAGGGCCTGCCGATCTTCGGCGGGCTTCTGCTGCTGGCCGCGGTGGCCGGCAAGACCAGCGTGACCGATCCCCTGGCCTACCTGCTGCTGGCCGCGCGCATCGTCCAGTCGGTCATCCACCTCGCCTCACTGTCGCCCGCCGCCGTGACGGCGCGCTTCACCGCGTTCGCTGTTCAGGTGGGGATCGCGGTGTATTGGGTGGTTCGCCTGGCGGCCTGACAAGGCATTGCCGTCAGCAGGTACGGCATCGCACAATGTCCCTCACGAACAACGGAGGGGCCCCATGCAACCGATTCACTTTCCCACGCTGGATTTCGGCCTGAAGATTGCCCTGTGCTGGAGCTTCTTCTGGCGCGGGATCGTCATCACGCTCGGCTCCATGATCGCCGGTGGCCTGCTGGGCTTCGTGCTCGGATTCGTGTTGGCCTTGGTGGGCGTGTCGCGAGGCGCTGTGACGGCCGTGGGCGGGCTGTCCGGCATCGTCTGCGGCTTCGGCGCCTTCTACTTCTACGTGCGCTGGCTTCTGTCCTCGAAGCTCGGCGCCTTCCGGCTTCAATTGGTGAAGGCCGCCTAGGAGTCAGCACCGCACAAGATAGAGCTGGGTCCGCCGGACCGGGACGCGGGTGTGCCCAATTCCGACTTCACGTGCGACCCACCTTGTCCCGCCCGCATCACCCCCAACGCGGCGACACCACCGTGGCCAGCGCCTGGCCCTGCGCGGCCAGCTGGCGCAGCAGCGGCGAGACGGTCCAATAGCCATGCGCGTTCCCCCGCGTGGCGGCATAGTGGTCCAGCCGCGCCACGACGTGAGCTAGCCCGGTCTGGTCGGCCCACTCCATGGGGCCGCCGCGGTGATCCGGGAAGCCATAGCCGGCGGTCCACACGATGTCGATGTCGCTGCCGCGATAAGCGATGCCTTCTTCCAGAATGCGCGCACCCTCGTTCACCATCGGCAGCAGCAGACGCTCCATGATCTCCTGCGGACCGATGTCCCCGCGGCGCTGGATCCCGTGCTGGCGTGCCAGCGCTTCGCACACAGCCAGGGTCTGCGGGTTCTCCAGCGGCTTGCGGCCCTCGTAGCGGTAGTAGCCCGCGCCCGTCTTCTGGCCGAACTGGCCGTCGGCAAAGAGCTGCTGCACCACGGCGCGATAGGCCGGGTCTGCCGGTCGGCCGCCTGTCTTGCCCCACTCGATGACGGTCTTGGCGCCGACGTCGATGCCGGCCATGTCCAGCATGCGGCAAGGCCCCATGGCGAAGCCCAGCGCCTCCACCGCGGCATCCACCTGCGCGGGCGTGGCGCCCTCCATCAGCAGGAACTCGGCCTCGCGCATGTAGACCTCGGCCATGCGGTTGCCGATGAAGCCGTAGCACACGCCCGACACCACCGCCACCTTGCCGATGCGGCCGGCCAGCTTCATCACCGTGGCCAGCGCGTCCGGCGCGGTGGCGGCGCCGCGCACCACTTCCAGCAGGCGCATCACGTGCGCCGGGCTGAAGAAGTGCATGCCCAGCACGTCGGCCGGCCGGCCCGTGGCCTGCGCGATGCGGTCCACGTCCAGCGTGGAGGTGTTGGTGGCGATAATCGCGCCCGGCCGGCACACGCGGCCCAGCCGCTCGGCGATCTGCAACTTGAGCGCGAGATCCTCGTACACCGCCTCGATCACCAGGTCGCAGGCGGCCAGGTCTTCGTCAGCGAGCGTGGGCGTCACGCGCGCCAGCCGTTCGGCCACCTGCGCCTGGGTCAGCCGGCCCTTGGCGGCGGTCGCCTCCCAGTTCGCGCGGATGATGCCGACGCCGCGGTCCAGCCCGGCCTGGTTCGCGTCCAGCAGCGTGACCTCGAAGCCCGCGTTGGCGAACGTCATCGCGATGCCGCCGCCCATGGTGCCCGCGCCCACCACGCCCACACGGCGGATGTCCCGCAGGGCCGTGCCCGCTGGCAGACCAGGGATCTTGGCGGCCTGCCGCTCGGCAAAGAACAGGTGCCGCAATGCATGCGACTGTGGCGAACGCAGCAGCGCGAGGAACTCACGCGCCTCCACCGCCTCGCCATGCGCAAAGGGGTGGCCGATGGCGGCTTCCACCGCGTTCACCGACGCCAGCAGCGCGGGGTATTGCGGCTTCTTCAACGCCTCGGCCCGCGCCTGGGCGACGAAGTCCGCCGGCAGGCCGGCCACCGGCACGTCCAGCGTGCTGGCGCGACGAATCCCCTTCGGGTCCGCGGCGAGCGCCCGCGCGCGGGCCAGGCCGGCCTGCAGGGGCGGCAGCTCGCTGACCTCGTCAACGATCCCCGCGGCCAGCGCCTGCTTCGCGTCGATCATGCGGCCGCTCAGGATGAGATCCAGCGCGAGCCTGGCGCCGGCCAGGCGCGGCAGGCGTTGCGTGCCCAGCGAGCCGGGGATCAGGCCGAGCTTGATCTCCGGCTGCCCCACGCGCGTGCCCGGCGCGGCCACGCGCCAGTGGCAGGCCATGGCCAGCTCCAGCCCGCCGCCCAGGGCCGTGCCGTGCAGCGCCGCGACCACGGGGCGATCCTGCGCCTCCAGCCGGGCCAGGCTGCGGTTCAGTGGCGCGGCACTGAAGGCCGGGTGCTCGAACGACGCGATGTCGCCCCCCGCCACGAACGTGCGGCCTTCGCAATGCACCACCAGCGCCCGCAGCGACCGATCGGCCTCGAACGCGTCGAGCGCCCGGGCCAGGCCGTCGATGACCGCGGCCGAGATCGCGTTGACGGGCGGGTTGTCGATGCGCAGGATGCCGATGGCGTCCTCGCGGTCGAGGGTGACGGGGGACGGGCGCATGAGGGGCCTCGGCGGTGGCGTTGAAAGCGGTCAGCCGTCAGTTTAGCGGCGCGGCGCGGTGAAGGTCGGCACCCAGCCGTCTTCCGTCAGCACCACCTGCAGGTCGGCGCGGAAGTGCGGGTTCTCCAGCGCGCCGCTGCGCAAGGGGTAGCCGCGAGGGTTGCACACCACGCGTGTGGCCACCGGGCCGCGCCCGTCCACCACATAGGTGCAGCTGTCGTGCGTGTGGCCGTGCAGCCAGGCACCGCAATGGCCCATGAGTGCCTCCAGATCGGAGCCGAAGCCGGCCGACACCGGATCGTCCATGAACCGCGCCGCGCAGGACCGCACGCTCGGGAAGTGATGGGTGACGACCACCGTGCGCAGCGGATCCGGGTTGCACGCCGGCGCCAGTTGCGCGGCCAGCCAGCGCCGGCTGGCCGCATGCAGCGCCAGCGTGTCCGCGGCGCGCAACGGATGCGCGGGCGCCCGGCCGCTGAAGCGGCCGACCGGCGTGTCCACGGCCCACTGCGGCGCTTCGCCATCGGCGTGCGCATACGGTTGGCCGGCCTGCCCGATGAGGTGGTAGTCCATCAGCACGCGCTCGCAACGCTCGGTGTCCGCGGCCGCGCGCGCCTCGCCCCACAGTTGGAAGTCCGTCCACAGCGTCGCACCGAGAAAGCGCACGCCGCCCAGCGTGACCGCCACGTCCTGCAGCACGTGCACGCCGTGCGTGCGGCCGGCCTGCGCCATGGCGGCTTCCACCTCGTCGAGGGCGCCCTCGTAGTACTCGTGATTGCCGGGAACGTAGAGGAGCTCGTGACGCGGAAACGCCTCGCGCGCCCACGCGATGCCGGCGGCGCCGTTGGCGATGTCGCCGGCCAGCACCACCACGTCGGGCGCCTCGTGCGGCGCGAAGGCCGGCGGCTCGAAGCGGTGGAACTCCAGGTGCAGGTCGGACAGCAGCAGCAGACGCATGGGCGGATTGTGCGTGGGGCTGCGCGCGGCGCCTAAGGCGCCCCCAGCCCCGCGACCCGCGCAGAGAGCGTGCTCACCTCGGTGTAGAGCGGCAGGATCGCGCCCTTGTCGTCGGGGTACACGCGATTGGAGAGGAAGACGTAGAAGCTGCGCGACCCGGGGTCGATCCAGAGAATGCAGCCGGTGAAGCCGGTGTGGCCGAAGCTGCCGACCGGAAACACCAGGCCGCGCGGCCGGACCGCATAGGGTGAATCGATGTCCCAGCCGATGCCGCGGCGGGCCCCGGTTTCGGCCGGGGTCTGCACGGTGTGCATCAGGCGCACGGACGCCTCGCTCAGCACCCGCTGCCCGTCGAGCGCGCCGCCGGTCAGCAGCATGCGTGCGTAGCGGGCCAGGTCGCCGGCCGTGGTGAACAGGCCGGCATGCCCCGCCACGCCCCCCATGAAGCGCGCCGTGGGATCGTGGACGACGCCGCGCAGCGGCTGACCCGGGGCGAGGTCCCCGTGCAGGCCCGTGTGCGGCGACTGCGTGCGCTGCGTGGGCGCGATGCGCGCCACGTTGAAATGCCGCAGGGGCAGGTACATGCTGTCCTTCATGCCCAGTGGCGCGAAGATGCGCGTGGCGGCGTACTGGTCCAGCGGCAGGCCGCTCACGCGCTCGACGATGAGGCCCAGCAGGATGAAGTTGATGTCGGAGTAGCGGAACAGCGTGCCGGGCGGATGCGTGGGGACTTCACGGCAGGCGAGGGACAGCGCCGACGGCACGCCCCGCCACGTCGGCAGGGCGGGAATGCCCGGCGCGAGACCTGATGTGTGCGTGAGCAGGTGGCGCAAGGTGATGGCCTCGCGGCCATCGCCCGCGCACTCCGGCACGTGACGCGCCAGCGGATCGTCCAGCACCAGCCGCCCGGCCTCGGCCAGCTGCAGGATGGCAGGCGTGGTGACGGCCGCCTTGGTGAGCGAAGCGGCGTCGAACACGGTGTCCACGCGCATGGGCACGGCATCGGCATCGTAGGTGTGCCGACCCACAGCCACGGCGTAGGAGCGGCCCTCGCGCTCGACCCAGAGCACCGCGCCGGGCAGCTGGCGCTTGTCCACGTAGGCCTGGATGGCCGCGGGAATGGCGGGCTGCAGTGCGGCGCGCCAGGCAGTCTCTGCGACCGGCGTGGCGCAACCGGCGAGAACGAACAGCACGAGCGCCGCGGCCACGAAACGGCGCGGCAACTGCGCCCAAGACTTCATCCAGCGATGCACGGCAGCCCCCGCGATGACCAGGAAGAAGGCGCACTGTACGCTGCGCCGGCGCCGGCATGCGTGCGGCCGCTACAGGGGCGTGCAGAAGCAAAAAAGCCCGACTCGGTGAGTCGGGCTCTTTCTCCGAAGTGCTTGTCGCACCTGGCATTTCTTGGCGGAGTGGACGGGACTCGAACCCGCGACCCCCGGCGTGACAGGCCGGTATTCTAACCGACTGAACTACCACTCCGCGTCGGTGCGGCTTTCACTGCTTGCGCAGTCAAGTGCCACGAACTTGGCGACCCTACGGGGATTCGAACCCCGGTACTCACCGTGAAAGGGTGATGTCCTAGGCCTCTAGACGATAGGGTCAAAACCTTGGACTTTCCGTCTCGACACTTTGATGGTGGAGGTAAGCGGGATCGAACCGCTGACCTCTTGCATGCCATGCAAGCGCTCTCCCAGCTGAGCTATACCCCCGTCTGGTGTCGAGCCTCGCATTATATACAGAATTTCAGGCGTGTCCGAGCCGCTGTTGAACGACCTCGCGCGTGCACAGCGCGAGCACCGCATCCAGCGACGGCGTCTGCGCCGTGCCCATCACCAGCACGCGCACCGGCATCGCGAGTTGCGGCATCTTCAGGCCCGATTCGGCCAGCGTCTGCTTGATGGCGGCGGCAATGCCCTCCTTCGTCCACGCGCAGTCGGCCAGCAGGCGCGCGAGCGTGGCGATGGCGGGCTTCACGGCCTCGGTCACGTGCTTGTCGCGCTCGGCTTCGTCGGGCTGCACCGGCGCGTAGAAGCGCACGGCCCAGTCGGCCAGAGCCACGGTGGTGTCGCAGCGGTCCTTGAACAGGCCGCACAGGGCCGGCAGGCGATCATCGGCTTGCACGTTGCGTGCCGCGAGGTGCGCCGCCACCAGCGGGGCCAGCGCCTCGTCGGCCATGGCCTTCAGGTGCTGGGCGTTCACCCAGCGCAGCTTGGCTTCGTCGAACTGCGCGGCGCTGCGGCCCAGGTGGTCCAGGTCGAACCAGGCCAGGAACTGCTCGCGCGAGAAGATCTCGTCGTCGCCGTGGCTCCAGCCCAGGCGGGCCAGGTAGTTCACCATCGCATCGGGCAGGTAGCCCTCGTCGCGGTACTGCGTGACGGGCTTGGCGCCGTTGCGCTTGCTCATCTTCTCGCCCTGCTCGTTCAGCACGGTGGGCAGGTGCGCGTACACCGGCGGCTCCACGCCGAGCGCGCGGAAGATGTTGATCTGCCGCGGCGTGTTGTTCACGTGGTCGTCACCGCGGATCACGTGCGTGATGACCATGTCGATGTCGTCCACCACCACGCAGAAGTTGTAGGTGGGCGTGCCGTCGGGGCGCGCGATCACCAGGTCGTCGAGTTCGTCGTTGCGGATCTCGATGCGGCCCTTGACCTTGTCGTCCCAGGCCACCACGCCCCCGGTCGGGTTGCGGAAGCGCAGCACCGGCTGCACGCCCTCGGGCACGGGCGGCAGCGTCTTGCCCGGCTCGGGCCGCCAGGTGCCGTCGTAGCGCGGCTTCTCCTTGGCGGCCATCTGCCGCTCACGCAGGGCGTCGAGTTCGGCCACGCTCATGTAGCAGGGGTAGACCAGGTCCTTCGCGCGCATCTGCGCCAGCACCTCGCGGTAGCGGTCCATGCGCTGCATCTGGTAGAACGGGCCTTCGTCCGGGTCCAGGCCCAGCCAGCGCATGCCCTCCAGGATGACATCCACCGCGGCCTGCGAGGAGCGCTCGAGGTCGGTGTCCTCGATGCGCAGGATGAACGTGCCGCCCTGCGAGCGGGCGAAGGCCCACGGGTACAGGGCCGAGCGGATGTTGCCGAGGTGGATGAAGCCGGTCGGCGACGGCGCGAAACGGGTGCGGACTTTCAAGGACTTGCTCGGTTCAGATCTGGCCCAGCCCGCGCTGCAGGTCGGCCTGGATGTCGTTCACATGCTCCAGCCCCACGGCCAGGCGGATCAGCCCCTGGCCGATGCCGGCGGCCTGGCGCTGCGCCTCGGTCAGGCGCCCGTGCGAGGTGGTGGCCGGGTGGGTGATGATGGTCTTGGTGTCGCCCAGGTTGGTGGCGATGCTCATCACCTCGGCGCTGTCGATCACGCGGAAGGCGTTGCGACGCAGTGACTCAGGACCGTCGCCGCGCACATCGAACGACAGCACCGCGCCTCCCAGCCCCGACTGCTGGCGCATCGCCAGTTCGTGTTGCGGATGCGAGGCCAGCCCCGGGTAGTACACGCGCGTCACGGCCTGGTGCGCCTGCAGGAACTTCGCGATGGCCAGTGCGTTGGCGCACTGCGCCTGCATGCGGATACCCAGCGTCTCCAGGCCCTTGAGCACCACCCAGGCATTGAAGGGCGCGAGTGTCATGCCGGCCGTCCGCACGATGGGCGCGAACACCTCGTTCACCCACTTGTCACTGGTGCAGATCGCCCCCGCCATCACGCGGCCCTGTCCGTCCAGGTACTTGGTGCCGGAATGGATGATGAAGTCCGCGCCCAGTTCCACCGGTCGCTGCAGCGCGGGCGAGCAGAAGCAGTTGTCCACTGCCAGCAGCGCCCCGGCGCCATGCGCCAGATCGGCCAGCGCGCGGATGTCGCACACCTCGGTGAGCGGGTTGGTGGGGGTCTCGGCGAACAGCAGGCGCGTGTTCGGGCGCAGCGCCTCGCGCCACTGCGCCAGGTCGGTCTGCGCGACGAAGGTGGAGGCGACGCCGAACTTGCCGAACTCCTTGGCGAACAGGTTGAGCGTGGAGCCGAACACCGACTGCGAGCACACCACGTGGTCGCCTGCCTTCAGCGCGCCCATGCCCAGCAGCAGGATGGCCGCCATGCCGGTGGAGGTACCGATGGCCGCCTCCGTGCCTTCCATCACGGCCAGCCGCTGCTCGAAGCTGGTGACGGTGGGGTTGGAGGTACGGCCGTAGGTGTAGCCCTCCTGCGGGTTCGCGAACCGGTGCGCCATGGTCTCGGCGTCCGGCTGGGTGAAGCCGCTGGTGAGGTAGAGCGCTTCGGAGTTCTCGCCCCACTGGCTGGCGGGCAGCGCGGTGCGCACCGCCAGCGTGTCGCGGTGCAGGCCCTCGGGCAGGGGTTTCTTCTGCGTCACCTCAGCCCTCCTGCGCATTCGGGATGGCCAGGCGCGAGGTGTCGGCGTCGGCCGGCTCCTCCTGGCCCACGCGGTCCTGGTTCAGGCGCGCGATGTCTTCGGCGCTCACGTCACCGGTGACGTACACGCCGTCGAAGCACGAGGCATCGAAGCCGGTGATGGCCGGGTTGAGCGAGCCGATGGCGCGCTTCATGCCGTCCACGTCCTGGTAGATCAGCGCGTCGGCGCCGATCAGCTCCCGCACCTCGTCCACCGTGCGGCCATGGGCCACCAGTTCCTGCGGCGTGGGCATGTCGATGCCATACACGTTGGGGTAGCGCACCGGCGGCGCGGCGCTGGCCATGTAGACCTTGCGCGCGCCGGCCTCGCGGGCCATCTGCACGATCTCGCGGCTGGTGGTGCCGCGCACGATGGAGTCATCCACCAGCAGCACGTTGCGGCCCTTGAATTCGCTCTCGATCACGTTCAGCTTCTGGCGCACGCTCTTCTTGCGCACCGCCTGGCCGGGCATGATGAAGGTGCGGCCCACGTAGCGGTTCTTGACGAAGCCCTCGCGGTAGGGGATGCCCAGCAGCTGCGCGAGCTGCATGGCGCTGGGCCGGCTCGATTCCGGAATCGGGATCACCACGTCGATCTGGTTCGGCGGCACGGTGGAGATGACGCGCTTGGCGAGCGTCTCGCCCAGGTTCAGCCGCGCCTGGTAGACCGAGATGCCGTCCAGCACCGAATCGGGCCGGGCCAGGTAGACAAACTCGAAGATGCAGGGATTGAGCTTCGGGTTCTCCGCGCACTGGCTGGCGTGCAGCTGGCCCTGCATGTCGATGAACAGCGCCTCGCCGGGCGCCACGTTGCGCTCGAACTTGTGGCCCGTGCCTTCCAGCGTGACGGACTCGCTGGCGATCATCACCGTGCCGTCGGCGCTGCGGCCGACCGCCAGCGGGCGGATGCCGTACGGATCGCGGAAGGCGACCAGGCCGTGGCCGGCGATCAGCGCCACCACCGCGTAGGAGCCGCGCACCCGCCGGTGCACGTTGGCGACCGCCGCGAACACGTCCTCGGGCTTGAGCGGCAGGCCGCGCGTGGTGCGCTCCAGCTCGTGCGCGAACACGTTCACCAGCACCTCGGTGTCGCTCTCGGTGTTGATGTGCCGGTGGTCGGTGGAGAACAGCTCCGACTTCAGCGCCTGCGCGTTGGTGAGGTTGCCGTTGTGCGCGAGCGTGATGCCGAAGGGCGCGTTCACGTAGAAGGGCTGCGCCTCCTCCTCGCTGTAGGCATTGCCCGCGGTCGGGTAGCGCACCTGGCCCAGGCCCACGTTGCCCGGCAGCGCGCGCATGTTGCGGGTGCGGAACACGTCGCGCACCATGCCCTTGGCCTTGTGCATGTAGACCTTGCGGCCCTGCTGGGTGACGATGCCCGCGGCATCCTGGCCGCGATGCTGCAGCAGCAGCAACGCGTCGTAGATCAACTGGTTCACGGGGCCCTGGCTCACCACCCCGACGATTCCGCACATGTCGCTCTTCCTTCAATCCGGCAGGTAGACCCCGAAGGGTTCGGGCACCGCCGGCTTCATGCCCCGCAAGGCCGTCGTCGCCACGCCGGCCGCCATTGATTCCTTCCACCACGGCGCGTTCTTCCACGCCGTCAGCTGCACCACCACCGCCAGCGCCAGCATCAGCACGATGCCGCGCGCCAGGCCGAACAGCCCGCCCAGCGCCCTGTCCACCGGTCGCAGGCCCACCGCCTCGACCAGCTTCTTGGCGATCCAGGCGATGAAGCCGCCCAGGAACAGCGCCGCCACGAACACCACCACGAAGCCGGCCGCGTAGCGCAGCTGCGTGGGCGACTCACCCATCGGCAGCCAGGCGGCGACGTCCGGCGCCAGCCACTGCCCCAGCACGAAGGCCGCGATCCAGTTCAGCACGGACAGCACCTCGTACACCAGGCCGCGCCACAGCCCCAGCAGCATCGACGCGCCCAGCATTGCCAGCGCCAGCCAGTCGAGCGTGGCCAAGCCTACAACGTCAGGATGGCGGCCGGCAGATCCAGCCCCTTGATCTTCTCGGCAGCGCGGTCGGCCTCGGCGCGCGTGGCGAACGGGCCCACCCGCACCCGGGTGCGCTTGCCGTCCTTGGTGTCCGCCACATGCACGTAGGTCTTCAGACCCGCGCGTTCCAGTTTCTGCCGCGCCTCGCGCGCCTTGTCGGCATCGCCGTACGCGCCCACCTGCACCACGAAGCGCGCGCCCGGCGCGTCCGCCTCGGGCTCGCGGCCCTCCAGCAGGGCGCGCGCGCGGGCGCCGTCGTCGGCGGGCGCGGCCCTGGCTTCGGCGGGCTTGGGTTCAGGGGGTTTGGCTTCGGGCTTGGGCGCGGCCGGCCTGGGTTCGGGCTTGGGCTCCACCTTGGCCTGCGGCGCGGCCGCGGGCCTGGCATCGGCCTCGGCGGGCGCCTTGGCCGCCGGACGCGCCGAGGCAGCGGGGGCCGCGGGCGGCGCCGCGGCCACGGCAGGCGCCTGCGGCGCGGGTGCGGGCTTCTCGGCAGCCTTCTCCGTCACCGGCGCCACCTCGGGCACGGGCAGCGGCTTGGCCTTGTTGCGATCCGGGATCTCGATGGGGATGTCCACCGCCACCGGACGCGGCTGCGTATCGAACAGCAGGGGGAATCCGATCACGCCGATGAGCACCAGCACCACGGCGCCGATCAGGCGGTGCCGCGCGCGGCGGCGCATGGCTTCGATGCTCTCGGCCACCGGTGGCGCGGGCGCCGCGTCTGCGGCACCCTTGTTGCGGAACTTGAACAGGGCCATGGAAGAGGCGGCGTCTCAGCCGAGGTGCTTGGCCTGCAGGCGGGGCAGGCCCTCCTGAAGCACGCCGCCCACCGTGAAGAACGATCCGAAGACCAGGATTCTATCAGTGGGGTCCGCTTCGGCCGTGGCGGCACGCAGCGCCTCCAGCGGGCCCGCGTGGCAGGTGCCGCGCGTGTCTGCTCGTGGCGGCAGGGCCTGCCACATCGCATGCACGTCCCGCGCATGGGCGGCACGTGGCGTGGGCAGATCGCAGAAATGCCAGCGGTCCACCAGGGGCGCCATCCGGGCCAGCATGGCGGGAATGTCCTTGTCGCTCATCGCGCCGAACACGGCGTGCGTGCAAGGGTAGAAGCCCATCGCGTCCAGGTTCACCGCCAGCGTCGCCACCGCGTGCGGGTTGTGCGCCACGTCCAGCACCAGCGTGGGCTGGCCCGGCACGATCTGGAAGCGGCCGGGCAACTCCACCATCGCCAGGCCGTTGCGGATCGCCTGCGCCGTCACCGGCAGTCGTGCACGCAGCGCCTCGAAGGCGGCCAGCACGCCCGATGCGTTGATGAGCTGGTTCGCCCCGCGCAGCGCCGGATACGCCAGCCCCGCGTAGCGGCGGCCGCGCCCGGCCCAGGCCCACTGCTGGCGGTCGCCGGTATGGTTGAAGTCGCGGCCCGGCAGCCACAGATCCGCACCGATCGCCTCCGCATGGGCGATCACGCTGGCCGGCGGCACGGGGTCGCTCACGATGGCCGGCTTGCCCGGGCGCATGACGCCGGCCTTCTCGCGGCCGATGCTCTCGCGGTCCGGCCCCAGCCATTCGGTGTGGTCGAGGTCGATGCTGGTGATGACGGCGCAGTCGGTGTCGATGGCATTCACCGCGTCCAGCCGGCCGCCCAGGCCCACTTCCAGGATGGCGACGTCCAGCTCGCTGGCAGCCATCAGGCTCAGGATGGCGAGCGTGCTGAACTCGAAGTAGGTCAGCGTCTCGCCCTGGCGCGCAGCCTCCACGCGCTCGAAGTGCGGCACCAGCGCATCGGCGCTGACGATCTCGCCGGCGATGCGACAGCGCTCCTCGAAGTGCACGAGGTGCGGCGAGGTGTAGACGCCGGTGCGCCAGCCCGCCTGCAGCGCGATCGCCTCCAGCATGGCGCAGGTGGAGCCCTTGCCGTTGGTGCCCGCCACGGTGATCACCGGGCATTCCAGCCGCACCTGCATGCGGTCCAGCACCGCGCGCACGCGGTCCAGCCCCATGTCGATGCCCTTGTGGTGCAGCCGCTCGCAGTGCGCGAGCCAGTCGCCTAGCGTTTTCATGGGCGGCATTGTCCCAGGGTCGGCGCGCGGGTCGCGGCTATCATCGCCGCATGGGCATCACGGTCTACGGCATTCCCAACTGCGACACGGTGAAGAAGGCGCGCGCCTGGCTCGCGGCCCAGGGCGCCGAGCATGTGTTTCATGACTTCAAGAAGCAGGGCGTGCCGCCCGAGCACCTGACGCGCTGGCTGGAGGCCGCCGGTTGGCAGAAACTGCTGAATCGGCAGGGCACCACCTGGCGCAAGCTCGACGCGGCCACGCAGGCCGCCGCCGCGGATGAGGCCGGTGCCCGCGCGCTGATGCTCGCGCAGCCCAGCGTGATCAAGCGGCCGGTGGTGGAATGGGCCGACGCGCAGGTCACCGTGGGCTTCGCGCCGGAAGACTGGGCGCCGCGGATCGGCCGCTGAGCGCTGCCCCCGCGCCCACGCCGGCGCGCGCCCCACGGCCGTGCGGATTTCACGCCCGCTCGCCTTGTTTACCGCAGCTTTACCCGCCGCTTGCACGGGGCCGCGGCGCGCTGCCTAAACTGGCTGCATGAACACCTTTCGCCCCCTTGCTCTTGCCGTGCTCGGCGTCGTCGCCAGCGGCGTGTCGGCCCAGGAAGTCATGGGTCGCGTCATCTCCTCCGCACCGGTGATCCAGCAGGTCGCGGTGCCGCGCCAGGTGTGCAGCCCTGGCGCGGCGGTACAGCCGCAGACCAGCGGCGCGGGCGGCGTCATCGGCGCGCTGGTCGGCGCCGCCATCGGCAGCCAGTTCGGCAGCGGCAGCGGTCGTGGCGCCGCCCCCCGGGCCGGCCCGGGGGCGGGCGCGGTCATCGGCAACCGCGGCGGGGCGCAGAACCAGCGCCAGGCGCAGGCCCCGCAGTGCACGACTGAGACCTACTACGAGAACCGCACCGTGGCCTGGCAGGTCACCTACGAATACGCCGGCCGCGAGTACAGCACCCGCCTGCCCTACGACCCGGGCCCCACCATCCGCCTGCAGGTCACACCGGTCGGCGCGGTGGGTGATGCGCCGCCGCCGCAGGCCTACGCGCCCCAGCCCATGGACCCGGTGCAGGTCGCCGCGGTGCCGCCGACGGTCATGGCACCGCCGACCACCTTCGTCTACAGCACCACCTACGCAGCGCCCTACCCCGTCTATCAGACGGTGGTTCCCGTGGCACGGCCCTACTATCCGCCGGTGGGCGTGTCGCTGCAGTTCGACTATTCGCGCCGCGACGGCTGGCGCGGCCGGCCTCACCGGCACTGAGCACCCGGGGGACCCGCTGGGTTCCCGCCTGCGCGGGAATGACGGGGTTCCGTCCTCCCCGCGCCTAAAATGGCGGGTTTTCCCCAGCCCCGCCCCCATGACCACCGAAAAGATCGACGGCGTGTCCGTCACCACGCGCGCCAACGTGTACTTCGACGGCAAGTGCGTGAGCCACGGCATCCAGCTCCCCGACGGCACGAAGAAATCCGTGGGCGTCATCCTGCCCGCCACGCTGACCTTCAACACCGGTGCGCCGGAGATCATGGAATGCGTGGCCGGCGCCTGCGAGTACAAGCTCGCGGGCAGCAGCGAGTGGGTGAAGTCCGAAGCGGGCCAGCAGTTCAGCGTGCCCGGCCACTCCAGCTTCGAGATCCGGGTCGCCGAGGCGTATCACTACATCTGTCACTTCGGGTGAAGCCATGAGCACCATCCTCGAACACCTGCCCGTCGGCCAGAAGGTCGGCATCGCCTTCTCGGGCGGCCTGGACACCAGCGCCGCGCTGCACTGGATGCGCAAGAAGGGCGCCGTGCCCTACGCCTACACGGCCAACCTGGGCCAGCCCGACGAAGCCGACTACGACGCCATCCCGAAGAAGGCGATGGAGTACGGCGCCGAGCAGGCGCGGCTGATCGACTGCCGCAAGCAGCTCGCGCATGAGGGCATCGCGGCCCTGCAGTGCGGCGCCTTCCACATCTCCACCGGCGGCCTCACCTACTTCAACACCACGCCGCTCGGCCGCGCGGTGACCGGCACCATGCTGGTAGCGGCGATGAAGGAGGACGACGTCCACATCTGGGGCGACGGCAGCACCTTCAAGGGCAACGACATCGAGCGCTTCTACCGCTACGGCCTGCTCACCAACCCCAGCCTGCGCATCTACAAGCCCTGGCTGGACCAGCAGTTCATCGACGAACTGGGCGGCCGCGCCGAGATGTCCGCCTTCATGACGGCCGCCGGCTTCGGCTACAAGATGTCGGCCGAGAAGGCGTATTCCACCGACAGCAACATGCTGGGCGCCACCCACGAGGCCAAGGACCTGGAGTTCCTGAACGCCGGCATCCGCATCGTCAACCCGATCATGGGCGTGGCCTTCTGGAAGCCCGAGGTGGAAGTCAAGGCCGAGGAAGTGCGCGTGCGCTTCGAAGAGGGCCAGCCGGTCGCGCTGAACGGCCAGGTGTTCGACGACCCGGTGGCGCTGATGCTGGAGGCCAACCGCATCGGCGGCCGCCACGGCCTGGGCATGAGCGACCAGATCGAGAACCGCATCATCGAGGCCAAGAGCCGCGGCATCTACGAGGCCCCGGGCCTGGCGCTGCTGTTCATCGCCTACGAGCGCCTGGTCACCGGCATCCACAACGAGGACACCATCGAGCAGTACCGCGAGAACGGCCGCAAGCTCGGCCGCCTGCTGTACCAGGGCCGCTGGTTCGACCCGCAGGCCATCATGCTGCGCGAGGCGTCGCAGCGCTGGGTGGCGCGCGCCGTCACCGGCGAGGTGACGCTGGAGCTGCGGCGCGGCAACGACTACTCGCTGCTGAACACCGAGTCGCCCAACCTCACCTACGCGCCGGAGCGGCTGTCGATGGAGAAGGTGGAGAACGCGCCGTTCACGCCGAAGGACCGCATCGGCCAGCTGACCATGCGCAACCTGGACATCACCGACACGCGCGAGAAGCTGGGCGTGTACTCGCGCGCCGGCCTGCTCACTCTGGGCGGCGACGCGCCGCTGCCGAAGCTGGAGCAGTGAGGGCGGGGCATCTCGTCAAACGCTGGGGTTGCGCTGACGCTCCACCCCAGCCTACGAGAGACCGTGCCCATCTTCGGAGGCTGGCGGTGACCGAAGGGAACCCCAGCGTTTCCGCAGCACCCCGGCGCCCGCCCCCCGTAGGCTGGCGGTGACCGAAGGGAACCCCAGCTCCGCCCCAGCCAGCGCCGATGCATCGGACCCGCCGGGGCCTCACTGCGCCGGATACTTCCGCAACCACGCCCCGAAGACGCTGTTCATGCGCTTGAGCGCATCGCCTGCCGCCTCCGCGTAGGCGGCGTCCGTTGTCTCGGCCACGGCCTTCTTGCTGCTGCGCGCGGCGCCGCCGGCGTTGAGCAAACCCGCCGCCTTGCCCAGGGCGTCGAACACGCCCTTGACGGCGCTGTTGTCCTCGCTCGCCGTCTCCACCATCTTGCCGAAAGGCAGCGGGCTTTCCACCGGCCGGTTCATCGTGAATCCACCCTGGTCGCCCCCCACCTGCATGCCGCTGCGGAACTCCGTGGCACGGGTGTAGAAGGCCTGCACGTGGGCCACCGACATGCCGAGCTCGGCGCCGGTCTCCGCGCTGCGCGCGATCAGGCCGGACTGGTTGCCGCTGGAGGACATCTTCGCGAAGTTCACCACCACCATCGGCGCGATGACCGCGGCGTTCCACTTCATCGAGTACTCCTCCAGTCGCCGATAGTTGTTCAGGTCGAACACGCCGCGATCCCCCCAGCCCTGCTCGAGATGCAGGAACAGGAGCGGCATGCCCGTGGGCGCGAAGAACGCCGCCGTCTGGCCGTTCTGTGCCTTGCTGTACGGCTTGGCGGACTCCGTCGGCGTGGGCTGGATGGCACCGAAGAACTCCTTCATCTCCTCGACGGGAACCACCTCGCGCCCCGAGGCCTTGATCTGCGCCAGCAGGTCCGCGTAGGCCTGGTCGGTGATTGCCTGCAGGGTCCGGGCGTCCACGCCCTTCAACGCCACGAACAGCGACGAGCGCGCGCCGCTGCGATCGATGCCGCCGGGCAGGTAGGCGCCGCGCACCTGGGCCGTCACGCTGTTGTCGGTGATGAAGGCCACCCGGAAGGCCGGCACCGCAATGCGCTTGCCGGCCGGCAGCACCTCGATGATGTCCTTGCCGAAGGTGCCGCCCATCTTGCCCTTGAAGAAGGCATCGGGGTCGGCGGCCGGATCCGCGGCAGGCGCCGCCGCGGCAGCGGGCTGCGTCGCGGGGGGATCTGTCTGGGCCTGGGCGGCCGGCACGAAGACGCAGGCGGCCGCGGCCAGGAGCAGCAGGCCAAGAGACGGGCGGGAGTGGGACATGGATGGGCGCGGATGACTGGGATGCGCCCATGGTAGGCGCGCCATGCGGCGCCGCATCCCCCATCCACAGGGGATCCCCCCGGTTCAGGGGGGTCCCTTTCCGCCGAGCCCCGCTACGGCCGGTTGGACACGGTGAGCTGCGTGTTGGTGTTCAGCGGGCCCACCTGCGCCGTCCACCCGTTCGAGGTGTGGGGCGTCGGGCTGGTGCTCCAGATCGGCGGGCTCCAGCCGGCGACCGGCGTCTCGCTCACGGTGCACATCGCGCCCTGCGGCACACCAGTGATGACCGACGGCCCGGGCAGCGTGACCACCACCGGGTTCGGGCCGGTGTAGGGGCCGCTGCCGCCCGTGCACGAGATGTTGAAGCTGTAGCTGCCCGGCACCAGATTGGAGCCGGTGTTCTTGGTGATGTGCAACCGCACCTGGGCCCCCCCGCCCCCACCGCCGCTCGCATTGCCGCCACCGCCGGAGGTCGGCGGCCGATTCGACACCGTGAGCTGCGTGTTCGTGTTCAGCGGCCCCACCTGGGCCGTCCAGCCGCTGGAGGTGTTGGGCGTGGGGCTGCTCCCCCAGATCGGCGGGCTCCAGCCCGCGACCGGCGTCTCGCTCAGCGTGCACATGGCACCTTGCGGCACGCCGACCATCGCCGACGGCCCTGGCAGGGTGATGACCATGGAACTCGGGCCCGTGTAGGGGCCGCTGCCACCGCTGCAGGTGATGCCGAAGGTGTAGTTGCCCGGCACCAGGCTGGAGCCCGTGTTCTTGGTGATGTGCAGCCGCACCTGGGCGCCGCCGCCTCCACCGCCACTCGCATTGCCCCCGCCACTCGAAGCCGGCGGCTGGTTGGACACGGTGAGCTGCGTGTTGGTGTTCAGCGGCCCCACCTGCGCCGTCCAGCCGTTGGAGGTGTTCGGCGTCGGGCTGCTGGCCCAGATCGGCGGGTTCCAGCCGGCAACCGGCGCCTCACTCAGCGTGCACATCGCGCCCTGAGGCACGCCGGTGATGACCGGCGACCCGGGCAGCGTGACCACCACCGGGTTCGGGCCGGTGTAGGGGCCGCTGCCGCCCGTGCACGAGATGTTGAAGCTGTAGCTGCCCGGCACCAGGCTGGAGCCCGTGTTCTTGGTGATGTGCAGCCGCACCTGCGCGCCGCCGCCCCCACCGCTGGCGTTGCCCCCGCCACCCTGGGCCGACGCATTGCCGTTGATCACCACCTGGCTGTGGGCCGCGAAGGTCGGCGCCATCGGGGTGCTGTTGATGATGGCGTACGGGTGGATGCGCAGCGAGAACTTGCCACCGGCCGCAACGGGCGGCGCGTTCACCGGCATGCTGAAGGTGTTCATGGCCTGCGGCGCATACACGATCGCGGGCGCCAGCACGGTGGACGTGCTCCAGTTGTCGGTGGAGATGCGCACCTCGGCGCGGATCTGGTTGTTGACGTTCGCGCCGCCGTGCTTGAAGGAGACACTGGTCACCGCGAGCTGCTGGCCCGCGGCGGGCATGGCGTCGAACTGCAGGTAGCGCCCGGGGCTCGCGGGCCCGGCGGTCCAGCCGGAGCCGCCGGCGTTGAGCCGCTGGGCCTGGCCGCTCCAGTAGTCGAAGACGGTCACGGTCGGCAGCGCGCCCCCGCTCAGCACCGCGGGCGCGCCGGAGGCGAGCGAGGGCTGCGAGCTCGTCGCGGCGGTACCGGTGGTGAGCGGCCAGGTCACGGTGACGGGCTGCGCGGTCACCGCGCCAGCCAGCAGGCAGGCAGCGGCGGCCAGCGCCGGCAGGAAGGGGTTGCGACGACTCATTCGGCGGCTCCGGTCAGGATGGGTGGGTGCGCGGCTGTCGTGCCCCCTGGGCGTGGTGGCCGGTGCGCATCGGCCTCATGCATTCAACGATGATCCGGCCGCGGCGCCGTTAGCGGATTCCCTGACAACGCGCTTCGGCGGGTTGCATGCGTTCCCATTCAATCGCGGTCCATGCTGGCATGGCCCTACACCACCACCGGCTCCGGCTCCAGCCGGATGCCGAAACGCTCGTACACGCTGGTCTGGATGGCGCGCGCGAGCGTCACGACCTCGCCGCCGGTGGCGCCGCCGCGATTGACCAGCACCAGGGCCTGCTTCTCGTACACCCCGGCCTGGCCGACCGACTTGCCCTTCCAGCCGCAGGCGTCGATCAGCCAGCCCGCCGCCAGCTTGACGCTGCCATCGGGCATGGGGTAGTGCACGATGCCCGGGTCGCGCGCGATGATATCCTGGCACTGCTCGGGGGTGACGGTGGGGTTCTTGAAGAAGCTGCCGGCGTTGCCCAGCACGCGCGGATCAGGCAACTTGCCGCGGCGGATGGCACACACCCAGTCGAACACCTGCCGCGCATCGGGCTCGGCGCCGCCCGCCTCGGCCTGCTTGCGCTGCAGATCCAGGTAGCCCAGCTCGGGCTTCCAGGGCCGCGGCAGGCGCAGCCGCACACGCAGGATCAGCGCGCGACCGGCGAGGCCGAAGTCGCCCTCGCGCGCGGGCTCGTGCTTGAACACCGAGTCGCGGTAGCCGAAGGCGCATTGCGTCGCGTCCAGCGTGAATTCGCGCCCGGTCTGCAGGTCGATGGCGTCCAGCGAATCGAAGCGGTCCTGCAGTTCCACCCCGTAGGCGCCGATGTTCTGCACCGGCGCCGCGCCCACCGTGCCGGGGATCAGCGCCAGGTTCTCCAGGCCGGGCAGGCCCTCGTCCAGGGTCCAGGCCACGAAGTCGTGCCAGTTCTCACCAGCACCCGCCTCCACCAGCGCGCCGCGCGGGCCATCCGCCAGCACGCGACGGCCCGCCACCTCCACCTTCAGCACCGTGGCCTTCACGTCGCCGGTGAGCACGATGTTGCTGCCGCCGCCCAGCACGAAGACCGGCCCGCCGCCCAGGGCCGGGTCCGCCCGGGCGGCACGCACGTCGTCCGCGCCGCGCACCCGCACCAGCGCGCGCGCCCTGGCCACGATGCCGAAGGTGTTGAGCGCCTGCAGGGGTGCGTTGGACTCCACGATCATGGGAGAATTGTCACCCAGGAACCCGGGGAGTCTGGAGAGAGCGCCATGCCGTCATTCGATATCGTCTGCGAGCCCAACCTGGTGGAGGTTCGCAACGCCGTGGACAACGCCGCCAAGGAGATCGGCACCCGCTTCGATTTCAAGGGCACGTCGGCCGCGGTGGAGATCAAGGACAAGGAAATCACCCTCACCGGCGACGCCGACTTCCAGCTCCAGCAGGTGCTGGACGTGCTGCTGACCAAGATGGCCAAGCGCAACGTGGACGTGCGCTTCCTCGACAAGGGCGACGTCACCCGGGCCGGCGGCGACAAGGTGCGGCAGGTCGTGCGGGTGCGCAGCGGCGTGGAATCCGACCAGGCCAAGAAGATCCAGCGCGTCATCAAGGACAGCAAGCTGAAGGTGCAG
>NZ_JAYRZR010000035.1:0-40929 GCF_041916345.1 Ramlibacter sp.
AGATGCTCAAGGAGATGATCGAGCGCAAGCGGCGCAACGACTTCGTCCGCAAGCGTGAGTTCGACATGCTGCGCAAGATGCGCCGCAGCGAGGTGCTGGCCGGGCAGGACCCGGCCGCGCGGCCCTCCTTCTTCCAGAGCTCGATGCCGTCCAAGCCGGACGACCGCGCCACCACGCTGAAGAAGATCGACGAGATCGAGGCGCAGATGTCCATGCAGTGGTGGAAGACCAAGCATGGCGACAACTCCTCGCGCCTGGGCAGCAGCACCAACTTCCCGGTGTCGTCGCACATGCCGCCGGACGCGATCGGCCGCCACTCCGAGCCGCCGGCCAGCCCCACGGCCTACATCCGCACCGAGCCCGCACCGCTGGCGCCGCAGTCCGGCGAGGTGCGCACGGAGCAGGCGCCCCTGATGGAGTCGGTCACGCCCCGGCGCATGCGCGTGGAGCCGGAGGACCGCACCGAGGCCGCGCCGCTGGAGTTCACCTCCGAGGACTTCCCTGAGGACGAACTGGCGCGCCAGGCGCCGCCGCCGGCGCCCATGGCGCCGCCACCGATGGTGCCGGGGGCGACGATGGCGCAGACGCCACCACCGCCGCCGGCACCCGTGCCGGCTTCCCCCGCGTCCCGGCAGGGGCCGGTGTCGGAGTCGCCCGCCAGCGCCTTCTCGTCGTCCAAGCTGTTTGCCATCGACGTGGAGGAGTTCGCCCACGACCCCGAGCTGGAGGAGGCCTCCATCCGCTTCGCCAACGGCGATGACGAAGGCGCCGAGGCCGGCCTGCTGGAGGTGCTGGCGCCCACCGGCACGCGCGTGAACCACGACGAGACCTGGCTCACGCTGTTCGACCTGTACCGGGCCACCGGCCGGCAGGACCGCTTCGAGAACGCCGCCATCGACTTTGCCAGCCGCTTCGGTCGTTCGGCGCCGCAGTGGTTCTCGCTGCCGGAGATCGTGGGCCGCATGAGCGCGCCGGCGCCTGCGCCGGCGGCTACCGGCCCGCAGGGCATCGCCGACTGGACCAGCCCCGCCATCTTCGGCACGCAGTCGCTGGCCGCGCTCAACGCCGCGCTGGTCAAGGCCACGCCGCCGTTCCGGCTCAACTGGTCCAAGCTCACCTCCATCGTCGAGTCGGCCGTGGAGCCGCTCACCCGCACGTTCACCCAGTGGGCGGGGCAGACGATGCAGCTGCGCTTCATCGGCGCCGACGTGCTGGAGAAGGTGCTGCGCGACGCCACGCCCTCGGGGGACCGCGGTGTCAACCCGGCGTGGTGGAAGCTGCGCATGGAGGTGCTGCGTGTCATGCACCGACCGGACGAATTCGAGCTGGTGGCGCTGGACTACTGCGTGACCTACGAGGTGTCGCCCCCGTCGTGGGAGAGCGCCCGCTGCGAATACAAGCCGCTGCAGGCGGATGGCAGCTACGCGGCCGGCCACACCATCATCGGCGAGGCCTTCCGCGACTCCATCGCCTCAGGCATGACCACCGGCTACGGCGACAGCACGCTCATGCATTCGCAGATGTCGAACGTCGCCACGGTGGAGCTGGCCGGCCAGATCCTCGGGGATGCGTCGGAGGCCCTGCACAAGCTGGAGACCCGCATGCAGGGCGCCGACGTGATGATCATCTCGTGCGCCCGGCTGATGCGCATCGACCTCACGGCCGCCGGCACGCTGCTGAACTGGGTGACGGCCCGTCAGGCCGAGGGCCGCCAGGTGCAGTTCGTCGACGTGCACCGGCTGGTGGCCGCGTTCTTCAACGTCATCGGCATCAGCGAGCACGCCCGGATCATCGTGCGGCATGATTGAGTGACGATGATCGCTGGGGTTGCGCTGGCGCTCCACCCCAGCCTACCACGTACCCCGATCCCGTAGGCTGGTGGTGACCGAAGGGAACCCCAGCTCTCCCACTTCTCTCGAATCCGCATGGAACAGTTCCACGGCACCACCATCCTCAGCGTCCGCCGCCAGGCCCCCGACGGCCAATGGCGCGTGGCCATGGGCGGGGACGGGCAGGTCACGCTCGGCAACATCGTCGTCAAGGGCTCGGCGCGCAAGGTGCGCAAGATCCATCACGGCCAGGTGCTCGCGGGCTTCGCCGGCGCCACGGCCGATGCCTTCACCCTGTTCGAGCGCTTCGAGGCCAAGCTGGAGAAGCACCAGGGTCATCTGGTGCGCGCGGCGGTGGAGCTCACCCGCGACTGGCGCACGGATCGCGTGCTGCGCCGGCTGGAGGCCATGCTGGCCGTGGCCGACCGCGAGGCCTCGCTCATCATCACCGGCAACGGCGACGTGCTGGAGCCCGAGCACGGCATCGTGGCCATCGGCTCCGGCGGCGCCTATGCGCAGGCTGCGGCGCGCGCGCTGATCGCCCACACCGAACTGGGTGCGCGCGAGGTGGTGGCCAGTGCGCTGGGCATCGCCGGCGAGCTGTGCATCTACACCAACATGCAACACACCATCGAGGAGCTGGGTTGACCCCGCAGGAAATCGTCTCCGAACTCGACCGCCACATCGTGGGCCAGGCCGAGGCCAAGCGCGCGGTGGCCATCGCGCTGCGCAACCGCTGGCGCCGCCAGCAGGTGGAGGAGAAGCTGCGCGCCGAGATCACGCCCAAGAACATCCTGATGATCGGTCCCACCGGCGTGGGCAAGACCGAGATCGCGCGGCGCCTGGCGCGGCTGGCCGACGCACCCTTCCTGAAGGTGGAGGCGACCAAGTTCACCGAGGTCGGCTACGTGGGCAAGGACGTGGACAGCATCATCCGCGACCTGGCTGAGGTGGCCGTCAAGCAGACGCGGCAGGCGGCGATGCGCAAGGTGCGCACCCGCGCCGAGGACGCCGCCGAGGAGCGCGTGCTCAACGCGCTCATTCCCGGTGCACGCGGTGACGAGCCGCCCGGTGACAGCGCCGCGCGGCAGGTGTTCCGCAAGAAGCTGCGCGAGGGCCAGCTCGACGACAAGGAGATCGACATCGAGGTCGCCGAGGCACGGTCGCAGGTGGAGATCATGAGCCCGCCCGGCATGGAGGAGATGACCGAGCAGCTGCGCGGCCTGTTCAGCCAGATGGGCAATGCGCGTCGCCGCAGCCGGCGCATGAAGATCCGTGAGGCGATGACGATGCTGGTCGAGGAAGAGGCCGCGCGGCTCGTCAACGAGGAGGAGATCCGCGCCGAGGCGATCACCAGCGCCGAGCAGAACGGCATCGTGTTCATCGACGAGATCGACAAGGTCACCTCGCGCGCCGAGGGTTCCTCTGGCGCCGAGGTCTCGCGCCAGGGCGTGCAGCGCGACCTGCTGCCGCTGGTGGAAGGCTCCACCGTTTCCACCAAGTACGGGCCGATCAAGACCGACCACATCCTCTTCATCGCCAGTGGCGCGTTTCACCTTGCCAAGCCCAGCGACCTGATCCCGGAGCTGCAGGGCCGCTTTCCGATCCGCGTGGAGCTGCAGTCGCTCACCGTGGGCGATTTCGAGGCGATCCTGACCAGCACCGACGCATCGCTGGTGCGCCAGTACCAGGCGCTGCTGGCCACCGAGGGCGTCACGCTGGACTTCACGCCCGAGGGCGTGACCCGGCTGGCGCAGATCGCTTGCGAGGTGAACGAGCGCACCGAGAACATCGGTGCGCGCCGCCTCGCCACGGTGATGGAGCGCCTGCTGGACGAGCTGAGCTTCCACGCCACCCGGCACGAAGGGCAGACGATCCGCATCGACGCTGCGTATGTCGAGGCACGGCTGGCGGGCCTGAGCCGCGACGAAGACCGCTCGCGCTACATCCTCTAACAAGCTGGATGAGTCTCAGGAAGCACTTGCAGACCGCGCTGTAAGTGCTTGCTTTTGAAGGGTTTTTGCCGAGGAATCGGCTGCAAAACCGCTTCTAAGTCATTGATTTCATTGTGAAAAGCGCCACATGTTGGCGCTTGCTTCGCTGCGTTTTCCTGCTACAGTGGAAAAAAGTGCAATTAAGTGGGGGAAAGTGCATTCGCACGCCTCCTTGCCGATCTTTCCACCATCCGAGGGCCGTAGCAGGTGTTCCAGGGCGCGTCGTCGCTGAGTCTCGATGCCAAGGGGCGGCTGTCCATGCCGACCCGGCATCGTGACGTGCTCGCGGCCACGGCGAACAACCAGCTCACCGTCACCAAGCATCCGCACGGCTGCCTCATGATCTTCCCGCGGCCCGAGTGGGAGGCCTTCCGCCAGCGCATCGCCCAGCTGCCGATGTCGGCCCAGTGGTGGAAGCGCATCTTCCTGGGCAATGCGATGGATGTGGAGCTCGACGGCACCGGCCGCGTGCTCATCTCCCCCGAGCTGCGCACAGCGGCCGGCATCGAGCGCGAGACCATGCTGCTCGGCATGGGCAACCACTTCGAGCTCTGGGACCGGGCCACCTACGAGGCCCAGGAGGCCGAGGCCATGCGCGCAGGCATGCCCGAGGCCTTCCAGGACTTTTCCTTCTGAAGGCGGGCGGTGGCAGGCACATGGCAACACACCACCGTCTTGTTGAACGAAGCAGTCGACGCCCTCCTGGCGGATGTTTCCAGCAAGACGGTGCCCACCTACGTGGACGCGACCTTCGGCCGCGGCGGCCACAGCCGCCTGATCCTGTCGCGGCTGCCGGCAGCCGGCCGGCTGATCGCCTTCGACAAGGATCCGGAGGCGGTGGCCGAGGCGGCGCGCATCGCCGACCCGCGCCTGTCGATCCGCCACGAAGGCTTCCGGGCCCTGGGCACCTTGCCGCCCGGCAGCCTGGCCGGCGTGCTGCTGGACCTGGGCGTGAGCTCCCCCCAGATCGACAACCCCGCAAGGGGTTTTTCCTTTCGTGCCGACGGCCCGCTGGACATGCGCATGGATCCCACGCGCGGCACCAGCGCCGCGGAATGGCTTGCCACCGCCCCGGTGGAGCAGATGGCGGAGGTGATCCGTGACTACGGCGAAGAACGGTTTGCTGTTCAGATTGCAAAGGCGATTGCAGCTCGCCGACAGGAACGGGGCCCTCTTGCAACCACCGGCGAACTGGCCGAGCTCGTGGCTCGTGCGGTCAAAACCCGCGAGCCGGGCCAGGACCCTGCTACGCGCACATTTCAGGCTCTTCGGATTTTCGTCAACGCCGAGCTTGAAGAGCTGCAAGAAGCGCTAGAGGCCAGCTTGGACGTGCTCGCCCCCCTCGGCCGCCTGGTGGTGATCAGCTTCCATTCGCTGGAAGACCGCATCGTCAAGCAGTTCATCGCGCGACACTCGCGTGACGAGGTGGATCGGCGCGCGCCTTTCGCGCCGCCGCGGCCGATGAAGCTGCGCGCGCTGGCCCGCGTGAAGCCCTCCGCCGACGAGGTGGCGGCCAACCCGCGCTCGCGCAGCGCGATCATGCGGGTGGCGGAGAGGACGACCGCATGACCCGCCTCAACCTCGTGCTCCTGGCCGCGGTGATCGCGAGCGCGCTGTACCTGGTGCGGGTGCAGTACGAATCGCGTCGCCTGTACACGGAGATCGAGAAGGCGCAGTCCGAGTTCCGCCATCTCGAGGTGGAGCACGAGCGGCTGCAGGTCGAGAAGCGTGCCCAGGCCACACCCGGGCGCGTGGAGCGCCTCGCGCGCGAGCAGCTGCAGATGCGCGCGGCCAGCCCCGCCATCACGCAGTACGTGACGCTGCGCGACACGCCGCAGGAGGCCGCGAAGTGAGCAGCGCCCGCTCCCTCGCCTACACCTCCAGCCCGCTGCTGGCCAGCCGCACGCCGGTGTGGCGCAGCAAGCTCATCGTGGCCGGCATCGCCGCCGGCTTCCTGGTGCTGGCCGGCCGCGCCGCCTGGATCCAGGTGTTCGGCAACGAGTTCTTCCGCAAGCAGGGCGAGGTGCGCTTCGCCCGCACGCTGGAGCTGCCCGCCAACCGGGGCCGCATCTTCGACCGCAACGGCCTGCTGCTGGCCACCAGCGTGCCGGCGCCCAGCATCTGGGCGATTCCCGAAGACGTGGACGCCGATCCCAGGAAGCGCGCCGAGCTCGCCCGCCTGCTCGAGATGCCGCTGGCCGATCTGAACCGCCGGCTGGACAACGAGGACAAGACCTTCGTCTGGCTCAAGCGCCAGGTCGACGACGAGGTGGCGCGCCGCATCGCCGAGCTGGGCATCAGCGGCGTCTACCAGCGCAAGGAATACCGCCGCCAGTACCCCGAGGGCGAGGCGGCCGCGCACGTGGTGGGCTTCACCAACGTGGAGGATCATGGCCAGGAGGGCGTCGAGCTCGCCTTCCACAAGGACCTGGCGGGCCGCGCCGGATCGCGCCGCGTCATCAAGGACCGCCTGGGCCGGATCGTCGAGGACGTGGGCGAGCAGGTGCCGCCCGTGGATGGCCGCGACCTGCAGCTGTCGATCGACAGCAAGGTGCAGTTCTTCGCCTGGCAGAAGCTGCGCGACGCGGTGACCGAGCACAAGGCCAAGGGCGGCAGCGTGGTGGTGCTGGACGTCGAGACGGGCGAGGTGCTGGCGCTGGCCAACTACCCCTCGTACAACCCGGGCAGGCGCGTCAACCTGTCCGGCGCGCAGCTGCGCAACCGCGCGCTCACCGACACCTTCGAGCCCGGCTCCACCATGAAGCCCTTCGTGGCCGCCCTGGCGCTGGAGAAGGGCATGGTCACCCCGCAGTCGCCGATCCAGACGGCGCCCGGGCGCATCACCATTACCGGCTCCACCATCAGCGATGCGCATCCGCATGGCGTGCTGACGGTGGAACAGGTGATCCAGAAGTCCAGCAACGTCGGCACCGTCAAGATGGCGATGCAGATGCAGCCGCGCGAGATGTGGGACCTGTACAGCGAGGTCGGCTTCGGCCAGCGCCCGCAGCTGCCCTTCCCCGGTACCGTCAGCGGCAAGCTGCGCGCGTGGAAGACCTGGCGGCCCATCGAGCAGGCCACCATGAGCTATGGCTACGGCCTCTCGGTCAGCCTGTTCCAGCTCGCGCGTGCCTACAGCGTGTTCGCGCGCGACGGCGAGCTGGTGCCCGTGACGCTGCAGAAGGCCGACGGCCCCGCGCCGGGCGTGCGTGTGCTGCAGCCGCAGACGGCGCAGCAGGTGCGCCACATGCTGCACCTGGCCACGCAGAGCGGTGGCACCGCGCCCAAGGCGCAGGCCCTGGGCTACTCGGTCGGCGGCAAGACCGGTACCGCGCACAAGCAGGAGGGCAAGGGCTACGCCGACAAGAAGTACCGCAGCTTCTTCGTCGGCCTGGCGCCGGTGGAGAAGCCGCGCATCGTGGTGGCGGTGATGGTCGACGAGCCCAGCAACGGCCGCTACTACGGTGGCGACGTGGCCGCGCCGGTGTTCAGCGCCACGGTGCAGCAGAGCCTGCGCATGCTGGGCGTGCAGCCCGACATGAACGTCAAGCCGCAGATCGTGGTGCAGGCGGTGGAGGAGTCGTTCTGATGCGTACCCTCACCACCCCCCGCGAGGCGGCCGACTGGCTGCGCGCCCGCGTGCGCGGCGCCCTGCACTGCGACAGCCGCAAGGTGGGCGCGGGCGACGGCTTCATCGCCTGGCCCGGCGCCGCCACCGACGGCCGCCGCTTCGTGCCCGCGGCGCTGGCGCAGGGGGCGAGCGCCTGCCTGGTCGAGCGCGAGGACTGCGAGGCCTTCGGCTTCAGCGGCGAGGCCGTGGCGGCCTACGCCGGCCTCAAGGCCGCCACCGGCCCCATTGCCGCCCTGTACCACGACGAGCCGAGCCAGCAGCTTGACGTGCTGGCGGTGACCGGCACCAACGGCAAGACGTCCACCGCGTGGTGGCTGGCCCAGGCGCTGTCGCAGGTGCCTGGCGCTCATGCGGTGCCCTGCGGCCTGATCGGCACGCTGGGTACCGGCCGGCCGCCGAACGTGGAGCACACCGGCCTGACCACGCCCGATCCGGTGCTGCTGCAGCGCCAGTTCCGCCGCTTCCGCGACGAGGGCCTGCGGGCCTGCGCCATCGAGGCCTCCTCGGTGGGCATCGTGGAGCGCCGGCTCGACGGCACGCAGATCCGTGTGGCCGCGTTCACCAACTTCACCCAGGACCACCTGGACTACCACGGCACCATGGAGGCCTACTGGGCCGCCAAGCGCGAGCTGTTCGGATGGCCCGGCCTGCGCGCCGCGGTGATCAACCTCGACGACGCGCGTGGCCCCGAGCTGAACGATGCCCTGCGCGACCAGGGGCTGGACCTGTGGACGGTCTCCTGCGTGCGGGAGGCGCGGCTCGCCGCGCAAGCCATCGGCTACACCGCCGCCGGCCTGCGCTTCGAGGTGGTGGAGGGCGCCGAGCGCCATGCGCTGCAGACGCAGCTGATCGGCCAGTACAACGTGTCCAACCTGCTGGGCGTGCTGGGCATGATGCGCGCCGTGGGCGTGCCGCTGGCCGCCGCGGTGCAGGCCTGCGCCGACCTGCTGCCGGTGCCAGGCCGCATGGAGCGTCTCAACGAACCGGGCCAGCCGCTGGTGGCGGTGGACTATGCCCACACGCCGGACGCACTGGACAAGGGCCTGCAGGCGCTGCGGCCGCTGACCGCGCAGCGCGGCGGACGCCTGTGGTGCGTGTTCGGCTGCGGCGGCGAGCGCGACCCCAACAAGCGCCCGCTGATGGCAGCGGTGGCGGAGAAGAACGCCGACCGCGTGGTGGTCACCAGTGACAACCCGCGCGGCGAGAACCCGCAGGCCATCATCAGCCAGATCCTGCTGGGCCTGTCGCACGCGCGCTGCGTGGAGGTGCAGGCCGACCGCGCCCGCGCCATCGCCGAGACGGTGGCCGCCGCGGCCCCGCAGGATGTGGTGCTGGTGGCCGGCAAGGGCCATGAGGACTACCAGGAGATCGCGGGCCAGAAGCTGCCCTTCTCCGATGTGGCGCATGCACGCGCGGCGCTGGCCGCCCGCAAGGAGGCCGCATGACGGCCGGCCTGTTCACGCTGGGTCAGGCGCAGGCGTGGTTGCCGGGCGCCACCCTGCGCGGCGATGCATCGGTGCCGGTGGCCCGCGTGCACACCGACACGCGCACGCTGCAGCCGGGTGACCTGTTCGTGGCGCTGAAGGGCGAGACCTTCGATGCCAACGACTTCCTGGAGCAGGCACGCGCGCAGGGGGCCGTCGCCGCCATCGCGCATCGCGGGTGCCTGCCGGCCGGCCTGCCGGGCCTGGAGGTGGACGACACCCGGCTGGCGCTGGGCCAGCTCGCGGCCGCCTGGCGTGCGCAGTACGCGCTGCCGGTGATCGCGGTGACCGGCAGCAACGGCAAGACCACCGTCACGCAGATGATCGCCGCCATCCTGCGCGCGCACGCGGGCGAGGCCGCGCTGGCGACGCAGGGCAATCTGAACAACGAGGTGGGCCTGCCCCTCACGCTGCTGCGGTTGCGCGCGTCGCATCGCATCGCGGTGGTGGAGCTGGGCATGAACCACCCGGGCGAGATCGCCTACCTGGCCGGTCTCACCCGGCCGACGGTGGCGCTGGTGAACAACGCCCAGCGCGAGCACCAGGAATTCATGGCCTCGGTGGAGGCGGTGGCGCGCGAGAACGGCAGCGTGCTGGCAGCGCTGGCCGACGACGGCGTGGCGGTGTTCCCGCACGGGGACGCCTACACCGCGCTCTGGGGTGACCTGGCCGCCGGCCGGCCCTGCGTCACCTTCGGCGAGGCCGGTGCCGACGTGGCGCTGGCCGAGGCCGAATGGCGCGGCGACCAATGGCTCGCGCATGCGGTCACCCCGGCGGGCCTGCTGAGCCTGCACCTGCGCATCGCGGGCCGGCACAACGTGCGCAATGCGCTCGCCGCCACGGCGTGCGCGCTCGCCGCGGGCGTGCCGCTGGCTGCCATCGAGGTCGGGCTGCGCGCCTTCGAGCCGGTGAAGGGCCGCTCGCGCGCCATCGCGCTGCAGCTGGATGGCCGCCCCCTCACGCTGGTGGATGACAGCTACAACGCCAACCCGGACTCGGTGCGCGCCGCCCTCGACGTGCTGGCGGAGCTGCCCGGCCCGCGCCTTGCGGTGCTGGGGGACATGGGGGAAGTGGGCAGCCAGGGGCCGGCGTTCCACGCCGAGGTGGGCGCGCACGCGCGCGAGCGGGGCATCGATCAGGTGTTCACGCTGGGTGAGCTGGCCACGCACATGGGTGCGCGCCACTTCGCCGACATGGACACCCTGCTGGCCGCCGTGCGGGCCGCGCTGCCGGGGGTGGCCAGCGTGCTGGTGAAGGGCTCGCGCTTCATGCGCATGGAGCGCGTGGTGGAGGCGGTGCAGGCCGCCGCCTGCCCGCCCGAACAACAACGATCCGCGGAGAACACCCATGCTCGTTAGCCTGGCTGCCTGGATGCAGACGCTCGGGCCCGAGTTCGGCTTCCTGCGCGTGGTGCAGTACCTCACCTTCCGTGCCGTCATGGCGGCCATGACGGCGCTGCTGATCGGCATCGCCCTCGGCCCGTGGGTGATCCGCCGCCTGACCGAGCTGAAGATCGGCCAGCCGGTGCGCGGCTATGCGATGCAGACGCACCTGCAGAAGAGCGGCACGCCCACCATGGGCGGCGTGCTGATCCTGATGGCCATCGCCATCTCGACCCTGCTGTGGTTCGAATGGACCAACCGCTTCGTGTGGATCGTGCTGGTGGTCACGCTGGGCTTCGGCGCCATCGGCTGGGTGGACGACTGGCGCAAGGTCGTCAACAAGGACCCCGAGGGCATGCGCTCGCGCGAGAAGTACTTCTGGCAGTCGGTCATCGGCCTGGTGGCGGCGCTGTACCTGGTGTTCAGCATCTCGGAGAGCTCCAACGCGCGCGTGCTGGACCTGTTCTTCAACTGGGTCGTCTCCGGCTTCGACGTGGACCTGCCGCCCAAGGCCGGCCTGTGGCTGCCCTTCTTCAAGGAAGTGGCGTACCCGCTGGGCGTGTTCGGCTTCGTCATCATGACCTACCTGGTGATCGTGGGCGCGAGCAACGCGGTCAACCTCACCGACGGCCTGGACGGCCTGGCGATCATGCCGGTGGTGATGGTGGGCTCGGCCCTGGGCGTCTTCGCCTACGTCACCGGCAGCGCGGTGTACTCGAAGTACCTGCTGTTTCCCTACATCCCCGGCGCGGGCGAGCTGCTGATCTTCTGCGCCGCCATGGCGGGCGCCGGGCTGGCCTTCCTCTGGTTCAACGCCCATCCGGCGCAGGTGTTCATGGGTGACGTGGGTGCGCTGGCCCTGGGCGGCGCGCTCGGCACCATCGCCGTGATCGTGCGGCAGGAGATCGTGCTGGCCATCATGGGCGGCATCTTCGTGGTGGAGGCGCTGTCGGTGATGGCGCAGGTCGCGTGGTTCAAGTACACGAAGAAGAAATACGGCGAAGGCCGGCGCATCCTGAAGATGGCGCCGCTGCACCACCACTTCGAGAAGTCCGGCTGGAAGGAGACGCAGGTCGTGGTGCGTTTCTGGATCATCACCATGCTCCTGTGCCTCGTGGGCCTGTCCACCTTGAAGCTCCGGTGAACGCGATGGACTTGCAAGATCGTCACGTTCTCATCCTCGGCTGCGGCGAATCGGGCCTGGCCATGGCGCGCTGGTGCGCGCGGCACGGCGCTCAGGTGACCGTGGCCGACACGCGAGAGGCGCCGCCGAAGCTGGAGACGCTGCGCGCCGAGCTGCCGCAGGCGCGCTTCGTGGCCGGCCCGTTCGACGCCGCCTTGGTGCAGGGCGCCGCGCGTGTGCTGCGCAGCCCGGGCCTGCCGCCGGCGCAGGCGGCGGCGGTGGAGGCCGAGGCACAGGCGCAGGGCATTCCGGTGCAGGGCGAGCTGGCCCTGTTCATCGAGGGCCTGGCCGCGCTGCACGCTGACCCGGAAGCCATGCCGCGCATCCTGGCGGTGACCGGCACCAACGGCAAGACCACGGTCACCGCGCTCACCGGCCTGCTGGTGGAGCGCGCGGGCCGCTCGGTGGCCGTGGCCGGCAACATCGGCCCGACGCTGCTGGATACGCTGGCGGCGAAGGCCGATGCCGGCGCGCTGCCCGAGGTGTGGGTGCTGGAGCTCTCCAGCTTCCAGCTGCATGGCGTGGAAGGCTTCGAGCCCACCGCGGCCACCGTGCTGAACCTGAGCCAGGACCATCTGGACTGGCATGGGGACATGCAGGCCTATGCGGCGGCCAAGGCGCGCATCTTCGGCACGCGCGGCCTGATGGTGCTGAACCGCGACGACCCGCAGGTGATGGCCATGCTGCCGGCGCCAGTGCGCCTGAAGGGCGGCCGCATGGAGCAGCGTGCGCACGTCTGCTTTGGCGCCGACCTGCCGCAGCGGCCGGGCGACTTCGGCATCGAGACCGTGCACGGCATGACCTGGCTGGTGCGCGCGCACGAGGCCGACGAGACCCTCAAGCGCCGCCGCGACGAGGCCGAAGAGATCCACCTGCAGCGGCTGATGCCGGCCGACGCGCTGCGCATCCGCGGCCGGCACAACGCGGTGAATGCGCTGGCCGCGCTCGCGTTGGCCACCGCCGCGGGCTGCCCGCTGGCGCCCATGCTGTACGGCCTGCGCGAATACCGCGGCGAGCCGCACCGGGTGGAGCCGGTGGGCATCGTGCGCGAGGTCGAGTACTTCGACGACAGCAAGGGCACCAACGTCGGCGCCACCGTGGCCGCGCTGCAGGGCCTGGGTGCCGAACGGCGCGTGGTCGTCATCCTGGGCGGCGACGGCAAGGGGCAGGACTTCAGCCCGCTGGCCGTGCCGGTGGCCCGCTTCGCGCGTGCCGTGGTGCTGATCGGGCGTGACGCGCCGCTGATCCGCGCCGCCATCGAATCCACCGGCGTGCCGCTGCAGGACGCCGCCACGATGGAGGACGCCGTGCGCGCCTGCGCGGCCCGCGCCCACTCGAGCGACGCCGTGCTGCTGTCACCGGCCTGTGCCAGCTTCGACATGTTCCGCAACTACCCGCACCGCGCGGAGGTGTTCCGCGCCGCGGTGCACGCACTCGCCGACGAGGCGGGCACGATGCTGGAAGGGGAGGCTGGATGACCTTCGCGGCCACCCTCAAGAGCTGGCTGCCGGGCCAGCGCGCGCGGCTCGACGCCACCGGCAGCGCGCCGCTGCGCGGCTTCGACCAGGCGCTGTTGTGGGTCATGGTGGCGCTGCTGGCCTGGGGCCTGGTGATGGTGTACTCCGCCTCCATCGCGCTGCCCGACAACCCCAAGTTCGGCCGCTACGCGCACAACCACTTCCTGATGCGGCACGCGCTCTTCCTGGGGCTGGCCTTCCTGGCCGGCCTGCTGGCCTTCCAGGTGCCGATGTCGGTGTGGGAGCGCTGGGCGCCCTGGCTGTTCGTGCTGGCGCTGCTGCTGCTGATCGTGGTGCTGATCCCCGGCATCGGCAAGGGCGTGAACGGCGCGCGGCGCTGGATCGTGCTGGGGCCAATGTCGTTCCAGCCGTCGGAGCTGGCGAAGTTCGCCGTGCTGCTGTATGCGGCCGACTACATGGTGCGCAAGATGGAGGTGAAGGAGCGCTTCTTCCGCGCCGTGCTGCCGATGGCCGGCGCGGTGGCGGTGGTGGGCCTGCTGCTGCTGGCCGAGCCGGACATGGGCGCCTTCATGGTCATTGCCGTCATCGCCATGGGCATCCTGTTCCTGGGTGGCGTGAACGCGCGCATGTTCTTCCTCATCGCCGCGGTCATGCTGGTGGCTTTCGTGCTGATGATCGCGCTGTCCGAGTGGCGACGCGAGCGCATCTTCGCCTACCTGGATCCGTGGAGCGAGAAGCATGCGCTGGGCAAGGGCTACCAGCTGTCGCACTCGCTCATCGCCATCGGCCGCGGCGAGATCTTCGGCGTCGGCCTGGGCGGCAGCGTGGAGAAGCTGCACTGGCTGCCCGAGGCGCACACCGACTTCCTGCTGGCGGTGATCGGCGAGGAGTTCGGCCTCGTCGGCGTGCTCACGCTGATCGGCTGCTTCTTCTGGATGACCCGCCGCATCATGCACATCGGCCGCCAGGCCATTGCGCTGGACCGCGTGTTCGCCGGTCTGGTGGCGCAGGGCGTGGGCATCTGGATCGGCTTCCAGGCCTTCATCAACATGGGCGTGAACCTGGGCGCGCTGCCGACCAAGGGGCTGACCCTGCCGCTCATGAGCTATGGCGGCTCCGCCGTGCTGATGAACGTGATCGCCATCGTGGTGGTGCTGCGCATCGACCATGAGAACCGGGTGCTGATGCGGGGAGGACGCGCATGAAGTGCGCGCTCGTCATGGCGGGTGGCACGGGCGGCCACATCTTCCCAGGCCTCGCGGTGGCCGAGGCGCTGCGCAGCCGCGGCTGGCGCGTGCACTGGCTGGGCGCGCCCGGCAGCATGGAAACCCGGCTGGTGCCGCCGCGCGGCTTCGCGCTGGAGACCATCGACTTCGGCGGCGTGCGCGGCAAGGGCGCGCTCACGCTGGCGCTGCTGCCGCTGCGGCTGCTGCGCGCGTTCTGGCAGAGCATCGGGGTCGTGCGGCGCGTGCAGCCGCACGTGGTGCTGGGCCTGGGCGGCTACATCACCTTTCCGGGCGGCATGATGGGCGTGCTGCTGGGCCGGCCCCTGGTGCTGCACGAGCAGAACTCGCGCGCCGGCCTGGCCAACAAGGTGCTGGCGGGCGTGGCCGACCGCGTGTTCACCGCCTTCCCCGGCGTGCTGCCCAAGGCCGAATGGGTGGGCAACCCGCTGCGCGAGGCCTTCCTGCGGCAGCCGCCACCGGCCGAGCGCTATGCCGGCCGCACCGGCCCGCTGCGCCTGCTGGTGGTGGGCGGCAGCCTGGGCGCCAAGGCGCTGAACGAGATCGTGCCGCAGGCGCTGGCGCTGATCCCGGCCGAGGTGCGGCCGGTCGTCACGCACCAGGGCGGCGAGAAGCAGATCGACGAGCTGCGGGCGAACTACGCGCGTGCCGGTGTCGAGGCCGAACTCGTGCCCTTCATCGAGGACACCGCGGCCGCCTTCGCGCAGGCCGATCTGGTGATCTGCCGCGCGGGTGCCAGCACGGTCACCGAGCTGGCCGCCGTGGGCGTGCCGGCCCTGTATGTGCCGTTCCCGTTCGCGGTGGACGACCACCAGACCACGAACGCCCGCTTCCTGGTGGACGCGGGCGGCGGCTGGCTGATCCAGCAGCGCGAGCTCACGCCGCAAGGCCTGGCCGACCTGCTGCGGTCGCTGGACCGCAACACCCTGCTGGCGCGCGCCGAGGCCGCCAAGCGGATGGAAAAGACCCACGCCACCGAAGACCTGGTGGCCGCCTGCGAGGCATTG
Source organism: Ramlibacter sp. (assembly GCF_041916345.1). Classification (GTDB taxonomy): domain Bacteria; phylum Pseudomonadota; class Gammaproteobacteria; order Burkholderiales; family Burkholderiaceae_C; genus Ramlibacter. Next base: position 15,233 of record NZ_JAYRZR010000035.1, read on the forward strand.
GCTGCGCGATGACACCGAACCGAATGAACCCACTGGCCGGAGGCGCCGCATGAAGCACGCCGTTCGCCACATCCACTTCGTCGGCATCGGCGGGGCCGGCATGTCCGGCATCGCCGAGGTGCTGCGCAACCTGGGCTACGAGGTCTCGGGCTCCGACCTGTCCGACAGCGCCACGCTGCGCCGCCTGCAATCGCTGGGCATCCGCACCCATGTCGGCCATGCCGAATCGCACGTGACGGATGCCGACGCGGTGGTGACCTCCACCGCGGTGCAGCCTGACAACCCCGAGGTGCTGGCCGCGCGCAAGCGGCGCATCCCGGTGGTGCCGCGCGCCATGATGCTGGCCGAGCTGATGCGCCTGAAGCAGGGCATCGCGGTGGCCGGCACGCACGGCAAGACGACCACCACCAGCCTGGTGGCGAGCGTGCTGGCCGAAGGCGGCATGGACCCCACGTTCGTGATCGGCGGTCGGCTCAACAGTGCCGGCGCCAACGCGCGGCTGGGCGGCGGTGACTACATCGTGGTGGAGGCGGACGAGTCCGACGCCTCGTTCCTGAACCTGATGCCGGTGATGGCGGTGGTGACCAACATCGACGCCGACCACATGGAGACCTACGGTCACGATTTCGGCCGGCTGAAGAAGGCCTTCGTGGACTTCCTGCACCGCATGCCCTTCTACGGCACGGCGGTGCTGTGCACCGATGACGAGGCGATCCGCTCCATCCTGCCCGACGTGCAGTGCCCGATCACCAGCTACGGCTTCCACGCCGAGGCGCAGGTGCGCGCGGTGGATGTGCGCGCCGAGGGCACGCAGATGCGCTTCACCGCGCAGCGCCGCAATGGCGTCACGCTGCCGGACCTGCCGGTCACGCTCAACCTCACTGGCCGGCACAACGTGCTGAACGCGCTGGCCGCGATCGCGATCGCGGTGGAACTCAATGTCCCCGACGCGGCGGTACAGAAGGCGCTGGCGGAGTTCAAGGGCGTGGGCCGCCGCTTCCAGAGCCATGGGGATCTGCCGGTGCCGGCCGCGCACGGCGGCGGCCGCTTCACCGTGATCGAGGACTATGGCCATCACCCGGTGGAGATGGCCGCCACGCTCGCCGCCGCGCGCGGGGCCTTCCCGGGCCGCCGCATCGTGCTGGCCTTCCAGCCGCACCGCTACACCCGCACGCGCGACTGCTTCGAGGACTTCGTGCAGGTGCTCGGCCAGGCCGACGCCGTGCTGCTGTCGGAGGTGTATGCCGCCGGCGAGGAGCCGATCGTGGCCGCCGATGGCCGCTCCCTCGCGCGGGCCGTGCGCGTGGCCGGCAAGGTGGAGCCGGTGTTCGTGGGCGACATCGCCGGCATGCCGCAGGCGGTGCTGGACTTCGCGCGCGACGGCGACGTGGTGATGTGCATGGGCGCGGGCTCCATCGGTGGCGTGCCCGCGAAGCTGGTGGAGGCCGCCCGATGAGCGCCGCCTCGTTCGGCAAGGTGGCCGTGCTCATGGGCGGGCGTTCCGCCGAGCGCGAGGTCTCGCTCATGTCCGGCAGCGGCGTGCTGAAGGCGCTGCAGTCGCGCGGTGTGGACGCCCACGCCTTCGACCCGGCCGAGCGCGACCTGGCGGAGCTGAAGAAGAAGGGGTTCCGCCGCTGCTTCATCGCGCTGCACGGCCGCTTCGGCGAAGACGGCACGGTGCAGGGGGCGCTGGAGCTGCTAGGCATCCCGTACACGGGCTCGGGCGTGATGGCCTCGGCCATCGCCATCGACAAGGTCATGACCAAGCGGGTGTGGATCGCCGAGGGCATCCCGACCCCGCGCTACGCGCTGCTGCGCCGCGGGGACCTGGGCCGCGAACGCGTGATCGGCATGCCCGACGAGCTGGGCCTGCCGCTGATCGTGAAGCCGGCGCGCGAGGGCTCCTCGATCGGCGTGGCCAAGGTGCAGGGCTATTCGGAGATGCAGGGCGCGGTGGAGGCGGCCGCGGCGCTGGATGCCGACGTGCTGTGCGAGCAGTTCATCGCCGGTGACGAGGTCACCTGTCCCGTGCTGGGCACGGGCGATACCGCGCGTGCGCTGCCGGTGATCCGCATCGTGGCGCCCGAGGGCAACTACGACTACCAGAACAAGTACTTCACCGACGACACCAAGTACCTGGTGCCCTGCGGCCTGCCCGAGGGCGAGGAGGCTGCCATCCAGGCGCTGGTGCTCAAGGCCTACCGCGTGCTGGGCTGCCGCGGCTGGGGCCGGGTGGACGTGATGATCGACGCCACCACCCGCAAGCCGTACCTGCTGGAGCTGAACACCTCCCCCGGCATGACGGGCCATTCGCTGGTGCCCATGTCGGCGCGCGCTGCCGGCATCAGCTACGAAGATCTGTGCCTGCAGCTGCTGGCCTCCGCCAGCCTGGACCAGGAGGGCGTCCCCGCATGAGCGAAGCGCTGCCCACCCCCATCGACGTGCGGCTGATGAACGCCGCCGCAGCGCTGCTCTACGCGGCGTTCGGCGTGCTGCTGGCCGCCGCCGCCGTGTGGTGGGCGCTGCGCCATCCGCTCTTTGCCATCGGCGGCATCACGGTGCATGGCGAGGTGGCCCATAACAACGTGGCCACGCTGCGCGCCAACGTGGCGCCGCGGCTGGCCGGCAACTTCTTCACCACCGACCTGCAGCGCTCGCGCGAGGCCTTCGAGGCCGTGCCCTGGGTGCGGCGCGCGGTGGTGCGTCGGCAGTTTCCGAACCGCCTGCGCGTGGAGCTGCAGGAACACCATGCCGCCGCCTACTGGGGCGCCGACAGCGAATCGCGCCTCGTCAACACCTTCGGCGAGGTGTTCGAGGCCAACCCGGGTGATGTGGATGCGGAGGTGCTGCCGCGCCTGGCCGGCCCCGAGGGCAGCGCCTCGCAGGTACTGGCGATGCACCGCGCGCTGGCACCGCTGTTCGAGCCGCTGGACCTGTCGGTGGAGCAGCTCACGCTGTCGGTGCGCGGCGGCTGGACGGCACAGCTGGACACCGGCGCGGTGGTGGAACTGGGACGTGGCTCGACGGAGGAAGTGCAGGCGCGCGCGCAGCGCTTCGTGCGCACGCTCACCCAGGTGGCGCAGCGCTTCGGCCGCCGGCCCGACGCCCTGGTGTCGGCCGACCTGCGGCATGGCGACGGCTATGCCGTGCGGCTGCGCGGCGTGGCGACGACGGACGCGCAGCCGCCGCGCAGGAACTGAGGACAACGAGAGAACGACATGGCAAAGGACTACAAGGATCTCGTCGTCGGCCTGGACATCGGCACCGCCAAGGTGATGGCGGTGGTGGCCGAGGTGATGCCCGGCGGCGAGCTCAAGCTCGCGGGCCTGGGCGTGGCGCCCTCCACCGGCCTGAAGCGCGGCGTGGTGGTGAACATCGACGCCACGGTGCAGTGCATTCAGCAGGCCCTGAAGGAGGCCGAGCTGATGGCCGACTGCAAGATCACGCGCGTGTACACCGGCATCACCGGCAGCCACATCCGCGGCATCAACAGCAGCGGCATGGTGGCGGTGAAGGACCGCGAGGTGACACCCGCCGACGTGGCGCGGGTGGTGGAGACGGCGCGTGCCATCAACATCTCCACCGACCAGCGCCTGCTGCTGGTGGAGCCGCAGGAGTTCGTGATCGACGGCCAGGACGTGAAGGAGCCGATCGGCATGAGCGGCATCCGGCTCGAGGCCAAGGTGCACATCGTGACCGGCGCCCAGAGCGCGGCCGAGAACATCATCAAGTGCGTGCGCCGCTGCGGGCTGGAGGTGGAGCACCTGCTGCTGAATCCGCTGGCCTCCAGCCAGGCCGTGCTGACCGACGACGAGAAGGAGCTGGGCGTGGCGCTGGTGGACATCGGCGCCGGTACCACCGACGTGGCCATCTTCACCGGCGGCGCGATCCGGCACACGGCCGTGATCCCGATCGCGGGCGACCTGATCACCAGCGACATCGCCATGGCGCTGCGCACGCCGACCAAGGACGCCGAGGACATCAAGGTGGAGTCGGGCTACGCCAAGCAGCTGCTGGCCGACCCCGAGACGCAGGTGGAGGTGCCGGGCCTGGGCGACCGCGGCCCGCGCATGCTGAGCAAGCAGGCCCTGGCCGGTGTCATCGAGCCGCGGGTGGAAGAGATCTTCTCGCTCGTGCAGCAGGTGGTGCGCGAGTCGGGCTACGAGGAGGTGCTCTCCTCTGGCGTGGTCATCACCGGCGGCAGCGCGGTGATGCCCGGCATGGTGGAGCTGGGCGAGGACATCTTCCTGAAGCCGGTGCGCCGCGGCATGCCCAAGTACACCGGCGCGCTGGCCGACATGGTGGCGCAGCCGCGCGCGGCCACCGTCATGGGCCTGCTGGAAGAAGCGCGCCTGGCCCGCGTGCGCGGGCTGAAGGTGGCGCAGAAGAACGGCTCCATGAAGACGGCCTTCGGCCGCTTCAAGGACTTCATCGTGGGGAACTTCTGATGACGCGCTACAAGCTCTGGCTGGCGCGCGGATCGCCGCCCCACCGCAGGCGGCAGCGATGGCGCTGCGCCGGGCCACCGCCTGGCGACCGAGGCCAACGACAACAGACAGCAAAGGCAACTGCAACCGAATTCAGGAGAATCACATGAGCATCGAAATGATCGAAGTCGAGGAGTTCCACCAGGGCACGCAGATCAAGGTGATCGGCGTGGGCGGTGGCGGCGGCAACGCCGTGGCGCACATGATCGACCGCAACGTGCAGGGCGTGGAGTTCATCTGCGCCAACACCGACGCGCAGGCGCTGGCCCGCAGCCCGGCGCACAAGCACATCCAGCTGGGCGGCACCGGCCTGGGCGCCGGCAGCAAGCCCGAGAAGGGCCGTGAGTGCGCCGAGGCCGCGGTGGAGGACATCCGCCAGGCCATCGAGGGCGCGCACATGCTCTTCATCACCGCCGGCATGGGCGGCGGCACCGGCACCGGCGCCGCGCCGGTGATCGCGCGCGTGGCCAAGGAGATGGGCATCCTCACCGTGGGCGTGGTCACCAAGCCCTTCGACTGGGAGGGCGGCCGCCGCATGACGAATGCCGACGCCGGCCTGGCCGAGCTGGAGGCGAACGTCGACTCGCTCATCGTGGTGCTGAACGAGAAGCTGCTGGAGGTGCTGGGCGACGACATCTCCCAGGACGAGGCCTTCGCGCACGCCAACGACGTGCTGAAGAACGCCGTGGGCGGCATCGCCGAGATCATCAACGTGCCCGGCCACGTGAACGTGGACTTCGAGGACGTGCGCACGGTGATGGGCGAGCCGGGCAAGGCGATGATGGGCACCGCGCTGGCCAACGGGCCGGACCGCGCGCGCATCGCCGCCGAGCAGGCCGTGGCCTGCCCGCTGCTGGAAGGCATCGACCTCTCGGGCGCCAAGGGCGTGCTGGTGCTCATCACCGCCGCCAAGGGCAGCCTGAAGCTGAGCGAATCGAAGCTGGCGATGAACACCATCCGCGCCTACGCCTCGCCCGACGCGCACGTGATCTACGGCACCGCCTACGACGACGAGCTGGGCGACCAGGTGCGCGTGACGGTGGTGGCCACCGGCCTGTCGCGCCACGGCCAGCAGCGCCGCACCGCGCCGCCGCTGCAGGTGCTGCGCACCGGCACCGACAACGTGCCGATCAACGTGCCCACCATCAGCAACGCCATCGCCGGCCCCGGCGCGCAGGCCGCCATGGCCTCCACCGGTGCGATGCCCGCCCAGCCCGACTACGGCGGCCTGGCCGTGCCCAGCGTGTGGCGCACCAACCGCACCCAGGCCGCGGCCAAGGTGGACGCCCTGTCCAGCGGCGGCATGGACGACTTCGAGATCCCGGCCTTCCTGCGCAAGCAGGCTGACTGAGGCCCGCTCGGACCGGGACATCGCATTCACCAGAACGAAGAAAGAAGGCAAGCAGGAACTACGGGAAAGACGCAACCGTTTTCGCAGTTCTCACAAGGTGTTCTCCAGGGGGAGGATTGGGGGATGGACCAGGCAGTCCATCCCCTTTTTGTTGGCGGCGCAGGATGTGAAGATTGAAGAAATTTTCTTCAATCTTCACAAACGCCGCGGCGATCAGAGCCCTATGCGTTCTCAGTGTTCCCCGTTGTTGTAAACCCAGCCCGTTGCCATTGCCCGATGTGGCGCAAGTAGCCTCGGCCAGACAGTGTCGTTTCCAGGGCGAAACGCTCTCGCGCTGAAGCGGCTCTCCGTGCCCAGCCGCGCCACGCCGGCAGCCCCGCCCCTATCGCCGCCATTGCCACAATCCACAACGTCCCCGCGCCCCCGCACCGTAGAATCGCCGGATGCTCCGCCAACGCACCCTCAAGACCCTCACCAAGGCCGTGGGCGTGGGCCTGCACAGCGGCCAGCGGGTGGAGTTGACGCTGCGGCCCGCGCAGCCGGACACGGGCATCGTGTTCCGCCGGGTCGATCTGCCGCTGCCGGTGGACATTCCGGTGTCGGCCACGGCCGCATCGGATCTGCGGCTGGCCTCCACCATCGCCAACGGCGGCGCCAAGGTGCGCACGGTGGAGCACCTGCTCTCGGCCTGTGCCGGGCTGGGCATCGACAACCTGTACGTGGACATCACGGCGGAAGAGGTGCCCATCCTCGACGGCTCCTCGGCCTCCTTCGTGTACCTGCTGCAGAGCGCGGGCATCGATCAGCAGAACGCGCCGCGGCGCTTCCTGCGGGTGCGCAAGCCGGTGGAGGTGCGCGAGGGCGAGGGTGAGAACCTCAAGTGGGCGCGGCTCGATCCGTACCACGGCTACAAGCTCAGCTTCGAGATCGACTTCGCGCATCGCGTGGTCAACGCCACTGGCCAGCGCTACGTGTTCGACCTGGGCAGCGGCCACTACAGCCGCGACATCGCGCGCGCCCGCACCTTCGGCTTCACCAAGGACGTGGAGATGATGCGCGCCAACGGACTGGGCCTGGGCGCCGGCATGGACAACGCCATCGTCATGGACGACTACCGCGTGCTCAACGCCGACGGCCTGCGCTACGACGACGAGTTCGTGAAGCACAAGATCCTGGATGCGATGGGGGATCTGTACCTGCTGGGCAAGCCCCTGCTGGCCGCCTACAGCGCCTTCCGCTCCGGCCACGCGATGAACAACCAGCTGATCCGCGCGCTGCTGGCGGACCCGCAGGCCTTCGAGCTGGTGAGCTTCGACGACGAGCGCGAGGCGCCCACCGGCTTCGGCCTGCCCGCGCGGGCCTGGTAGGACATCGCCCATGCTGCTGTTCCGCTGGGCAGTGATGCTCCTGCTGCTGGCCGCGGGCGTGAGCTTCGCCCTCTACGCCGGCACCGGCAACCCGCGCTACAAGCGCTTCGGCCTCGCCATCTTCAAGTGGACGGTGATCGCGGCGCTGGGCTTCTTCCTGGTGCTGGTGATCGAGCGGCTGGCCTGAGGTGGCCCGCGCCGTGCGGTGCGGTCACTGCGCCGCGGGTGCCAGCACGCGCCGCCCCATCTGCCACAGCAGGAAGCTGATCTGGTCCGCCGCGATGGCGTTGGCCTGGCTGGCGGTGCGGCCGATGCCGTGGCCATCCTGCGCATCCAGGCGCAGCAGCACCGGCTTGCCGCCCGGGTTGGCGGCCTGCAGGCGCGCGGCCGTCTTGGCGCTGTGCCAGGCGTCCACCCGGCGGTCGTTCAGGCCATGCACGAACATCACGGCGGGGTAGGGCGTGCCGTCGCGGATCTGGTGGTAGGTGCTCATCGCCAGCAGGCTCCTGAAGCCCGCCTCGTCCTTCACGCTGCCGAACTCCGAGATGTTGGTGATGCCGTTGGCGGTGGTCTCGGCGCGCAGCGCGTCCAGCAGCCCCACGTGGATGACGGCGGCGGCAAAGAGCTGCGGTGCTTCGGTGATCGCACGGCCGGCGAAGATGCCGCCGGCGCTGCCGCCGGCCACGGCCATCGTGGCGGGCGAGGCATAGCCCTGGTCGATGAGGTACTGCGCCACCGCGATGCCATCCTTCCAGGTGTTGGGCTTGGTGGCACGCGTGCCGGCCTGGCGCCAGGGATCGCCCAGCACGCCGCTGCCGCGCACGTTGGCGACGGCCAGCACGCCGCCCTGTTCGATCCAGACCATGTCCGAAGGGCGGAAGCCGGCCGTCATCGTCAGGCCGTAGGAGCCGTAGCCGAGCACCAGGGCCGGGTTGCGGCCGTCGCGCGGCAGGCCCTTGCGATGCAGCAGCGTCACCGGCACCGCCACGCCGTCGTGGCTGCGCACCTGCACGTCCTGCACCTCCAGATCGGGCAGGCGGGTGCTGAGCGCGGTGGTGAACTGCGGCAGCGGCTGCGAGGTGCCGTCGGGCCGCAGCAGGAACCCGGCACTGGGCTGCGACCAGCCGGCCAGCGCATAGACGAAGTCGCGGTGTGCATGGGCCGCGTCATCGGCCAGCCAGGCTGCACCGGCGAAGGGCAGAGCCACCGGCTGGCCCGCCGTGTCGCCACGGGCATGCAGCCGCAGGCCGATGGTGGCGCCCTGCCGCACGCGCGTGATCACCTGGTCGCGGCCGATCTCGAAGCCCTCGATCAGGCCATCGGCGGGCGCCTGGGCCACGCGCTCGGCCTTGGCAAGATCCGGTTGGCGCAGATCGACGCGGCGCACCTCGAAGCGGGGCGCGCCGGCCTTGGTGCGCACGTACAGGTGATGGCCCTTGAGCTGCAGGTCCACCAGGTGGTCCTCGAAGCGGGCGATGCGCTTCCAGGGCACCGGGTTGCTGCGCAGATCGGCGACGCGCGCCACGAACACCGGGCCTTCGCGCTGCGTGGTGTCGTTGCTGGCGGCGATCACCCACTGGCTGTCGGGCGCGAAGATCAATCGGCCATTGTCCAGGCGCGAGAGGCCCAGGGTCGGCGTGGCCAGCGGGCCGTAGACCGCGCGTGCCTGCGCTTCAGGGTCGCCAACGCGCAGCACGCGCACGGTCGTATCCAGGTAGGTCTCGGCGTCAGGCGTGCCGGCGGGCAGGGCACGCAACTGGTTGAAGGCGAGGCTGCGGCTGTCTGGCAGCCAGCTCACGCCGCCGTGCGGCACGCGCGGAATGGGCGCGCCCACCACCTCGCCCGTGCGCACGTCCAGCACGTACAGCGAGGCGTCTTCGGAGCCGCCGGCGGAGATGCCGTAGGCCACGTATCGGCCGTCCCATGACGGCTCGAAGTAGTTGATGGCGTGCGGCGTGCCGGTGCGCCGGGCCAGGTCTTCCGGATCCACCAGCACGCGCGGCGCGCCCTCCAGCGACGGGCGCGTGACCAGCTTGAACTGGCGCGCGCCAGCCGGCCGCAGCAGGTAGAACACCGCGCCCGCGGCGAGGCGCACCAGGCCCTGGTGGCGGTCACCCTGGCCGCGGTTCAGTTCATCCAGCCGGGCCAGCAGCGCCGCGCGGCCTTCGATGCGGTCGAGCGTGGCGCGCGCGGCCTGGCCTTGCGACTGCATCCACGTGCGCGCGCGGGGATCGGCCGCGTCCTCCATGTACCGGTAAGGGTCGGTGACCGTCGTGCCATGCAGCGTTTCGGTGACGGCCTGCACCGGAGCGGGCTGGGCCCAGGCGGCGGGGCTCAGCAGGGCCAGTGCGCAGGCGAGGGCCTGGATCAGGCAGCGGGCAGGGGAGGCAGCTTCGTGCATCGGCTGATTGTCGCGGTGGAGCGGGCGCGCAGCAAACGCCGGAATCCCCGTCTGCGCACGGACGACGGGTATCAGTGCGTGCGCCCGCCCCGATACATGCCCGTCGTGCGGCGCGCCGTGCTGGTCGCCTGCGCGATGCGCGCCATCGACGCGCCGGCGTGCGCGTGCGTGATCGCCAGGCCCAGGGCATCGGCGGCGTCCTTGCCCGGCAGGCCGGGCAACTGCAGCAGGCGGCGCACCATCTCCTGCACCTCCGCCTTGCCGGCCTTGCCATAGCCAGCCACGGCCTGCTTCATCTGCAGCGCGGTGTACTCCGCCACCGGCAGGCCCAGCGACACCAGGGTGGTGAGGCAGGCGCCGCGCGCCTGGCCCAGCAGCAGCGTAGCCTGCGGATTGGCGTTGACGAAGACGATCTCGATGGCGGCGCTGTCCGGCTCGTAGCGCTTGCGCACTTCGCAGATGCCGTCGTACAGCACCTTCAGCCGCGCCGGCAGGTCCCCGCGGTCCAGGTGGGTGGTGGTGATGGTGCCGCTGGCCACGTAGGTGAGCTGATGGCCGGCGACGTCGATCACGCCGAAGCCGGTGGTCTGCAGGCCGGGGTCGATGCCCAGGATGCGCGGCATGGCCTAGCCTGCGTCCACGCCGAAGTACCAGCGCACGGCGTGGAAGAAGATGGGCGCGGCAAAGCACAGCGCATCGACGCGATCCAGCAGGCCGTTGGCGCCGGTGACCGACACGCCGCGCGGCCCCCACGCGGTGACGCCGCGATCCCGCTTGAGCGCCTTCATCACCAGGTGCCCCATCGACCCCGCGACGCAGGCCACGAAGGCCATGCCCAGCGCCTGCCCCGGCTTGAAGGGCGTGATGAAGGAGAGCAGGCCGCCGAAGATGCTGCCCACCAGCATGCCCAGGAACCAGGGGTACCAGTTGAAGCTCTGGCTGATCTCCGGCAGGCTGGGCGGCCGGGCCAGGTGTCGCGTCACCAGGTGCTGCACCAGCATGCAGGTCTGCACCACCAGCACCAGGAAGAACACCAGGAAGGCCTGCTTGCCCGCGTAGTTGCGGCCCGGGAAGTCCAGCAGCAGCAGCGCCGGCACGTGGCTCATGCCGTACACGCAGACCATGATGCCCCACTGCAGCTTGGCGTTGCGTTCCAGGAAGCGCTGCGGGTCGCCTGCGATGGCACTGGCCACCGGGATCGCCAGGAACACGTAGACCGGGATGAACACGGTGAACAGGTCGAAGTGCCGTGTGCCCACCAGCCAGAACTGCACCGGCAGCACGATGAAGAAGGCCAGCACCAGGCTGCGGTGATCCCCGCGGCGCGTGGGCGAGAGCGTGATGAACTCACGCAGCGCGAAGAAGGCGATCAGCGCGAACAGCACCGTGGCCGCGGTGTTGCCCAGCGCCCAGCCCAGCCAGAACAGCGCCACCATGGCCCACGAGGTGCCCAGCAGCTGGCGGAAGTGGCGCAGGCGTTCGTGGTGCACCTCGTCCTGTGGCGAGCGGCGCTCGCGCAGGGTGAGCAGGAAGGCCGTCACACTGGCGATGGCCAGCACGCCGAACACCAAGAGGAACAGGGCGCCGACCTGCTGGGTGGCGGAGAGGCTGCGCAGGAACTGGTTCATGGTGCGTCTCGCCTCACAGGTCGCGCAGGGCGATCACCGCCGCCCGCGCGCGGTCCAGGAAGGCACGGCGCTCCTCGCCTTCCTCCAGCCGGATCGGCGCGCCGAAGGTCACGGAACACAGGATGGGCACCGGCACCACCTCGCCCTTGGGCATGACGCGCTGGATGTTGTCGATCCAGGCCGGCACCAGCACCACGTGCGGAAACTTCTGCGCCAGGCTGTACAGGCCCGACTTGAAGGGCTGCGGCTCCTCGCCGAAGCCGCGCGTGCCCTCCGGAAAGATGATGATGGAGTCGCCGCTTTCCAGCGCCTCGATCAGCGGCGCGAGCGGGTCCACGCCCTCCTTGCGCTCGCGCTCCACGTACACCGCGTTGAAGACGGCGGTGGTGATCCACTGCTTGAACGGCGTCTTGGTCCAGTAGTCGCGCGCGGCGATCGGGCGCGTGATGCTGCGCAGCTCCTCCGGCAGGGCGGCCCAGATCATCACCAGGTCGGCGTGGCTCTGGTGGTTGGCGAAGTAGATGCGCTGCTCCGCCTTGGGCGGGCAGCCGGTCCAGCGGGCCTGCGCGCCGGTGAGCAGGCGGATCAGGTTCAGCAGGAACAGGCCCATGGCCTTGGCGGCCAGGGGCGAGAGCGATTCCTTCATGGCAGCTCCGCGTCGCGCATGCGCGCGACGATGGTGTTGGCGCGTTCCGCCAGGTAGCCGGACTGCGGCCGCAGCTCGAAGAACTTGGGCCGCGGCAGCATCACGGCCAGCCGCGCGGCCTCATAGGGCGTGAGCTTGGCTGCCGGCTTGCGCCAGTAGTGCTGCGCGGCGGCCTCGGCGCCGAACACGCCTTCGCCCCACTCCACGCTGTTGAGATAGATCTCCAGGATGCGCCGCTTGGAGAGCAGCGCCTCCAGCGTGAGGGTGAGCACGAACTCCTGGCCCTTGCGCAGCAGCGTGCGCTCACCCGATAGCAGCAGGTTCTTGGCGAGCTGCTGCGTGATGGTGGAGCCGCCCACCACTTTGGGGGGCTTCGCAGGCGCCTTGCCCGCGGGGGCGCGGCGCGCGGCCTGCTGCTCCGCCTTGGCATTGCGTTCCCACGCCTTCTCCAGGGCCTCCCAGTCCACGCCGTCGTGCTGGGCGAAGCTGCCGTCTTCCGAGGCGATCACGGCGCGCTTGAGGTGATCGGAGATGGCTTCGTAGGGCACCCACTGCTGGCGCCAGCGCAGCTTGTCCTTCTGCGTGGCGATGCGCCAGGCCTCGGAGCGCTGGAAGGCGGTGGTGCGCGGATCGATCACCGTCATGCCGGCGATCCATAGCAAGAAGAAAAGTTGCAGCGCGATGGCCGCCAGGGCCACCAGGCCGAGCCACCGCAGCACCGGCCTCATGGGCGGGCCAACTCCGCGCGCAGTTCGCGCAGCACCTGGGCAGAGGGCGGACGCACGCCGCGCCAGAAGGCGAAGGCCTCGGCCGCCTGCTCCACCAGCATGCCCAGGCCGTCACGGCCCACGGCACCGTGGGCCGCGGCCCAGTCCAGGAAGGGCTGCGCTGCCGGGCCGTACATCATGTCCACCGCCAGCGTGCCGGGCCGCAGCACGCGCGCCGGCACGGGGATGCCATCGCCGCCCAGGCTGGCAGCGGTGCCGTTGATGACGATGTCGAGGGCCGAGGGCACCTCTTCCAGCCCGCAGGCCGACAGGGCCACGCCGCAGTCATGCGCCAGCGCGGCATGCGAGGCCACCAGCGCACGCGCCTTGTCGGGCGAGCGGTTGGCGATGGTCAGCGCGGCGGGGCGGGCCTGCAGCAGCGGGCCCAGCACGCCGGCCGCCGCGCCGCCCGCGCCCACCAGCAGGATGGTGGCGCCCTGCAGCACCGCGCCCGCGTTGTCCCGCAGGTCGGCCACGAGGCCCACGCCGTCGGTGTTGTCCGCATGCACGCCGTCAGCGTCGAAGCGCAGCGTGTTGCAGGCGCCGGCCTGCCGGCCGCGCGCGCTGACGTGATCGGCCAGCGCGGGCGCCTGGAACTTGAACGGCACCGTCACGTTGCAGCCGCGGCCGCCTTCGGCGCGGAAGGCGCGCACGCCCTCGGCAAAGCCGTCCAGCGGGATCAGCCGCCGCTCATAGGCGACGGGTTCGCCGGTGAGCTGGGCGAAGCGGGCGTGGATCCACGGCGACTTGCTGTGGGCCACGGGATGGCCCATGACGCAATACAGGTCCATGGTCGCGTCTCACCGGGAGGTGAGCTTGGTCTCCAGCGTTTCCTCGTGGGTGAACTTGAAGCGCGACACCACCACGATCTGGTCGGCGCGGCGCCGCATCTCGGGTGAGAACGGGCCGAAGGGGCCGGCAGCGCGGGCGATGCCCACGGCGCGGCGGTCCAGCGTGGTGTTGCCGGAGGTCTCGACCACCTCGGTGTCGAGCACGCGGCCGTCGTGGTTGACGGTGACGATCATGGTCAGCTCGCCATACAGCTTGCGGCCCGCCAGCTCCGGGAAGTTCTGCGTGCCGCGGTCCTCGATCTTGCGCCGCAGGCGGTCGTAGTAGACGGCGTACACCTCCTCGCGGGTGGAGGGGCTGATATAGCGCTTCTTGGGCCGGGCGTTTTCTTCATTGATGCGCCGCTCGATCTCCGCCAGCAGCTTGATGAGCTGGCGGCGCTTCTCCTCGCGCGCGGCGGCCTCGGGGTTGGTCTGGGCCAGCTTGGGGTCGGGCGGCGGCATCGCCGCGAGCGTCTTTTTCAACTGCGCGAGCAGCATCATCTGCTGCTCCTGCATCGCCTCGATCTTGCGCTGCGCGTCTTCCGCGGCGTCGCCGAGCGAGGTGAGCGCCGAGGGCGGCAGGGGGGAGGTGGCGCGGCCCTTCTCGGCTTCGCCGCCGCCGGCCAGCGCCGCCTGGGCAATGGCCTGCGGGCGCTCCACCTTCTCGTTGCTGCGGGCGTTGACCAGCACCACCTCCAGCGGGGTGTCCTGGAAGACGCGGTTGAAGCTCTCCGGATCCACGAAGCGCACCGTGAGCAGGGCCGCGTGCACGACGACGGACACGCCCAGCGCGATCTGCAGGGTGCTCAGGGACTTCAGGTTCACGGATGCGGATTATCAATCGGCCGCGGCCTCGGCGGCAGGTGCCTCCGGGGCTTCGTCCACGTCCACCGCGATGGCGATCGGGCCGGCGACGGCGGTGTCGTCTTCCTCCTCCTCGGCGGTGCCCGCATCGGCCGGCGGTGCGTCCAGCCGCTGGATCACCGTGCCGGCGACGTCGAGCGTGATGAGGTCGATGTCGCCCAGCCGCAGCCGCACCCGGCTGCCGCGCGGCAGGTCGGCCGCGCCCAGCACCGGCAGCACCAGCGGCAAGGTGTCCGCGCGCGCCAGCCCCTCCTTGAACACCGTGGCCTCCAGTTCCCGCACGCCCTGCTGCTGCAGGTGGCGCAGGGTCCAGAAGCGCTCCATGCCGGCCTGGTAGCCGTTGTAGGCGGAGTAGGCGGCGTCGAAGGCCGAGATCACGGAGAACAGCTCCGCATCCTTGGGCTTGAACGGTGCGGCCAGCGCGGCGGTCCGGCCATGGCGCGCGCAGGCGATGATCTGCCACTGGTTCACCAGGTCGGTGTAGCGGCGCAGGGGCGAGGTGCTCCAGGCGTAGCACTTCACGCCGATGCCGGCGTGCGGCAGCGCCTTGGTGCCCATGCGCACCTTCACCCCCGGCGCCAGGCTGGCCTGGCTGCGGTAGATGGCGGGCACGCCCAGCTCGGCCAGCCACTGGCCCCAGGTGCTGTTGGCGAGGATCATCGCCTCGGAGACCATCAGGTCCAGCGGGGCGCCCCGGCGGCGCACGGTGATCTCCACCGTCTCGTGGCCGGTCGGCTCGCCGGTGGCATCGGGCAGGCGGAAGCTGTAGTCGGGGCGGTTGAAGGTCTCGGGCTTGCCGCGCACCACCTCGCGCGCCGCCTTCAGGTGCTGCGCCAGCCGGAACAGGAAGGCCAGTTCGCCATGCAGGTGGCGCGCCGGCTCCGGCACGTCGTGCGCCGAGGCGCCGTCGGCGCTGGTGAGCCAGGCTTCGTCGAGGAAGGCGTCGAGCTGGTCGTGCCGCAGGTTGGCGCGGATCGGCACGCGCTCCAGCCGCGTCTCGCTGGCCTGGATCGCGAGGCTGGCCTCGTCGATGCGCAGGTAGAGCGAGACGGCGGGGCAGTCGCGCCCCTCCATCAGCGTGTAGGTCTGCACCACTTCATCCGGCAGCATGGTGATCTTGTGGCCGGGCATGTAGACCGTGGACAGGCGCTGGCGCGCCACCTGGTCGAGCGGGGAGCCGGGCGCCAGCGCCAGGCCGGGCGCCGCGATGTGGATGCCCAGGGTCACGGTGCCGCTGCCCAGGCCCTGCACCGACAGGGCGTCGTCGATCTCGGTGGTGCTGGAGTCGTCGACCGAGAAGGCCTGCACCGGCGCCACCGGCAGCTCGTCGCGGATGGCGGGCGCAGCCATCGGCGCGAAGCCGGTGCCGCGCGGGAAGTAGTCGAACAGGAAGCGCTGCCAGTGGAACTGGTAGGGCGAGGCGATGGCGCCGGCGCGTTGCAGCAGGGCGAGCGGGGCCTCCTGCGCGGCGCGCGAAGCCTCCACCACCGCCTTGTACTCGGGCGCGTTCTTGTCGGGCTTGAAGAGAATGCGGAACAGCTGCGCGCGCACCGGCTCCGGGCAGGCCCCGGCGACCAGCTCGGCCGCCCAGGCCTCGATCTGCGCCTGCACCTGCTTTTTCTTCTCGATGGCGGCCAGCGCCTGCTGCACCACCTCGGCCGGCGCCTTGCGGAAGCGCCCCTTGCCAGCACGGCGGAAATAGTGCGGCGCCTCGAACAGCCGCAGCAGCGCACCGGCCTGCTGCACCTGCGTGGCCTGGGCACTGAAATAGTCGCGTGCCAGGTCGGCGAAGCCGAACTCCTCTTCGGGGGCGAACTCCCAGGCGAGGTCGAGCTCGATGGTCTGCGCCACCGCCTGCGCCTCGCGCAGCAGCTCGGCGGGGTGCGGCTTCTCGAAGCGCAGCAGCACGTGCGCGGCCTTCACCTTCACGCGCTTGCCGCTCTCCAGCTCCACCTGCAGGGAGCTCTCGGCCTCCGACAGCACCCGGCCCGCATGGAACTTGCCGGCATCCTCATACAAAGCGAACATGCGGCGATTGTCCCAGGGTTTGCGTTCAGTCCGGCGCGCCCAGGCCCAGGAAGGCCAGCACCTCGGGCAGGTGCGTGTCGAAGTCCGACAGGGCATGGTCGCCGCCCTCGAGCAGGCGGATGCGCGCGCCGGCGCAGCGGGCCGTCATCTCGCGCCAGTCCAGCACCTCGTCGCCCTGGGCGATGATCGCCAGGCAGCGGGTGAGCGGGGCCGCGGGGCCGGCCTCCAGCACCTGCAGCTCCTCCACATAGCCTGGGTGGAAGAAGAAGCGCTCGGCCGGGTCGTGCCAGGCGACCTGCTCGCCGATGTGACGCGCCAGGTCGCGCGCCGGATGTACCGCCGGGTTGAGCAGCACCGAGCGGCAGGCGGTGGTGCCAGCCACGTGCAGGGCGTAGAAGCCGCCGAGCGAGGAGCCGATCACCGCCATGTGCTCGCGCGGCCAGGCGGCGATGCCGTCCAGCACCATCGTCATGGCCTCGCGCGGCGAGGGCGGCAGCTGCGGGCACCACCAGGTGACGCCCGGATGGCGTGCCTGGATCACGCCCGCCATGCGCTGCGCCTTGAAGGACCGCGGCGAGGAGCGGAAGCCGTGCAGGTACAGTAGGTGCGTGATGGGCGGTTCGGCGGCAGGGGCAGCGGGCATGGCGGCATCTTGCCACCGGTGCCAGCGGCGATAATTCCGCGCCATGTCCGCCGTGTTCGAGCAGCCCACCCTGCGCCAGCGCATCTCGCCGCTGCTGCAGGGCTTCGACGGGCCGTTGGCCTTCGCGGTGTTCCTGCTGGCCTGCGCCGGGCTGCTGATCATGTATTCGTCGGGCTTCGACCACGGCACGCGGTTCTACGACCATGGCCGCAACATGCTGCTGGCCGGCGCCATCATGTTCGTGGTGGCGCAGGTGCCGCCGCAGCGGCTGATGAGCTTCGCGGTGCCGCTGTACGTGGCCGGCGTGGCGCTGCTGATCGCGGTGGCGATCTTCGGCATCACCAAGAAGGGCGCCCGGCGCTGGGTGAACGTGGGCATCGTCATCCAGCCGAGCGAGATCCTGAAGATCGCCATGCCGCTGATGCTGGCCTGGTGGTTCCAGAAGCGCGAGGGCCAGCTGCGCCCGCTGGACTTCCTGGTGGCCGGCGTGCTGCTGGCGGTGCCGGTGGGCCTGATCATGAAGCAGCCCGACCTGGGCACCTCGCTGCTGGTGCTGGCGGCCGGCCTGTCGGTGATCTTCTTCGCCGGCCTGCCCTGGAAGCTGATCGTGCCGCCGGTGGCGCTGGGGCTGGTGGGCATCGTGCTGCTGGTGATCTTCGAGCCGCGGCTGTGCGCCGAGGGCGTGCGCTGGCCGGTGCTGCACGACTACCAGCAGCAGCGCATCTGCACCCTGCTGGATCCCACGCGCGATCCGCTGGGCAAGGGCTTCCACATCATCCAGGGCATGATCGCCATCGGCTCCGGCGGCTGGCTGGGCAAGGGCTTCATGCAGGGCACGCAGACCCACCTGGAGTTCATTCCCGAGCGCACGACGGACTTCATATTCGCCGCCTTCTCCGAGGAATTCGGCCTGCTGGGCAACCTGTGCCTGCTGGCGGCCTTCCTGTTCCTCATCTTCCGCGGCCTGACCATCGCGCTGGAGGCCTCCACGCTGTTCTCGCGCCTGCTGGCCGGCGCGGTGACCATGATCTTCTTCACCTACGCCTTCGTGAACATGGGCATGGTCAGCGGCATCCTGCCGGTGGTGGGCGTGCCGCTGCCCTTCATCAGCTACGGCGGCACGGCGATGGTGACCCTGGGCATGGGGCTGGGCATCCTGATGTCCATCGCCAAGGCCAAGCGGCTGGTGCAGACATGACGCCCAAGGGCATGGTCGGTGTCGTGGGCGTGGGCAACATGGGCGGCGGCATGGCCGCCCGCCTGCTGGACCAGGGCTGGCGCGTGCGCGCCTGCGATCTCGTCGCTGCCCGCGTCGACGCACTGGTGGCGCAGGGCGCCGAGGCCGCGGCCCGCCCGGCCGATGCCGCCGGCGGCGCGGACGCGCTGATCGTCTGCGTGGTCGACGCCGACCAGACGGCCGAGGTGCTGTTCGGCGCGCAGGGGGCAGCCGCCGCGCTCGCGCCGGGTGCCGCGGTGCTGTTGTGCCCCACCATCGCGCCGGCGGACGTGGAGGCCCTTGGCAAGAGGCTGGCGCAGGCCGGCCTGGCCGTGGTCGACGCGCCGATGTCCGGCGGCCCCGCGCGGGCCCGCGACGGCAGCATGAGCCTCATGGTCGCCTGCGCGGACGCCGTGTTCACGCGGCACGAGGCCTTGCTGCGCGACCTGAGCGCGCGCCTGTTCCGGGTGGGTGAGCGGCTGGGCGACGGCGCGCGCACGAAGCTGGTGAACAACCTGCTGGCGGGCATCAACCTGGCCGGCGCGGCCGAAGCGCTGGCCCTGGCGCGCGCCCTGGGCCTGGATCTCGGCCGCACCTTGGACGTGATCGAGCAGAGCAGCGGCCAGAGCTGGATCGGCCTGGACCGCATGCGCCGCGCGGTGGCGGGCGACTACGAGCCGCGCGCCCACGTGACGCTGCTGCGCAAGGACACCGGCCTGGCGCTGCAGGCCGGGCAGGCGGCCGGCTTCCAGGGGCCGCTGGGGCCTGCCGCGCACGGTGTCTACGAGGCCGCGGCGCACGCCGGCCTGGCCGATCGGGATGACGCGGCACTCTTCTTGCTGCTCGCGGGTTTGCACAAACCGCCGCCAGCGTCAAGCTGATTTGAACGGGTGCCGGCGGGCTGTCCGATTCCCACAATCCCTGCACCCCGACCGTAGGAGAACACGATGAAGCTGCGTCACGCCGCTGCCCTGGCGGCCATCACCCTGGCCTTCGCGGCCCAGGCCCAGACCCTTCGCTGGGCCAGCCAGGGCGATGCCCAGACGATGGACCCGCACTCGCAGAACGAGCTGCTCACCAACTCGATCAACGGGCAGGTCTACGACACGCTGGTCACGCGCGACAAGCAGCTCGGCATCGCGCCTGCCCTGGCCACCGAGTGGACCCAGGTCACCCCCACCTTGTGGCGCATGAAGCTGCGGCCGAACGTCAAGTTCCATGACGGCACGCCCTTCACCGCCGACGACGTGGTGTTCTCGGTGCAGCGCGCCGCGCACTCGGCCTCGCCCTTCCGCGCCTACGCGGTCGCGCTGGGTGCGCCGCGCAAGGTGGACAACCTGACGGTGGAGTTCGCCCTGCAGCAGTTCAACCCGATCTTCCTGCAGCACGCGACCACGATCTACATCATGAGCAAGGCGTGGAGCGAGAAGAACAACGCTGCCGCGCCGCTGGACTTCAAGAACAAGGAAGACAAGTACACCAACACCAACATGAACGGCACCGGACCGTACATGCTGGTCTCGCGGCAGCCCGACACGCGCACCACCTTCCGCCGCAACCCGGCCTACTGGGGCCGCATCGAGGGCAACGTGCAGGAGGTGGTCTACACCCCCATCAAGAGCGACGCCACCCGCACCGCGGCGCTCATCTCCGGCGAGGTCGACTTCGTGCTTGACCCGGTGCCGCAGGACATCCCGCGCATGCGGCAGACGCCGGGCGTGAAGGTGATCGACGGCCTGGAGAACCGCGCCATCTTCATCGGCATGGACCAGGCCCGCGACGAACTGCTGTACAGCAGCGTGAAGGGCAAGAACCCGTTCAAGGATGTCCGCGTGCGCCGGGCGCTCTACCACGCGGTGGACATCGAGGCCATCAAGACCCGGCTGATGCGCGGCCAGGCGCTGCCCACCGGCTCCATCACGCCCTCCCCGCTGGGCGGCTACAACGACCCGGAGATCGAGAAGCGCCTGCCCTTCGACCTGGCCCGCGCCAAGGCGCTCATGGCCGAGGCGGGCTACCCGAATGGCTTCGAAGTGCAGCTGGACTGCCCGAACAACCGCTACATCAACGACGAGGAGATCTGCACCTCCCTGGCCGCGATGTGGTCGCAGATCGGCGTGAAGGTGAAGGTGGTGGCGCAGCCGCGCGCCACCTACTTCCCCAAGGCCGAGAAGCTGGACGTGTCGATGTACATGCTGGGCTGGGGCGGCGCCATCACCGATGCCGAGACCACGCTCACGCCCATCATGCGCTCGCGCGGCGAGGGCGGGGTGGGCTACTACAACTGGGGCAACTTCAAGAACCCGAAGCTCGACGAACTGGCGGTCGCCTCCGGCAAGGAGCCCGATCCGGCCAAGCGCGAGCAGCTCGTCAAGGCCGCGCTGAAGGAGCACAACGAGCAGGTGCACCACATCCCCCTGCACCGGCAGGTCATCCCCTGGGCGGCGCGCGCCAACGTGAACGTCGTCCATCGTGCCGACAACTGGCTCGAATGGCAGTGGGTGACCGTGGGGCCGCGCTGACGCTCCGGCGGCCGGGCCGTCCGGCTGGCCGCCACCGGGCGCCCGCAGCCGCTACACTCGGTGCACGAGGCGGTGTCGCGCTGGTGCGACCGCCCGTCCCATGACCACCATCCTGATCGTCGAGGACGACGACGCGATTCGTACCAACATCGTCCGGCTCCTGAAGCTGGAGGGGTATGACATCGCCTCCGCGGTGAACGGCCGCGAGGGGCTGGAACGCATGCGCCAGGTGGCCCCGGACGTGGTGATCAGCGACATCAGCATGCCCGAGATGGACGGCTTCGCCCTGCTGGAGGCCGTGCGCGCCGATCCGGTGCTGGCCACCACCCCCTTCATGCTGCTCACCGCGCTGGACGACCGCGCCAGCATGCGCCGCGGCATGACGGCCGGCGCCGACGACTACCTGGCCAAGCCCTTCACCCGCGTCGAGCTGCTGGAGGCGCTGGGCAGCCTGCTCAGGAAGCGCGGGCGCATCGAGGACTCGATCCAGACCGCCGTGCAGCTGCGCGAGGAAAACCTGCGCCAGGCCTTCACCCAGAGCCTGGGCGGGATGCACGTGACCGACCGCTTCGGCCTGGACGCGCCCGAAGGCGCGGTGGCCGACCAGGTGATCCAGGCCACGGTGCTGTTCTCCGACATCCGCAACTTCACCTCGCTGGCCGAGAAGCTGAGTTCCAGCGAGGTCGCCGAGCTGCTGACGCGCTACTTCGAGCGCACCTGCGAGCCGGTGCTCACCAACGGCGGCCGGCACCTCAAGTTCATCGGCGACGGCCTGATGGCCGTGTTCTCCGACACCGCCGGCGGCTCGCCGCTGCCGGCCGCGCGCCGGGCCGTCTCGGCGGCGCTGGCCATGGCACTGGCCACGCATGAGTTCCGCAGCTGGCTGGAGCAGCGCTTCGCCCAGCGCGGCCTGCCGCCGTTTGCCATCGGCGTGGGCCTGCACACGGGCGAAGTCACGATCTGCCGCCTGGGCACCATGCAGAACCGCGAGACCACGCCCATCGGCGACACGGTCAACACCGCGGCCCGCCTGGAGGCCGCCAGCAAGGAGCTGGGCTGGACCGTGGTGGCCAGCCACGCCACGCTGAACGCGTCGGGCGAGGGCGTGCAGACCGGGGGCATGACGTCGATCGAGGTGCGGGGGCGCAATGGGTGGGTCGACGTGGCCGAGATCACCGGCCTGGTCACCAACCTGGACGACAAGCGCCACGGCATGGCCACGCTGACCGAGCGCGCGGCCGAGATCCGCGCCGCGGTGCAGGTCAACTCCGAGATCACCGCGCGGGCCGTCAAGGGCGCGCTGAGCAACCAGCTGTCCAAGTTCAAGGACCACAGCTTCCACCCCGGGGAGTCGCCGCTGCGGCTCAAGGGCTATCGCCTCACCCGCAAGATCGGCTCCGGCGGCATGACCGAGGTCTACTTGGCGGTGCGCGAGGAAGACGGCCTGCCGGTGGTGCTGAAGGTGCTGGAGGCCGCGGGCAAGACCGCCGGCGAGAACCTGTCGCGCTTCATCCAGGAATACGCGCTGCTCTCGCGCATCCACGATCCGCACGTCATCCGCATCTACGACCAGGGCTTCACCGACGACCACGCGTACATCGCGATGGAGTATTTCGAGTGCGGCGACCTGCGCAAGGAGCTCAACCGCGGCCCGATGACCAAGGAGCGCGTGCTGGACGTGCTGACCCAGGTCACGCAGGCCCTGCAGGCCATCCACGAGCGCGGCATCGTGCACCGGGACCTGAAGCCCGAGAACATCATGATCCGCGTCGACGGCACGGTGGCGCTGGCCGATTTCGGCGTGGCCAAGTCGATGCAGGCGGAGAACACCCCGCTGACCGAGACGCGCCATGGCGACGTCGTGGGCACGCCCTACTACCTGAGCCCGGAGCAGGCCACCGGCCATGGCGTGACGCCCGCCACCGACCTGTACAGCCTGGGCGTGATGATGTTCGAGATGCTCACCGGCCAGCGGCCCTACCGCGCCGACTCGCTGGAGCAGCTGCTGGCGCGGCACCTCACGGCACCCACGCCCAAGCTGCCGCTGGAGCACGAAGGCCTGCAGCCGATCGTGGAGCGGCTGATGGCCAAGCGCCCCGAGGACCGCTATCCCTCGGCTGCCGCCCTGCTGGAGGCGCTGGCGCAGCGCTCGCTGTTGCGCACCGTGGCGGGCGCCAGCCAGGCGCCGGCCCGTCCGCCCGCTGCCTGAGGCGGCCCGGGGCGCGCCGCCCCGCGTGGCCGCAGGGTCTGGGTGCCCGCCCTACAATGAATCAATGATCTCCCGAGAACCCACCCTCGAGCGTCTGGCCACGGCCCGCGCGCTGCTGCTGGAACCCTTCGGCCTGGACGAATCGCACCTGGCGCGTGCCCTGGCCGAGATCCGGGCGCATCGTGTCGACGACGCCGATCTGTACTTCCAGTCCACCCGCAGCGAGGGCTGGAGCCTGGAGGAGGGCATCGTCAAGACCGGCAGCTTCAGCATCGACCAGGGCGTGGGCGTGCGCGCCGTGAGCGGCGAGAAGACCGCCTTCGCCTACTCGGACGACATCTCCGAGGCCTCCTTGCTGGACGCCGCGCGCACCGTGCGCGCCATTGCCAGTGCCAGCCGCACCGCGCGGGTGAAGCTGCCGGCCCACCGCGTGGCGCCGAGCCGCTCGCTCTACCCCGGCGTGGATCCGATCGGCACGCTGGACAGCACCGCCAAGGTGGCGCTGCTGGAGCAGGCCGAACGCATGGCGCGCGCCAAGGACCCGCGCATCGTGCAGGTGATGGCCGGCCTGGCCGCCGAGCACGACGTGGTGCTGGTGGCGCGCGCCGATGGCACGCTGGCGGCCGATGTGCGGCCGCGGGTGCGCCTGTCGGTCACGGTCATCGCCGAGCAGAACGGCCGACGCGAGATGGGCTCCGCCGGTGGCGGTGGCCGCTTCGGCCTGGCCTACTTCGACACGGCTCGCCTGCAGTCGTACGTCGACGATGCCGTCGGTGCCGCGCTCACCAACCTCGAGTCCCGCCCGGCCCCGGCCGGCGAGATGACGGTGGTGCTGGGCCCGGGCTGGCCCGGCGTGCTGCTGCACGAGGCGGTGGGCCATGGCCTGGAGGGTGACTTCAACCGCAAGGGCTCCAGCGCGTTCAGCGGACGCATCGGCGAGCGCGTGGCGGCCAGGGGCGTGACCGTGCTCGACGACGGCACCATCGCCGACCGCCGCGGCTCGCTCAACGTGGACGACGAGGGCCATGCCACGCAGCGCAACGTGCTGATCGAGGACGGCATCCTGCGCGGCTACATCCAGGACGCGATGAACGCGCGCCTGATGAAGGTGGCGCCCACCGGCAATGGCCGGCGCGAGAGCTATGCCCACATCCCCATGCCCCGCATGACCAACACCTACATGCTGGGCGGCGACAAGGATCCGCAGGAGATCGTGGCCAGCATCCAGCGCGGGCTGTACGCCACCAATTTCGGCGGCGGCCAGGTGGACATCACCTCCGGCAAGTTCGTGTTCTCCGCGAGCGAGGCCTTCTGGGTCGAGAACGGTCGCATCCAGTACCCGGTGAAGGGCGCCACCATCGTGGGCAACGGCCCGGACGCGCTGACCCGGGTGTCGATGATCGGCAACGACATGCGGCTCGACACCGGCGTGGGCACCTGCGGCAAGGAAGGCCAGAGCGTGCCGGTGGGCGTGGGCCAGCCCACCCTGCGCATCGACGGCTTGACGGTCGGCGGCACGGCCTGAATACTGGCCCGGTGAGCCGCAAGTCCGCCCGCCTGCCGATCGACCCGAACACGAACCTGCCGAGCATCCACACGTTCGGGGAGCTCAGCCACTTCCTGCGCAGCGCGGTCGCCGACGAGGACACGCGCATCTTCTCCGAGGGCATGGGTGAACTCGCCGCGCAGGTCGAGGCCATCGTGCAGCGCCTGCGGGAGGACCGCAACCGCGAAGCCGTGGCGCCGATGCTGATGGACCTGATGACCGTGCTGCGGGACCATCGGGCCATGGTCGTCAACCTGGGCCTGGCCTGGCGCGGCCTGTACGAGTACCCGGCCTACCTGCAGGCCCTGAACAACCTGCGGGTGCTGATCGGCCAGTGGCTGCTGCAGGGCGGCGCCGCCCAGCGCGAACTGCCGCTCTCGCCGGAGGATTTCGAGCTGGTCGCCTGGCGCACGCTGGGCGAGGGCTTGCTGCTGATCGACATGTACGAGCAGTGGCTGGCCAGTGAGGCGCCCGAGACCGGTCCGGGCCCGGGGCCCGCCGCGGCGACCGAGCCGCAGGTCGAGCGCGCCCTGCAGTGGTGGCAGAAGTTGCGGCTTTGACACGCCGGCCCGCGCCGGCAGCCGGCCATGCGGCCTGCTGTGCTACATTGCACGCATGCGTCCCGTTCGCGCCTTCTTCTTTGGCTACTTTTGGTTCTCCAGCGCCCCCGGCGGAAGAGAGATCTGAGCGTACCCGCGACAAACGCAAAGAACCTCGAAAAAACCGCCGGCCACCCCGGCGGTTTTTTCTTGGGCGCTTCACAAAGACCCCCCACGGAGAAACCCGTCCATGACCGCCAAAGCCACTGCCGCCGCCGATGCCTGGTATGCGCGCCCCGTCGACAAGACCAGCCAGACCGACGACCAACGCATCAAGGACATCACCGTGCTGCCCCCTCCCGAACACCTGATCCGCTTCTTCCCGATCCGCGGCACCGCGGTGGAGGCCCTGATCACGCGCACCCGCCGGTCGATCCAGGACATCATGCACGGCAAGGACGACCGCCTGCTGGTGGTGATCGGGCCGTGCTCGATCCACGACCCGGCCGCCGCGCTGGACTACGCGCGCCGCCTGAAGGAGGCGCGCGAGAAGCACAAGGACACGCTGGAGGTGGTGATGCGCGTGTACTTCGAGAAGCCGCGCACCACGGTCGGCTGGAAGGGCCTGATCAACGACCCCTACCTCGACGAGA
>NZ_JAYRZR010000036.1:0-38353 GCF_041916345.1 Ramlibacter sp.
GAGCAGGGTCTGTTCACCATGCGCCAGGCCCGGCAGCAGGCGAGCCAATCCCGATGAGGATCAACTCTCGACCGGAGAGCCGTATGCGGGAGAACTGCACGTACGGTTCGGAGGGAGGGGAGGGCCTCGGCCCTTTCCTACCCCTATCAGCTCCCTGCTCCTCACGCCTCCTTGCCCAGCAGGTGCTCCTTTAGCCGCCAGTCCGCCGGCACCGGCCCGAGCCAGATGCGCATCAGCGCCGCGTGAAACTCCGGCTCGCGGAACGGCTCGCCCTGCGTCACGCCCTTCACGCTGATCACCGTGCCGGTGCCCGGCACCCAGTCGATGGTGATGGCGTCGCCCGGGCGCAGGCGCTTGTGCTCGCTGAAGATCTGGCTCATGCGCATGAGCCCGGGCACCAGCCGCGAGAGCGCGGCGCGGTCGCTCAGGTTGTCCTCCATGCTGCGGATGAACAGGCGGCCCAGCTCGGTGGCATCCACCTCGCGCAGCATCGTCATCGCCAGCCGCTTGGCGCCGGGCGCCGCCAGCACCTCGTCGGGCGATCCGGCCTTGCGCGCGAGGTACAGCCGCGCGTCGTACACCTTGAACGGCCCGCGCCAGCGCGTGCCGGCGCCATTGAGCTGCAGGCGGGTGCCCTGGATCTCGGGCGTGTCCTCGGCGGTCTGACCGGCTCGCGGCGCGGCCCCGGCGGGGGCGGTCAGCAGGCAGGCGGCGCACAGCAGCAGCAGCGGGGCGATGGGCTTCATGGGGTTCTCCTCCTCGGGGGTTGATGGTTTGGGCAGACGTCGTTGTCTGCACAGCCAGTGGACCGCGCGAGGGGCCTCTGGGTCTGTGCCATCTGCAGCGCGCGCGGGCCGCAGGAAGTCACACGCGCCCTGTGGCATGCTGCGTGCATGGCGGCGGAAGCGGACCCTTTGCAGGCGTTGATCGCCCACGCCGTGGCGGCGCATCAGGCGGGCCGCCTGACCGAGGCCGAGGCCGGCTACCGCGCCGCGCTCGCGGGGCATCCCGCGTCAGTGGATCTGCACTACAACCTGGGCCTGGTGCTGCAGGCCACGCATCGCCTGCATGAGGCCGAGGCGTGCTACCGCCAGACGTTGAAGCTGCAGCCTGCGCACGCGAGCGCCTGGAACAACCTCGGCAACCTGCTGCGCGACACCCGCCGCTTCGACGAAGCCGTTGCCGCGTTCGAGCGCGCGCTGGCGCTGCAACCCGCGCATCGCCACGCGCGCTTCAACCTCTCGCTGGCTCTGCTCGCGCAGGGCCGGCACGCCGAGGCCTGGCCGCTGTACGAATCACGCCTGACCGCCTTTGACGCCATGCTGCCGCCGCTGGCCTGCCCGCGCTGGCAGGGCGAGCCGCTCGCGGGTCGGCGTCTGCTGGTGGTGTGCGAGCAGGGCATCGGCGACGCGGTGATGTTCATCCGCTTCGTGCCGCGGCTGCGGGCACTGGGCGTGGCGCGCGTCACCGTGCTGTGCCGCCCTGAGCTGTCGGCGTTGCTCGCCACCTGCGAAGGCGTGGATGAGACCGTGTCGAGAGACGACGGCACACACGATCTGCACGTGCCGCTGATGAGCCTGCCGCTGCATCTGCAGGCAGGGCCGCGTGACGGGGCGGCCATCCCCTACCTGCGTGCGCTGCCGGATCGCCTGGCCATGTGGCGCCCGGTGCTCACGCCCGGCCTGCGGCATGTGGGCGTCGCCTGGCGCGGCAGTGCGGGCCACTCGAACGACGCGCAGCGTTCCACCTCCCTTGCCGCGCTGCGGCCGCTGTGGCAGTTGCCCGGCGTGCAGTTCGTCTCCTTGCAGAAGGGCACCGGCGAAGACGAGGCGCGGCAGCCGCCCGCCGGCCAGCCACTGCTGCACGTGGGCAGCGCGCTGCGCGACGTGGCCGACCTCGCCGCCGTGATCGCGCTCATGGATGCCGTGGTCACGGTGGACACGGCCGTGGCGCATGTGGCCGGCGCGCTGGGCCAGCCGTGCTGGGTGATGCCGGCCGCGGTAGCCTGCGACTGGCGTTGGCTGGATGGCGGCATGCCGGGCGAGTCGGCGTGGTATCCGGGGACGACCCGTGTGGTGCTGCGGCCGGTGGGCGCTGACTGGGATGTCGCGGTGCGGCAGGTGGTCCAGGCGTCTGCCGCAGGCTAGAGCGAGCCCTTCACCCGCAGCGCCTCCAGTCGCAGGGCGATGGGCGTCTCGAGCGCGGCCAGCTCCTGCTGGAGCGCGTTGCGCTCGGCTCCGTCGCGGGCGGCCTGCACGGCTTCGCGCAGCGCGGCCCGCCGGTGAAACATCTCCACCTCCGGCGGCGCGACCCCGGCGTTCTTGAGGATCTTGAACGGCAGACGAAACTCGACCGGCGTTTCCAGCCAGCCCTCGGCTTCGGCCAGCGGCTTGCCGAAGCTCTCCGCGCTCTGCAGCTCGCCGGATCGCAGCGACTCGGCCAGGTGCTGGGCGATCAGCTCGTCCTGCGTGCGCAACTGGGCATCGCGCGCCTTGCGGCGCTCGGATTCGGGCTCGGGCTTTGAGTCCATGGGGATGTGCCTCCGCTAGCCAGCCCGCAGCGCACGCGCCAGCACCACGTTGCCGTACCCGCGCCCCTCGATCACATGCATCGTCCGACCCACGGGCAGGTAGCCCGTGTGGGCGTAGAAGCCCAGTGCATGCGTGTTGCCTTCCCATGCGGTCAGCCACAGGTGCGGATGACCGGTCTCGCGCGCCAACTGCTCCACCGCCTGCAGCAGCGCGCGGCCGATGCCGGTGCCGTGGCACGCGCGTTGCACGTAAAGGCGCGCCAGCTCAGCGCCCGTGACGGCGGCATCCGGGGCCGCTCTCGCTGCCGTCACCCACTCGGCGAAGCCGAGCAGCGCTTCGCCGCGCGTCGCCACGAGCGTCTGGCGATGCGCGTCTCGCAGGCGCAGGCGTACCGCGCGGGGGCCGCAGGTCGCGAAGGCTTCGCGGGCCAGATCGGGCCGCACACCCTCGGTGGCATAGGTGTCGAGGAAGACCTGGATGCCGAGGGCGGAGAGGGCGCAGGCGTCCGCGGCGGTGGCCGCCCGCAGTGCGCACGGCGCCACCTCCAGGCTGGGTGCGCGCCCGCTGGCTGGCCGCGTGAGTGCCCCGCCCTTCGTCACTTCACGGCAAACCGCTGCTGCAACTGCTGCAGCGTGTAGGCGTTGCCGCGCTCGAAGAAGGCCCGCATGCGCGCGGACTCGTCGTCGTCGGTGAAGCCCATGCTCACCGCACGCACGCGCGTGTGGCCGCCGTCGGCGTCGTCGAGGTGAATCACGGTCCACATCGAGCGGATGGCGTTGGGGAACGGGAAGCGCTCGGGCGCGCGCGCGACCTGGATGGCCAGCATGCGCTGCGGCTCGTAGGCGAGGATGCGGTTCTCGATGGTGCCCGCATCGCCCAGCGCGCCCGCCGGGTTGTAGTTGGATCGCATCAGCCCGCCCAGACGCAGGTCGATGTCCGCATGGGGCGCGAGCCAGCTGCGCAGGCCTTCCGCGGTGGTCCACGCCTGCCAGACCACGGCGCGCGGCGCGGCGATGACGGCTTCATTCACCACGGGCGGCCGGTTCGGTACGGCGCGCGCGACAGGTTGCGCCACGGGCAGCGAGGCAGGCGTTGTGCAGGCCGACAGCAGCAGCATGGCGGCGCACGCCGCGCCGGCAACCCGGTGTGAGGCGGATGCTCGCAGGAGGGTCGCCATCCGATTCAGCGCCGCAGTGCCACGGTGACGAGCGCCGACGCATCCTGCAGCGCCGTCACGCCGTGCGGCACGCCGCCTGCCAGGTAAAGCAGTTCGCCGGCCTGGAGCCGGTGCGACGTGCCTTCGACGGTGACGTCGAGCACGCCTTCGATGCATTGCACGGTGATCTCGCCCGCTACCTGATGCACGGGCAGTGATCGGCCGGCGGGCAACACGAGCCGCATCACCTCCAGGTCGCCTGCCTTGAAGAGGGCGGTGGTCTTGTGCTGCGGCAGCGCGGCGCCGAGGGGCCGGACATCGATGGCCTGCCCGGGGCTTGCATGAGGAAGGGCCATGGTGCGCCCGATGATAGGCCGATGCGGGGCCCCGTGCCAGTGGCTTGCGGCTCAGCTGGCCGTGACCGTGAGCAGCGTCTCCCCTGTGGCCACCAGCTTCTCGCCCTCGCCGTTGATGGCGAACAGCTCGCAGGCGGTGAATACCTGCGTCTTGCCCGGCTTCACCACCCGCGCCCGGGCGATGAAGCGCTCGCCCACGGCGGGCCGCAGGCAGTTGACCGAGTAGTGCGAGGCCAGCACGCGGCCCGCCACGGTGGCGGCGGCGAAGCCGCAGGCCGTGTCGATCAGCGCCCCCACCAGCCCGGCATGCAGGAAGCCCGCGTACTGCCCCACCTCGGGCCGCCAAGGCATCGTGATGGTGGCGTGGCCGTCGCCCGCCTCCACCACCTCGATGCCGCACCAACGGTTGAAGGGCGCCATGGCATTGATGGCGCGCAGTTGCGAGAGGGCGTCTTCGGGGATGGGCATGCGGGCTCCGGGTGGTGGTGAGGATGCGCGCCAGTCTGGAATCCGATCCGCGTGACGTCTGTCCGTGGCGTGACACGCTGTCGCGTGGGTGATCGGCCGCACCGCCGCGTTCCGCGGAGCGGTACGGGGATCAGTACGGCGCTTCGCGACGCTCGAACGTCATCGCGTTGAAGTCGTGAAGCACCTTCTGGCTGCGCAGGCCGGCGGCTTCGAGCCGCCCCGCATGCAGCCGCCCGGCCTGGGCCCAGACCAGGCGGCCGCCATCCACCTCGGCCCACTCCCAGCCAGTCATGGGCACGGTCTCCCCCGTGCGCTCGTTGTGCAGTTCATGGGTGTCGTGGTACACGCCCTGGCCCTGTCGCCGGGTCAACGACGCATGCGCCAGCTTGCGCAGCAGCCAGTGGCCGCTGACGCGCTTGTCGAAGCAGGTGACCGTGTCGCCGTCGGCAGCCGTGTGGGTGTGCTTCATCGCCCAGCCGTCGCGCTGCAGGCGGATGAAGTACACGCCAGGGCATTCGCCGCCATAGGCCTCGTGCCAGGGGTAGTCACTCACGCGCACCAGCCGCGGTGTTTCCCGCTGCGCTTCATGGCCATAGCCGTCGTTCAGCCAGAAGCGCTGGTTGTCCAGGAACAGCCCGCCGCCATGCCAGCAGTCGCCCTTGGCGTACAGCGCCTCGGCCTTCAGCCAGGGCGCGCGCGAGACGGCGGTCCACGAGCCCTTGACCGCCGAGGTCCAGCGCCCGTTCATCGCGAAGGAGATGAGATGCCGGCCATCGGGCGAGAGATCGCTGCGCCGCTCGTAGACGCGGCCATACAGCCACTGACCCAGCTCGAAGCGATCCGTCTTGCGATCCCAGCCGATCACCGCCGTGTGGCGCGTGGGGCCGCGGCGGATTACCACTGCACGTGGCGACTCGCGGGCCAGCAGGATGTGCAGGCGGGCGGGGAAGGGGCGCGGGGGTGTGGGCACAAAGGGTACGGGGATGGGCCGCCTATTCGACCCCGCGGCGACGCATCATCTCGCGTCCCATCACCTGTGTGGCGGCTTCGTCCAGGCCCGCGCGTGCCGCCGGATAGACCTGCCCTTCCTCGATCTCGATGTGCTCGCCATACAGCCCGGCGAAGGTGTCCAGCGCATCGTCGTCCGAAGAGTGGGGTGCATAGGCCGTGCCCGAGGCCACGCGCAGCAGCACCTCGCGCGCGAGCGGCCAGGCGGTCTCCATCTGCCGGTGATCGGACTGAAGCCGTCGCACCGCGGCCTGTACCTCGGCGCTGCCTTGGGCCAGCAGCGGCGGAAACACGTGCAGCTCCTCGTCCAGATGGTGATTCGGTGCCGCCTGGTCGAAGTAGCGCATCACGTCGCGCGCGGCTTGCTGCGCCTGGTCGTCGGCGCCGTGGGCGCGCAGGTGCTCGCGCAGGCGCGCCAGCAGGGCCAGCATGCGGTGCACGCGCTCATGGCAGGCGTGCAGCATCTCGAACGGTTCCTCGAAGGTGGCGGCTGCGCCGCCGGTGAGGCGCTGCAGGCTGATCGGTTGCGGCATGGCTTTCAGGGGGTGGGTGCACCGGGGCGTCGCGCCTTCAACGCGACTCGTTGTCCGCCAGCGTGCGCAGGTACTGTTCCACCGCGGGCCGCGGGCGCGGCTTGCGGTGGCTCTCCACCGTGCCGATGTTCAGGAAGCACAGGGCCTGCTCGCGCTCGCCCAGGCCGAACAGGCTGCGCAGGGGCCGCGACGCCATCGCCTGGCCGCTGGTGAGCGAGCTGCCGAAGCCCATGCCGGTGGCGGCCAGCATCAGGTTCTGCAGGGCGCAGCCGGTTGCCAGCACGCGCTCATGCGGCGGGATCTCGTCGCCCTCGGAACCCAGGTCCACGCTGGCCAGCATCAGCACGGGCGAGCGGAAGGCCTTCTCGCGCGCCTGGGACAGCTCCTCCGCGGTGGCGTTGGCGTCGCGCTCGCGCAGCGCCTGCGCAAAGGCCTCGGCCAGGCGCCAGCGCGCACCGCGCGGCACGAGGGTGAAGCGCCAGGGCACGCGCTCGCCGTGGTCCGGCGCGGCAGCTGCCGCTTCCAGGATGCGCTGCAGCTGCGCGGCATCCGGCCCCGGCTCGCCCAGGCGCTTGGGCAGCACGGTGCGGCGGGCGTGGATGAGGGCGGTGGCCAGGTCCGCCGGGGCCTCGGTGTCAGCCGGGGCGGCCGTCTGCGCGCGGGCGTCCATACCAGTTGGCAAGTCTTGTTCCCCAGGTGAGCATGATGGCAGCCCACAGCGTGGCTGTCACACCCAGCACCGCCTGCGCGTGGCTGCCCTGCGCGGCGCCGGCGATGCGCAGCAGCGTGGCGAGCTGCAGGGCACCGAACAGGCCCCACATCAGGTTGTCGGCCACCAGCGGGCGACCGCTGTGGCCGCAGGATACACGCGTGACCATGGCCAGCATGAGCGAGGCCAGGCAACCCATGGTCAGCGCATGCAGCGCGGCCAGCGGCAGCACGATCTGGCCGGTGAGCGCGGCCAGCCACTGCGTCGCGCCGCCGAGCAGCAGCGCCAGCCCCAGCCAGACAAAGCCCAGGTGCAGCATGGCCAGCAGCCGGATGCGCAGGCTCTTGACCAGATGCCAGGCGAAGGCCAGCGCCACCAGCACGCCGCCGGTGGCGATTTCCAGCGTGCCGCGCAGCAGCCGCCAGGCGGGCGCGTCACCCCAGGCCGCGTCCACCCACACGGCGCCGGCCTCGAAGCCGGCGGCGCCGATCATCAGCGCCAGCACCCAGCCCGGTCGCCAGGCGTGCAGCATCGGCAGGGCGCTGGTGGTGAAGAACGGGATCATGCGGTGCGCCACGCTCAGGTACACCACCAGCACGAAGCCCCACAACGCCGTCAGCACCAGCAGCCGTGCGACAGCCTGCGCGTCGAGCGCCAGCGCCGCCGCCAGGCCGAAGGTGCAGCCCACGCCCAGCCAGTGCGCGCCGGCGATCACGCGGGCGTGGGTCTGGTCGGGTTCCGGGCTGGCGCGCACCAGCCGCGTGAAGCGCCAAGTGGCCAGGCCCAGGCCGCAGCCGGCCAGGCCCGCGCCCGCCGCGGCCAGCGAGAGGTGCAGGTGTGCGCCGGCCAGCCACAGCAGCCAGCCGCCCGCCTGCAAGGCCAGCGCGGGCAGCACTTGCCGCGCGGTGGGACCTTCCACGCCCAGCCAGCGCGGGCCGGCGGTGAACAGGAAGCCGCCGAAGAACAGCGGGATGAAGCCGAGCGTCATCACCGCCGCATGAGTGAGCGTGGGCGACAGCGCCATCGGCAGTGAAGGGGCCAGCCCCAGCCGCCCGGCCTGTACCAGGGCCCACCAGGCGGCCGAGGCGCCCAGCACCCCCATGGCCAGCAGGAAGCCCAGCCGGTGCGGTGCCTGCATCACACGGCCCCATTGCCAGCCGGCGGCCGTGCCGGCCTTGGGCGGTTGCGTCGCGCCCGGCGCCAGCCTCAACCGCAGCTCCCCACGTGGCCGCAGTGGGTGCAGAAGTCGCAGCCGTCCTTGCGGATCATGGCGTGCGCGCCGCACTCGGGGCACTTGGCGCCAGACATCGTGGGGGCGGCGGGCACGTCCTGCGTGGGCGTGGCCAGCGGAGCGGCCTCGCTGCCGTTGCGCCGCGCAATGATGTTCTGGATCGCCCAGGCGATGGCGGCCACTTCGGAGTCATGCCACATGGGCACGGTGGCGCCATCCGGGCGGGTGTAGGTGCCCAGCCGCACCGGCCCGCGATCCCAGGCGACCTTGCGCATGTCGGCCAGTGCGCGCTCCAGGAAGCCGCCGCGCGCGGCGAGCGAAAGCAGCCGCATGCTGCTGGTGATCCACTGCTGCGACTCGCCGCTCTGGCCCACCGGCATGAAGAACTCGATGGCGCGCTCGCGGCCATCGCCCACCGGCAGGAACGAGACCACGAGGTACAGCGCCTGGCGGCCCTGCTGCGTCCAGTACTCCAGCTTCTCCACCACGCCGGGCAGGGTGCCCTTGGGCCGGCTCTCGATCACCGCGCGCATCGGGTCCACGGCGGGGGTGGCGCGGCCGCCCTCGGCCTTGGCACCCTCGGGCTCGCTCGCCACGTCGGGCTTGGCCTGCAGCACGGCGCCCAGGATGTCGTTCGGCCGGTAGGTGGCCAGGCCCTTCAACCCCGCGCGCCAGGCTTCAAGGTACAGGCCCTGGAAGTCTTCGTACGGGTAGTCGGCCGGCACGTTGACCGTCTTGGAGATGGCAGTGTCGATGAAAGGCTGCACGGCTTCCATCATGGCCAGATGCGCTGCCGCCGGCATCTGCAGCGCGGTCACGAAGGCGGCGGGCAGCTGTTCTCGGTCACCCCCCAGCGCGTGGTACAGACGCCAGGCGTGGTCTTCCACGTCATAGGTGCTGGTGGTCCCGTCGGCCTCGCGCTTGCGTCGCTGGTAGGTCCACGAGAACGCAGGCTCGATGCCGTTGCTGGCGTTGTCCGCGAAGGCCAGGCTCACCGTGCCGGTCGGGGCGATGGACAGCAGGTGGCTGTTGCGGATGCCGTGCGTGCGGATGGCCTGCTGCAGCGGCTCGTCGAGCCGGCTGGCGAAGGTGCCGGGCGCCAGGTAGCCCTCGGCGTCGAACTTCGGAAAGGCACCTTTCTCGCGGGCCAGCTCGACCGAGGCTGCATAGGCCGCGTCACGCATGCGCCGGGCGATGCGCGCGGCCATCTCGCGGCCCTCCGCGGCGTCGTAGCGCAGGCCCAGCATCACCAGCGCATCGCCCAGGCCGGTGAAGCCCACGCCGATGCGCCGCTTGGCCATGGCCTCGGCGCGCTGCTGCGGCAGCGGCCAGTGGGTGAGGTCGAGCACGTTGTCCAGCGCCCGCACCTGCACCGCCACCGCCTGCTCGAAGGCCTCGAAGTCGAACGCCGGCACGCCGCCGAAGCCGAACGCATGGCGCACGAAGCGGGTGAGGATGACAGGGCCGAGGTCGCAGCAGCCGTAGGGGGGAAGGGGCTGCTCGCCGCAAGGGTTGCAGCAGCCGATTTCTTCGATCGATCGGAGGTTGTTGTCGCGATTGATGGTGCCGAGAAACAGGATCCCCGGCTCCGCGAAGTCGTACGCGGATCGCATGATCGTGTTCCACAGCTCGCGTGCGGGCAAGGTGCGGTAGACCCACACGCCGTCGGCGCGCTGGTGGGCGCCCTGGGCGATCAGGCCGGCGCCGGGCGCCTTCGTGTGCACCAGGGCCCAGTCGGCGTTGGCTTCCAGCGCGCGGATGAACGCATCGGGCACCGCCACCGACACGTTGAAGTTGTTCCAGCGGCCCGGCGTGCGCTTGGCGGTGATGAACTCCAGCACGTCGGGGTGGTCGATGCGCAGCACGCCCATCTGCGCCCCGCGGCGCGCGCCCGCGCTCTCCACGGTGGAGCAGGAGTGGTCGAACACGTCGATGTAGCTGCATGGCCCGGAGGCGAGCGAGGCGGTGGCCTTCACCTCCGCGCCGCGCGGGCGGATGCGCGAGAAGTCGTAGCCCACGCCGCCGCCACGGCGCATGGTCTCGGCCGCTTCGCGCAGGGCTTCGTAGATGCCGGGGAAGCCGGCTTCGTCGGTGCCCTGGATGCAGTCGCCCACCGGCTGCACGAAGCAGTTGATCAGCGTGGCCTGCAGCTCGGTGCCCGCCGCGCTCATGATGCGGCCGGCGCCGATGGCGCCCGCGCGCAGGTTCGCCAGGAAGCGGGCCTCCCACTCGGCGCGCAGCGGCTCGGCCTCCACGCTGGCGAGCGCGCGCGCCACGCGTGCGAGCAGCGCGCCCTCATCGGCCTCGCCGGGCTTGAGGTACTTCTCGCGCAGCACGTCCAGGCTGATGGCCTGTGGCGCCAGCTGCACGGGGGAAGGGTCACGCTTCATGCGGGCTCCTGGATCAGGGCGCGCTCGGCCGCGAGCGCCGGTGGCAGGGTGTTGCCCATCAGACAGACCAGCAGATCCCGCACGGGGCGGATCTCCGGGCCGAAGGGCAGGCGGCCCGCACCCCGGAAGAATAGTCCCTTGTCGAGGTTTCCGCTGAAGGCGTGGCCCAGCACCTTGTCGATGCAGAACTGGCCCCAGGTCGGGTGCCCGTCACGCAGGCCGCACTGCGCCAGGCAGTCGAACCACATCGTGCAGTGCGGCTTGGCATGGGCGCGCTCCTGCATGCGCGGCGCCAGGCGCAGGTACTTGTCCAGCCAGGGCGTGCGCACGCCGCGCGCCGGCAGGCCGGCCACGCTGGTGAATTCGACGATGTCCTGCGGTTTTGCCTGCGCCAGCACCTGCTTGAAGGTGTCGCTGGCGTCGCACTCGGTGGTGACGGCGAAGGCCGTGCCCAGCTGCACCGCGTCCGCGCCGAGGGCCTGCAGGCGGCGGATGTCGTCCTGGCTGCTCACGCCGCCGGCGGCGATGAGCGGGATCTCGCGCTCGATGCCGGCGGTGCGGAAGAACTCGCGCACCGCGGGTAGCACGATGTCGAAGTCGAAGCGATGGTCGTTCAGGTCGCCCACGCGCGCGGCGCCCAGGTGGCCACCGGCCAGGCGCGGGTGCTCGATCACGATGGCATCGGGCAGGCGGCCCTTCTTTTCCCACTTGCGCACCACGAGCTGCACGCCCCGCGCGTCGGAGAGGATGGGGATCAGCGCCGTCTGCGGGTGCTCACGCGCCAGATCGGGCAGGTCCAGCGGCAGGCCCGCGCCCACCACCAGCGCGTCGACGCCGCATTCGAGCGAGCGCCGGACATACGCGGCGTACTCGCCCAGCGCCTTCATCACGTTCACCGCGATCACGCCGCGGCCGCCCGCGAGCGTGCGCGCACGGCGCACCTCGCGCGACAACGCTTCGAGGTTGGCGGCATCGATCGCGGCCTTGGCCTCGGGCCCGCACAGGTGGCCGGTCGCTTCCATCAGGTCGGGGTGCAGGCGCCGCAGGTCGACCGACGAGATCGTGCCCACGGCCCCGAACGAGGCCACCGTGCCCGCCAGGCCGCCGGCGGACACGCCGACACCCATGCCACCCTGCACCACCGGCAGGAGCTCGCGCCCCTGCAGCCGCCACAGGCCCAGGCCGGCCGTGCGGGCCAGCTCAATCAACGAGGATCTGTCCATCATGCTCCACCCAGGCCCGCCAGGGGCCCGTACCGGGGTTGGAGGCTACCGAAGCCGGCAGGAAATCTCCCTGCTGTGCATCAAAGACATGGATTTCTCCGTCCTCGATCACGTAGTGCCAGCCATGCAGCGAGAGCTGTCCCGCCTCCACCGCGCGCCGCACCATCGGGTAGTCCATCAGGCGTTCGAGCTGCAGCACCACGGCGCGCTGCTCGGTGCGCCGCAGCGCCTCGGGCGTGGGCTGCACCGGCAGCACCGCCTCCTGGGCGAGCGTGAGCCACGCCTTCAGGGCGCGCGCCTCCTCGGGCACGCCTTCGTAGCTGGCGCGGATGGCACCGCAATGGCTGTGGCCGCAGATCACGATGCGCTCCACCTTCAGCGACAGCACCGCGAACTCGATGGCGGCCATGGTGCCGTGCAGGCCGGCGAGCGGCGCGCCTGCGCCATTCGTCCGCGCGCCCGGGTCGCCCATGATGTAGGGCGGCACGAAGGCGCCGACGTTGCGCACGATGAACAGTTCGCCCGGGCCGGCGCCGGTCAGCAGGTAGGGCACCAGGCGGGAGTCGGAGCAGCCGATGAACAGCGTCTTCGGGTGCTGGCCTTGCGCCACCAGGTCCTGGAAGCGCTGCTGGTGGTGGGGAAAGTAGTTGTCGTGGAACTGGCGCAGCCGCGTGAGCAGCTCGTCGCCGTCCTTCGCTTCGGTCATTGCACCAGTGGCGTGGTCGCCCCCTCCAGATCGATGCCTTCCACCAGCGCCTGCCCCGCCAGCAGCCGGATGTACTGGTGCAGGGCGGTGGCCCGCGAGCGTTGCGCCAGTTCGGCGGCGACGCCCTCTCGCACCTGATCGTACGCCAGCTGCCGGCCCTGCTTGCGACCCAGCACCTCGACGATGTGGAAGCCATAGCGGCTGTGCACCAGGCGCGGATGCAGGCCGAGTCCCTGGCGCGGCTCATGGAGATCGAACAGCTCCTGCGTCAGCTCGGGCGCGCAGTCCTCGGGCGTGATCCAGCCCAGGTCGCCGCCGTCGGCGCCGCTCGGGCAGTTGGACAGCTCGCGGGCCAGCTCGCCAAAGCGGGCGGGCGGTGCGTCCTTGCGCGTCAGCTCCAGCAGCGCCTGCTCGGCGCGGCGCACCAGGGCATGCACGTCCACGCCGTCGGTCACGGCGAACAGGATGTGCCGCACATGGGCTTGGCGACCCTCGATGAAGCGCGCGCGGTTCGCCTCGTACCAGCGCCGGCATTCCTCGTCGTCGGGCATGCGGATGGGCACGGCCTCGTCCAGCAGCTGCTGGATCGCCTGCTGGTCCGAGGCGGTCAACGCGGGTGCGCTCAGCTCCGGGTGGCGCGGCAGCAGCCCCTGGCGAACGGCCTCCTGGCGCAGCAGCTCGCCCCAGGCCCGCTCGCGCAGGCCGTCGGGATCGAGTCGCTCGCCGGCCGCGAGCAGGGTGATGCCGTTGATGGCGGGCACTGCGGCGGGCGCGGCGGCCGAGGCCGCGGCCTCGCCCGCACACTGGCAGGTGGCGCTGCCGCAGCCGCCGGCTGCGCGGGGGGTGGGCGCCGCGTTCATGAGGCACTCCCGTTGCTCGCCGGCTTGCGGCCCAGCACGCGGCGGGTGCGCACCACCTGGTACGGCCGCACGAGGTAGGCCAGCGTGCCGAAGCCGCTCCACACATGCACCAGCCGGCTGAAGGGGAACAGCAGGAAGATCGTCATGCCCAGCAGCATGTGGGCCTGGAAGTGCCAGTCCACCCCCGCCACCAGCGCGGCGTTGGGCTGCAGCAGCACGATGCCCTGCAGGTACTCGGCCAGGCGCAGCATGGTCGTCGGCTCCTTCACGTGGTGCATCGAGGTCGGCAGCGTGGACAGGCCGATCACGAGCTGCACCCACAGGATGACGAGGATCGCGATGTCGGTGCGATGGCTGGTCAGGCGGATGCGCGGATCGAACAGGCGCCGGTGCAGCAGCATCGTCAGGCCGATGAAGCACAGGCCGCCCGCGATGCCGCCGGCCACCACCGCCAGCAGCTGCTTCTGCGAGGCGGTGATGAAGATCTCGTACAGCCAGTGCGGCGTGAGCTGGCCGAACAGGTGGCCGAAGAACAGGAACAGGATGCCGCCGTGGAACAGGTTGCTGCCCCAGCGCAGCTGGCCCGCGCGCAGCAGCTGCGAGCTGTCGCTCTTCCACGTGTACTGGTCGCGGTCGAAGCGGGCCAGGCTGCCCATCAGGAACACGGCCAGGCAGACGTAGGGATAGACGTTGAACAGGATGTTGTGCAGGGTGGTCATGCGGAGGCTCCTGAATGGGCGGTATCGGCGGCTTGCGCCGGCTTGCGCACGATCTGGATCGGCTGGGGCTGGCCGGCGCGGGCCTGCCCCTGGGTCGAGCAGCCGTCGAAGGCGACCGGCTCGGCCCAGCTCTCGTCCAGCTCCGGCTCGGGCGGCAGCGGCACGGCCTGGGCCTTCTCGCCCGCCAGGTCGAGCAGGGCGGCGAGCAGCACGGCGTGGGCGGCCTCGCGGCGCAGCAGCGCGGTGAAGATCACCTGCAGGATGTGCGCGAACTCGCCCAGGAAGGCCCGCGCCTGCGCGGGCGGCTGGGTGGAGGCGTACTGCAGCACCACCGGCAGGTGGTCCGGCAGCTCGCCGGGCGCCAGGTACAGGCCGGCTGCCTCGTACGTCTGGCACAGGTCGATCATGGCCGGGCCGCGGTCGCGGCTGTCGCCGTGGACATGCTCGAACAGGTGCAGCGCGGTGCCGCGGCCACGGTCGAACAGCTCCACGTGGTCGGCCTCCACCTCCAGCGGCCGTCGCGTGGCCAGCCGGGTGATGAAGGCGTCGAGCTCGGCCAGGCGCGCGGCGCCGAGCGCGCGCTCGGCGTGCAGCGCGGCACGCAGTTCCGGCAGGTGGGCGCGCAGTTCGGCGTCCGGGTAGCCGAGCAGCAGGGCCAGCACGCGCAGCGTGCGGGCCATCGGCGGCACAGGGGTGTTGAAGAGCTTCATGTCAGAGCGTCGCCTTGATGGGGATGGTGCGCTTCTTCTCGCTGCCGAAGAGGCTGGTCTCGGTGATGCCTTCGCTGCAGCCGTTGCCGAAGCTGAAGCCGCAGCCGCCGCGCACGTTGAACGCGTTCTCGGCGTACTCGCGGTGCGTGGTCGGGATGACGAAGCGGTCCTCGTAGTTGGCGATCGCCATCACGCGGTACATCTCCTCCACCTCGTTCACGCTCAGCTGCACCTGCTCGATGGCGGCCCTGTTGGGCGCGCCGTCCACGTGCTTCGTGCGGTGGTAGGCGCGCATGGCCAGCATGCGCTCCAGCGCGCGCACCACGGGTGCGGTGTCGCCGGCCGTCAGCAGGTTGGCCAGGTACTTCACCGGGATGCGAAGCTGGTTCACATCCGGGATCTCGCCGTTGGTGCCCATGTGGCCCGCGTTCGCGGCCGAGGTGATGGGGCTGAGCGGCGGCACGTACCACACCATGGGCAGCGTGCGGTACTCGGGGTGCAGGGGCAGGGCGACCTTCCAGTCCACCGCCATCTTGTAGACCGGGCTGTTGCGCGCGGCGTCCAGCCAGTTCTGCGGAATGCCGTCGGCCAGCGCCTGGGCGATGACCTGCGGGTCGTTGGGGTCGAGGAAGATGTCGAGCTGGGCCTGGTACAGGTCCTTCTCATTCTCCACGCTGGCGGCCTGCTGGATGCGGTCGGCGTCATAGAGCAGCACGCCGAGGTAGCGGATGCGGCCCACGCAGGTCTCGCTGCACACCGTGGGCTGCCCGGCCTCGATGCGCGGGTAGCAGAAGATGCACTTCTCGGCCTTGCCGCTCTTCCAGTTGTAGTAGATCTTCTTGTAGGGGCAGCCGCTCACGCACATGCGCCAGCCGCGGCACTTGTCCTGGTCGATCAGGACGATGCCGTCCTCCTCGCGCTTGTAGATGCTGCCGCTGGGGCAGCTCGCCACGCACGCGGGGTTCAGGCAGTGCTCGCACAGCCGGGGCAGGTACATCATGAACGTGTTCTCGAACTGCCCGTACATGTCCTTCTGGATGGCCTCGAAGTTCGCGTCCTTGCTGCGCTTGGCGAACTCGCCGCCCAGGATCTCCTCCCAGTTGGGGCCCCACTCGATCTTCTCCATGCGCTTGCCGGTGATCAGGCTGCGCGGACGCGCGGTGGGCGCGTGCTGCATCTCCGGCGCCGACTGCAGGTGGTCGTAGTCGAAGGTGAAGGGCTCGTAGTAGTCGTCGATCTGCGGCAGGTTGGGGTTGGCGAAGATCTTCATCAGCAGCTGCCACTTGTTGCCCTGGCGCGGCTCGATGCCGCCACCGGGCTTGCGCACCCAGCCGCCGTTCCACTTGTCCTGGTTCTCCCACTCGCGCGGGTAGCCGATGCCGGGCTTGGTCTCGACGTTGTTGAACCAGGCGTATTCCACGCCCGGGCGGCTCGTCCACACGTTCTTGCAGGTCACGCTGCAGGTGTGGCAGCCGATGCACTTGTCCAGGTTCAGGACCATGCCGATCTGTGCGCGGATTTTCACGGGTTCTCTCCTTGTCCCTGGTAGGCGGCCGCGAGATGGTCGTCGGCGGGCGTGTCGAGCCAGTCGACCTTGGACATCTTGCGCACGACGACGAACTCGTCGCGGTTGGTGCCGATGGTTCCGTAGTAGTTGAAGCCGTAGCTGAACTGCGCGTAGCCGCCGATCATGTGGGTCGGCTTGAGCACGATGCGCGTCACGCTGTTGTGGATGCCGCCGCGCACGCCGGTGATCTGCGATCCCGGGGTGTTGATGATCTTCTCCTGCGCGTGGTACATCAGCAGCATGCCGGGGTTCACGCGCTGGCTGACCACCGCGCGCGCCGCGATGGCGCCGTTGATGTTGAACACCTCCACCCAGTCGTTGTCCTCGATGCCGGCGCGCTTCGCGTCGTCCTCGCTCAGCCACACCACCGGGCCGCCGCGGTTGAGCGTGAGCATCAGCAGGTTGTCGCTGTACGTGCTGTGGATGCCCCACTTCTGGTGCGGGGTGATGAAGTTCAGCAGGATCTCCTGGTGGCCGTTGGGCTTGATGTTGTGGATGCCCGAGGTGGTCTTCAGGTCCACCGGCGGCCGGTAGCTGCTGAAGCCCTCGCCGAAGGCGATCACCCACGGGTGGTCCAGGTAGAACTGCTGTCGCCCGGTGAGGGTGCGCCAGGGGATCAGCTCGTGCACGTTGGTGTAGCCGGCGTTGTAGGAGACCGTCTCGCTCTCGATGCCGCTCCAGGTGGGGCTGCTGATGATCTTGCGCGGCTGCGCCTGCACGTCGCGGTAGCGGATCTTCTCGTCCTCGCGGTACAGCGCCAGGTGCTTGTGGTCGCGGCCGGTCTGCTTGCCCAGCGCCTCCCAGGCCTTCACGGCGACGTGGCCGTTGGTCTCGGGCGCGAGCTGCAGGATCACCTCGCAGGCGTCGATGTCGGTCACGATCTTCGGCAGGCCCTGGGTGACGCCTTCGTCCAGCGTCTTGCCATTGAGCTGGCCGAGCTGCTCGACCTCGGTGCCGGTCTTCCAGGCGATGCCCTTGCCACCGTTGCCGAGCTTGTCCATCAGCGGGCCCAGGGCGATGAAGCGCCTGTACACGTTGGGATAGTCGCGCTCCACCACCGTGATCTGCGGCGCGGTCTTGCCGGGGATCAGGTCGCACTCGCCCTTCTTCCACTCCTTCACGCCCAGGGGCTGCGCCAGCTCGCCGGCGGTGTCATGCATGATGGGCGTGAGCACCACCTCCTTCTCCACGCCCAGGTGGCCCACGCAGACCTCGCTGAAGGTCTTGGCGAAGCCCTTGTAGATCTCCCAGTCGCTGCGGCTCTGCCACACGGGATCCACGGCCGCCGAGAGCGGGTGGATGAAGGGGTGCATGTCGCTGGTGTTGAGGTCGTTCTTCTCGTACCAGCTCGCCGTGGGCAGCACGATGTCGCTGTACAGGCAGGTGGTGCTCATGCGGAAGTCGAGTGTCACCACCAGGTCCAGCTTGCCCTCGGGCGCCTGGTCGTGCCACTTCACCTCGGTGGGCTTGTCATGGTCATCGTCATGGCCGAGGTCCTTGCCCTGGATGCCGTTCTCGGTGCCCAGCAGGTGCTTGCAGAAGTACTCGTGGCCCTTGCCCGAGGAGCCCAGCAGGTTGCTGCGCCAGACGAACAGCACGCGCGGCCAGTTCTGCGGCGCGTCCGGGTCCTCGCAGCTCATCTGCACAGTACCGTCCTTCAGGGCCTGGATGACGTAGTCCTTCGGATCCATGCCGGCCGCGCCGGCGTCCTTCACCACCTGCATGGGGTTGGTCTTGAGCTGTGGCGCGCTGGGCAGCCAGCCCATGCGCTCGGCGCGCACGTTGTAGTCGATCATGCTGCCGGCCCACTGCTGGCGGTCGGCCAGGGGCGACACGATCTCCTCCATGCCCAGCTTCTCGTAGCGCCACTGGTCGGTGTGGGCGTAGAAGAAGCTGGTGCTGTTCTGCTGCCGCGGCGGGCGGATCCAGTCGAGCGCGAAGGCCAGCGCGGTCCAGCCGGTCTGCGGGCGCAGCTTCTCCTGGCCCACGTAGTGCGCCCAGCCGCCGCCGCTCTGGCCGATGCAGCCGCACATCATGAGCAGGTTGATCACGCCGCGGTAGTTCATGTCGGCGTGGTACCAGTGGTTCATGGCCGCGCCGATGATCACCATGGACTTGCCGTGGGTCTTGTGCGCGTTCTCGGCGAACTGGCGCGCCACGGTGATGATCTGCTCGCGCGGCGTGCCGGTGATGCTCTCGGCCCAGGCCGGCGTGTAGGCCGCGTCGTCGTCGTAGCTCTTGGCGCCGCTGCCCAGGCCGCGGTCGATGCCGTACTGCGCCACCTGCAGGTCGAACACGGTGGCCACCAGGGCCTCGCGGTGCTCGCCTTCCTTGCCCAGGCGCAGGCTCACCGCCGGCACCCGCACCACGTTGATGTCGCCGTTCTGCGTGTTGGCCTTGAAGTGCGGCGTGCTGACGCCGCCGAAGTAGGGCAGGCTGACACTCACCACCTCGTGCGGGGTGCCGCCTTCCTCCAGCAGCGACAGCTTGAGCTTGACGTCACCGTCATGGCGGGCTTCCTTGCTTTCCAGGTTCCACTTGCCCTGGTCGGCGCGGCCCTCGGGGCCCCAGCGGAAGCCGATGCTGCCGTTGGGCAGCACGGCGCGGCCTTCGGTGTCGAAGGCCACCGTCTTCCATTCCGGGTTGTTGGCCTGGCCGAGCTTGCCGTTGAAATCGCTCGCGCGCAGGTAGCGGTCGGGCACCAGCGTCTGGCTGCCGTCGGGCAGGGTGTGCTCCTTCAGCATCACCAGCATGGGCAGATCGGTGTAGCGGCGCGCGTAGTCGTCGAAGTACGGACTGCGCTGCTCGAAGTAGAACTCCTTCAGCGCCACGTGGCCCATGGCCATGGCCAGCGCCGCGTCGGTGCCCTGCTTGGGGTGCAGCCAGATGTCGGCCAGCTTGGCGACCTCGCTGTAGTCGGGCGTGACGGCGACGGTCTTGGCGCCCTTGTAGCGCACCTCGGTGAAGAAGTGGGCGTCCGGCGTGCGCGTCTGCGGCACGTTGCTGCCCCAGGC
Organism: Ramlibacter sp.; assembly: GCF_041916345.1. Taxonomy (GTDB): domain Bacteria; phylum Pseudomonadota; class Gammaproteobacteria; order Burkholderiales; family Burkholderiaceae_C; genus Ramlibacter. Next base: position 19,182 of record NZ_JAYRZR010000036.1, read on the forward strand.
GATGATGTAGGTGCTGTTGTACCAGTCGGCACTCTCGGGCACGTCGGTCTGCTCGCCCCAGATCTGCGGGCTGGCGGGCGGCAGGTCGCAGTACCAGTCGTAGAAGCTCATGCACACGCCGCCGATCAGGCTGAGGTAGCGGCTGCCGGCGGCGTAGCTCACCATGCTCATGGCCGGGATCGGGCTGAAGCCGATCACGCGGTCCGGGCCGTGCTGCTTGATGGTGTACACGTTGGAGGCGGCGATGATCTGGTTCACCTCGTCCCAGGTGGACCGCACGAAGCCGCCCATGCCGCGCACCTTCTGGTAGTCGCGCCGGGCCTCGGGGTTCTCGACGATGCTGGCCCACGCATCCACGGGCGTCTTCGCCACCTTCAGGGCGGCGCGCCAGCGCTCCAGCAGGCGGCCGCGCACCATGGGGTACTTCACGCGGTTGGCGCTGTAGAGGTACCAGCTGTAGCTGGCGCCGCGGGCGCAGCCGCGCGGTTCGTGGTTGGGCATGTCCCAGCGGGTGCGGGGGTAGTCGGTCTGCTGGGTTTCCCAGGTGACGATGCCGCCCTTGACGTAGATCTTCCAGCTGCAGCTGCCGGTGCAGTTCACGCCATGCGTGCTGCGCACGATCTTGTCGTGCGCCCAGCGGTTGCGGTAGGCGTCCTCCCAGGTACGGTCTTCCATGGTGGTCTGGCCATGGTTGCCCGAGTAGCTTTCCTTCGGGATCGTGAAGTGGGACAGTCGGTCGAGAAAGTGACTCATGAAGGTTGCTCCGGGTGGATCATCAGCAGGGCATGGGGGCGTTGCGGCGGGCGTAGTGCCACCACGTGATGCCGATGCAGATCAGGTAGAAGACGATGAAGATGTACAGCGCCGCCTCCGGCCCGCCGGTCATGCTGATGGAGGTGCCGTAGCTCTTGGGGATGAAGAAGCCGCCGTAGGCCGCCATGGCGGCGGTGAAGCCCAGCGTGGCGGCGCCCTCGGTATTGCCGTCCTTGGTGGCGCGCGCCACCGCTTCCTTGTCGGCCGGGTTCACGCCCTGCATCGCCTGGTTCAGGAAGATGACCGGGATCATCCGGAAGGTGGAGCCGTTGCCGATGCCGGTGGTGAGGAACAGCACCAGGAACATCAGGAAGAAGCCGGTGAAGCTGCCGCCCGAGGGGCCGGAGGGCAGGAAGTACAGCACGCCGCCCACGGCCAGGGCCATGACGATGAAGTTCCAGAAGGTGACCCTGGCACCGCCCATCTTGTCGGCCAGCCAGCCGCCGAAGGGGCGGATGACGGCGCCCACCAGCGGGCCCAGCCAGGCGTAGGCAAGCGGGTTCACGTCCGGGAACTGGCTCTTGATCAGCAGCGGGAAGCCCGCGGCATAGCCGATGAAGGAGCCGAAGGTGCCCAGGTAAAGCACGCACATCAGCCAGTTGTGCTTGCGGCGGAAGATGGTGGCCTGGGTGGCGAAGCTGGCCTTGGCGTCGGCGATGTCATTCATGCCGAACCACGCCGCCAGCGAGGCGAGCAGGATCCAGGGCACCCAGATGAAGGCCGCGTTCTGCGTCCACACCTGCATCTGCTGGCCGTTCTTCGTGATGGTCTGCGGGTCGCCGCCCAGCACGCCGAACACGCCGGCGGTGATGACCAGCGGTGACAGGAACTGCACCACCGACACGCCCAGGTTGCCCAGGCCGGCGTTCACGCCCAGGGCCGAGCCCTTGCGCTCCTTCGGGAAGAAGAAGCTGATGTTGGCCATGCTGGAGCTGAAGTTGCCGCCGCCCAGGCCGCACAGCAGGGCCAGCATCAGCATGGTGGGATAGCTGGTGGTGTTGTCCTGCACCGCGTAGCCGATGCCGATGGCCGGGATCAGCAGCGTGGCGGTGGAGATGGCCGTCCAGCGGCGGCCACCGACCAGCGGCACGATGAACGAGTAGAAGATGCGCAGCGTCGCGCCCGAGAGCGCCGGCGCCGCGGCCAGCCAGAACAGCTGGTTGGTCGAGTACTTGAAGCCGAGGCCGGGCAGGCCGACGGCCACGACGGACCAGACCTGCCAGACCGCGAAGGCCAGGAACAGCGCGGGCACGCTGATCCACAGGTTGATCTTGGCGACGGCTTCGCCCTGCTGCTCCCAGAAGGTCTTGTCTTCCGGGGTCCAGATGGTGAGTACGCGGCCGCTGCGGCCGGTGGGGAGTGAGGCGGTGGGGGTCATGGAACGCTCCTCGGGGCGTCAGTGCGTGAAGCTGGGGCTGGCGGTGCCGGCGGCACCCATCACCTCGGCGCGGCGCACCTCGGTGAAGTACATCCAGATGAGGGAGACCCACACCACGCCATACATCAGCATGAAGGCGCTGGAGCGGATGCCGGTGAGGTCCATCAGCGCGCCGAACAGGATCGGCAGCACGAAGCCGCCCAGGCCGCCGGCCAGGCCGACGATGCCGGAGATGGCGCCGATGTTCTGCGGGTAGTCGTCGCTGATGTACTTGAACACGCTGGCCTTGCCGAAGGCCCAGGCGATGCCCAGCACGAACATCAGCGCGGTGAAGGTGTAGACGTTCAGGCCGATGCTGAAGCTGCGCGGGCCGTTGACCGTCATCACGGTGAAGTCGGTCTGCGGGTAGGACAGCAGGAACAGGCAGATCCAGCTCACCCACATCACCCACCAGGTGACGCTGTGGGCGCCGTACTTGTCGGACAGGGCGCCGCCGATGGCGCGCAGCACGCCGCCGGGCAGCGAGAAGCAGGCGGCCAGCAGGGCGGCGACGCGGATGTCCAACCCGTACTCGCCCACGTAGTACTGCACCATCCACAGCGACAGCGCGACGTAGCCGCCGAACACGATGCTGTAGTACTGGCAGTAGCGCAGCACCTTCGGGTCCTTCAGCGCCTTGAGCTGGTCCATGAAGCGCACGTTGCTGGGCACCAGGTGGGCCGGGTCGCTGCGGCTGAACAGCCAGAACAGCACCACGGTGCCCAGCATCACGGCCGCGTACACCTGCGGCACCATGGCCCAGCCGAAGGCGACGACGAGGGCAGGGGCCACGAACTTGTTGACCGCCGCGCCCGAGTTGCCGGCGCCGTACACGCCCATCGCGAGACCCTGGCGATGCTTGGGGAACCAGCGCGCCACGTAGGGCGTGCCCACCGAGAAGCTGCCGCCGGCCAGGCCCACGAACAGGCCGATCACCAGGAAGTGCCAGAACTGCGTGGCGTAGGCCATCAGCCAGATCGCCGGCACGGTGACGGCCATCAGGACGGCCATGACGATGCGGCCGCCGTAGCGGTCGGTCCAGATGCCCAGCGGCACGCGGATCAGCGAACCGGTGAGCACCGGCGTGGCGGTGAGCAGGCCGAACTCGGTGGCCGATAGGTTGAGTGACTTCTTCAGCGGAATGCCGATGACGCCGAACATCATCCAGACCATGAAGCAGACGGTGAACGCCAGGGTGCTGACGATCAGGACCGGCCAGGCCTCGCGCCGGGTGGGCGGGCGGCTGTTGCCGGTGGCGGGGGTTGCGGGGGACACGGTGAACTCCTGTTCAGTGATGCCTGGGGACTGGCATCACTGTGTTCCTCGCAGGGTCTTTGGACCATCCTTCCGTGGCAGAGGCGGCCCTGCGCGGAAGGAGGAGGGGGGATCGTCCGGAAGGATTAGGACGAATCCGAGGGCGCGCGCGCCCTGTGGGCGGGCCGCTACCCGCGGCCGGCGGCGAACACCGCGGCCTGCACCCGCGAGGTGAGGCCCAGCTTGCGCAGGATGTGCTGCACGTGGATCTTCACCGTGGTCTCGGCGATGTCCAGGTGGCGCGCGATTTCCTTGTTGCTCTCGCCGCGGGCGATGCCGGCCAGCACCTCCTGCTCGCGCGGGGACAGCTGCGCCAGCGGATCGGCCGGCGCGGCGGCCGTGCCGTTGGCCCGGCCGGCCTGGAACGCGGTCACGAGCTTGCCCGTCATCTCGGGGCTGATCACGGGCTCGCCCGCCATCACGCGGCGGATCGCGGCGGCCAGCAGGTCGCCGTCGATGGTCTTGAGCAGGTAGCCCTGGGCGCCGCCGTGCAGGGCCGCCTGCAGGTCTTCCGCGTCCTCGCTGACCGTCAGCAGGATCACCCGCGCCGCGGGGGCCGCTTCCTTCAGGCCGGCCAGCGACTGGATGCCGGTGGCGCCCGGCAGGTGGTTGTTCAGCAGCACCACGTCGGGCTGCAGCTGCCCCGCCTTGCGGACGGCTTCCGCCGCATCGCCGGCCTCGCCCACCACCTGGACGCCGGGGTCGGCCGCCAGCAGCGCCACCAGTCCGCGCCGGAACAGGGTGTGGTCGTCGACCACCAGCAGGCGGCAGGGTGACGGGGCGGTGGACATCACGCAGGGGCTCCGGGTTCGATGGGCGGTGCCGCTCAGGTCGTGAGGGCTTCGGCCTCGGCCGCTTCGGGCTCGCCCGCGGCCGTGCTGGCGGGCAGCGTCAGCCGCACGCGGCAGCCCTGGCCGGGTTCCGAGCTCACGCTCACGGTCGCGCCGATGCGGGCCGCGCGCTCCTGCATGATGCGCAGGCCCACGTGGGTCTGGTCGGGCGGCGCGCCGTCGGCCTCGAAGCCGTCGCCGTCGTCGACGACCTCGAAGGTCCGGCCCGGCCGGGCACCCACGCGCACGGTGACGTGGCGCGCATGGGCATGCTTGCGCACGTTGGACAGGGCCTCCTGCACGATGTGCAGCACCTGCACCTGCACGTCCGGTGCCAGCGGCAGGCCCTCGTCCTGCAGTTCCAGCCGCGTCGACAGGCCGGTCTGGTGCTCGAACTTCTGCAGCGTGGTGCGCAGCGCGGGCTCGATGCTCTCGGCGCTGGTGCGGGTGCGGAAGTGCACCAGCAGCTCGCGCACGTCGGCGTAGCACTCGCGCACGCCGGCATCCAGCTCGCCGATGCCGCGCTCGATGGCGGGCGCGTCGCCGCGCTGCATGGCGCCGCGTAGCAGCTGTACCTGGATCTTCATGAAGGCGAGCGACTGCGCGATCGAGTCGTGCAGCTCGCGCGCGAGCAGCCCGCGCTCCTCGGCCACGGCCGCCTCGCGCTCCAGCGCGGCCGCGCGCAGGCCTTCCATGGCACTGGCGAGGTGGCTGGCCAGGGCTTCGAGCAGGGCGCGATCCTCGTCCGACAGCGTGACCGGCTGGCGATGGAAGAGATCGAGCTCGCCCAGCACCCGGTCGTGCAGGCGCACCGGCACCGAGATGACCGCGCGCATGCCGGCCTCGGCGCAATGCGGCAGCGTGATGCCGGTCGAGGGCCGGATGGGAATGACCCGCGTCTCCGCATGGGCCTGGGCCTGGCCGCAGTGGCACTGGCCGGTGGTCAGGCAGTCCTCGGCCTGCGCCAGCGTCGCCGGCAGGTTGTCGGCGGCCAGCAGGTGGTAGCGCCGGTTGGCCTCGTCGCTCCAGCGCACGGCCACGGCGTCGGCCCGCGCGATGCCGCGCACCTTGCGCGCGAAGCCCTGGGCCAGGGCCTCCAGCGTGGGGGCGTGCGCCACCAGCTCGCTCACGCTGTACAGGTCGGCCAGGCGCTGGCGCTTCACCTCCAGGCTCTGGGTCTTCTCCTGCACCTTCTGCTCCAGGCTGCCATACAGCTCCTGCAGCGTGGCCGCCATCTCGTTGAAGCCGGCAGAGAGCTCGCCGAACTCGTCGCGGGTGTCGACGGTCACGCGTGCGCCCATCTCGCCGCGCTGCAGCGCGGCGAGGCCGGCCTTCAGCCGCGCCACCGGGCTCAGCACCAGCAGGTAGCCGGCGTACATCATCGCCACCGCGCCGCCGATGGCCAGCGCCATCATGGCGAGCTGGAACATGTGCAGCAGGGCCGTCCAGTAGGCGATCTGCGCCTCGATGGAGTCGACGAACGCGTCGACCAGCGCCACCAGCTCATCGGCCTGGCGCTTCGCGTCGGTGGCGGTGTTCGCGGCCTGCCACTCCTTGCGCAGCTGACCCCAGCGTTCCTGCACGGCCGCGAAGCGCTGCCGCGAGGCGGCCGACCAGGGCACGAAGAGCGGGCGCGAGGGATCGCCGGCCGCGAGCAGCGCCAGGCTGTTGTCGAAGCTGCGCACCAAGGCGCGCGCTTCCGTGGCATGGCGGTCGGTGCCCAGGCTCAGTGCGAGCCGGTAGGTCTGCATGCGCATGCGGCCCGCCTCGTTCACGGCCGCGGCGCCGCCTTCGAGGTTCCAGGTCACCCACAGCGTGAGGCCGATGGACGCGAGCGCCAGCAGCAGGAAGGTCATTCCCGTGGCCACGAGCTTGGCGGTGAGGGTCCAGCGGTTGCGCATGGGTGGGGGTCGTTTCTGGCGCGAGCTTAAGCGCGGCCACCGGCGTGCGGTTGACGCAGGTCAAGACGCCCGGGCCGCCTGCCTGCCGCGAGGACGGCCCGGCGGGTCAACCCGCGGCCTGGAACTGCAGCGGATCCCCCGCCGGATCCAGGGCCAGGTAGCCTTCGAGCCGGCCGGCGCGGATGGCGGCCACCATGCCTTGCAGCGCGGCCGTCACCTGGGCGGTGGGCGGCTCGGCCGTGGCGGTGCCGGCGCAGGCGGCGATGAAGACGGCCTGCCAGGGCGGGCAGGCCTGGCGCGACTCGGCCACCAGGGCCGCGAAGTCCCCCAGTTCCGACGGCGCCTTGTCCACGCAGGCCAGCGGGTTCAGGTGGCCGCCCTGGCCGGCCTCGAAGGCGGCGCGCTGGGCGGCGCTGGCGCCCTCGGGCAGCTCGCTGCCGGCGAAGACGAACAGCAGGCGCTGGCGCTCGGGCTGGGCCGCGGCGGCCTGGCGCAACTGGTCGAAGAAGGAATCGCTCATGGCCTGCGAGCATGCCGCAAGCGGCGCCCCTGCGATGTCCTGCAGGCGGACGAGGGCGCATCCTTCGTTGGAACTAGCGGCGGGCATCGGCGCCGGCCGGTGGCGCCCGGCAGAAGTTGACACGCATCAACACAAGCGCCTGCGCAGCGCCTTGCTCGTCCGCATGGACGAGGCGTCCTAGTCCTTGCGAAGGACGCACGATGCGCGGTGCCCGCCTAGCATCAGCCCGTCGCAACGCATCGAGGAATCGTTCATGTCGAATCGAATCATCCGGGGCCTGAGCCGCCGCACGCTGCTCGGGCAGGCCGGGGCCGTGCTGGTCGCGGGCCTGGCCTGGCCGGCGCAGGCCAAGGCCCTGCCGATCAGCCAGGCCATCAACCGCGCCGGCAGGCTGCGCGCCCTGTCGCAGCGCCTGTCCAAGGCCTATGTGCAGGCCGCACTGGAGGTGCTGCCCGATCGGGCCCAGGACATCCTGGCGAACACGCAGCAGCTGCTGGCAGGCAGCCTGGCCGAGCTGTCGGCCGGCGGCGGGCCCGCTGACCTGCAGGCGCAGCTGACCGCTGTCGAGCGCGATCATCGCGCGCTGGTCGCCGCGGTGGGCGGACGGCCCCGCCGCGAGGCTGGTCTCGACGTGGCCCGCACCGCGGACACGCTGCTTGAATCCGCCAACCGGCTGACCCAGGCCTACGAGTCGCAGTCGCGGCAGGCCAGCGCGCGCATCGTCAACGTGGCGGGTCGCCAGCGCATGCTGTCTCAGCGTGCCGCACGCGCCTACTTCCTGGCCGCCGCGGGCCATGACTCGCCGGCCGTGCGCAACCAGCTCGCCACCGCGCGCTCGGAGTTCGGGCAAGGGCTGGTGACGCTCCAGGCCGCAGCGATCTCCACGCCCGCCATCCGCAACGAGCTGGAGCTGGCGCGCAGCCAGTGGCTGTTCCAGGAGGCCGCGCTGGCGCGTGCGGCGAGCCCCGAGACCCTGCAGACGGTGGCCACCACCAGCGAGCGGGTGTACGAGGTGATGGACAACCTGACCGCGCTGTACGATGCGGCCCTGCGCGACCTGCTGTAGGCAGGCCGTCCCCGCCCCCATTGCCACCGCCGGAGGACGCATGACAACCAGCCGCAACACCTGGCCCTACGAGGGCCCGCCCGAGGACCGGCTGCTGGCCGAGAGCGCGTTGCGGTGGGTGGTGGACCCGGCGACCGGCGTGGACGTGATCCGGCGCGGCCTGATCCGGACCGTCGTCGTGAACGAAGGCGCGGTGCAGGTGCGGATGGCGCCCCTGCCGGACGCCGGCGTGACGGCCATGGTGGTCGAGGATCTGGAGGCCGAGCTGTTCGACCACTTCCACGGCGAGCGCCGCGTGACCGTCACCGTGGCCTCCGATCCGCCGCGGGGCTGGCGCACGCGGCCGCATCTGCGCCGCGTGGCCTGAGGCCGCACTCCGGCGGCGCCGTCCGGCTACTTGACCAGCAGGACGGGCACTTCGCTGTCGGTCACGACCGTCTGCGCGACGCTGCCCAGGAGCGCGCGGCCCAGCAGGCCGTGGCCATGCGTGCCCATCACGACGAGCTGGCACTTCTCGCGCTTGGCGGCCCGCACGATCTCCTGGCCGGCGTTGCCCACGGTCATCTTCAGTGTGTACTGGATGCCGTGGCGCGCCAGGAAGCGGTCGATCGGCTTGAGCACCTTCTCGGATTCGTCCTTGTGGTATTCGGCGATGGCCGTCGAGCCCAGCATGCCCTTCACGCGCGGCGGCACGGGGGTCTGCACGTTCAGCACGACCAGGTGGCCGTCGCCGCCGGCGAGCTCTTCATGGGTGACGAGGAAGGCCAGCGCCTTCTTGGTGTAGGAGCTGCCGTCGGCAGCCAGCAGGATCTTCATGGGCTTGTGTACTCCGGCTCGTGGGGTTGGGCTGCTCAGCGCAGCACGAGCACCGGAATGGTACCGTGCGTCAGCACGTGCTGGGTCTCGCTGCCCAGCAGCAGGCGCTTCAGGCCCCGGCGGCCGTGCGAGGCCATCACGATCAGGTCGCACTTGTGCTTCTTGGCAGCCGCGGCCACGGCGTCGGCCACGAGGTCCGAGCGCACGACGACCGCCTTGGCCTGCACGCCCGCCGCGCGGGCCTGCTCGGCCACGGCATCGCCCAGGGCCTGGCCGCGCTCGGACCACTGCTTCTCGATGCGCGAGATCTCCTGCGTGGAGACCGTCACGCCGCCCTCGAAGTACGACTGCGGGTAGCGGGACACGACGTTGAGCACCACCATTTCGGCGCCCAGCGCGGACGCGAGGCCGATGGCGCTCTTGGCGGCCTTCTTCGACAGGGGCGAGCCATCGGTGGGGAAGAGGATGCGCTGGTACATGGAAGAGTCTCCTGGGTGAAAGGTTTCGCCCAGCTTACGGCGGCGGGTCCGGGCGGGCTTGATCCACGTCAAGCGGAGCCGGCAGGCCGCCCCCTAGGCTTGCGGTCGTGGAATCTGCTGCTCTGCCATCGCCCGTCGCCCGCGTCGCCGCCCCGGGCGCGGCCGTCCGCCCGCCGGTGCCACCGGCCGCCCCGCCCGAGCGCGCGGCGGCGCTGGACGAGCCGGCGGAGTGGGCCTCCTTCGGCCGGCCGCTGAAGGACCGCGCCGACTGCTGGGAGTCGTACCTGGCCATCGAGGGCATGTACTGCCCGGCCTGCTCGCTCACCATCGAGGACGCCCTGCGTGGCCTGCCGGGCGTGCAGGGGGTGGAGGTCAACGGCGCCACGGCCACCGCGCGCGTGGTGTGGTCCACCGCGCAAGGCCGGCCTTCGCAATGGCTGCGCGCGCTGGAGCAGGCGGGCTATGCCGGGCTGCCGGCCGGCGACCAGCTCGCGGCGGTGCCGCGCCGGCAGGCGCAGCGCGTGCTGCTGTGGCGCTGGCTCGTGGCCGGCTTCTGCATGATGCAGGTGATGATGTACGCGTATCCGTCGTACGTCGCGGCCCCGGGCGAGATGTCGCCCGACGTGGCAGCGCTGCTGCGCTGGGCCTCGTGGCTGCTCACGCTGCCGGTGATGGTGTTCTCGTGCGGGCCCTTCTTCAGCTCGGCCTGGCGTGACCTGCGCGCGCGCCGCATCGGCATGGACGTGCCGGTGTCGCTGGGCATCCTGATCGCCTTCGCGGCCAGCACGGCGGCCACCTTCGACCCGGCCGGTCCGCTGGGCGGCGAGGTGTGGTTCGACTCGGTCACCATGTTCGTCTTCTTCCTGCTGTCGGGCCGGCTGCTGGAGCAGCGCCTGCGCGACCGCACCGCCGGCGCCCTGGACGCGCTGGCGCGCCGCCTGCCTGACACGGCCGAGCGGCTGCTGCCCACCGGCACCACCGAGCGCGTGCCGGTGCGGCGCCTGGTCGTGGGCGACCGCATCCGCGTGCGCCCGGGCGAGGCCTTCCCGGCCGACGGCACCGTGCTCAGCGGCGACAGCAGCGTCGACGAGGCCCTGCTCACTGGCGAATCCACGCCGCTCGCCCGGCGCGCCGGCGATGCCGTGATTGCCGGCAGCCACAACCTGCGCGCCGTGCTCGAAGTACGGGTGGAGCGGCTGGGCGAGGACACCCGCTACGCCGAGATCGCCGCGCTGATGGAGCGCGCCTCGGTCGAGAAGCCGGCCAGCGCGAAGCTGGCCGACCGCATTGCATCGCCCTTCCTCGGCGCGGTGGTGCTGGCTGCCGTGCTGGCCGCGTGGTGGTGGTGGCCGCAGGGCCCGGGCCATGCGCTGGGCGTGGCGGTGGCCGTGCTGATCGTCACCTGCCCCTGCGCGCTGTCGCTGGCCACGCCTTCGGCCACGCTGGCGGCCGCCGGCTCCCTGGCGCGCAGGGGCGTGCTGGTGCGCCGGCTGGAGGCCCTGGAGGCCGGGGCGAAGGTGGACACGGTGGTGTTCGACAAGACTGGCACGCTCACGAACGACCGCATGGCGGTGCGCGCGATCCATGCGCGCGAGGGCGTGGCGACCGGTGAGGCGCTGCGCCTGGCCGCGGCACTGGCACGGCAGTCGTTGCACCCGGCGGCGCGTGCCATCGCGGCCGAGGCCGGCGCGGTGGGCTGGTCCGCCACCGCCGTGGAGGAACATCCGGGCGAGGGCGTCGAGGGGCTCGTGGCCGGCGACAGCGGCTGGCTGCCGCGCCGCCTGCGCCTGGGCTCGGCCGCATTCTGCGCCGCGCCGCCCGAGCAGGCCCGCGCGCAGGTGCACCTGGCCGACGAGGCGGGCTGGCTGGCCAGCTTCGAGCTCGACGAATCCCTGCGCGCCGGCGCCCTGGGGGCGGTCGGTGCCCTGCGGCGCATGGGGCTGGCCGTGCAGATGCTCTCGGGCGACCAGCAGGCCGCGGTGGACCGCCTGGCCTGGCGCGCCGGGGTGGAGCAGGGCTTCGGCCGGCAGACGCCGGACGACAAGCTGGCCCACGTGGCGGCCCTGCAGCAGGCCGGGCATCGCGTGGCGATGGTCGGCGACGGCATGAACGATGCGCCGGTGCTGGCGCGCGCCGATCTCTCCATCGCCATGGGCGAGGGCGTGCCGGTGGCGCAGGCGCGCAGTGACTTCATCGTGCAGGGCGGGCGGCTGGATGCCGTGGCGCTGCTGCTGGCGCAGGCGCGGCGCACCCGCCGCGTGGTGCGCCAGAACCTGTTCTGGGCGGCGGTCTACAACGCCGTGTCGGTGCCGCTGGCGCTGGCCGGTGCCATGCCGCCCTGGCTGGCTGGTCTGGGCATGGCCGCCAGCTCCCTGTTGGTCGTGCTCAATGCCGCGCGGCTCGCGCGCGTGCCCAAGGAAACCTGATGGACATCCTGTTCGTGCTCATCCCGCTGTCGGTCGTGCTGGCCCTGGCCATCCTCGGCGCCCTGGCCTGGGCCGTCTGGCGTGGCCAGTTCGACTCGGTGGAGGCCGAGGGCGAGCGCATTCTGCACACCGATTGACATGGGTCAAGCTGGCTATTGCAGCGCAACAAGACACTCGCAACATCCCAAGAAGAAGGTGCTTCATGAACGATCCAACCGCCAAGACTGCAATCTATGACGACACCGTCGTCCGGCAGTTCTCGCTGATGGCCGTTGTCTGGGGCGTGGTGGGCATGCTCGTCGGCGTGATCATCGCGGCCCAGTTGGCCTGGCCTGAGCTGAACTTCGGCATTCCCTGGTTGAGCTACGGCCGACTGCGACCGCTGCACACCAACGCCGTGATCTTCGCCTTCGGCGGCTGCGCGCTGTTCGCCACCAGCTACTACGTGGTGCAGCGTACCTGCCAGACCGGGTTGTTCCTGCCCAAGCTGGCGGCGTTCACGTTCTGGGGCTGGCAGCTCGTCATCGTGGCGGCCGCCGTCAGCCTGCCGCTGGGCTACACCTCCGGCAAGGAATACGCCGAGCTGGAGTGGCCCATCGACATCCTGATCACCCTGGTCTGGGTGGCCTACGCGGTGGTGTTCTTCGGCACCGTGGGCACGCGCAAGGTCAAGCACATCTACGTGGCCAACTGGTTCTACGGCGCATTCATCCTCGCCGTGGCGCTGCTGCACCTGGTGAACAGCGCCGCCGTCCCGGCCGGCCTGATGAAGTCCTACAGCGCCTACGCCGGCGTGCAGGACGCCATGGTGCAATGGTGGTACGGCCACAATGCGGTGGGCTTCTTCCTGACCGCGGGCTTCCTGGGCATGATGTACTACTTCATCCCGAAGCAGGCCGAGCGCCCGGTGTACAGCTATCGCCTGTCCATCGTGCACTTCTGGGCCCTGATCTTCACCTACATGTGGGCGGGCCCCCACCACCTGCACTACACGGCCCTGCCGGACTGGACGCAGTCGGTCGGCATGCTGTTCTCGCTGATCCTGCTGGCGCCCTCCTGGGGCGGCATGATCAACGGCATCATGACCCTGTCGGGCGCCTGGCACAAGCTGCGTGACGACCCCGTGCTGCGCTTCCTGATCGTGTCGCTGTCGTTCTACGGCATGAGCACGTTCGAGGGCCCGATGATGTCCATCAAGACCGTCAACGCCCTGTCGCACTACACCGACTGGACCGTGGGCCACGTGCACTCCGGCGCGCTGGGCTGGGTGGGCCTGGTCTCCATGGGCTCCCTGTACTACCTGGTGCCGCGCCTGTTCGGCCAGAAGAAGATGTACTCGGTGAAGGCGATCGAGCTGCACTTCTGGACCGCCACCATCGGCATCGTTCTGTACATCGCCGCCATGTGGATCGCCGGCGTGATGCAGGGCCTGATGTGGCGCGCCATCAATGCCGACGGCACGCTCACCTACACCTTCGTCGAATCGGTGAAGGCCACCTACCCCTTCTACGTGATCCGCGTCTGCGGCGGCCTGCTGTACCTGGGCGGGATGATCGTGATGCTGTGGAACGTGTGGATGACCGTCGCCAACGGCCGTGCCGTGCGCGTGCCGGTGCCCGCCGTCACCGCCGCCGCCCACTGAACGAAAAGGACGCCTCATCATGAGCGACAACACCCAATCGACCGGTTTCACGCACGAGAAGGTCGAGACCAACAACTTCCTGATGATCGTGCTGATCCTGCTGGTCGTCGCCATCGGCGGCCTGGTCGAGATCGTGCCGCTGTTCTTCCAGAAGTCCACCACCGAGCCGGTGGCGGGCGTGAAGCCCTACACCGCGCTGCAGCTCGCGGGGCGTGACATCTACCTGCGCGAGGGCTGCTACAACTGCCACTCGCAGATGATCCGCCCGTTCCGCGCCGAGACGCTGCGCTACGGCCACTACTCGGTGGCGGGCGAGTTCGTCTACGACCACCCCTTCCAGTGGGGCAGCAAGCGCACCGGCCCGGACCTGCACCGCGTGGGCGGCCGCTACTCGGACGAGTGGCACCGCATCCACCTGAACAACCCGCGTGACGTGGTGCCGGAGTCCAACATGCCGGCCTACCCCTGGCTGGAGAAGACGGCGGTGGACCCGACGGTGATGGCCCCGCGCATGCGTGCCCTGCGCACCGTGGGCGTGCCCTACACCGACGAGCAGATCAACAAGGCCGCGGAAGAGGTCAAGGGCAAGACCGAGATGGAAGCCCTGATCGCCTACCTGCAGTCCCTGGGCCGCGCCCTCAAGTAAGCACGGAGCACGACATGGATGTCACCACCCTGCGCATCGCGGCCACCCTGGTCTCGCTTGCGACCTTCCTGGGCATCGCCGCCTGGGCCTACTGGCGGCCCAACCGCGAGCGCTTCGACGAAGCGGCCCGTCTTCCCTTCGAACAAGAATAAGGGGCGCCGAACATGAGCGACTTTGTTTCCGGCTTCTGGTCGATGTACGTGGCCGGCCTCACCCTGGTGAGCATCCTGGCCTGCGCCATCCTGCTGTGGGCCACCGGCCGCAAGAAGGTGATGTCCGCCACGGACAACACCACCGGCCACGTGTGGGACGAGGACCTGCGCGAGATGAACAACCCGCTGCCCATGTGGTGGGTGTGGCTGTTCATCATCACCATCGTCTTCTCGCTGCTGTACCTGGTGGCCTACCCGGGCCTGGGCTCGCACGACGGCCAGTTCAAGTGGTCTTCCAAGGGCCAGTACGACGCCGAGGTGGCCAAGGCCAACCAGGAACTGGGCCCGCTGTATGCCCAGTTCACCGCCAAGAAGCCCGAGGACCTGTCCCGCGACGCCAATGCCATGGCGGTGGGCGAGCGGCTGTTCATGAACAACTGCGCCCAGTGCCACGGCTCCGACGCGCGCGGCAGCAAGGGCTTCCCGAACCTGGCGGACGGTGACTGGCTGCATGGCGGCGCGCCCGACAAGATCGTCGAGACCCTGGCCAAGGGCCGCGTGGGCAACATGCCCCCCATGGCCGCGGCCGTGGGCACGGGCGACGACGTGAAGAACCTCGCCCACTACGTGCTGTCGCTGTCGAACGCGCCGCATGACTCGCTGAAGGCCCAGCTCGGCAAGCCGAAGTTCGCCGCCTGCGCGGCCTGCCACGGCGCCGACGGAAAGGGCAACCAGGCCCTGGGCGCGCCCAACCTGACGGACGACATCTGGCTGCACGGCTTCGGCGAGCAGGCCATCATCAGCATCGTCACCAACGGCAAGGTCAACGAGATGCCGGCCCAGGCGGGCAAGCTGACCGATGCGCAGATCCACGTGCTCGCCAGCTATGTCTGGGGCCTGTCCAACAAGGGCGGCGCGCCGGCGTCGGCGGCCAAGCCCTGAGCGCCTGGATTCCCGCCTGCGCGGGAATGACGGCAGTTCCGAACAGGGGCCCAGGGCCCCTTTCGCCTTTTCGGGCCGCACTGACAAATATCAAGTGGGGCCCGATCTCCCGCGCGCATGATCTCAGGGAAAGCCCGAACCCGCAGTCCCGATGAAAGTCATTCCCATCACGCCGGTCGAACCCGAGCAACCGCCGAAGGATGAAGGGCAGTCGCTCTACGCGTCGGCGAAGAAGATCTACCCCCGCGCCGTGACCGGCACCTTCGCGCAGTGGCGCTGGGCGTTCGTGTGGGCCACGCAGATCGTCTTCTACGGCCTGCCCTGGCTGCAGTGGGGCGAGCGGCAGGCGGTGCTGTTCGACCTGGCGACGCGGCGCTTCTACATCTTCGGCTTCGTCCTCTACCCGCAGGACTTCATCTATCTCACCGGCCTGCTGGTGATCAGCGCGCTCTCGCTGTTCCTCTTCACCGCCGTGGCCGGGCGGCTGTGGTGCGGCTTTGCCTGCCCGCAGACGGTCTACACGGAGATGTTCCTGTGGATCGAGCGCAAGGTCGAGGGCGACCGCAACGCGCGCATGAAGCTCGACGCGGAGCCGATGTCCGGCCGCAAGCTCGGCAAGAAGGCGCTCAAGCACGCCCTGTGGGTGGCGCTGGCGATGTGGACCGGCTTCACCTTCGTGGGCTACTTCACCCCCATCCAGACCCTCTGGGGCGAGGCCTTCACGCTGTCGTTCGGGCCCTGGGAATGGTTCTGGGTGAACTTCTACGCCTTTGCAACCTACGGCAACGCCGGTTTCATGCGCGAGCAGGTGTGCAAGTACATGTGCCCGTACGCCCGCTTCCAGAGCGCGATGTTCGACCGGGACACGCTGATCGTGAGCTACGACACGGCGCGTGGCGAGCCGCGCGGCTCGCGCGGCCGCAAGGTCGACTACAAGGCCAAGGGCCTGGGCGCCTGCGTCGACTGCAACCTGTGCGTGCAGGTCTGCCCCACCGGCATCGACATCCGCAACGGCCTGCAGTACGAGTGCATCGGCTGCGCCGGCTGCGTGGACGTGTGCGACGGCGTGATGGACAAGATGGGCTACGAACGCGGGCTGATCCGCTTCACCACGCAGAACGTGCTCAAGCAGGGCGGCGGCCGCTCCGAGATCCTCTCGCACATCCTGCGCCCGCGCGTGCTGGTGTACACCGGCATCCTGCTGGCGATCTGCTTCGCGGTGCTGTTCAGCCTGGCCATGCGCACGCCGCTGAAGGTGGACATCGTGCGCGACCGCGCCGCGCTGTCGCGCATCGTGGCCGGCGGCAAGCTGGAGAACGTGTACCGCCTGCAGATCATGAATGCCACCGAGCGCACGCAGAAGTACCGCCTGAGCGCCGAAGGCCTGACGGGCCTGGAGATCGCCTCCGAGACCGAGTTCGAGGTCGGCCCGGCCGAGGCGCGCTGGGTGGTCGTGCGGCTGCAGATCCCGTATGGCAGTGCGCCGGCCGGCTCGCAGCCGATCCATTTCGACATTGCCACCGTGGCCGGCGACGCGCATGTGCGCGAGAAGTCCGTGTTCCTGGTGCCCCGCTGACAAGGAGACCGCATGACCACCGAGAAGAACGAACCCCCCCCGTCGGCGCCCTGGTACCGTCATGGGCTGGTCTGGATGATCATCTCCGGGCCCGCCATCGTCATCGTCGCCGGCTTCGTGACGCTGTACCTGGCGATCCGCACGCCCGACCCGGTGATCACGCCCGACTACTACCGCCAGGGCATCGAGATCAACAAGACTCTGCCGAAGGACCGCGCGCTGATGCCGGCCGTGCAGGGGCGCAACCACGCCAACACGCCCGCGGAAGAGAACTGAGAGGAGACCCCACGATGATCCGTCGCCTCATGTGGAGTGCCTGGCCCGCCTTCCTGGCCGCCTGCGCGCTGGAGCTGCTGGTGTTCGCGTTCGTCGACCCGATGGACGTGCAGTGGTCCGGCAACGCGGTGGGCCTGTCGCGCCAGGGCATCTACACGGCGGCGTTCTTCGCCTTCTGGCTCGTGTCGCTGGCGGCCTGCTTCCTGACGACGGTGCTCGCGATGAGCGCGGCCGAGGTCAACGCCTGCCCCTTCGACGCGGACCAGCGGCCCGAGGGCTGCCCCGGCCGCGGCTGCTGAGGCGCGCCTGCCGCGTGGGTTAAATTACGAGGCAACGCCCAACGTTGCCTCGCAGTGACCGAACCCGCCCTCCCCGAAGACAGCGCCGCCGCCCGCCTGGCCGGCCTGCTGGATTCGGCCATGGACGGCATCATCACCGTCGACGCGGCGCAGCGCATCGTCATGTACAACCGCGCGGCCGAGCGCATCTTCGGCCATCCGGCGGCGGCCATGCGCGGCCAGCCGCTCGATGGGCTGCTGCCGCAGCGCTATCGCGCCGGGCATGCCGAGCAGGTGCGCCGCTTCGGCGAGACCGGCGTCACCTCGCGCCGCATGGGCGACCAGACCGTGCTGGTGGGCCTGCGTGCCGATGGCACCGAGTTCCCGATCGAGGCCTCCATCTCGCAGCTCGAGGCGCCGGAGGGCAGGCTGTACACCGTGATCCTGCGCGACGTGTCCGAGCGGGTGCGCGCGCAGGAGGAACTGGCTGCCTTCGCGGCCGAAAGCGCCGGTGTGCGCGAGCAGGAGAAGTCGCGCATCGCGCGCGAGCTGCACGACGAGCTGGCGCAGGCGCTGACCGCGCTGAAGATGGACACGATCACGCTGCGCGAGCATGTGCGCGGCGACGCCGTCGCGCAGGGCAAGCTGTCGCAGATGATCGCCATGCTCGACGCCTGCGTGGCCTCGGTGCGCCGCATCTCGGCCGACCTGCGCCCCCTGGTGCTGGACGACCTGGGCCTGCTGGCCGCCATCGAATGGCTCGTGCACAACTTCAGTCAGCGCACCGGCGTGGCCTGCACCCTGGCCGCCGACGAGGATCTGGACCTGCCCGAGCCCTATGCCACCGGCGTCTTCCGCATGGTGCAGGAGTCGTTGACCAACGTCGCCAAGCACGCCCGCGCGAGCCAGGTGGCGGTGCGCATCCGGCGCGATGGCGACCAGCTCGTGCTGGCGGTGCAGGACGACGGCGCGGGCTTCCGCGTGACCGATCCGCGCAAGCCGCAGTCGCTGGGCATCGCCGGCCTGCGCGAGCGCGCCCACCTGATGCGTGGCGAAGTCCGCATCGACAGCGAGCCGGGGCAGGGCACGCGTGTCGAGGCCCGCATCCCCCTGCCGCAGGAGAACCGATGATCCGCATCGTGCTGGCCGACGACCATGCCA
The DNA here is from genome assembly GCF_041916345.1 of Ramlibacter sp. Taxonomy (GTDB): domain Bacteria; phylum Pseudomonadota; class Gammaproteobacteria; order Burkholderiales; family Burkholderiaceae_C; genus Ramlibacter. Next base: position 37,437 of record NZ_JAYRZR010000036.1, read on the forward strand.
TCGTGCGCGAGGGCCTCAAGCGCATCGTCGGCGATGCGAAGGATTTCGAGGTGGTCGGCGAGGCCGCCGATGGCACCGAGGTGATGCAGATCGTGCGTGCCGAGACCTTCGACGTGCTGGTGCTCGACCTGTCCATGCCCGGGCGCAGCGGCATGGAGCTGATCCGGCTGGTGAAGGCCGAGCGGCCCAAGCTGCGCATCCTGGTGCTCAGCATGCACCAGGAGACCCAGTACGCAGTACGCGCGATCAAGTCGGGCGCGAGCGGCTACCTCACCAAGGAAAGCGCGCCGGCGCAGCTGGAGCAGGCGATCCGCCGCGTGGCCGCGGGCGGCGCCTACGTGAGCGCCGAGGTGGCCGAGCAGCTCGCGCTGGGCGCCATGCCCGGTGGCGCGGCAGACCAGCCGCCGCACCAGACGCTGTCGGACCGGGAGTTCGAGGTGTTCCGCATGCTCGCCGCCGGCGAGGCCGTGTCGGAGATCGCGGCTCGGCTGAACCTGTCGGTGAAGACGGTCAGCACGCACAAGTCGAACCTGATGCACAAGCTCGGCGTGACCAACCCGAGCGAGCTGCTGCGCTATGCCATCAAGCACGGGCTGGCCGATCCGGTGGGGTGAGGGGGGATCGCTACAAGGGAACCAACCCCGGTTGTCTGCGTAGGCTGGGGTGCACCCCCAGCGCTTCACCTCAGAACGCGCATCCCGGCTGCGTGAGCAGCGCACGCAGCTTCTCGGTATCGAGAATGCGCACGTGCCGCTGGTGCACCTCGATCAGGCCTTCCTCGGCGAAGCGCGAGAAGGTGCGGCTCACCGTCTCCAGCTTCAGGCCCAGGTAGCTGCCGATCTCCTGCCGCGTCATGCGCAGCACCAGCTCGGACTTCGAGAAGCCGCGCGCCTGCAGGCGCTGCACCAGGTTCAGCA
>NZ_JAYRZR010000037.1:0-37071 GCF_041916345.1 Ramlibacter sp.
TGGAGATGATCACCGACGACCAGGACTTCACCCATGAGTGGCTGCGCCAGGGCCAGGTGCTGGGCTGCGTGACCACGCTCAAGCAGGCGCTGCGCGGCTGCAAGGTGCTGCCGCTGGGCGCCATGCGCTACGTGGCGGTGGCCGAGGCCGGCTACGCGCGCGAGCACTGCCCCAAGGGCCTGACACCGCACAACTTCCGCGATCTGCCCTTCATCGCGTTCAACCGCAAGGATGACATGCAGAGCGAGTTCGTGAGCCGCGCCTTCGGCCTCAAGCGCGTGTCGCTGCACCAGCTCTTCGTGCCCAGCTCCGAAGGGCAGGTGCGCGCGGTGCTGGCTGGCTGGGGCGTGAGCGTGGTGCCCGAGCTGCTGGCGCGCGGCTTGATCCAGCAGGGCCAGCTGGTCAACATCGCGCCCGACGACGCGCTGCCGATCGCCTTGTACTGGCACTGCTGGAACCTGGAGTCGGACGTGCTGGATCAGCTCACCACCGCGCTGCGGCAGGCGGCCGAGCGCGACTTGCTGCCGCCTGGCTGAGGGGTGGGGTGCGCGCGGCGCTCAGCGCGGCGCCGCCGCGCCATGCGGCATGTCGGGCCACACGGCGCCGCCAGAGCCCACGCTACGGATGGCCTCGGGGTGGGCCAGTGCCAGCATCAGGGCCGTGATCGCGGCCGCGATCCAGGCCCGCGTCTGCATCCCCGGGGATTTCATGACCAGGCTCCGGTGGGGTTGTTGCAGTGCAGTATGGCGTGTGGAACGCCGGAGCGCTGTTGCGGGCGTGTAAAGACCGCGTCGGACTTGTAGGCACGGGTAACGACGGCCCTAGCCGCGAACCGGGACCTCCACGACGCAGTCCGCCCGGAACGCCGCCTGCTCGCCCTTGCTCGCGTAGCCCAGTGGATTGGCCACCACGCGGCAACCCGCCACCTGGTAGTCATGCGCGCAGTGCAGGTGGCCGTGCAGCCAGAGCTGCGCCTGCGGCAGCAGGTCGTCCAGCGCATTGCAGAAGCCGGCGGTGCCCGGCACCAGACCATAGCGCGGGTCGGCGCTGCGCAGGCTGGGCGCGAAATGGGTGACGACCACGGTCGGGCCTGCATGCGGGCGTGCCAGCTCGGCCCGCAGCCACGCCTGGCAGGCCAGGCCCAGCTCGCGCCAGGCTTCAGCCAGCATCAGCTCGCCATGGCGCTGGGTGGCGGCCTTGCGCAGGTAGAAGTTGGCGGCGCGGAAGGCCTTGTCGCGGCGCTTGAGCGCCTGCGTCGCGGTCGGGGCCGGCTCGCCAGGCGGGTGCACGAGCGCGTCGAAGTCGGTCCAGAGCGTGGTGCCGACGAAGCGCACGCCATCGATCACCCGGGCCTCGCGTTCCAGCCAGGTGATGCCCAGTTGCTCGCAGGTGGCACGCAGCCGCGCATGGGTGGCATCGAAGTCCAGGCCGTCGTACTCATGGTTGCCGGGCACGTAGAGCACCGGCACCGGCCAGCCGTGTCGGGGCGAGAAGCGCGCCAGTCCGAAGTCGTCACCGGTGAGGCGCGAGCCCTGCTGGTACGAGCCGATGTCGCCGGCCAGCACCAGCAGGTCCGCGCCCTCGGCGGGGCGCGGTTCGAAGGCGGGGTGGGCCTCCAGGTGCAGGTCGGACAGCAGTTGCAGCTTCACCGGCCGCATTGTGCCGACCGCGCGGCGGCCGGCATCACTCAGGCCGTGGCCGGCTCCATCGCGCCGAGCTGCATCACCTGCGAGAGCAGCTCGTAGGCGCCGGCCCAGGCTTCGCGCACCTCGGGCGTGAAGTCGTTGCCCAGGCCCTGCTCGAGGGTCCACAGCAGCGCAGCGCCCACCACCATGTAGTGGCGCGGCTGCACGCCGTAGTCGGCATGGCGGGCGCCCAGGGCGCGGACCACCGGCGACAGCTTCTCCAGGTTGCCCAGGCCGGCGACGGCGGTGCCGATCATCGACATCAGCATCTGGCCCTGGCGGGCCATGTCGCCGCTCTTGAACAGCGGACGCAGGCCGGGGTCGAGCGAGAACAGGCGGTTGTAGAACAGCTCGGCGGCGGTGGTGGCGATGGGGCGCACCTTGGCGAAGCTGTGCTGGACGAGGGCGATCTGTTGCGGGGTCATGGCGGGTCTCCTTGGGGAATGGGTTGGATGGACGGGATCAGGGGGCCGGGAACAGCGTGGCCAGGCGCGTCATCACGGCGGCATCGGCCACGGTCTGCGCGGACTGGTCGGCGGCGGTGTAGGGCGACGCCAGCGCCTTCGACAGGTCGATCTGGTCGAAGCTGTGGCGGGCGCCGGCATGCACGGTCATGGCCACGGCATTGCCGTTGCCCACGCCGGCACCGAGCGCGACGGCACCGGCCACGCGGTTGGCGCAGCGGCCATCGGTGTACAGCGGGTCCTGGTCGGCGTGATGGATCGTCACCGGCGCATAGGGCAGCCAGGTGGTAGTGGCCGTCGACGAGGCGCCGCCGCCGAATTCGTTCAGCAGCCCGCAGCCGGGGTAGAAGGCAAACGCCTCGCGGAAGGGGCGCGCGCCGGGCGACCCCTCGTTCGTGCGATCCATGGTGGCGAGCGTCGCGCTGCCGCCGTTCGACCAGCCCATGAGCGCGATGCGGTCGCCGGCCACGCCATTGGCGACCAGCCACTGGCGGCCGGCCAGCGCGTCGAGGGGGCGCACCACCGCCTCGTTCAGGCCGGCGGTGCCGTTGCCGCACTCGTTGGTGAGGTTGCGGCTGGTGAAGCTGTCCACCAGCAGCACCGAGTAGCCGGCGCGCGCGAGGTTCTCGCCCCAGCGGCGGTGGATGTGCGACAGCGCCTTCTGCGGCGGCTGGGCGTCGGTGTTGACGACGCCGTTGGACCACACGCCGGAGCAGCCGTGCAACAGCACGACGGCGGCCTGGCGCTGGGTGGCGGCGTTGTCGCGGAACAGGAAGCCGGTAAGGGCCTGGCCGGCGCTGTTGGTGAAGCTGACCTTGGTCATGCCCACGGTCGACACCGCCGCGGCCATCAGCTGCATGTGCTGCTGCGCCTTGGAGTCGGACTGGGCCTTGGCCAGCGCGTCGGACAGGCCGTCGTCTTCACCGCCGCCGCCACAGGCGGCCAGCGCCATCGCGGCGAGCGTGGCGAGCAGGGACTTCTGGAAACGCTGCCAGTGCAGGGGGCGGGTGGCGCGGGCTTGGTGGGTGGTTGCTTGCATGTCGGTGCTCCTTGGATGCCGACATCCATTTCAAGCCCCGTGCCAGCTTGAAAATCCTTTGAAATCAATAGCTTATGGCCAGAGCGTCACGCCCGCCTGTCGGTGAATCCCGACACCCTGTCGGCGCCGAGCGACCAACGCCAGGCCTGACAAGGACTTGCGTTGTCGGCGAATCCCGACAGGCCCTGGCGTGCGGATGTCACGCCGCGCCGGGTGCGCGCTCAGCCCTTGAACTGCGCCGGCTCGATCTGATGCCGGCCGAGCAAGGCGTAGAAGTCGGTGCGGTTGCGCCGCGCCAGCCGGGCGGCCTGGCTCACGTTGCCGCCGGTCAGCTTGAGCAGCTGCACCAGGTAGTCGCGCTCGAACTGCCGCCGCGCCTCGTCCAGCGGCAGCATGTCGCCGGCTGGCTGGACCAGCGCCTTCTGCACGAGCGACTCCGCCACCAGCGGGCCGGTGCTGAGCACCACGCACTTCTCCACCACGTTCTGCAGCTGGCGCACGTTGCCGGGCCAGGCCGCGGCCACCAGCAGCTCCAGGGCGCCAGGCCCGAAGCCGCGCAGCGGCTTCGCATAGCGCTGCGACAGTGCGGCCAGGAAGTGGCGCGCCAGCAGCGGGATGTCTTCGCGCCGCTCCGCCAAGGCCGGCAGCTCCAGGCCCACCACATGCAGGCGGTAGAACAGATCCTCGCGGAAGCGGCCGGCCGCCACCTCGTCGGCCAGCTTGCGATGCGAGGCCGACAGCACGCGCACGTTCACCCGCACCGCGCGTTCGCCCCCCACGGGGCGTACCTCGCCCTCCTGCAGCACGCGCAGCAGCTTCACCTGCGCGGCCAGCGGCAGCTCGGCGATCTCGTCCAGGAACACGGTGCCGCCGCGCGCCTCGACGAACAGGCCGGGGCGGTCGCGCACGGCGCCGGTGAAGGCGCCCTTGACGTGGCCGAACAGCTCCGACTCCACCAGGTTCTCGGGGATGGCGCCGCAGTTCACCGCCACGAGCGGTTGTGCGGCGCGCGGGCTGGCCGCGTGGATGGCGCGGGCCAGCAGCTCCTTGCCGGAGCCGCTGGGGCCGTGGATCACCACGGCGGCGTCGCTCTGTGCCACCAGCCGCGCCTCGGCCAGCACCTGCTCCATGCGCGGGCTGCGGGTGAGGATGGCCTCGCGCCACGATTCACCCGGCTCCTGCCCTGGCATGTCGGCCCCGAGCGCTTGCGACGCGTCCAGCGCGCGGTTCACCTCGGCCATCAGCGCCTGCGCCTCGAAGGGCTTGGCGAGGTAGCCGAACACGCCCTTCTGCAGCGCCTGCACGGCGTCCGGGATGGTGCCGTGCGCGGTGAGGATCAGCACCGGCAGCAGCGGGTGGCGCCGGTGCACCGCGTCGAACAGCTGCAGGCCGTCCATGCCGCCCATGCGCAGGTCGGTCACCAGCAGCTGCGGCATCTCCTGGTCGAGGCGGGTCAGCGCCGCCTCGCCGCTGTCCGCCTCGATCGGCTGATGGCCCTCCTCGCGCAGGCGCAGGGACAGCAGCCGCAGCAGGGCGGGGTCGTCATCGACGATGAGGATGCGGGCCATGGTCTTCGCGTCTCTCAGGCGGGCGCCAGCGGCGCATGCAGGTGCACGCGGAAGGTGGTGCCCTCGCCCTGCACGCTCTCCACCTCGATGCGGCCCTGGTGCAGCTCCACGCACTCCTTGACGATGTGCAGGCCGATGCCGGTGCCCTGGATGTTGCCCACGTTGCCGCCGCGATGGAAGGTCTGGAACAGGCGCGGCAGGTCGTCCGCCGGAATGCCGATGCCGCGGTCGGCGATCTCCAGGCGCAGCGTCGGGCCGTCGGCCTGCGCCGTGCAGACCACCGGCGCCGGTGCGCTGGAGTACTTCAGCGCGTTCGACAGCAGGTTCACCAGCACGTGCCGCACGAGCTGGGCATCCACCAGCCGGGGCGCGTCCACCGCCTGGCAGCGCAGCAGCACGCGCGCGGCCTGCGGGTTGGCCTGCACCAGCTCGGCCAGCAGCTGCTCCAGCAGGTGCGGTACCGACTGCAGGCCGGGCGCGAAGACGAAGCGGCCGGACTCCAGCTTGCTGGTCAAGAGCACCTGCTCGATCATGCCGTTCATGCGCGTCACGGCGTTCTTGATCAGACCCAGGATCTCCTTGCGCTCCTCCTCCGGCAGCCGCGGACCATAGTCGTCCAGCAGCTCCACCGACGAAAGGATGGCCGCCAGCGGCGTGCGGAACTCATGCGAGGCCACCGCCACGAAGCGCGACTTCATCTCCGACAGCTCGCGCTCGCGCCGCAGCGCATGGCGCATCTCGTCCTCGGCCTGCCGGCGCTGCGTGACATCGGTCAGGAAGTTCAGCGTCGCCGGCGCGCCCTGCCACTCGAACACCACGGCCGAGATCTCCAGCCAGCGCAGCGGGCCCTGCTCGTGCATCACGCGGAACTGGTAGTAGTTCTCCACCGGCTCGCCCTTCAGGCGCCGCAGGTGGTTGCCGAGCACGCGCTCGCGGTCGTCGGGGTGGATGAACTCGATGAAGGGCCGCGACATCGCGGTCTGCTCGTCCAGCCCGGTGAGGGCCAGCGCACGCGGGTTCGCATACAGGATGCGACCGCCGGCGGTGACGAGGATGCCCTCGTTCACGTTCTCCACCACCTTGCGGTACTTGGCCTCGGAGTCCGCCAGCGCCTTGGCGGCGGCCTTGCGGCGCGAGATGTCGCGCACGAAGCTGCTGAAGGTGAAGCCCTCGGCTGTGCGCACCGGCCACACCGACAGCTCGACGTCGAACTCCTCGCCGTTGCGGCGCAGCGCGCGCGTCTCCACCCGGCGGTGCAGGATGGTGCCCTTGCCGGTGCGCAGGAACTCGCGGATGCCGTGGTCGTGATGCGGGCGGTGGCCGTGCGGGACGATCAGCTCGGTGATGCGCTGGCCCAGGGCCTCGGTGCGGCTGATGCCGAACATGCGTTCCGCGGCGTTGTTCCAGTCGATCACCAGGCTGGACTCGTCGATGGTGATGACGGCGTCGTTGGCGGTGGCCAGCAGCGCCTGCAGCCGCGCGTTGGCGTCGTTGAGGTGGCGCTCGGCATCGGTGCGGCGCGAGATCTCGGCGCGCAGCCGCGCCGTGGTGTCGAACTGCCAGGAGACGTCGCGCGCGATGTGCGCAACGCGCGCGGCGGCTCCCGGCGTCGGCAGCACCCCGGCCTGCTCGCGCACGCGGGCGAGACGGCTGCCGCGCTCGCCCAGGCGCGGCTGCGTGGCCTTGTACTCCTCGATGTAGCCCTGGCGCGGCAGGCCGGCGCGCGCCTGGCGGATGCGGGCCACGTCATCCGCCGCCACGAGATCCAGCAGGGCCTCGGCCGCCGGCCCGAGGTTGCCCGCATGGCGGCCCCAGAAGCGCTCGAAGGCGGCGTTGGTGTAGAGCACGCGCCCGGTCGCGGGGTCGCTGAACCACACCATCTCATCCACGGCGCCGCCCAGGACGGCCCAGCTCTCCTCCAGCGCGGCAAGCGGGGCGGGCGGGTTCTGCATGCGCGCGAGCATAGCGCCCGCCGGGCCGGCTTTCGCCGGACGGGCCGCTGGCCAGGGCAGGCCGATCGGGGTCGATCGGCCCCTTCATGCCGGGCCTCATGCCGGATCGGCATGGGCGCCGGTGCACTTTGGGGTGGCAATCCTAGGGTTAACCCCTATCCTTCAGCCATACCAACCGCCCTTGAGGCTGATCATGCTGCTCCCGACCCTGTCCAACCTGCTTCGCCTGCCCTGCCGTGCCCCGCGCTCGGGCGCCGATCTGCCTCGCCAGCTGTTCGAGGCGGCTGAAGCCCGCGCGGGCCACGATGCCCGCCAGGCGCTGGAACTGCGCCGCGCCGCCTATGCCGCGCTGCGTGTCGTGCGCTGATTGGCCTGTCTGAACGTCAGGCGGGCCGCTCGCCGAACGCGCGGGCGGCCGCCGCGGCCACCGCCAGCCGCAGCCAGGCATGGTCGCTGCGCTGCGCCTGCCGGCGGTGCCACAGCGCGTCCACGTGGACCGGCGGCACCTCGAAAGGCAGCGGCCGGTGCGTCAGCTCATGGGCGCGGCCGGTCACGTTGATGAAGTGCTTGGGCAGCACCGTCAGCAGGTCGGAGCCCGCCACCACCCGCCCGGCGGTGAAGAACTGGTTGACCGTCGCCACGATGCGGCGCTCCCGCCCGAGCGAGGCCAGCGCCTCGTCGATGAAGCCGAACGGCCGGCCGGAGAAGCTCACCAGCAGGTGGTGCGCGGCGCAGTAGCGCCCCAGCGTCAGCGGCCCCCGTGCCAGCGGATGGTCGTTGCGCATCACGCAGACATATTCACCGTCATAGAGCCGCTGGTGGTCGAACGGCGCCAGGCCGCCCGCCTGCGCCTGGGCCGACAGGGCGGCCAGCACGGCCGGGAAGAAGCCCACCGCCAGATCCACCTGGCCCTCATCCAGCAGCCGCCGCGGATCCCGCGTGGTCAGCGGCACCACGCGGATGGAGACGCCCGGCGCGTCCTTCTCGATGATCTCCACCAGGCCGGGCACCAGCTCGGCGGCGGTGGCATCGGCCATCGCCAGCAGGAAGGTGTTGGTGGCCTCCGCCGCGATGAACTGCCCGGGCGTGATGGAGGCCTCCAGCAGCCGCAGCGCGTCGCTCACCACCGGCCACAGCGCCAGGGCGCGTGGTGTCGGCTCCACCCCGTAGCCGCTGCGCGCCACCAGCTTGTCGCCCAGCGCGTCGCGCAGGCGGTTGAGCGCGTTGCTCACCGCCGGCTGCGTCATCGCCAGGTTGCGTGCCGCCCGCGTGAGGTTGCGCTCGGCCATGACCTGGTCGAAGACGCGCAGCAGGTTCAGGTCGAGGGTGCGGAAGTTCGGTGTAGCCATTTCCAACGTGAATGGTACTCATCACTAATCTAAACTTGCAAGATATCAGTACAAACCCTAATCTCCGTTCCACGCATCCGGCCATCCCGCCACAAGCGTCATTCATCGAAAGGGAAGTCTCGTGACCCGATTCATCCAAGCCGACTATCCGACCGAGCATGCCGGCCTTGACCGCGTGACCCGCGGCGCCGCCAACCTCGCCGCCACCGTGCGTTCGTTCGACGGCACGCGTGGCACCGCCACGCTGCTGCTGGCCGCCCTGGTCTCCGCCCTGGTGGTGGTGGCCAATGAGCTCGTCGTCACCTGGACCGAAGGCCATCTGCTGGCCGCGTGGATCGCTGCCTGGCTGGTGGGCTTCGCCGCGCTGGCGCTGTTCGCCGCGCCCATGCGCGAGGCCGCCGGGGCGCTGCGCACGGCCGCCCAGGCCTGGGTCGCCAGCCGCCGCCAGGCCCGCGAAGACGACAAGCTGTGGGCGATCGCGCTCACCGACGCCCGCGTCATGGCCGACCTGAGCCGCGCCATGGCCGCCGACGCGGTGCGCGACGTGCGCCGCTACTACTGAACGCCCGGGCGAGGTCCAGCCATGACTGCCACTCTCGCGCCGACCCGGCTGGTGGGCCAGTTGCTGCGCCGCCTGCCGCGGCCGGTGATCGGCCTGCTGGACGCGTGGTCGCGCCAGCTCGCGCGCCAAAGCGCGGCTCGCCGCCAGATCGCCTGGCAGCGCCGCCGCGCGGCCAAGAGCCAGCCGGCCGAGCCGGCCACCTACCGGCCGCACCCCTGGCGCGATTGACCGCGCAGGCCGCCTGCACAGCGGCCTGGATTCCGGCAAGCAGAAAGGCCACCCTCGGGTGGCCTTTTCAGTGTGCGGCCCCGCCTGCGCGGGGACGACGGCGGCTCAACCCGCCAGCCGCTGCTCGATCTTCGCCTTGGTCGCCTTCAGTTCCGCGGGCAGGCCGTGGGCCAGCTGCTCGAACAGGGCGTGGTGCAGCTCCAGCTCCTTTTCCCAGGCGGGAATGTCGATCTCGGTCACCTGGCGGAACTGCTCAGGCGTGAAGGGCAGGCCTTCCCACTCCAGTTCCTGGTAGGTGGGGCTGATGCCGAAGGCATGCACCTCGCCGGCCACGCGGCCCTCGATGCGGTCGATCATCCACTTCAGCACGCGCATGTTCTCGCCGTAGCCCGGCCACACGAACTTGCCGTTCTCGTCCTTGCGGAACCAGTTCGTGGTGTAGATCTTCGGCAGCTTGGCGCCGGCGTCCTGCAGCTTGCGACCCAGGCTCAGCCAGTGCTGGAAGTAGTCGCTCATGTTGTAGCCGGTGAACGGCAGCATGGCGAAGGGGTCACGGCGCACCACGCCCTGCTGGCCGAAGGCCGCGGCGGTGGTCTCGGAGCCCATGGTGGCGGCCATGTACACGCCTTCCACCCAGTCGTGCGCCTCGGTCACCAGCGGCACGGTGGTGGAGCGGCGGCCGCCGAAGATGAAGGCGTCGATCGGCACGCCGGCCGGGTTGTCCCACTCGGGGTCCAGCGCCGGGTTGTTGGTGGCGGCCACGGTGAAGCGGGCGTTCGGATGCGCGGCCTTGGCGCCGGTCTCCTTGCCGATGGCGGGCGTCCAGTCCTTGCCCTGCCAGTCGATGGCGTGCGCCGGGGCCTCGCCCATGCCCTCCCACCACACGTCGCCGTCGTCCGTGAGCGCCACGTTGGTGAAGATCACGTTCTTGTCCAGGCTGGCCATGCAGTTGGGGTTGGTCAGCGTGTTGGTGCCCGGGGCCACGCCGAAGTAGCCGGCCTCGGGGTTGATGGCGTACAGGCGGCCGTCGGCGCCCGGCTTGATCCAGGCGATGTCGTCGCCGATGGTGGTGACCTTCCAGCCCTCGAAGCCCTTGGGCGGGATCAGCATGGCGAAGTTGGTCTTGCCGCAGGCGGAGGGGAAGGCCGCCGCCACGTGGTACTTCTTGCCCTCGGGCGAGGTCACGCCCAGGATCAGCATGTGCTCGGCCAGCCAGCCCTGGTCGCGGCCCATGGTGGAGGCGATGCGCAGCGCGAAGCACTTCTTGCCCAGCAGCGCATTGCCGCCGTAGCCCGAGCCGTACGACCAGATCTCGCGCGTCTCGGGGTAGTGCACGATGTACTTGGTCTTGTTGCAGGGCCAGGCCACGTCCTTCTGGCCCGGCTCCAGCGGCGCGCCCACGGTGTGGACGGCCGGAACGAAGTCACCCTCGACACCCAGCACGTCGAACACCGCGCGGCCCATGCGCGTCATGATGCGCATGTTCACCGCCACGTAGGCGCTGTCGGAGAGTTCGATGCCGATGTGGGCGATGGGGCTGCCCAGCGGGCCCATGGAGAACGGCACCACATACATGGTGCGGCCCTTCATGCAGCCGTCGAACAGCGGCTGCAGGGTGGCGCGCATCTCGGCCGGGGCCATCCAGTTGTTGGTGGGGCCGGCGTCTTCCTTCTTCTGCGAGCAGATGAAGGTGCGGTCTTCCACGCGGGCCACGTCCGACGGATCGGACCAGGCCAGGTAGGAGCCCGGGCGCTTGACGGGGTCGAGCTGGCGGAAGGTGCCCGCGGCCACGAGGTCCTGGCACAGGCGGTCGTATTCCTCCTGGCTGCCGTCGCACCAGTGCACGTGATCGGGCTTGCACAGCGCCACCATGTCGGACACCCAGGCAATCAGCCGTGCGTTCTTCACGTAGGCCGGTGCCTGCAGGTTGAGCCCCTGCATCACGGGAGAGTTCATCGTCAAAGCTCCTGGAATGAAAAAACCGGTTCTCCGAAGGGAGGCTGCATCGCGGAGTTGGCCTGAGGCGCGCCCTTTGAAGAACAGGCTTGGCTCAGTCGGCGGGCGGGGCTGCCGGTTGGGCAGCGCGGTGGCGCGGGCGGGTGGCCCGCTGCCGCTCGGGTCGGCTGGGAGTGGCGATTTTATGAAAGCCGCCTTGCGACTCGCTGAGGAACGGCCGCAATTCCATGCAAAACCTGCATGAGGTTATGCATAAGCCCGCTTACAAGCGGTAACCGTGAAAAAGGAACGCCCCCGGGCACCGAGGCACCCGGGGGCGTGGCAGTCGAAGGCAGCGGCCACCAGGGCCGCGCGGCCGTCAGGCCATGAAGATGGCGATGAAGGCCAGCAGGAACATCAGCACGCCGCCGGCGACCGGCAGCACGATGGGCATGGCCGGCACGATGGCTTCCACCGGATCCTCGGGGTGGGCGCTGTCGGTGTGGGAATGGGCGTCGGACATGGTTCTACTCAGGCAGGTTGCACACTGCCGCCGATTCTACCCGTGGCCTCGTGACCCGGCTGCCAATGACCCGACTGCCAATGACCCGGCTGTCAAAGCAGGGCATAGGTCGTCGTCGCCCGGCAGACGCTCTTGCCGTCGGTCGCCCCGCGGATGTCGATCTCGCCAAAGGCCAGGCTCTTGCCGGCGCGCAGCACCCGGGCCTGCACCAGTGCATCCTGGTTGGACAGCGGCTTGAGGAAGCTGCTGTTCATCTGCACCGTGGTGCACGGCCGGAAGGCGCCTGCGTGGTTGATGAGCGCCAGCACCATCGCCGTGTCGGCGGCGGCCATCATGGCCTGCCCGCACAGCATGCCGCCCACGCGACTCAGCTGGTCGCTCTGCGGCAGGCGCAGCGTCACGCTGTCGGCGTCGAAGCCTTCCACCCGCAGGCCCAGGGCCTGCACCCAGGGTGCGAAGTACTCGGGCAACGCGCCCTGCAGGGTCTCGATATCCATGTTCCGTGTCTCCGTTGTCAGCCCGGGGCTCACTGTTCCTCGGCCTGGAAGCCGCCGGCGTGCAGCGCCTGCAGCACCTGGCCCACATGCTCGCGGCCGCGCGTCTGGATCACCAGCTCGATCTCCACGTTCTGCGCCGCCAGCATGGTGAAGGCGCGCTGATGATGCACCTCGTCGATGTTGGCGCCCGCTTCGCTCACGATGGCCGTGATGCGGGCCAGCGAGCCTGGCACATCGCGCGCGCTCACGCGCAGCCGCGCCAGCCGCCCGCCGCGCACCAGCCCGCGCTGGATGATCGCCGCCAGCAGCATCGGATCGATGTTGCCGCCGCCCAGCACCATGCCGACCTTGCGGCCCGCGAAACGCCCAGGTGACTTCAGCACCGCCGAAAGCGCCGCCGCGCCGGCCCCCTCCACCAGGGTCTTCTCGATCTCCAGCAGCATCACGATGGCCTGCTCGATGTCGCCCTCGTCCACCAGCAGGATGTCGTCCACGTGCCGCTCGATGAGGGCCTGCGTCACCCGCCCGGGCGTGCCGACCGCGATGCCCTCGGCGATGGTGGAGCCGCCCTGCGGCAGCGCCGCATGCTTGACGGCGTTGTACATGTTGGGAAAGCGCATCGTCTGCACGCCGATGACCTCGATGCCGGGCTTCAGCGCCTTGGCGGCCAGCGCGATCCCCGCGATCAACCCGCCCCCGCCAATGGCCACCACCAGCGTGTCCAGATCCGGCACGGCGCGCAGCATCTCCAGGCCCACGGTCCCCTGGCCGGCGACGATGGCCTCGTCGTCGTAGGGGTGCACGAAGACCAGGCCCTCGCGCTCGGCCAGCGTCAGGGCATGGGCGCGCGCTTCGTCCAGCGTGTCGCCGTGCAGCACCACCTCGGCGCCGAAGCTGCGCGTGCGCTCCACTTTCACGCCCGGCGTGAAGCGCGGCATGACGATCACCGCGCGCAGCCCCAGGCGCTGCGCGTGATAGGCCACGCCCTGCGCGTGGTTGCCCGCGCTCATGGCGATCACGCCGCGCCGGCGGTCCGCTTCGCCCAACTGCACGAGCTTGTTGCACGCCCCGCGCTCCTTGAAGGAGGCAGTGAACTGCAGGTTCTCGAACTTCAGGAACACCTGGCAGCCGGTGATCTGCGACAGCGTGCGCGACTCCACGCAAGGCGTCTCCAGCACCTGCCCGGCCAGGCGCCCGGCGGCAGCCTGGATATCCGAAAGTTCAATCATGGAGGGGCATTGTCCATGCCCCGCGCGGGCCCGCCTCCGGGTTTCCCCAGCATCGACGGCTTCCATGCGTGTCTTCCATCCCGCATCAAGTCGCGTTATCGTAGAACTGCCAGCCCCGTCATGGAGGTGTGTTTGGCCAAGCGTTCCGTCGATCTGCACGTGCTGCCTTCTCCCGGCCTGAAAGATGCGCCGGTGCTGGACCTGATGTGCTCGCACTTCGTGCTCACGCTGGCGGCCAAGCAGGGCGCCAAGTTCAACGTGCGGCGCGACCTGAACGGCCTGCTGTCGCTCGCGGGCCGGCACCTGGTCTGGCCGCAGCCGGCGCTGGAGCGCCTGCGCGAGTTCCTGGGCCGCCGCTGCAAGGACAACGAGTTCTGGCGCGGCCACGAGCAGCTGGCCACACGCGACTTCCTGGAGCGGCATGGCGTGTGGCGCGGCCCCTACGAAGAGGGCACGCTCTTCTTCTACCTGGACGAATACGCCAAGGACCAGCCCAAGGACCTGCTGTCGGTGCTGGCCGTCACCGGCGACTGGCTCACGCACGCGCTCAAGAAGCAATCCACCCTGGTGGAGAAGAACATCGACGCGCTGGCCAACCTGCTGCAGCTCAACAAAGCGGAACGGGCGCTGCTGCTGTACGGCACGCTCGCGCGCTACCAGCGCGACCTGCGCAGCCTGCTGGTGGAGTTCAAGGTGAACAACGCGCCCGAGGCCTACGCGGCCATCGCGGAGGTGGCGGGCGTGAACGCGGCGGAGGTGGGCGAGGCCCTGCGCGCCGGCTCCCGGCTGGAGCGCATCGGCCTGGTCGAGAACCTGATCTCCGAGCACAACATCACCGACCTGGCGGACCTGATGAAGGTGAGCGAGAAGCTGCCGCCCGTCCTGATGCGCGAATACCGCGACCAGAGCGAGCTGATGGCCGTGTTCACCCGGCCCTCGGCCAAGAGCACGCTCTCGGCGGACGATTTCGCCTTCGTCGAGGAAGACGCCCGTGTGCTGCGCACCCTGCTGCGCCAGGCGGTGGAGCGCAAGGAGGCCGGCGTCAATGTGCTGCTCTATGGCCCGCCCGGCACCGGCAAGACCGAGCTCGCCAAGGTGGTGGCGCAGGCCGCCGGGCTGGAGCTGTTCGAGGTGGAATACGCGGATCGCGACGGCAACTCGCTCTCGGGCCGCGACCGCTACCGGTCCCTGCAGATCGCCCAGGTGTTCCTCAAGGGCAGTGCCCAGGCCGCGCTGCTGTTCGACGAGGTGGAAGACGTCTTTCCACCCATCTCCAGCGAGGCCGCGCAGATGATGGCGCGGGCCGAGCAGGTCGTAGCCCCGCCTTCCGGCAGCGTGAGCGGCAAGGCCTGGGTCAACCAGATCCTGGAATCGAACCCGGTGCCCACGATCTGGATCACCAACCGCATCGAGCAGATCGACCCGGCCTTCCGCCGCCGCTTCGCATATCACCTGGAGCTGAAGTCGCCGCCGCCCGGCGCGCGCGAGCAGCTGGTGCGCAAGACGCTCGAGGGCGTGGCGGTGTCGTCCGAGCTGGTGGCCCGCCTCACGGCCCGCAAGGGCCTGACGCCGGCGCAGATCCGCACCGCAGTGCGCTTCGCCGGGCTGACCGCGGGAGAGGGCGGCAGCATGGAGGCCCTGATCGAGCGGCAGCTGCGCAACGCCGACCAGGCCCTGGGCACCCGCGCCAGCGAGGCGGGCGAGCGCCGCAGCGTGACCACCTACGACCTGGACATGCTGAACGTGGAGTCGCGCTTCGAGATCCCGCGCATCGTGCAGGCGCTCAAGGCGCGCGGCCACGGCAGCCTGTGCTTCTGGGGCGCGCCCGGCACCGGCAAGACGGCGCTGGCGGAGCACATCGCGCGCGCGCTGGAGCGCCCGCTGATGATCAAGCAGGCCAGCGACCTCATGAGCAAGTTCGTCGGCGAGACCGAGCAGAACATGGCCGCCATGTTCCGCGAGGCCGAGGCCGAGAAGGCCATCCTGCTGCTGGACGAGGCCGACAGCTTCCTGCAGGACCGACGGGGCGCGCAGCGCAGCTACGAGGTGACCGAGGTCAACGAGATGCTCCAGGGCATGGAGCGCTTCGCCGGCATCTTCGTCTGCACCACCAACCTGATGGATCGCATCGACCAGGCGGCCCTGCGGCGCTTCACCTTCAAGATCCGCTTCCACCCGCTCAACGCGGCGCAGCGCGAGCGCATGTTCATCACCGAGGCGCTGGCGTCAGACGCCGCCGCCCTGACGGAGCCCCTGCGCCAGCGGCTCGCCCGGCTGGAGCAGCTCTGCCCCGGCGACTTCGCGGCCGTGAAGCGCCAGGTGGACATCCTCGCCACGGCCTTCGCGCCGGAGGAATTCCTGGAGCAGCTGGAGGCCGAGCACCGCATCAAGCCCGAGGTGCGCGAGGCACGGCCGATGGGGTTCGTGCGGTAGCGCCCGCGCGGGAATGACGAAGGGCTCAGCCCTCCGCCCCCGCCTCCCCCACCACCCGGATCACCTCCGCGCCATACGCCTCCAGCTTGCGCGCGCCCAGGCCGCTCACGCCTTCCAGCTCGCGCAGGGTCTGCGGGGCCAGGGCCGCGATGGCGGCCAGCGTCGCGTCATGGAAGATCACGTAGGCAGGCAGGTTGAGCGTCTTCGCGGTCTCGGCGCGCCAGCGGCGCAACGCCTCGAAGCGCAGCTGCGCGGCGGGGCTCAGGTCGGCGGCGGCCACCGGTTTCGCGGGGCCGCGGGTCCCGCGTGACCGCCGCTCGCCAGCGGGCAGCGCCGCCGACTCGCGCAGCCGCACCGGTTGCTCGCCGCGCAGCACCGCGCGCGAGGCGGGCGTGAGCTGCAGCGTGTTGTAGTGGGCGCTGTCCACCGCCAGCGCCCCGGTGGCGATCAGCTGGCGCAGCACGCCGCGCAGCTGGGCCTCCGACAGGTCGGCGCCGATGCCGAAGGTGGAAAGCGTGTCGTGGCCGAACTGGCGCACCTTGTCGGTCACCTTGCCGCGCAGGATGTCCATGATGTGGCCGGCGCCAAACGCGATGCCGCTCGCCTGCTGCACGCGGTACACGGTCGACAGCAGCATGCGCGCGGCCTCGGTGCCGTCCCAGACGGCGGGCGGGTGCAGGCAGTTGTCGCAGTTGCCGCAGCGCAGGCGGGGCGCGGCCCCCTCGTCATCCTGGGCGCCATCCGCTGAAGCCGGCGCATAGGTCTCACCGAAGTAGGCCAGCAGCCGCACCCGCCGGCAGTCGGTGGCCTCGGCCAGCGCCAGCAGCGCATCCAGCTTGCCGCGCAGCACCTGCTTGAACTCCTCCGGCGCCGGGCTCTCGTCGATCATGCGCCGCTGGTTCACCACGTCCTGCAGGCCGTAGGCCATCCAGGCGTCTGCGGGCAGGCCGTCACGGCCGGCGCGGCCTGTCTCCTGGTAGTAGCCCTCGATGTTCTTCGGCAGGTCCACATGCGCCACGAAGCGCACGTCGGGCTTGTCGATGCCCATGCCGAAGGCGATGGTGGCCGTCATCACGATGCCGTCCTCGCGCAGGAAGCGGTCCTGGTGCCGTTGCCGCACCGCGGCGTCCAGGCCAGCGTGATAGGGCAGGGCGTCGATGCCGTGCTGGCACAGGCGCTCGGCCACCTCCTCCACCCGCTTGCGCGACTGGCAGTAGACGATGCCGGCCTCGCCCGCGTGCTCGCGCTCGATGAAGCGCAGCAGCTGTTGCGTGGCGTCCTTCTTCTCCTCGATGCGATAGCGGATGTTGGGCCGGTCGAAGCTGCTGACGAACAGGCGCGCCTCGCCCAGCTGCAGGTGGGTCAGGATGTCGGCGCGGGTGAGTTCATCGGCCGTCGCGGTGAGCGCGATGCGCGGCACGCCCGGGTAGCGCTCGTGCAGCAGGGACAGCGCGCGGTACTCGGGCCGGAAGTCGTGGCCCCACTGGCTCACGCAGTGGGCCTCGTCGATGGCGAACAGGGCGAGCTGCCCGCGCTCGTGCAGCGCATCCAGCTGGGCCAGGAAGCGCGGTGTGGTCACGCGTTCGGGCGCGGCGTACAGAAGGGTCACCTCGCCGCGCAGCAGGCGCTTCTCGACGGCGTTCGCCGCCTCACCGCTCAAGGTGCTGTTCAGGAACGCGGCCTCCACGCCGGCCTCGTGCAGCGCGCCCACCTGGTCCTGCATCAGGGCGATGAGCGGCGAGACGACGACGGACACACCGTGGCCGGCGCGCTGCCGCGCGATGGCGGGGATCTGGTAGCACAGCGACTTGCCGCCGCCGGTGGGCATGAGCACCAGCGCATCGCCGCCTTCGGTGACGTGGCGGATGATGTCGGCCTGCAGCCCGCGGAAACGGTCGTAGCCGAACACCTGCCGCAGGATGGTGTTCGGGTGGGGGTCCAGGGTGGCTTCAGGCAGGGGCATCGCCCGCGAGCGTACCCGTTTCACGCCAGGTTCCTACAATGGCATCACCATGAAACCTGTGACCTATACCCGTGGACAGGCCCTGCCGGGCCTGCTGGCGCAACGCATCGCCATCCTCGATGGCGCCATGGGCACCATGATCCAGCGTTTCAAGCTGACCGAGGCCGACTACCGTGGCCAGCGCTTCGCCGATCACCCCAAGGACGTGAAGAACAACAGCGACCTGCTGGTGCTGACCCGGCCCGACGTGATCCGCGACATCCATGAGGGCTACCTGGCCGCCGGCGCCGACCTCATCGAGACCAATACCTTCGGCGCCAACGCCATCGCCCAGGACGACTACGGCCTGGGCGCGCTCGCCCGCGAGATGAACGTGGCGGCGGCCCGCCTCGCGCGTGAAGCGGCCGACAAGTTCAGCACGCCGGACAAGCCGCGCTTCGTGGCGGGCGCCCTGGGCCCCACGCCGCGCACGGCCAGCATCAGCCCCGACGTGAACGACCCGGGCGCCCGCAATGTCGATTTCGAGCAGCTGCGCGCCGCCTACCTGGAGCAGGTGGAAGGCCTGGTCGAGGGCGGGGTGGATCTGCTGCTGGTGGAGACCATCTTCGACACGCTCAACGCCAAGGCGGCGCTGTTCGCCATCGACGAGTTCTTCGAGCAGAGCGGCGAGCGCCTGCCCCTCATCATCAGCGGCACGGTGACGGACGCGTCCGGCCGCATCCTCAGCGGCCAGACGGTCACTGCCTTCTGGTACAGCGTGCGGCACGCGCAGCCGCTGGCCATTGGCCTGAACTGCGCGCTGGGCGCGGCGCTGATGCGCCCCTACATCCAGGAGCTGAACCGCGTGGCGGGCGACACCTTCATCAGCTGCTACCCGAACGCCGGCCTGCCCAACCCCATGAGCGAGACCGGCTTCGACGAGACGCCCGAAGTCACCTCGCGCCTGCTGCGCGAGTTCGCGGCCGAAGGGCTGGTGAACATCGTGGGCGGCTGCTGCGGCACCACGCCGGAGCACATCGCCGCCATCGGGCAGGCGGTGCAGCCGCTGGCCGCACGCGCCGTGCCCCGGCCCTTCTTCTACCGCGAAGCCGCCTGAGCGGCCGGCCTGCGGCGTCATCTGCCCGGCTCTCGTGAAGCGGAGGGCCAAGCGAGCCGGCGGGCGGTAACCCGCCGGCTCCTCGTCGTTTCCCCTGGGCGGTAACCCCGGGGTCAACGGGATCCAGTGTGCCGCCCGAGGCAGCGAAAGTCTTGCTGAACTTTCGACGAATTCGGTCCAGATCAGAAAGCCCTTCTGCGCCATTGGGTTGATGCCGATAATCCGGCTTCATGGACGCCATCGACCGGAAAATCCTCAAGGTGCTGCAGGCCGATGCCCGCGCCAGCCTGCAGCAGATCGGCCAGGCCGTGGGCCTGAGTGCCTCGCCCTGCTGGGAGCGGGTGAAGAAGATGGAGGCCGCCGGCGTGATCGAGGGCTACACCGTGCGGCTGAACGCGCAGGCGCTCGGCTACAGCGACACGGTGCTGGTGCAGGTGACGCTGGACAGCCACTCCGACAACACGCTGGAGAAATTCGGCGAGACGCTGGCCGCGATCCCGGAGGTGATCGAGGCCTACCTCGTCTCCGGCGAGTACGACTACCTGCTGCGCGTGGCGGTGAAGGACACGCGCGACTACGAGCGCCTGCTGCGCGAGAAGCTCTACAAGATCCGCGGCATCCGGCACAGCAAGTCGAGCTTCGTGCTGCGCACCCTGAAGAAGGCCGACTTGCCCCTGTGAAGGTATCGGCCAGGCCCGGCGCGGCAGACGGCCGGGTCGGTTCTGCGCGATCATTCCGCCCGGGTGGCAGGCCGAAAGGATCGACTCCCATGGAAACGGCGCAGCACGCGAAAGCTCAGGACGGCGGCCATGTCTCGCCGCACGAGCTGTGCGTCCTGCTGGAGGCCGAGGGCTGCCGGCTCAATGACACGCTGGTCGAGATGCTCGGCGAGCACTTCACCCACTGTACCGAGCGCCGCGGCTGCGGTTTCACCCAGTCCACCCGGCACCTGGGCGTGCTCGTGAACCGGCCCCTGAGTGAACGCAAGGAGGTGATCGGCAAGCTGTTCCCGGGCTGGGCGCGCGTGGCCCTGCGCGAGCCATTGACCCCGGCGACCGACGACGATGACGGCGCCAGCGCCAGTGGCGGCATGGGCCAGTTGCGCCGGGTGCTGCGCGACCTGCCCGCGAAGCTGGCCCGCGAGGAAAGCCGGTTGCTCGCCGTCCTCATCGCCGATCTCCTGCTGTCCGGCGAAGGGCCGCCATCCCCCCACGATCTGCCGGCCTGGGGCGAGGAACTCAAGGTGGGCACCTGCACGCTCGCCGAGCGCTACTTCCTGGAGATCGCCCACGATCTCGTCCGGCGGGGCGGGCGCATCAACGTGCATGTGTCCGAGCAGGGCGAGCCGCTGCTCATCGAGAAGCTGTCCCTCGGCGACGACCACTCCTGCATCAGCCTCGTCGAGCTGCGCCTGAACGGCGTGCGCGTGCCCCCCGGCAGCCTGTTCGCCGTCCAAAGGCGCGACGACATCGCGCTGCGGCCGTGCGCCAAGCTGCCCGGCAGCGTGATGCGCGTGCGCGACTGCGACGGCTACCGGTTCCTGCGGCTGTCGACCCTGGCGGTCTCGCCCGAGAACCGGCGGCGCGCCTTCAGCGCCCACTTCCAGCAGCAGATCGAGGCCTTCCTGTTCTCACCGGGCCAGACCACGCTGGACCACCTGCGGGGCGTGGCCCGGGCGCAGCTCTAGGATGGACGCGAGCCAGTCGAGCACCCTGCAGGCGCTGCAGGTCTTCTACTCGGACGATCTGGTGTCCGATGCCGGGCAGAGCCGCTCCCCCAGCGACCGCAAGCCGAAGCTCATGTCCGAGGCGCTGCAGCGCTCGGCCTGGCCGATCCGGCTGGTCGCCCCGGCGCCGGCGACGGTGCACGACATCTACCGGGCGCACGACCGCGACTTCGTCGACGACGTGCTGAGCCTGAGGCAGCCCAACGGCTTCGGCTCCTACTCCGCGTCGGTGGCCCGCTCACTGCTGTACACGTGCGGGGCGTGCTACCAGTCGGCCGTCGCCGCGCTCGGCGACGGCATCAGCGCCTCGCTCACGTCGGGCTTCCACCATGCCGGCCCGAGCGCGGGCCGGGGCTTCTGCACCTTCAACGGCCTGATGGTCACCGCGATGCGGCTGCTGGCCGAAGGCCGGGTTTCGCGCGTTGCCATCATCGACGGCGACTACCACTATGGGGACGGCACCCAGGCCATCATCGACGCGCAGCGGGCGAGCGACCGCGTGTTCCACCTCAGCCTGGGCCATCGCTTCCGCCGGCCTGAACACGCTGACGCGTACCTCGAGGCCGTCTCGGCGCTGCGCCGCCAGCTGCAGGCGTTCGCCCCCGGCGTGATCCTCTACCAGGCCGGGGCCGACGTGCATGTCGATGACCCGCTCGGCGGCGTGCTCACGACCGACCAGATGCGGATGCGGGACGCCACCCTGTTCACCATCGCCCGGGACCTGGGCGTGCCCGTGGCGTGGAACCTGGCGGGCGGCTACCAGGTGGAGCACGACGGATCCATCCCGCGCGTCGTCGAGCTGCACATGAACACCTTCGAGGAGGCGCTGCGGATCTGGCGGCTTCTCTAGGCCGCCCACTTGCGATGCCTGGATGCGTAGTCCACCACCAGCTCGAACACGTTGTCGCACTTCTGTTTGAACAAGGCACGCTCGTAGGTCTCCGGCAGGTCCTCATCGAGCACGCGCTCGATCTCTGACCGCACCTGCTTCTGCGTCTGGTTGTCCTTGAACCAGTCCTGCACCAGCACCTTGGGGTGCTCTTCGACCAGCCGCTTCAGCAGGCGCTTTGCTGCCAGCTTCACGCGCTGAGTCTCGTCTTGGGTCATGCTGTCCTTCTTCAGAAGGTCGAACAGCTCCAGCTCGTCTTCCGTCAGGCCCTCACGCACATGGCGCGCGGCTTCAGCCTGCATCTCTGCCACGTAGTCAGTGAGCTGCTGGTAGTAGTCCTCGGTCGCTGTTGCCCCTGAGTTGTAGGCATCGATCACGGCCTGTAGCCGCTGAGCAAACGCCGTACGCGTGGCGTTCTGCTGCAGCATCTCGGTCAGCTTCTTCTCGATGAAGCTGCGCAGGTCGGCGATCGCTATGTTCTTGTACGGCGCCTGCTTGAACTCTTCGCGCAGCTTCTCGACGTTGACCTTGCTCAGATCCCAGGCCTTGCCGCGCTGCACGATCTTGTACTCGGCGTCAAACTGCTTGGCCTTGAAGGTCTCGGCCTTGTCCACCACCACGCTTTCATCGAGCAGCTCGCCCAGGCGGCGAACGGCCGAGTCCACGTCGGCCTGTTCGACGATGGTGTCCATCACCCCGCGCAGGTACTGGAAGGCCGACACGGTGCGGCCCTTGCCGCGGCTCAGCACCTCGGGCTTGCAGGCCTCGTACAGCGCGCTCACCGTGTTCTCGTAGACGTTGAAGCTCTTGCGCAGCTCGTCGCTGGCCAGCAGCGTGTCGGCATAGCCGTTGAACTGGCCCAGCTTGGTGAACACATCGTCGCGCCCCAGCGCTTCGCGCAGCGGCACGCCATTCGTGTTGCAGAAAGCCAGGCCTTGCTCGATGGCGTCATCCAGCAAGGTGAACAGCGCCTCCTTCTCACGAACCGGCAGCTCGTCATCGTCGGTGGGCCCGGCTGCGTAGTCCTTCAGCGCCTTCTTCATGCGCCGGAAGACGTTGTAGTAGTCCACCACCTCGCCATTGCGCTTGGCCACACCGTTGATCGTGTGCGACGTCACCCGGTTCGCCCGCGCGATGGTCTGCATCAGCGTGTGGCCCTGAATGGGCTTGTCCAGGTACAGCGTACTCACCGTTGGCGCATCAAAGCCCGTCAGCCACATCGCGCAGACGAACACCAGCTGCAGCGGGTGGTCAGGGTCCTTGAAGTTGTGCTCGATGTCGTGGCCGTTCTTGTCCAGCGCCTCCATGCGCTTGCGGTGCGACACGATGCTCAGACCGCGGGCGGCGAACTTCTCTTCCTCGCCGTTCTCCGCACTCACCACCACGGCCATGTCCACTTTGCGCATCCAGTCCAGGATGCGCTTCAGGCGCACACGCTCGATCTCGTTGGGCGTGGCTGCAATGCGCCCCACCAGCGCCTTGATCTCTTGCTTCCACTTCGCCTGGACCTTGTCGTACATCGTGACGGCGGTGAACTTGTCCACCGCGATCACGATGCCCTTGCCTAGGTAGCCGCGGCGCGGGAAGTGGAAGACGATGTCGGCCGCGATCAGCTCCAGCCGGTCATCTCGCTTGATGACCTCGATCTCCTGCGCGAAGCGCTTCTCCAGCTTCTGCTGTGCCGCGTCGTCCAGGTTCTCGTCTTCCAGGATGGCGACGAACTCCTCGTTCAGGTCGTCGTTCTGGATCAGCACCTCGGGCACGCGCTTCTCGTAGAACAGCGGCACCGTGGCGCCGTCTTCCACGCTCTGCTGGAAGTTGTATTCGGAGACGTAGCCACCGAACCAGGCGTTCGTCTTGCGGTCCTTGCCCAGCAGCGGCGTGCCGGTGAAGGCCAGGTAGTTGGCATTGGGCAGGCCGGCGCGCATGTTCTCGGCCAGGCCGGCGTACTGCGTGCGGTGCGCTTCGTCGACGATGACGATGATGTCGTCGCGCTCCGACAGGAGCGGGTAGGCAAGCCCCTTGTCGTAGCGGAACTTCTGGATCAGCGTGAACACGACTCGCTTGTTCTTCCCCAGCATGTCGCGCAGCTGGGCGCTGTCGCGCGGGCGCACCTCGTCCTTGGCCGCCACCACGCCGGTGTGCAGGAAGTTGCGGTACATCTGGCCGTCCAGGTCGTCGCGGTCGGTCACCACCACGAAGGTGAAGTTGCCGTTGAGCTTGCGGAACACCTTTCGTGTGTAGAACACCATCGAGAAGCTCTTGCCCGAGCCCTGGGTGTGCCAGAACACACCCAGCTTGCCGCCCACCGTCTGCCGGCGCGTGAACACTTCGAAGGCGTTGTTCACACCAATGAACTGGTGGTTCTGCGCCACCACCTTGTTCGTCTCGCGGTGGAAGACGACGAAGTTCTCCACGTAGTCCAGCAGCCGGGCGGGCGCCAGCAGCCCGAGCACCGCGCGCTCCAGGCTCAGCGCGCTGTCGGCCAGCTGGGCGCGGTCGATCACTTCCTTCTCGTCGTCCACGCGCAGCCAAGCGAAGAAGTGTTCCCACTCGGCCGTGAGGCTGCCCACCTTGGTTTCGATGCCGTTGGAGAGCAGGCACAGCGCGTTAGACGCGAACAACTGCGGGATCTCGACTTTGTAGTTGGTGAGGTTGTCGTCGTAAGCGGCCTTCAGCTTGACGTTGCTGTTCTTCAGCTCGACGAACACCAGCGGCAGGCCGTTCACGTACAGCAGCACATCGGGGCGGCGGTAGCCCTTCTCGCCGCGCACCCACAGCTGCGAGACGGCCAGGTACTCGTTCTGGCCGGCATCGGGCGCGGGCTGGTCGAAGTCGATCACGCGCACGCGTTCGGTCACGGTCTTGCCGGCGTCCGGGCCCTGGGTGGCCTTGAACTCCACGACCACGCCGTCGCGGATGAGGCCGTCCACCTCGCGGTTGGCCTTCACCAGGCTCATGGCCGTGCGCGGCTGCAGCACCGTGGCCACGGCCTGCTCTTGCGCAGCGGCGGGCACGTGCGGGTTCAGGCGGGCGATGGCCGCGCGCAGCCTGTCGGCCAGGATCACCTCGCGCTTGTCGGCACGGCCCGAGCTGTCGTTCAGATCGTCGGGCTGGGCTGTGAAGCAGTTCAGCGCGTTCCAGCCGGCCAGGTGCTGGAGCCGCTGCAGCAGGGCCTGCTCGATATCGTCTTCGGAGATGAAGTTCGGCACCGGCCCTCCCTGAGCTCTTCGCCTACGCCACCGCTTCGGCCTCGGCCCGCATGCTGGGCGGCAGCCGGATGTCGAGGTGATCGACCTTGAGTTTGCCGGACATCAGGCGGGGAAGGAGGGCGTCGCGCGTCTGCTTCAGCTTCTCATTGCTCCTGTAAAGCGCGGACAGCTGCAAGTCGACAGGACCGACAACTGCTTCAAACCGCTCCACCAAGTCGGGCGTAGGCAGCAGGATCGGGAATGCTGCGAGCTCGTCTTTGCCCACAGAATTGAAGATAGAGCCGTTGCCGATGACATCCTCTTTGGCGAAGGCAACTCGCAGCAAGTAGTACAAGAAGGTCGTCTTGCCCTCCTTGTGCCTCATTGCTGCCAGTCCGCGGCCCAGGATCAATTCAGTGTCAGCGATGTTCAAGCGTCCAACTGGTGCACGGACGCTGAAGAGGATGTCTCCTGACTGCGCCTGGCGCCCTCGTTCGCTGCAGAAAATCTCATGTCTCGGGAACCGCGGCCCGTACGTGCCAACGCCCTGGTGAAATGGGAGGCCTTCGCCACGGTCGTTGTAGTACTCCGAGCTTGGGCTTTGTCCCATCGTGAATGCAGCAATCGCGCCCAACTTCGATTCACTCCAGGCAGCCGGTCGTCCTTTGTGCCAGGACGCCTGCGCGTAGCCCGGAAACCGCATCCGCACGAACCACTCGCGGTAGATCTCCTCGGCCATGCCCTCCAGCAGCGCGATGCGCCGCTGGTTGTTGGCAATCAGGTCGTCGTAGGCGGAGAGGATCGCGGCGATCTTGCGTTGCAGACCGAGCGGCACTGAGGGGACCGGAAAGCGCTTGAGGGTGGCCGCGTTCAGATTCTGCTGAGATCCTCCAAGCTTCAAACCGACCAAGTTGTTGTAGTTGGCCTTGAGGTAGTAGTACAGAAATCGGTAGTCGGCTTTCGCCGGATCAATCACGAAGTTGCAGCACGCCTGATTCGTCGTGAGGGGCACTTTGTTGATCGCCACATTGCCCGCTGTATCGCCGTCGCCATACATGGCGACAACAAGGCTGTTTGCAGGAATCAGCTTGGCTGAAGAGTTCTCAAGGCCCAGCTCCGTGATGTGTTCTTCAGTCTCATAGACGAAGCGCTGCTTGACCTCGCCTGTCTTCATCCACGGAATGGTCCCGCCTTCATAGTATTCGGGCATGGCCCTGTAAGGCGTGCCTCCCGATGTCACGCGCAGACAGAGTGACTGCAACTCCGTCATCTCGATGGCAATCTGGCCGGGCTTCATGCGTCTGCCAGCAACTTCGCCAGGTTTGCATAGATGGCTGCTTCGGTTGTCGAGGCGGCTTCCGAGAGAGCCTTGAGTTGATCCAGTGAATCGGCCATGAACTCGCTGAACTCCTCTTCCGTCTTCCCGTCTTCCTCAATCACCACGCCCACATACCGCCCCGGATTTAGGGACCAGTCCTGCTCCTCGATCTCCGCCGGCGTCGCCAACTTGCACAGCCCGGTCACATCCTCGTAGGCGGCCTTCGGAAACCGCTGCTGCAGCCATTCGATGTGCCCAAAGTCGCTTTCGGCCAGCCTCACCTCGTCGTGCAGCGCCTGCAGCGCGTCCTTCACGGCCTTGGTCTGCCGGTTGCCGCCGCTGCGCTTGCCGGCTGCCTTGGCGGCCTCGGCCCTGCGCTTGTCGCCGTCGCGGATGGCCTGGTCCAGCGCCCTTAGGCTCTTGTGCAGCTTCTCGAAGAACGGCGCGTAGGTCGTGCGCAGAGCATGCTGCGCTTCGTTGCGCGCGTCCACGGCCTCGGCCTCACCATGCGCCGCAAAGTAAGCCTGCTGCGCTTTCGCCAGCGGCTGCAGTTCTACCCACTGCGCCAGCAGATGGTCCACCGCCGCGAGACCGGCTGCCGTGGCCTCGGGTGCTTCGGCCTCATCCTCACCCAGCACGGCCCGTAGCCGCTCGGCCAGCGCCGGCAGCTTGGCATGGCTGGCCTGCAGCTTGGCCAGGCCGCTGCGGAAGTACCCATCCACCAAGGCCACGAACTCACCGCGCCGGCCCTTGTGCAGGCGCGGGATCATGGCCAGGTTTTGGATCTGCGCGTCGTTCAGCTCACGGTGCGCGCGGTCGATCTGCGTGAAGACGTTGCGCGCGTCGATGAACAGCACCCGGTCGTCGGCCTTGCCCTTGTCGAAGAACCACAGCGTGGCCGGCAACGTGACGGTGTAGAAAAGGTTGGACGGCAGCGTCAGCATGCCGTAGATCAGGTTGTTCTGCACCAGTGTGCGGCGGATGTCGGCCTCGGAATGCCGCGCGTCGCTGGCGGAGTTGGCCATCACCAGCGCGGCGCGGCCCACGGGCTTCAGTGACGTCGCGAACAGGTTGATCCACAGGTAGTTGGCGTTGGGCACCGTCTCCTGAGCCTTCTGTTCTGCCTTGTCTTTGCCCTTGGCACCGGCCGGCTTGCTCTTGTTGCGCGGCACGCCGTACGTGTTGAAGCGCTTGTCGTGCTCCACCTGGTCCAGCGGCACGTCGTCCACGTTGAAGGGCGGGTTGGCCAGCACGTAGTCGAAATTGCCGAAAGCACCGAACGGGTCTTCGGAATAGGCGTTGGCCTGCTTGACCTCGCCGCGCAGCCCGTTCACGGCCAGGTTCATCTTGGCCAGCTTCACCGTTTCCAGTGTCTTCTCGGTGCCGTAGACGTAGACGTCCAGGTCCTTTGCGGCGTCCTTGCGGTGCTGCTCGATGAACTGTGCCGACTGCACAAACATGCCGCCCGAGCCGCAGGCCGGGTCGAACACCTTGCCGCCGTGCGGCTCGACGATCTCCACCATCAGCCGTACCACCGAGCGCGGCGTGAAGAACTCGCCGCCGCCCTGGCCCTCGCTCATCGCGAAGTTGCCCAGGAAGTACTCGTAGATCTGGCCGAACACGTCGCCCGAGGCGTCGAGCGGGATGTCAGAGAACAGCTTCAGCAGCGCCTTGGGAATGCTGCGGTTCTGCGGGTTGCGGCTGAAGCGGTCGTACTCCTGCTGCGGGAGGATGCCCTCCAGCTCAGGCTTGCTGGCCTCAATGCTGGCCATGGCCGAGCGGATGGCCTTGGGGATGTCTTCCTTTTCGGGCAGGTTCAGCAGGTAGTCGTAGCGGGCCTGCGGACCGAGGGCGAAGCCGCATTTCTCGATGGCAATGTCCTGCAGGCTGCGCTCGCGGCGCGTGCCCTTGAGCTTCTGGTACTCCGCCAGGATGGCATCTTCGTGCTGCCGATACTTGTTGTCGGCGAACTTCAGGAAGATCAGGCCCAGCACCGGGGTGCTGTACTCGCTGGCCTTGAGGTCGCTGTTGGCGCGCAGCTTGTCGGCGGCGGCCCAGAGGTCGCGTTCGAGTTTCTTGAGCTGCTCTCTGTTCATGGGGCGCATCTTAGCGCCGGGTCACAAGCCCGCGTCCGTGTGGAAGCTGTGTCCCGATGCTTGTGCCGGGAGGGGGGCTCATGGACAATGCCATCCAGGAGGAAACGAGGATGGCTCTCAAAGCTGTAGAAGCTGCCGCCCCAGCGAAGCAACCAGGCTTGTTCGCGGGCGCCACGACGGGAGAGGTCATCTCTTCTACCCATACCCAGGAACTGGTGATTGCTTTGTGTGGGCCCATTGGGTCGCCGCTTCACGAGGTGGCGGAGAAGCTGAAGGAGATGTTGGAAAGACCCTTCGGCTACACCAAGTGCAATGTGATTCGCCTCAGTCAGTTCATCGAGTCGCACGCAGGGCGGGCGGGTCGAGCGATCAGTGGCGATCCCTCCGGTCGGCGTCACGATTTGATATCCCTTGGTGACGAGATGCGGGAAAAGTTTGGAAGCAGCGTGCTGGCTGAACTCGCAGTCCACGATATTCGCCTAGACAGAGAACTCAACGCCAAAGACAAGACAACGGGGCAGTTTCTGCCGAGGAGAGCGTGTCACATCATTGACTCGATCAAGAACCAGGAGGAACTTGAGCTGCTCAGGGCGGTGTATCGCGAGTCCCTGTATGTGGTGGGCGTCTTTTCACCGCTCGCGAATCGCGAGGCAATGTTGCGGGAGAAGGGGCTCGACAACGCGCAGATTGCGACGCTGATGGACAGAGATTCAGGTGAAGAGATCAATCACGGCCAGACGGTCGCTGATACTTTTCCGCAAAGCGACTTCTTCCTGAGAATGGATTCCAACACGGAAACCCAGCTCCGTGCGAAGGTCGAGCGGTTTCTGCACTTGATCCTGGGCACGCGGGTCATCACTCCCACGAGAGGCGAGACTGCCATGTACGCTGCTGCCTCTGCAGCTGGCAACTCGGCTTGTCTGTCACGGCAGGTTGGCGCTTCAGTCACGGATTCGGAAGGTGAAGTGCTGGCGATTGGATGGAATGACGTTCCAAGAGCGTTTGGGGATCTCTACGTGACAGATCTTGCCGCAGACCCGAATGGCGATGGAGACAAGAGGTGTTGGAATCACGGAGGCAAGTGCTACAACGACGAAGAGAAGACCATTCTTGCCGATCACATCGTCTCGGCGCTTGATGGCGTCATTGATCCTCGCAAACGAGCCCAGGCGGTTGAGGCAGTGGCAAAGAGCAAGAAGCTCCGAGGGCTGATCGAGTTCTCGCGGTCGATCCATGCGGAGATGCATGCGATCCTCACCGCGTTGCGACAGAAGGGTGATCGGGTTCGAGGTGGTCGCCTGTATGTGACGACCTATCCCTGCCACTCATGTGCCCGTCACATCATTGCGGCTGGCATCAAGGAGGTCTACTTCATCGAGCCTTACAAGAAGAGCTTGGCCACCAAGCTGCACTCTGACGCGGTCACAGAAAATGAGGATGCCTCAGACAAGGTGCGATTGATCCCTTACGACGGGGTCGCTCCGACCAGGTACTTGGCCCTGTTCCGGATGAGGCCGGACTCGCGCAAGAAGGATGGCAAAGTAATCCGAATTGCCCCCGAATTGGCAAGCCCCAAGTTGGAAAAGAGTCTGGAGGCCTTGCCAACCCTGGAGAGTCTGGTCGTAAAATCTTTGCTGGACCGAAAAGTGGTCGTGAACGACGCAAACATCCAGGAGACGTGATGGAAAAGCCCTTTCAGCTCCAACTGGATCTCGACCGCACCGAAAAGACCGCGCAGCCCTCTGTTGCCCAGGTGGTCGAGTTGTCCCAGTTTCGCGCGCGAAAGGCAGAGGACAAACTCCCTTCCGTTTACGAAAGCATTACAGCATCGGTCCGGCACATCAGTCTTCGGCCCAGGAGCACCGAAGCAGGGGACTCGGCATTCGGATAACGCCGGGGTGGGTTGATCGGGCTTCAGGCCCTTTTTTCCTGCAGCAGAGCCGTTCGCGGCGTTCCATTCGGCATGTTTGTGCCAGCGTCTCTTCGGGTTGACAGGGGACGTGAAGGTTCGAACTTCCCTGACCGCTAGAATCCCCCCTGCTCAAGGAGCGCTGCAGCGGCCGCACGGCTGTCAGGCTTGAGATGGATCCAACCGCGCTCACTTCTGAAATCCAAGAGGTGAGTGAGATGCAGCAGCGCGATGTCCCCCCCATGCAACTCGCAGGCCTGGAGCCCGTCTCCATCGGCCCTGCACGATTAGTTGGGGACGGAGCTGAAGATCCATCCCCAAGAACCTTGTTCGTCAACATCGGCGAACGCACCAACGTCACCGGCTCCAAGGCCTTCGCCCGCATGATCCTCGCGGGCCAGTACGAGCAGGCGCTGGCCGTGGCGCGCCAGCAGGTGGAAAACGGCGCGCAGGTGATCGACGTGAACATGGACGAGGCCATGCTCGACAGCCAGGCGGCCATGGTGCGCTTCCTGAACCTGATCGCCAGCGAGCCCGACATCGCCCGTGTGCCCATCATGGTGGACTCCTCCAAGTGGGAGGTGATCGAGGCCGGCCTGCGCTGCATCCAGGGCAAGGGCATCGTCAACTCCATCAGCCTGAAGGAAGGTGAAGCCGCCTTCCGCCACCAGGCGAAGCTGGTCAAGCGCTACGGCGCGGCCGCCGTGGTGATGGCCTTCGACGAGCAGGGCCAGGCCGACACCTTCGCGCGCAAGACCGAGATCTGCGCGCGCGCCTACCGCATCCTGGTGGACGAGGTGGGCTTCCCGCCCGAGGACATCATCTTCGACCCGAACATCTTCGCCATCGCCACCGGCATCGAGGAGCACAACAACTACGCGGTGGACTTCATCGAGGCGGTGAAGTGGATCAAGCAGAACCTGCCCGGCGCCAAGGTCTCGGGCGGTGTCTCCAACGTCAGCTTCTCCTTCCGCGGCAACGACCCGGTGCGCGAGGCGATCCACACCGTGTTCCTGTACCACGCGATCCGCGCCGGGCTGGACATGGGCATCGTCAACGCCGGCATGGTGGGCGTGTACGACGAGCTCGATCCCGAGCTGCGCGAGCGGGTGGAAGACGTGGTGCTGAACCGCCGCCCGGACGCCGGCGAGCGCCTGGTGGAGATCGCCGAGTCGGCCAAGGGCGCCGCCAAGGACGAGGGCAAGAAGAACGAGTGGCGCGCGCTGCCGGTGGCGCAGCGCCTGTCGCATGCGCTGGTGCACGGGCTCACCGACCACATCGTGGCCGACACCGAGGAGATGTACCAGCAGGTGCTGGCCGGCGGCGGCCGGCCGCTGCACGTGATCGAAGGGCCGCTGATGGACGGCATGAATGTCGTGGGCGACCTGTTCGGCGCCGGCAAGATGTTCCTGCCGCAGGTGGTGAAGTCGGCGCGCGTGATGAAGCAGGCCGTGGCGCACCTCATCCCCTACATCGAGGAAGAGAAGCGCCAGCAGGAGGCCGCTGGCGAGGACGTGCGCGCCAAGGGCAAGATCGTCATCGCCACGGTCAAGGGCGACGTGCATGACATCGGCAAGAACATCGTCACCGTCGTGCTCCAGTGCAACAACTTCGAGGTGGTGAACATGGGCGTGATGGTCCCCTGCCACGAGATCCTGGCGAAGGCCAAGGTCGAGGGCGCGGACATCGTGGGCCTGTCGGGCCTGATCACGCCCTCGCTGGAAGAGATGCAGGTGGTCGCGCGCGAGATGCAGAAGGACGACCACTTCCGCGTGAAGAAGATCCCGCTGCTGATCGGCGGGGCCACCACCAGCCGCGTGCACACCGCGGTGAAGATCGCGCCGCACTACGAGGGGCCAGTGGTCTACGTGCCCGATGCCTCGCGCAGCGTGGGCGTGGCACAGAGCCTGCTGTCGGACCAGGCGGCGCGCTACATCGCCGAGATCGAGGCCGACTACGCCCGCGTGCGCGAGCAGCACGCCAACAAGAAGCAGGTGCCGCTGTGGCCGCTGGCGCAGGCGCGCGCCAACAAGACCCGCATCGACTGGGCGGGCTACCGGCCGCCGGTGCCCAAGTTCATCGGCCGGCGCGTCTTCCGCAACTTCGACCTGGCGGAACTCGCGAAGTACATCGACTGGGGCCCGTTCTTCCAGACCTGGGATCTGGCGGGCCGCTTCCCCGAGATCCTGAAGGACGAGGTGGTGGGCACCGAGGCCGTGCGCGTGTACGCCGACGGCCAGCGCATGCTCAAGCGCCTGATCGAAGGCCGCTGGCTCACCGCCAACGCGGTGATGGGTTTCTGGCCCGCCAACACGGTGGACGACGATGACATCGTGCTCTACACGGACGAGTCACGCTCGCAGCCGGTGCTCACTTGGCATGGCCTGCGCCAGCAGACCGAGAAGCCGGTGATCGACGGCGTGCCGCGGCCGAGCCGCTGCCTGGCCGACTTCGTCGCGCCCAAGGGCGTGGCGCCCGACTACGTGGGCGCGTTCGCCGTCACCGCTGGCCTGGGCGTGGACCGCAAGGTGCAGGCCTTCATGGACGACCATGACGACTACTCGGCCATCATGCTGAAGGCGCTGGCGGACCGTCTCGCTGAAGCCTTCGCCGAATGCCTGCACGAGCGGGTGCGCAAGGACCTGTGGGGCTACGCGCCCGACGAGGCACTGTCGAATCCGGATCTGATCGCCGAGCGCTACCGCGGCATCCGGCCGGCGCCGGGCTACCCGGCCTGCCCGGACCACGGCATCAAGGGCCCGCTGTTCGAGCTGCTGCAGGCCGGCGACGTCGACATGGGTCTGACCGAGAGCCTGGCCATGACGCCCGCGGCCAGCGTGAGCGGCTTCTACCTGAGCCACCCCGACAGCCGCTACTTCAACGTGGGCCGCATCGGCGAGGACCAGCTGCAGGATCTCGCGCGCCGCCAGGGCGCCCAGGTGGCCGATCTGCAGCGGCTGCTGGCGCCCAATTTGTGACATTTGTGATTCTTTCTTGAACTTCGCGGTGCACGCGGCGACCGGGTCGGCCGTTTAATCGGTGCATGAAAGGAGTTCCCATGAAGCAAGTCGTGCTGTGTGCCGCGTTCGCCCTCGCTGCGGGCGCCGCGCTGGCGGATGACCCGCCCAACCAGGCCCAGTTTGGTGGCGGCAACGCCGTGAAGGTGGCGCCCGTGAAGCCGCGCACCGTGGTGTGCCCGGAATGCGGCACCGTGCAGTCCGTTCATCAGGAAAAGCGCAAGGGCGAAGGCGGCGCCGCGGGCATCGTGGGCGGTGCGGTGGTGGGCGGCCTGCTGGGCAACCAGATCGGCAAGGGCAGCGGCCGCACCGTGGCCACGGTGGGCGGCGCCGTGGTCGGCGGCATCGCCGGCAACGAGGTGCAGAAGCAGGTGACTGCCAAGCAGGTCTGGGTGACCGAGGTGCAGATGAAGGACGGCAGCATTCGCAAGTTCGACTCGGAGCAGCGTCCCGCCTGGAAGACCGGCCAGATCGTCAAGCTCGAGAACGACCGCCTGGTGCGCTGAGCGCCCGCGTCATTCCCGCACAGGCGGGAATCCAGGAGGGGGTGGCTCAGCGCAGCGGCAGCAGCGAGCGCCGCTGCGCCCAGCCCAGCGCCACTGCGGCCACCACGCCCGTGGCCAGCAGCAGCGCGATGCCCCACCGGTAGCCCCCCTCGGGCGACCACAGCACGCCCAGCGCCAGCGGCGCGGCGGCTCGCGCCAGCGCCGTCGGGAGGCCCAGCGCGCCATTGAGCGCCGCCACATGCTCGCGGTTCACGTACTGCGCGATGGCGGTGCCCTTCACGATGGTGAGCATGCCGTTGCCCAGGCCGTAGAGCAGCACGAACACCAGCCCCGCCAACGGATGCGCCGCGCCGGCCAGCAGCGCGCCCAGCGCCAGCGGGATCAGCCACGGGATCGCACGGTTGGCCAGGTGCAGGTCGAACCGGTGCTCGAAGAAGAACAGCAGCGCACGCCCCGCGACCTGGATCACGCCGATCGCCGCCGGGATCGCGATCACCCACGCCGCCGGCAGCCCGCTCTCGCGCAGCAGGCTGATCAGGTGCGGCGGAATGGCAGAGGTGATGCCCATCATGCCGATGACGAAGATACCGATCAGCAGGAACGGCGGGCTGCGCAGCAGCGCGCGTCGGTGGGCCGCCGCGTCCGCCGGCGCCGGGCTGCCGGCCGTCGCGGGCGTGGCGGAGGCAGCGGGCCGGTGCGCACCGCGCAGGCAGACCGCGTGCAGGGGCACGCACACGGCCAGATGCAGCCCGGCGAGCGCGATCACGGCCTGGCGCCAGCCCAGCGCATCGATCAGCCAGGCACTGAGCGGAATGAACACCGTGCTGGCGAGCCCGCCGAGAAAGGTGAGGGTGATGATCGCGCGGCGGAAGTCGCCCGGAAAGCGCCTCGTGACCACCGCGAACACGGGCGAGTAGAGCGTGGCCGCCAGCGCCGCGCCCAGCAGCAGCCAGGCCGCATGGAAGCCGGCCGCGGTGCGCACCTGGCTCAGCAGCAGCAGCCCGGCCGCGATGGCGAGCGAGCCGATCGTCATCACCGCGCGTTCATGGCCGCGGTCGATCCAGCGGCCCACCGGATAGGCCAGCACGCCCTCGGCCAGCAGCGCAAGGCTGAACGCCAGCGAGGTCTGCGCGCGGCTCATGCCCAGCTCGCGCTCCACCGGCTCCAGCAGCAGCGCGAAGGTGTAGAAGACGCTGCCCCAGGTGATGAGCTGCCCGACGGACAGCCACAGCACCAGCCGGCGGTCGTGGCCGGTGGCGCTGCTCACCGGACGCCCTCCCGCGGGGCACCCCAGGGTGCGGGCCGCTTGGGAAGGCGGTGTGCGGTCATCCGCGCGGGACCCCCGCGTCGCGGCTGCTGATGAGCCGTGCGGTGGAGACCAGCCGGGCATCCAGCCGCAGCTTCTGCCGGTTGGCCGCCTCGACCGAGACACCGAAGTGCACGATGCCTTCTTCCAGGAAGAAGCTCAGCACGCTGCCGCGCGGGTGGGCGCCTTCGGAGTCGGAGACGGTCAGCACGCCCTCCGGCACGGTGGCCAGCAGTTCCTCGATGCGCGCCGGGGTCTCGGCCTTGAGGTACAGGATGTGCTGGCCTGCCAGGCTGTCACCGGGCTGCAGGCGCGCCGGCACCACCGGCCGGCCGTCACGGTCCCGGTCGCGGGCCAGCTCGCTCAGTTCGCGCCAGACGGCCTCGTCGCCCAGGATGCCGATGTGGATGGGCGCGTCTGGCCGGGCGAAGGTGCCTTCGGGCCATTCGACGAAGCTGGCGAACTTGTGCAGGAACGAGGCCTTCACGACCGCGTCGCGCGTGGGGGGCGCGGCATGCGCAGCCGCGGGCGCCGGGGCGGCCTGCCCCCAGGCGAGCGGTGCCAGTGCCAGCCCCGCCGCGGCCAGCAGCAGCCGACGCCGCGACCGCCGCGCCAGGGGGCGGTCGGTGCGGGGGCTCGGCGAAGGCGGCATGGGCGCATTATTCATGAGCAGGCGCCGCGCGCCGCGTCAGCCGGTCCCGGCCAGGCCCCGTCGATACTGGATGGCCTCGGCCAGATGCGCCGTCGCGATCCCTTCGGCGCCCGCCAGATCGGCGATCGTGCGGGCGACCTTCAGCGCCCGGTGCGTGGCGCGGGCGCTCCAGCCCAGGCGCGTGGCGGCTTGCCGCAGGAACTGCAGGGCCGCTGGCGCAAGCCTTGCGTGGTCGTCGATCGCCTGCCCGGCCAGCGCCGCGTTGGGCGCGCCCTGCCGGGCCAGGGCGCGGGCCCGCGCGGCCTCGCAGCGGGCGCGGACCGCGGTGCTGGGCTCCCCTGCCGGCGCCTGCAGCAGGTCCCCTGGCGCCAGTGCCGGCACATCCACCTGCAGGTCGATGCGGTCCAGCAGCGGCCCGGACAGACGCCCCTGGTAGCGGGCGACCTGGTCCGGCGTGCACCGGCAGGCCCGGGCCGAGCCGAGCCAGCCGCAGGGGCAGGGGTTCATCGCCGCGATGAGCTGGAAGCGCGCCGGGAACTCCGCCCGTCGCGCCGCCCGGGCGATGGTGATGCGGCCGGTCTCCAGCGGTTCGCGCAGGGCCTCCAGCGCCTGGCGGTTGAACTCGACCAGCTCATCGAGAAACAGCACACCGTGATGCGCGAGGGAGATCTCGCCCGGCCGCGGCGGTGTGCCGCCACCGACCAGCGCCACCGCGCTCGCGCTGTGGTGCGGGCTTCGCGTGGGCCGCTGTGACCAGCGCGACACATCGAAGCCTTCGCCCAGACTGGCAATGGCTGCGCTCTCCAGGGCCTCCTGCACGCTCATCGGCGGCAGCAGGCCGGCGAAGCGCTGCGCCAGCATGGACTTGCCGGCGCCCGGCGGGCCGGTCAGCAGCAGGCTGTGGCCGCCGGCCGCCGCGATCTCCAGGGCCCGCCGCGCCGCGGCCTGGCCGCGCACGTCCGCCAGGTCCGGCGCAGCCGGTGCGCCGGCCTCGGGTGGCATCGCCTGCAGGCGGGTCCAGCCGGCGGGGGCCTCGGCCGCCAACGCCCCCACGGGTGCGAACTGCCGCACCACATCCAGCAAGTGCGCCGCGCGATACACCTGCGCGTCCGGCACCAGCGCGGCCTCTTCCGCGCTGCCGGGCGGCAGCACCAGCCGCGTCGTCACGCCGCCCGCGTGCAGCGCGAGGCTCATCGCCAGCGCGCCGCGCACCGGCCGCAGCTCGCCCGAGAGCGAGAGCTCGCCGGCGAACTCATGGCCGGCCAGCCGCGCCGCGTCGATCTGCCCGCTGGCCGCCAGGATGCCCAGGGCGATCGGCAGATCGAACCGGCCGGAGTCCTTGGGCAGGTCCGCCGGCGCCAGGTTGACCGTGATGCGCTTGTTATGGGGAAAGTCGAGCCCGCAGGTCAGCAGCGCGGCGCGCACCCGTTCGCGCGCCTCCTTCACCTCGGTGTCGGCCAGGCCCACCAGCGTGAAGCTGGGCAGGCCATTGGCCAGGTGCACCTCCACCGTGACGGCGGGCGCCTGCAGGCCCAGCAGGGCCCGGCTCTGCACCAGACACAGGCTCATCGCCTTCTCCCTCCCCATTCAAGTGCATGTGTGTCGCTGGTGCGGAAAGAAAAACAAGATCGCACCGCCGTGGTGCAAATCAGCGTTTCGCACCGGGTTGGCCGCCCTCGCGCAGCACGGCAAGCTTGCGCCATCAGGGTTTCCCAGAGCAGAAGGCATTCATGGCACGCCTCCTGCTAACAGGTCGTTCGTCAACCCTTTCCCATCTAACGGAGAACCTCCCCATGAAGAAACTGGCTGTACTTTTTGCCTCCCTGGTCGTTTCCGGCGCCGTGCTGGCCCAGGCCAAGGCCCCGGAACCGGATTACACGCTGTCCTTCAACGTGGGTGCAGTGACGGATTACCGCTATCGCGCCATCTCCCAGACGC
>NZ_JAYRZR010000038.1:0-35610 GCF_041916345.1 Ramlibacter sp.
ATTCACAAGCTCTCAGCCGGCGCTGAGCTCGGCCAGCAGGGCCTGCGCCTCGGCCAGCAGGGCCTGCACCGCCGCCTGCGTGGCCTCGGCATCCACGGCGCCGGCGGCCAGGGCGCGCTCGGCCGTCGAAGCCAGCTTCAGCAGGCGGTCGGCGCCCACGGCACCGGCGCTGCCCTTGAGGGAGTGCGCCTTGCGGGCCGCCTCCGGCCACTGGCCGGCCTGCATGTGCGCCACGATGTCGGCACAGGTCACCGGCAATGTCTCGCGGAACATGTCGAGCACCTGGCCGTAGATCTGCGCATGGTTGCCCAGGCGGTCCAGGGCGGCTGCACGGTTCAGCCGTGCGGGCAGGGCTTCTTCATCGGCCATGGCACGGCCCTCCGGTACTGCGGGTGAAGGGGATGAAGGTCGTGGACGGCGCAAAAAAAGGAAGGCGCCGGGACGGGGCGCCTGCGTCTTTCATGGCCTGTCCTGCCGGCCTCGGGTGGTAAGCGGACCTAGCGGAACTTGGGGTCCGGCCGGGTGCGCAGATCGCCTTCGAGCGAGCCGATGTAGCCGGACAGCGCCTTGAGTTCGGCGTTGGTGAACTGCTTGGCGATGGCGCCCATCACGCCGTTGTTGCGGCCGACGTTGTTGGCGCTGTTGCTCGCCTTGTAGGCCTTGAGGGCCACGAACAGGTAGTCCGAGTGCTGGCCGGCGATCTTGGGGTAGCTGGGATCGATGGGCTTGGAGTAGTCGGCGCCGTGGCAGGAGGCGCAGGCCGCCTTCTGCAGCAGGGCGGCGACCTGCGGGCTGGGCTCACGCACGGTCTTGGCGCCACCGGTGGTGCCGGCGTGCTTCTCGTAGTAGGCCGAGATGTCGGCAATATCCTGCTCGCTCAGCGTCTCGGCGATGCCGCGCATGGTGGGGTGCTTGCGCTCGCCGGTCTTGTAGGCGTTGAGCGCGGCGGCGATGTACTTGGCGTTCTGGCCCGAGATCATGGGCACGCGGTGCACCTCGGGGAAGCTGGACTGGTAGCCGGGAATGCCATGGCAGCCGACGCACATGGCGACGCGGGACTCGATCGAGGCCACGGCCGGCTTGGCCGGTGCGGCGGGGGCCTGGGCATGCGCCGTCACGGAAGCGACAGCCAGGACGAACAGCGTATTCAACAACTTATTCATTTTGCGCGCACAATCTGACCAAGGTCTGCGGAAGATCAACGAACGATTATATCGGCGGCCTCCACTCCCCCACGCTTTTTGATCGCCCATGAAGTTCCAAGGCTCCCAGAACTACGTCGCCACGCAAGACCTGATGCTGGCGGTGAACGCGTCCATCACGCTCAAGCGCCCCCTGCTCGTGAAGGGCGAACCCGGCACCGGCAAGACCATGCTCGCCGAGGAAGTGTCGCAGGCGCTGGGCATGCCCCTGCTGCAGTGGCACATCAAGTCGACCACCAAGGCGCAGCAGGGCCTGTACGAGTACGACGCGGTCAGCCGCCTGCGCGACTCGCAGCTCGGCGACCAGAAGGTCAAGGACATCCACAACTACATCGTGAAGGGCGTGCTGTGGCAGGCCTTCACGGCGGACCAGCCGGTCGCGCTGCTGATCGACGAAATCGACAAGGCCGACATCGAATTCCCGAACGACCTGCTGCGCGAACTCGACCGCATGGAGTTCTACGTCTACGAGACGCGCGAGCTGGTGAAGGCCCGTCATCGCCCGCTGGTCTTCATCACCTCCAACAACGAGAAGGAACTGCCGGATGCCTTCCTGCGCCGCTGCTTCTTCCACTACATCAAGTTCCCCGACGCCGAGACGATGCGCCAGATCGTCGACGTGCACTTCCCCGGCCTGAAGAAGGAACTGCTCGCCTCGGCGATGAAGACCTTCTACGACGTGCGCAACCTGCCCGGCCTGAAGAAGAAGCCCAGCACCTCCGAGCTGCTGGACTGGCTGAAGCTGCTGGTGGCCGAGGACATCCCGGTCGAGGCGCTGCAGAGCAAGGACGAGAAGGTCGCCATCCCCCCGCTGGTGGGCGCCCTGCTGAAGAACGAACAGGACGTGACGCTGTTCGAGAAGCTCGTCTTCATGCAACGCCACAATCGATAAGGCACCGCGGGCATGCACCCGGCGCTCATCGAAGGCCTTTCCGACGCCATTGGCTTCGTGGGCGGCGCGCTAGCCGCCTACTGGCTGGGTCGGCTCCTCGGGTTCGACCCCCTGGCGCCAGGCTATGACGCCAGCAGCGTCGGCGGCATCGTGCTCGTCGGCCTGGGCGGTGGTGGCGGGCTGCAGCTGGCGCGATACTGGCGGCGCAAAAGCAAGGCCGATTGATGCGCAAACCTGAACCCTGTACCCTCGACGGTGGCACCGTGCGGCTGGTGCCGCTGGCCCTCTCGCATGAGGAGGGCCTGCGCGCCGCCGCCGCCGATGGCGAGCTGTGGAACATCCGCGTCACCTCCGTGCCGGAGCCGGCGCAGACCCGCCGCTACATCGAGGACGCCCTGCGCATGCATGACGAGGGCAAGCGCCTGGCCTTCGCCGTGCTCGATGCAGCCACTGGCACCGTGCTGGGCAGCACCAGCTACCACGACATCCTGCCCGAGGTGCACCGCCTGGAGATCGGCTACACCTGGTACGCGAAGCGCTGCCAGCGCACGCACGTCAACACCACCTGCAAGCTGCTGATGATGGCCCATGCCTTCGACACGCTGGGCGCGCAGGTGGTGGGCTGGCGCACCGACAACTACAACTTCGCGAGCCAGAAGGCGATCGAGCGGCTGGGCGCCCGCAAGGACGGCGTGATCCGCGGCCATGCGATGCGGCGCGACGGCACCATCCGCGACACGGTGATGTACAGCCTCACCGCTGGTGAATGGCCCGAGGTGCGGGCGCACCTGCACTACCAGCTCACCCGGCCGCGATGATCCCCACCGCCCCGCCCGCCCCCGAGGCCGGCGCGGCGCAGGCCGGCGGCAGCCGCCTGCAACGCTGGTGGGCCGGGGCGCGCGCGTCCGCCTGGGGCCGCGGCGGGCTGTTCCTGGCTTTCGCCGGCGTGCTGAGCGTGGTCACCTTCCGCGTGTTCGCGCTGCTGGGCTGGACAGCGCCCGAGGCCCCCGCCGGCCTGCGCGTGGGCGCCACGCTGGCCCGGCAGATCATTCCCACACTGGGCGCGTTCCTGCTGCTGGCCTGGTGGGTGGAACGCCGCCGCGCGACAGAGTTGTCCCTGCGCCATCTCGTGCCCGGCATCGCCGCGGGCGTGCTGGGGGGCGTGCTGCTGATCGGCGCCGTGTTCGGCACGCTCTGGCTGGCCGGCGCCTACCAGGTGCAGGGCTGGGGCAGCGGCGAGGGCTGGTGGCGCATGCTGCTCATCGTCGGCGTGGGCGCCGGCATCTCCGAGGAGATCATCTTCCGCGGTGTGCTGTACCGCCTGATTGCTGAATCCAAGGGTGATGCGTGGGCGCTGGGCGTGTCGGCGCTGCTGTTCGGCGGCGTGCACCTCGGCAACCCGAATGCCTCGCTGTGGACCTCGTTCGCCATCGCGGTGGAGGCCGGCATCCTGCTGGGCGCCGTCTATGCGCTCACGCGCTCGCTGTGGCCCTGCATCGGCCTGCACATGGCCTGGAACTTCCTGGAAGGCAAGGTCTTCGGCAGCCCCGTCTCGGGCAACGCCGTGAAAGACCCCTTCCTGCAAGTCAGCTTCGACGGCCCCGCCTGGCTCACCGGCGGCGCCTTCGGCGTCGAGGGCTCGGTGGTCACCGTCGCCCTCAGTCTGCTCGCCTCGGCGACGCTGCTGCTCGCCGCGCGCCGCCGCCGAGCCCCCTCTCCCGACCGTCCCCCCTCCGGAGACACCCCATGCTGATCGACTTCTTCTACACCCTGCGCAGCGCCAAGCTGCCGGTCTCGGTCAAGGAATACCTGGTCCTGCTGGAGGCCGTGAAGGAGGGCGTGGTCGGCCCCATGAGCGAGGGCGCCTATTCCATCGACGACTTCTACTACCTCTCGCGCACCGCGCTCGTGAAGGACGAGAAGCACTACGACAAGTTCGACCGCGCCTTCGCCGCGTACTTCAAGGGCGTGGAGATGCTGGCCGACTTCACCAAGGACCTGCCGCTGGAGTGGCTGCGCAAGAACCTGGAGCTGGAGCTCTCGCCCGAGGAGAAGGCCAAGATCGAGAAGATGGGCTGGGACGAGCTGATGGAGACGCTGAAGAAGCGCTTCGAGGAGCAGAAGGAACGCCACGAGGGCGGCAACCGGATGATCGGCACCGGCGGCACCAGCCCCTTCGGCGCCTATGGCTTCAACCCGCAGGGCATCCGCATCGGCCAGGACAAGAGCCGCAACAAGAGCGCGGTGAAGGTCTGGGACCAGCGGGCCTACAAGGACTACGACGACACGCAGGAGCTGGGCACGCGCAACATCAAGGTGGCGCTGCGGCGGCTGCGCAAGTTCGCGCGCGAGGGCGCCGCCGACGAGCTGGACCTGGACGACACCATCCGCTCCACCGCGGCCAACGCGGGCTGGCTCGACATCAAGATGGTGCCCGAGCGGCACAACAACGTGAAGGTGCTGCTGCTGATGGACGTGGGCGGCACGATGGACGAGCACATCCACCGCGTGGAGGAGATGTTCTCCGCCGCCAAGGCGGAGTTCAAGCACCTGGAGTTCTACTACTTCCACAACTGCGTGTACGACTTCATGTGGAAGAACAACCGGCGGCGCTTCAGCGAGAAGTTCGCCACCTGGGACATCATCCGCAAGTACAACAAGGACTACAAGCTGATCTTCGTGGGCGACGCGACGATGAGCCCGTACGAGATCCTCCAGCCCGGCGGCAGCGTGGAATACAACAACGAGGAAGCCGGTGCCGAGTGGCTGCAGCGCCTGACCAACGCCTTCCCGAAGTTCGCCTGGATCAACCCCGAGCCGCAGGGCGTGTGGCAGTACCGGCAGAGCATCTCGGTCATCCAGCAGCTGATGAACCAGCGCATGTACCCGCTCACCATCAAGGGCCTGGAAGAGGCCATGCGCCTGCTGTCCAAGTAGCCGCCACGCAACAGGCGCGGCC
Organism: Ramlibacter sp.; assembly: GCF_041916345.1. Taxonomy (GTDB): domain Bacteria; phylum Pseudomonadota; class Gammaproteobacteria; order Burkholderiales; family Burkholderiaceae_C; genus Ramlibacter. The sequence continues at coordinate 5,054 of NZ_JAYRZR010000038.1, forward strand.
GCCCCGCGGGCGGTAAACGTCGCGCCGGCGCGGGTTTTGCGGGATCATGGCCCGCGTGAACAATCGCCTCTCGATCCTCGTCGAGGAAGACGAGCCGCTGCCCACCGCCCAGGCCGCCGGCGGCGCGCTGCAGGGCGGCGTGATCGCGCTGGGAACCATCCTGCCGCAGACGCTGGCACTGGCGGGCATCGCCTACACGCCGCTCATCCTGCTGGGCATTCCCATCAATCCGCTGTGGTGCCTGTGGTCGGCCATCGGCGGCATCCTCCTGCTGTTCCTGTTCTCGCCCGGGCGTGGCGCCATCTACGCGGTGCGGCCGGGCTCCGCGCTGCTGTATGCGTCGACCCTGGCGACCTGCGCCACGCTGGCGCCTGGGCTGAACCTGCCACCCGCTGGCGTGATGGGCCTGGCGGCCGCCTGCATGACGGTCTCGGCCCTGGTCGTCTGGGTGATGGTGCGCACCGGTGCCACGCGCTTCACGCGCTACCTGCCCGCCCCCGTGGGCCGCGGCCTCAGCCTGGGCTTCGGCCTGGCCATCCTGTGGATCCAGGTCAAGACGATTGCCGGCTGGTTCTACGTCAACGGACGCATCTCCGCCCCCGCCAGCGCGCTGGCCGCGGCCGGGCTGGGCCTGATCCTGCTGCTGGTGGTGCTGGGGTGGCGTCGCAAGCACCCGGGCTGGCCCTACCTGCTGGCCCTGCTGCCCGTCTCCGCCGGCCTGCTGTGGGCCATGGAATGGGGCACGGCCATGCGCTTCACCTGGCTCGCCGTGCCGGCCATCGCCGGCCCGCTGGACCTGCTGCCGCGCCTGGTGCCGATGCCGGCGCCCACCGAGCTGCCGGGCGCGGGCCACTGGTCGGTGCTGTGGTCCGCGGTGACGGTGCTCGCGGGACAGGCCCTGTTCGTCGCCTTCACCTTCCTGGTCGATTCCGCCGGCAACGCGGCCACCATCGAGAACCTGACGGGCGACGCCTATGACCTGAACGGCGAGCTGCAGGCCAGCGCCCTCACCATGGCGGTGCTGCCGTGGTTCGGCCTGCTGCCGGCCTCCAGCCTGATCGGCGCCACGCGGCCGCTGTACGACATCGGCATCCGCAACGGCCGCGCCATCCACATGGCCAACCTGGTGGTGGTGCTGGGCCTGCTGCTGGCGCTGGGCACGGTGTGGCTGGGCGTGCAGCGGCTGCCCACGCTGTTCGTGGTGGTGGCGCTCATCGTCATCGGCCTGAACCTGCTGGACACCAGCCTGTTCGAGCGCGCCGGCAAGGGCGTGGGCGAGCGCCAGATGTGGACGCAGACCTGGCTGATCGGCCTGGTGTTCGTGCTCACCAGCGGCATCTTCGCCATGCTGGCGGGCTTCGCGGTGGCGGTGGCGCAGCTGGTGCGCGGCGCCGAGGGCACCATCGTGCGATCCGTGCACACGCTGCGCGAGATCCGCTCGCGCCGCTGGCGCAGCGACGAGGACGAGGCCATCCTGCGCCGCGCCGCCGGCCGCTGCGTGGTGGTGGCGCTGCAGGGCACGGCGAGCTTCGCGGTGGCACGGCGCATCCGCGAGGAGATCAGCCGCATCGTCAACCCGAGCCAGATGGACGTGCTGCTGATCGACGCGCAGCGCGTGACCCACTGGGACGTGACCGCGCTGGAGGCCTTCAAGCGCATGGCCGACGAGTTCCAGCGCACCCACGTGGAGCTGATGCTGAGCCACCCCTCCGACGACGCGCGGCGCGCCCTGCATGAGACGGTGATGCTGTTCTCCAATACCGACAAGGCGCTGGAGTGGGCCGAGAACGAGGTGCTGCGCCGCCAGGGCGTGACCAACGTGACCCAGCCCAAGCCCTACCAGAACGTGAAGGAGGTACCGCTGCTCGCCACGCTCAGCGACGCCGCCCTGGCGCAGCTGCCCGGCTTCGGCAAGGTCATCGCGGTGGCGGCCGGCCAGCCGGTGTTCAACGCCGGCGACAAGGACGGCAACCTGCTGCTGGTGCTGGCCGGCAACGTGAGCATCGAGCTGCCGGGCAAGACCGAGGCGGTGCGCGTGGCCACCTTCGGCCCCGGCATGGTGTTCGGCGAGATGGCCTTCCTGGATGGGTCCGTGCGCTCCGCCAGGGCCACGGCGGTCAGCTCGTGCCTGCTGTTCGTGCTGCCGCGCCGGGGCTTCGCCACCTGGGCCGGCTACCACCCGGCCGACGCGCAGGAGTTCATGCGCGCCCTCTCCGCGCAGATCTCCAACCGCCTGCGCGCCACCACCGGCCAGCTCATCGCGCAGAACGGCTGAGGGCGGGGGGCAGCCCCTACAATGCGCTGCCCCGCCGCCGTAGTTCAATGGATAGAACGAGCGCCTCCTAAGCGCTAGATACAGGTTCGATTCCTGTCGGGGGCGCCAGGGACGGGATCACGCCTCCGCCGGATGCCACCCAGGCAGGTTGACGTAGTACTGCGTCGATCGCCCTGCCCCCACTTGTTTCAGCACGCCCAGCTCGATCAGCTCGCGCGACGCCGTGGGGCGTGAGGCGCTGGTCAGGCTCTAGTACTTGCGGGTGCTCATGCCTCCCTCGAAACCGCCTGGCCCCTGGTCCAGCAATGCGTTGATGGCGTTCCTCTGTCGTGCGTTCAGCGGCATCCCGGTGTGTGCCACCCAGAACCGTGCCTTTTCAAGCGAGGTGTCCACAACCGCGCTGGCCGCCTCCCATGCCATGCGGACCTGCCGCACGAACCAGATCATCCACGGCGTCACGTCCAGCCCACCATGCTGGGCACGGCCCAGTTCGTGGTGGTAGACCTCCCGATGCTCGAGCAGGCGCTGCGAAATGCGCACCAGTCGAGACGCCTCACCGGCGTCTCTGGCCAGACAGAGGTCCACGATGTTGCGCCCGACTCGTCCGTTGCCGTCATCCATCGGGTGGATCGTCTCGAACCAGATGTGGGACAGCACGGCCTTCACAAGGCTGTTCTCCTGGCTCGCATTGAACCAGTCGAGAAACTTCTGCATCTGCACCGGCATCTCGGCGGCCGGCGGTGCTTCATAGTGCACCGTCTCCCTGCGCTGGGGGCCGCTCACGATCTGCATAGCTTCGGTGCGGTAGGGACCGGTCCGCACCGGGCGCATGCCGGAGAAGCCGGTTGGGAAGAGCGCAGCTGCCAAGCCTGCAGACGCTCGTTGGTAAGGGGCTCGCGGGCCTTGACGACGGCGTCGTCCATGATGCTGAGCAGGCCATCGACATGCCTGGGGGGCGTCGCGCCTTTCGACCCCGAGGCGCCCAGGCGCTGCGCAATGGAGGAACGGACGGCCAGCAGATCGAGCTGCTCGCCTTCGATAGCCGCGGTCGCCAGCGCCTCCTGCGCCCAGGCTTCGGCTGTGAGGTCGAGGCGTTCCTGCAAGCCGAGCGCTGCGAGCTTGCCCTCTACCTGACCAGCTGCATGGCTGAAATGGCGCCAGCGGCGCGACGACTACCTCACACCAGTTGCCCCCACGAAACCCCTGGCGGGTCAGATCGCCGCGAAGCCACCGCGTACTCAATCTTGGCAGACAATTTGCACAGTAACGCCACGAGCACGGCCTGCGAGTTCGACCCCCTCCAGCCTACGGCCACCGACGGCATTGACATAGCGTACACGATGTGTATCCAAGAACAGGCGCAGGACCTCGGGCTTTATAGCGAAATTGAGATTCTGCGGTATCTCACCTGTAGCACGACCAAACTTTAGCGCATCGACTTTCGCTACAACCACACCAACTAGGGCGCCGAATCTGTCTAATACAGGGCCGCCACTGTTTCCGGAATGAATGCCTGCCGACAGTTGAAATAAGGTCGGTTCGTCCTTAAGCCCAGACAGACTATTCACTTGTCCAGATGTGACCACAATATCGGAAGCCAAGAACCCAGACAGCGGATGCCCGGCAACCATTACGTCTTCGCCGAGGGATACAGCACTTCGAATGCTCACCGGTGAACCAAGTGGGCCACTAAGGGACAACAACGCCAAATCGAAACCAGTATGTGAGCTTTGAACTTCAGCGGTTCGAACTTCGTCACCCTGCCGAACAGTGAGGGTTTCACAGCCATCAACCACGTGTTGATTGGTCACGGCGAGGCGAGTGCCAACTACAAATCCGGATCCTAGAGCAATCGGCTCACGCTTGGCAGCCTTTGCGGGGACCGTTGTGGCTGCAGGCGCAGACTGGTGTAGCTGGCCCTGATTGGGTTGCTCAGCTGATGTGGGATTCAACCGAGCCATTGCCACTCGACTCTTGGCGACAGGGTCGTCAGCCGCCCAACGGCACGCGAACTCCGCTTCTGCCAAGGAATCGGGTTCCAATTGCTCGAACGAGAGAAATGGGAACGGGCGGATCGTAGGCGGAGATTCCGTAGTGACTACCGCTCGCCGTCTTTCATTGCAACGAACTTCAACACGAATCGTGATTCGCCCCCTAGCGGTTGAGTACCGGGAAACATAGTAAGCAACGCTACCATCAAGGGTCGCGTGCAATCCTTGAACTTCAATGGTTCTTGTTGAACCATCAATGATTGGCATCCAGACTTCTGCGACAACAGCAGTGTTCATCGCTGCCGCCGCAAGTGCCACCACGAGCCTCCACTTCCGCTTAGGCAAGCTCCAGCAATTCGCAGACACTTTTCCCCTCCTTGACGGCAGAATATCCGAGGTAATCTACGTCAGATAATGGCCGTTAGAGCAATTGGAGCGCAAGGGACGTCGGCGTGCCACATATTCGATTTAGTCTGCCACATCTACCCGCCTGTTTCGCGCTTCCAAATTGCCCACAATGCGAATGTTGCCCGGCCAAGTCGAGCCCAATTTCAGCACCAATAGACTGCTTGTCCACCACCTTTACCCTCACACCCCCCGGCAATTCGCCGGCAGGAACTTCACCGGAATCCCGCCGCTCGCGGGCGACTGGCACTCCCACTTGAACACCGCCTTGCCCAGGTGCCCCGCGGTCGCGTGGTTCTTGGGCGTGGTGTCGTCGTGGTAGGGGGTGAAGGTGATCACCTTGTCGTCGATGCTGCTGTCGCCGAAGCCGGTGGCAGTGACGGTGATCACGCCGCCCTCCGCGGTGGCGACGCTCTTCACGTACTTGCTGGCCGGGAACTGGCTGCAGTTCCAGCCGCTGGGCGGCACGACGGTGGCCAGGTAGACCTCGCTCACGGCGGTGCGGCATGTGCTGGCGGCCACCACCACCTCGGTCATGCGGGCCTTGCGCGTGTTGTCCTGGTACATGGGGAAGGCAATGGCGCCGAGGATGCCGATGATGGCCACCACGATCAGGATCTCGATCAGCGAGAAGCCGGTCTCGGCACGTGCGGCAGGGGCGCGGCGGGCAACCGTGGGCGAGCGCAGGGGCTGGTTCATGGCGGCCCGTCTCCTCGCGCCGGGCTGCCCGGCATGATACGGGCAGGCCGCCGCCGGGTCACGTTTCGGCACGTTGCTTGCTTGATGGCACAGGCGCGCGCGCGGATGCTGCAGGGCACCATTGCCACTGGTTACACAACGGGCCAGTCGGTTGCAAACGGTGTCACCAAGGCGCCACGCCCGCCGCCTAGGATGCCCAGGAACCCGTCAAGACCTTCAGGGGAAACGCCATGACCGCCGCCGACTACCGCATCGAAAGCACGCAGCCCATCGCCGGCCGCTTGTGGGCGGATGCGGGCGCGCAGCAGGGTCTGGCGCTCAATGACCGCGCGCTGGCCGTCAGCCTGGCGGCCAAGACGCTGGTGTCCAGTGGCGAGATCCGCGTGGTGCATGTGCCGACCGGCGAGGTTGTCTTCCGCAAGCCCGGCGCAAGCCCGGCGCAGCAGGGGGACGACTGATGATCCCCCGTCGTCTCCGCTAGCCCTTGCCGCGCAGCGTGCGCGACAGCAGCACCACCGGAATCAGGCCCACCAGCACCAGCGCCAGCGAGGGCAGCGCCGCCTCGCCCAGGCGTTCATCGCGCGCGAGCTGGTAGGCCACCACCGCCAGCGTGTCGCTGTCGAAGGGCCGCAGCACCAGGGTGGCGGGCAGCTCCTTCATCACGTCCACGAACACCAGCAGGCCGGCCGCGGCGGCGGAGCGCTTGAGCAGCGGCCAGTGCACGCGCGTCAGCAGCGCTGCGGAGCCGGCGCCCAGCATGCGGGCCGAATCGTCCAGGCTGGCGGGGATGCGCGCATAGCCGCTCTGCACCGATTGCAGCGCCACCGAGACGAAGCGCACCAGATAGGCCCACACGATCCCCAGGATGGTGGCCGTCATCCAGTAGCCCACGGCCGACTGCGGCCAGGCCTGCTGCACCCAGCCCACCGGCAGCAGCAGGCCCACCACCAGCACCGCGCCCGGCACGGCATAGCCCAGGCCGGCCAGCTGCACCACGCCGCGCGCCACGCCGCCCCCGCCGCGGCGCAGGCGGAAGGCCAGCGCGAGCGCCAGCATCACGGCCAGCGCGGCGCTGAGCGCGCCCAGGCGCAGGCTGTTGCCGGCCCATTGCAGGAAGCGGTCCCAGGGCAGCACCGACCAATCCGCCGCCAGGGGCCGCAGCATGAAGAGCACCGGCAGCACGAAGCCCATCAGCACCGGCAATGCGCACACGGCCCAGGCCGCCAGCAGGCGCAGCCCCTTCAGCGGGACCGGTTGCGCCTCCATGCCGCCGCCGCGGCTGCGGCCGGCCACGAAGCGAAGGCGGCTCTGGGCGCGCGCCTCCAGCGCGAGCAGCGCCGCCACCACGGCCAGCAGCACGGTGGCGAGCTGCGCCGCCGCGATACGGTTGTCCATGGCCAGCCAGGCCTTGTAGATGCCGGCGCTGAAGGTCTGGATGCCGAAGTAGCTGGCCACGCCGAAATCGGCCAGCGTCTCCATCAGCGCCAGCGCGATGCCGGCGGCCATGGCCGGTCGGGCCAGCGGCAGCGCCACGCGGCGGATGCGCTCGTGCAGCGGCGCGCCCAATAGCCGCGCGGCCTCCATCAGCTGCGCGGCGCGCTCCGACAGCGCGGTGCGCACCAGCAGGTACACATAGGGATAGAGCGTGAAGATGAACACCCAGGCAGCGCCGGCGGTGTTGCGCACCTCGGGGAACACGCGCCCCTGCAGCCCGAATTGGGCGCGCAGCCAGGTCTGCAGCGGGCCGCTGAACTGCAGGAAATCGGTGTAGGCGTAGGCGACCACATAGGCCGGCATCGCCAGCGGCAGCAGCAGCGCCCATTCCAGCAGGCGGCGGCCGCGAAACTCGAACAGCGTGACCGCGGCCGCGCCGGCAGATCCGACCACGGCCACGCCGACGGCCACGCTGGCGCACAGCAGCAGGCTGGTGAGGGCGTAGTCGGGCAGCACGGTGGCCGCCATCTCGCGCAGGATCTGCGCGCTCTGCGCGTTCCACGACAGCCAGGAGCCCAGCACGGCCAGCACCGGCAGCACCAGCAGCACGGCGAGGATCAGCAGGGGCAGGTCACGCAGCCGGTGGGCGGGCATGGGCGGGGCCCGTCGCGGGCGTTGAGGAAAGGCCGGATCGGCCCGAACGATGCAAATGAGAATTGTAAGCATCTAGAATGGAGCGATGCACATCGAGCTGCGCCAGTTGAGCGTCCACTACCCCGGCCGGCCGCGGGCGGCGGTGGACGCCGTGTCGCTCGGCCTGCGCGCCGGTGACATCGGCGTGCTGATCGGGCCCTCGGGCTGCGGCAAGACGACGCTGCTGCGCGCCGTGGCCGGCCTGGAGCCCGCCACCGGCGGCGAGATCCTGCTGTCCGGCCAGCGTGTCACGGGCCAGGGCGTGCACGTGCCGCCGGAGCAGCGGCGCATCGGCATGGTGTTCCAGGACTACGCGCTGTTCCCGCACCTCGACGTGGCGGGCAACGTCGGCTTCGGGCTCGGCCGCGCGCTGTCGAAGGCAGACCAGGCCGCGCGCGTGGCGGAGGTGCTGGCGCTGGTGGGCCTGGCCGACACGCAGAAGCGCATGCCGCACGAGCTGTCGGGCGGCCAGCAGCAGCGCGTGGCGCTCGCTCGCGCGCTGGCGCCGCGTCCGCAGTTGCTGCTGCTGGACGAGCCCTTCTCCAACCTCGACGTGGACCTGCGTGAGCGCCTGGCCCACGAGATCCGCGGCATCCTGAAGGCCGCGCACGCGACCGCGCTGTTCGTCACCCACGACCAGCTGGAGGCCTTTGCCATCGGCGACGTGATCGGCGTCATGCACGAGGGCCGGCTGCACCAGTGGGATGACGCCTACACGCTGTATCACCGCCCGGCCACGCGCTTCGTGGCGGATTTCATCGGCCACGGCGTGTTCACGCCCGCAACGGTGAAGCGCACCGCCACCGGCGTGGTGGTGCACACGGCGCTGGGTGCTCTCACCGACGGCGCGGAATGCCCGCTGCCCGAGGCCTTCGGCTGGGGCCAGTGCGAGGTGCTGCTGCGCGCCGACGACATCGTGCACGACGACGACGCACCGGTGAAGGCCGAGATCGTGCGCAAGGCCTTCCGCGGCTCGGAGTTCCTCTACACGCTGCGTCTCGCCACCGGCGAGACGGTGCTGGCCCACGTGCCCAGCCACCAAGACCACAAGATCGGCGAGTGGATCGGCATCCGCCCGCAGGTGGACCACGTGGTCACCTTCCAGCGCGAGGGTGGCGCGGCGGCGGCGCCGATGGTGTCGTTCGCGAACGGCTGACTCAGCCTTTTCGCCGGCGCAGCTCATCCACCGCTGCCTGCAGCGCCTGCGCCCAGGCGCGGCGGTCGCGCCCCTCGGCGCGTTGCGGCTGGCCGAAGTGCACATGCGCCGCGAACGGCCGGCCGGCCACCACGCGCCAGAGCGAGCCCACCAGCGTGTCGTCACCGATGTACAGCGGCGCCGCGCTGTCGGCGCCGGTCGCGCGGTCCACGAAGCGCAGGCCCACGGGCTGCACCGGCGCGTCGGCCGACACGGCGGCCTGGATCAGGTTGGCGTGGAAGGGCAGCAGTTCGCGGCCGTCGGTGGTGGTGCCTTCCGGGAACACCGCCACGATCTCGCCCGCGCGCAGGCTCTCGGCCATGCGGTGCACCACGCGCATCGCGTCACGACGTTTCTCGCGCTCGATGTAGAGCGTGCCGCCACCGGTGGCCAGGGTGCCGATCAGCGGCCAGCGTCGCACTTCCGCCTTGGAGACGAAGCGGCAATGGCGCGCAGCGTGCATCACCAGGATGTCGAGCCAGGAGAGATGATTCGCCACCAGCAGCACCGGGCCCTGCACCGGCGGCTGTCCGTGCACATGCAGCGTCACGCCCAGGATGCGCAGCATGCGCAGCGCCCAGGCCTGCACGGTGGCCTGGCGCCGCTGCTCGCCCCAGCGCGGAAACAGCAGGGTGATGGTGAGCCAGCCGGCGAGCGCATGCCAGGTGGCCCGCGCCAGGCGGAACGCGCCGCGCAGCCCGTTCACGCGTCGGACCGCGCCTCGTACGCGACCTGGCCACCCACGAGCGTCCAGCGCACGCGGCCCGGCAGCTCATGGCCTTCGAAGGGCGTGTGCCGGCCCTGGCTGCGCAGCGCCTGCGGGGTGACCGTCCAGCTCGCGGCAGGGTCGAAGATGCACAGGTCCGCGATGCCGCCCTCCACCAGCTGGCCCGCGCTCGCCTGCAGCGTGCCCAGCGCGGAACCCAGCACACGCGCCGGCTCGCAGGTGAGCACGGCCAGCGCGCGCGGCAGGCCCACGCCGCTTTCCTGGCCCCAGCGCAGCGCCAGGCCCAGCAGCAGCTCCAGCCCGGTGGCGCCGGGCTCGGCCTCGGCGAAGGGCAGCGTCTTCGCGTCCTCGTCCACCGGCGTGTGGTCGGACACCAGCGCGTCGACGGTACCGTCGGCCAGTGCCTCGCGCAGGGCATCGCGGTCACGGGCCTGGCGCAGCGGCGGGTTCAGGCGCATGCGGCTGTCGAAGTAGCCGATGTCGGCGTCCGTCAGGTGCAGCGAGTTGATGCTCACGTCGCAGGTGACAGCCAGCCCCTCCTGCTTGGCGGCGCGCACCAGCGCCACGCCGGCGGCGCTGCTCAGACGGCAGAGGTGCACCCGCGCGCGCGTGGCGCGCATCAGCTCCAGGATGGTGTGCAGCGCGATCGTCTCAGCGGCCACCGGAACGCCCGAGAGGCCCATGCGCGTTGCCAGCGGGCCACTGGCGGCGACGCCCTTGCCCAGGTGCAGCTCCTGCGGGCGCAGCCACACGGCATAGCCGAAGGTGGAGGCGTACTGCAGCGCGCGCTGCAGCACCTGCGTGTTTGCCAGCGGCACCTCGGCCTGGCTGAAGCCCACGCAGCCGGACTCGGTGAGCTCCGCCATCTCGGTGAGGATCTCGCCGGCCAGGCCGCGCGTGAGGGCACCGAGCGGGAACACGCGCGCCTGGTGCAGCTTCTCGGCGCGGAACTTCAGCATGTCCACGAGGCCCGGCTCGTCGAGCACCGGGTCGGTGTCCGGCGGGCACACCAGGCTGGTCACGCCGCCGGCCACCGCCGCGGCCATCTCGCTCTCCAGCATGCCCTCGTGCTCGTGGCCCGGCTCGCGCAGGCGAACCGCCAGGTCCACCAGCCCCGGTGCCACGATGCAGCCAGCGGCGTCGATGGTGCGGTTGGGCGCGAAGCCCGCAGGCGCCTGGCCGATGGCGATGATGCGCCCCGCGGCCACGGCGATGTCGGCGATCTCGTCGAAGTTGCGCGCCGGGTCGACGACGCGGCCATTTCGGATGAGGAGTTTCATGATCTCAAGCTTCGTTGCCGGCGACGATGCTCATGACGGCCATGCGCACGGCGATGCCGAACGTCACCTGCGGCAGGATCACGCTCTGCTTGCCATCCACCACCGAGGAATCGATCTCCACGCCGCGGTTGATGGGCCCCGGGTGCATGACGATGGCGTCCGGCTTCGCGAGCGCCAGCCGCTCGGGCGTGAGGCCGTAGCGCTTGAAGAACTCCTGCGAGGAGGGCAGCAGCGCGCCGCTCATGCGCTCGTTCTGCAGGCGCAGCATGATCACCACGTCGCAGCCGCGCAGGCCGTCCTCCAGGCTGTGGAACACGCGCACGCCCATGTCGGCCATGTCGCCGGGCACCAACGTGCGCGGGCCCACCACCCGCACCTCGGCGCAGCCCAGCGTGGTGAGCGCGTGGATGTCGCTGCGGGCCACGCGCGAGTGCAGCACGTCGCCCACGATCGCCACCGTGAGGCCGCTGAAATCCTTCTTGTAGTGGCGGATGGTGTACATGTCCAGCAGCCCCTGCGTGGGGTGGGCATGGCGACCATCGCCGGCGTTGACCACGTGCACGTGCGGCGCCACGTGCTGTGCGATGAGGTAGGGCGCGCCAGACTCGCTGTGCCGCACGACGAACAGGTCCGCCGCCATCGCCGACAGGTTGGCGATGGTGTCCAGCAGCGACTCGCCCTTGCTGGCCGAGGAACGCGCGATGTCGAGGTTGATGACGTCGGCCGACAGGCGCGTGGCCGCGATCTCGAAGGTGGTGCGCGTGCGCGTGCTGTTCTCGAAGAACAGGTTGAACACGCTCTTGCCGCGCAGCAGCGGCACCTTCTTCACCTCGCGGTCGCTCACGCTCACGAAGCTGGAGGCGGTGTCGAGGATGTGGGTGAGGATCTCCCGCGGCAGCCCTTCGATGGACAGCAGGTGGATCAGCTCGCCGTTCTTGTTCAGCTGGGGGTGGCGGTGGTGCAGCATGGCGTGTCCTGGCGCTTTCAGTTCGCGCGCTCGACCTGGAAGCTGAAGCGGCCATCGCCGGCGCGCGCCAGCGCGAGCGATTGCGCGGGCGCGAGCAGCACGCGCGCCGCCGCGAAGTCGGCCTGGATCGGCAGCTCGCGGCCGCCCCGGTCCACCAGCACGGCGAGCGACACCGACGCAGGGCGACCATAGTCGAACAGCTCGTTGAGCACCGCGCGGATGGTGCGGCCGGTGTAGAGCACGTCGTCCAGCAGCACGATGCGCGCGCCGTTCACGTCGAAGTCCAGCCGCGTCTGCGCGCTCGCGGCCATGCCGCGCCGCGCGAAGTCATCACGATGCAGGGCCGAGGAGATGACACCCGGCGCGCCCGCCAGGCCCAGGTCGACCTGCAGGCGCTCGGCCAGCCAGGCGCCGCCGGAGGTGACGCCGACCAGGCGGGCATCGGGCGCCATGAGCGTGCGCACGCCGCGCAGCAGTTCTCGGTACAGGGCTTCGGCGTCGAGCGTCAGCGCGCCGGTGCCGGTTTGATCCGCGGTCAAGGCAGGCTCCTCAGGAATTGGTCCAGGATGACGCAGGCCGCGCCGGCGTCGGCATCGCGCGCGCCAGAGGCCAGTGCCTCGGTGGTGCTGTAGCGCTCATCCACCTCGAACACCGGCAGGCCGCTGGCCGCGCGCAGCTGGCGCGCGAACTTGCGCGCGCGGGCCGTATTGTCGTGGCTGGCGCCGTCGGGATGGAAGGGCACGCCCACAACCAGCGCATCAGGCTGCCACTCGCGGATGCGCGCCACCGCCGCGGCCAGGCGAGCAGCGCCCTCGGCGCGGATCGTCGCTTGCGGCGTGGCCGTGCCCAGCAGCCGGTTGCCGCTGGCTACGCCGGTGCGCTTGAGTCCGTAATCGAAAGCAAGAAAGGTCTGGCAGCGCGCGGGGACTTCGGGCGGCGTCGCCACTACGCGTGCCCCGCCCCCGGCGAGAGCATCCACGCCTGCAGGCCCAGCAGCGAGAGTGCACGGTCGTAGCGTTGCTCGATGGGGGTGTCGAAGATCACGGCCGGATCCGCGCCCACCGTGAGCCAGCTGTTGTCGGCGAGCTCGGATTCGAGCTGGCCTTCGCTCCACGCCGAGTAGCCCAGCGTGACCAGCAGCTTGCGCGGACCGGCGCCGCTGGAGACGGCCTCCAGCACATCCTTGGAGGTGGTCATCTCCAGGCCGCCGGGAATCGTCATCGTGGAGGCATAGACCGATTCGCCGGCGTCGCCACCCTCGGCGATCACCGGCTCGTGCAGCACGAAGCCGCGCTCGGTCTGCACCGGGCCGCCCTGCAGCACCGGCGTGGTGGCGAGGTCGTCCCGGCCCAGGGGCAGGTCCACCTTCTCGAACAGGTTGCGCAGGTTGATGTCGGTCGGCTTGTTGATCACCAGACCCAGCGCGCCGCGCGGGCTGTGCTCGCACAGGTAGACCACGCTGCGGGCGAAGGTGGCGTCCTGCAAGCCCGGCATCGCGATCAGGAAATGATGCGTCAGGTTGATCGAGTCGGCATCGGGCGGCATGATCGGGCATTGTAGATGACCCCCTCCTGCGACACCGGCCTTGTCTGGCTGCGGCGGGACCTGCGGCTGGACGACCATGCGGCGCTGTACCACGCGCTCAAGGCCTGCCGCGGCGTCCACTGCGTCTTCGTCTTCGACACCGACATCCTGGCGGCACTGCCGCGCCGGGACCGGCGGGTCGAGTTCATCCATGCCAGCCTGCGCGAGCTGGATGCCGCGCTGCGCGCGCAAGGCGAAGGCCGCGGGCTGATCGTGCTGCACGGGTCGGCTCGCGATGAGATCCCGCGCCTGGCTTCAGCGCTGGGCGCGCAGGCAGTGTTCGCCAACCACGACGACGAGCCCTTCGCCCGCCAGCGCGATGACGAGGTGCGCGCGTCCCTCGCGGGCCAGGGCATCGCGCTGCACACCTGGAAGGACCACGTGGTCTTCGAGCGGCAGGAAGTGCTCACCCAGGCGGGCAAGCCCTACGCGGTGTTCACGCCCTACAGCCGGGCCTGGCGCGCGAAGCTCGATGCGTTCTATCTCAAGCCCTATCCGGTGGCGCGCTACCTGGACCGGCTGGCGCCCGTGCCGGAGGGCTGGCAGGCCGGCGTGCCGCCGCTCGCGGCCATCGGCTTCGAACCCTCCAACCTCGGCGAGCTGCCGGTGGTGCCGGGCGCCAGCGGTGCGCAGGCGCTGCTGCGCGACTTCGCGTCACGCATGGACCGCTACGCCGATGCGCGCGACTTCCCCGCCATCAAGGGCCCCAGCTACCTGAGCGTGCACCTGCGCTTCGGTACGCTCTCCATCCGGCAGGCGGCCGCCCTGGCGCAGCAAGCGGCGACGGGCGGATCACGCGGTGCCGACGTGTGGCTGAACGAGCTGATCTGGCGCGACTTCTACCACCAGGTGCTGGCGAACTTTCCGCACGTGCACGACGCCCAGGGCGCCAGCCACAGTTTCCGCCCCGAGTACGACGGCATCGCCTGGGAGCAGGGCCCCGAGGCCGAGGCGCTGTTCGCCGCCTGGTGCGAGGGCCGCACCGGCTACCCGCTGGTGGATGCCGCCATGGCGCAGATCAACCAGACCGGCTACATGCACAACCGCCTGCGCATGGTGGTGGCGAGCTTTCTCACCAAGGATCTGGGCATCGACTGGCGCCGCGGCGAGGCCTACTTCGCGCAGCAGCTGATCGACTTCGACCTCGCGGCCAACAACGGTGGCTGGCAGTGGGCCGCCTCCAGCGGCTGCGACGCGCAGCCCTACTTCCGCATCTTCAACCCGGTGAGCCAGAGCGAGAAGTTCGACCCCGAAGGCCGCTTCATCCGCCGCTACCTGCCGCAGCTCGCGGGCCTGTCCGGCAACGCGGTGCACGCGCCGTGGACGGCGCGCCCGCTGGACTTGCAGGCGGCCGGGCTCGTGCTGGGGCGCGACTATCCGCTACCCGTGGTGGACCATGCCGAAGCGCGCGAGCAGACGCTGCGGCGCTATGCGGTGGTGAAGGCGAAGGGTTGATGCGCTCGTCATTCCCGCGCAGGCGGGAATCCAGGAGATCTCGGCATGCAAGCACCTTCTGGGCCCCCGCCTGCGCGGGGACGACGGGGCGCTAACGCACCGTCATCGGGATCGTCACCGGCCCGTCGTTCACCAGATGCACCTGCATGTCGGCCGCGAACTCGCCGGTCTGCACCACCGGATGCGCCGCGCGGGCCAGCGCAACGACGTGCTCGTAGAGACGCCGACCCTCATCGGGCGGCGCGGCATTCGTGAAGCTGGGCCGGTTGCCGCCGCTGGTGTCGGCGGCCAGGGTGAACTGGCTCACCAGCAGCAGGCCGCCAGCGACATCCTGCACGCTGCGGTTCATCTTGCCGGCCTCGTCGCTGAAGATGCGCAGCTTCAGCAGCTTGGCGATCAGGCGCTGTGCCTGGGTCTCGGTATCGCCGCGCTCGGCGCACACCAGCACCAGCAGGCCCTGGCCGATGGCGCCGATCAACTCGCCGGCCACCTCCACCCTCGCCTCGCGCACGCGTTGCACCACGGCCAGCATCAGAGCGGGTCCTTTTCCTGGTCGTAGCCGGTTTCCACGTCGGTGGGCAGCAGCTGGATGGTGGCGCGCAGGCCGGGCACCGCGCTCATCAGCGCCTGCTCCACCGCGGCGCGCATGGCGGCCGCGCGCCCCAGGGACCAGGAGGCCGGCATGTGCATGTGCAGGTCCACGAAGCGGCGCCGGCCCGAGCGGCGCGTGGACACATGGTCGAAGCGGATCGCACGGTGGCGGAACTCGTCCAGGGTGCGATCGATGGCCTGCTGCACCTCCGGCTCCAGCGCGCCATCCATCAGGCCCTCGGTCGAGCGGCTCATGAGATGCACGCCCTCGCGCACGATGTTGATCGCCACCGCGATGGCCACCGCCGGATCCAGCCAGATCCAGCCGGTCAGCCCCACGAGACCCACGCCGAGGATGACGCCGGCGGACGTCCACACATCGGTCAGCAAGTGGCGCGCGTCGCCCTCCACCGCCAGCGAGCGGTGCGCCCTTGCCGACTGCAGCATCACCCAGGCAAGGGCACCATTGATGGCGGAGCTGAGCACGGAGAGCCCCAGGCCCAGGCCCAGCTGCTCCAGCGGCTGCGGGTTCATCAGCCGCTGCACGGCCGTCCAGGCGATGCCGATGGCCGCCACGATGATCAGCAGGCCTTCGAAGCCGGCCGCGAAGTACTCGGCCTTGTGATGGCCATAGGGGTGCTCGGCGTCGGCCGGCCGCTCGGCGATGCGCACCATCTGCAGCGCGAAGACGGCGCTAGCCAGGTTCACCAGCGACTCCATCGCATCCGACAGCAGGCCCACCGAGCCGGTGAGCCACCAGGCCAGCGTCTTCAGCGCGATGGTGACGAGGGCCACGACGACCGAGGCGCGCAGCAGGGTCTCGGGCTGGATTCGGGCGGCCTTGGCGGCAAGAGTCATCACGATCCGATGGTAAGGGATGCACTCATGCAAGAATTTGCACATGCGCCTCTTGCCGCGTGCCGCCCTGCTGGCCGTGTGGGCCTTGCTCACCGTGGCCGGCGGCGTGCTGCTGGCGCGGCAGGAACTCAACGCGCAGCGCGACGCCTTCGAGACCGACGCACGCATCGCGCACCGCCTGCTGAGCCAGCGCGTGGTGCAGCACGACGCCATCCTGGCCACGCTGGCCCTGCTGCAGCCCACCGGCGCGGCGGCGGCGGCCGAGCAGCGGCTGCCGGCGCTCTATCCGCAGATCCTCTCCGTGCAGCGCCGTGAGGGCGATGCCACTTGGCCTGATGCGGCCCTGGTCGCGGCCGAAGCGCAATCGCGTGCAGCGCGTCGCGCCGTGCTGGCCGATGCCGATTTCGCGGCGGGCCGGTACCGCCTGGTGCTGGCGGCCACGCCCGCCAGCTTCGCGATGGGGATGGACCTGAAGACCGTGGTGCCGTGGAACGAGTGGCCGATGCAGCCCGCCACCAGCCCCGTGCGGCTGGCGCTGGAGCAAGGGCCGCAGCGCTATCCCTTGCAGGCCGGTCGCGATGCGGGCGCGGGCTGGGTGTATGAGTTCCGCAAGCATCTGGCGTCGGACAGCCAGCCGTTCGACGTGGTCGCGCGCCGCGTGGTCGGCTGGGGCGAACTGCCCTGGGCCTGGATGCTGGCGTGGGCGCTGGCCATGGCCACGCTGGTGGGCGGTGCCGCGTGGCTGCGCGCCCAGCAGGCCGAGCGGCGCCGGGCCGAGGAACTGCTGCGCCTGGGCCAGGTGGCGCGGCTCAACACCCTGGGCGAGCTGGCGGCGGGACTGGCGCACGAGCTGAACCAGCCGCTGGCCGCGCTGCTGGCCCACACGCAGGCCGCACGCCGCCTGGTGGACGACGAGGAGCCGGACCTTCCTACGGCGCGCGACGCGATGCGGCAGGCCGAGCAGCAGGCCCGGCGCGCCTCGGACGTGCTGGGGCGGCTGCGTCGCAGCCTGGAGCGTCCGGGCCAATCCGCCGACACGCAGGCAGTGGTGCTGCAGGATGCGGTGCGCAATGCCCTTCATCTGCTGCAGCCCGAGTGCCAGCGCCGCGACGTGCAGCCGCAGGTGGTGGCGACGGGCGCGCCGGTGGCGGTACGCGCCGAGCCGG
Source organism: Ramlibacter sp. (assembly GCF_041916345.1). GTDB lineage: Bacteria > Pseudomonadota > Gammaproteobacteria > Burkholderiales > Burkholderiaceae_C > Ramlibacter. The sequence continues at coordinate 22,374 of NZ_JAYRZR010000038.1, forward strand.
TGGCGCTGGAGCAGATCCTGCACAACCTGCTGACCAACGCGCTGCAGGCCCTGGAGCAGGTGCCCGCGCACGAGCGCCAGCTGACGGTCACGCTCGCCACCGGGCCGGCCGCGGGCGAAGCCACGCTCACCATCGCCGACACCGGACCGGGCATCGCCCCCGATGTGCTGCCGCGCCTGTTCGAACCCTTCTTCACCACGCGCGAGCAAGGCCTCGGGCTCGGCCTGAGCCTGTGCGAGTCACTCGCGCAAGGCATGGGCGGCCGGCTGGCGGCGCAGGCCCTGGCGCCGCGCGGCGCGGCCTTCACGCTCACGTTGCCGCTGGCAGGAGGCGCATGACGGCCGTCCTCTCCCCCCTCATCCACATCGTCGACGACGACGAGGCGGTGCGCGCCGGACTCGCCCTGCTGATCTCCACCGTGGGCCTGCGGGTGCAGGGCTGGGGCGATCCGCAGCAGTTCCTGCGCGAGTTCCCGCGCGGCGACATCGGCGCCATCGTGCTGGACGTGCGCATGCCCGGCATCAGCGGCCTGGCGGTGCTGGAGCAGCTGGTGGCGCAAGGCGTGGACCAGCCGGTGGTGATGCTCACCGGCCACGGCACGGTGGAGATGTGCCGGCGCGCCTTCAAGGGTGGCGCGGCGGAGTTCCTGGAGAAGCCGGTGGACGACGAGGTGCTGCTGGAGACCTTGCAGCATGCGGTGCGCACGCACGTGAAGTCGCGCGAGCGGCTGGCCGGTGACCGCGAGGCGCGCGAGCGCTATGCGCAGCTCTCGGACCGCGAGCGCGAGGTGGCCGGACTGATCGTCGAAGGCCTCACCAACAAGGAGATCGGCCGCGCGCTGGGCCTGTCGCCGCGCACGGTGGAGACGCACCGCGCCCACCTGTTCGCCAAGCTGCAGGCGGAGTCGCTGGCGCAGCTGATCCGGCGCTATGCGGCGCTAATCGACGAGGAAGCCGCCTCGCCACCGGCTCCGTAGTTCTACGCAGGCGCGCGCGTAGCCGCACGAATGGGCAGCCGGCGGCCCGATTCCTACAGTTCTCCCCACGGTCGAACTGCACCGAACCACCCAAGGAGAACCCCTCATGCGCAAGCCCCTCGTCACCGCCCTCGTCCTGGCCGCCGCGGCCGCCACCGCCAGCGCCCAGGCCGTGCGCACCGAGCGCAACATGTCGCTGGACCTCGCCAACCAGATCGCCGCCGCCACCGTGGCCGCCTGCACCGCCGGCGGCTATGCCGTGACGGCCACCGTGGTGGACCGCGCCGGCAGCATCCGCGCCGTGCAGCGCGCGGACAACGCCGGCCCGCACACGCTGGGCGCCAGCTACGAGAAGGCCTTCACCTCCGCCTCGGCGAAGAACAACACGCTGGCGATGATGGAAGGCGCCCAGAAGAACCCCGCCGCCGCGAACCTGGTGCACATCCCCGGCTTCCTGCTGCTCGGCGGCGGCGTGCCGGTGAAGGTGGGCAACGAGACCATCGGCGCGGTCGGCGTCGGCGGCGCACCCGGTGGTCACCTGGACGAGCAGTGCGCCGTGGCCGCGCTGGACAAGGTGAAGGACCTGCTGAAGTGAGCCGGATGGCCCCCTCACCCGCCGTGAAGCGCCGGGCCGGCCTGCGGGCCTGGGCCGCCGCCCTGGTGTACGCGGTTGGCGCGCTGGCCGTGGCGCCGGCCGAGGCGCAGACCGCGCCCACGCCCGCCGAAGCCGCGCAGTACCAGGGCCTGCACGCCGCCGCGCATCGCGGCGATGCCGCGCGCATCGCCCAGCTCGCGGCGGGCGGCTCCAGCGTGAATGCCCGCGACGGCCACGGCCGCACGCCGCTGCACGTGGCGACCTTCGCCCGCCAGCGCGCCGCGATCCAGGCGCTGGTGAAGGCCGGCGCCGGCATCGACCTGCTGGAGCACGACCGCTACGACGCCGTCACCATCGCCTCGGTGGCCGACGACGAGGAGACGCTGCGCCTGCTGCTGGCCCTGGGCGCCAGCGCGAAGCAGGTGACCAGCCGCTACGACGGCACGGCGCTGATCGCCGCGGCCCACCTGGGTCATGACGGCGTGGTGCGCCAGCTCATCGCGGCCGGCGCGCCGCTGGACCACGTGAACAACCTGCACTGGACGGCCGTGATCGAGGCCATCGTGCTGGGCGACGGCGGGCCGCGCCATCAGGCCACGCTGAAGGCGCTGATCGACGCCGGCGCCAGCCTGCAGCTCACGGATCGCAGCGGCCGCACCCCGCTGGCGCTGGCGCGGTCGCGCGGCTACACGGCGATGGTGACGATGCTGGAGCAGGCGGGCGCGCGCTGACCCCCTTGGTGCCGGGGCGACTCCGGGTCACACCGGAGCAGCGCGCCGCCCGACCCTGCCTACCATCGCGCGATGGCCGCCGCCCCGCTTGCCGAACAGCCCGCCGAGACCGCGCCGTCCACCATCCAGCGCGAGGTGCTGCCGTCGGCCTCGCGCCATGTGGTGATGGCGGCTGTGCACGTGCCCGGCCCCATGCACGAGATCGAGCCCGCGCCCTACCTGCGCATCAGCTTCAACATCGGGCCCTCCTATTCGTTCGACGTCAGCGGCACCGGCCAGCGCGGCGCCTTTGTCTGCAAGCGCCATTCGCTGCTGGTGATCCCGCCCGACCTGACGGTGCGCCACGATGCCAGCATGCCCAAGCCGGTGGGCCGGGCCTACAAGCCGGCGCGACTCGCCACCTTCCGCCTCTCGCGTGAGCTGGTGGCCGACTGCGCGATCGAGCTCGGCCTGCCGCCCGATCGCGCGCGGCTGCGCCACCAGGTGGTGCCGGCCGACGACGTGCTGCGGCCGCTGGCCCTGGCGCTGCACGCGGACCTGCGTGATGGCAACCCTGACGGCGCCCGGGCCTCCGAGCGGCTGGCGATGGCGCTGGTGGGCCGGCTGCTGCTGCGCGAGCACCACCAGGCCGCCGGCCCCGCCCGCCGTGACCTGGACCGCGTGCGCGACCACATCGAGCAGCACCTGGCCACGGAACTCGCGCTGGACGACCTGGCGCGCGTGGCTGGCATGAGCCTGTTCCACTTCTGCCGCGTGTTCCGCGACACCACCGGCATCACGCCGCACCGCTACATCCTGGCGCGGCGCATGGAGCACGCCAAGCGCCTGCTGTGGGCGGGTGCGGGCGGCGCGGGCGCGGCCGCCGAGGCGCATGCGCCCAGCGTGCTGGAGATCGCGCTGGCCTGCGGCTTCGCGAGCCCCAGCCACTTCTCGGCGCAGTTCAAGCGGCACACCGGGCGCACGCCGCTGCAGTGGCAGCGCGAGCTGCGGCCCAAGAGCAGCAACGGCTGAGCAGCACCCCGCCCGGCGCAGCTCGTGCCGAGTCGCGCACCGGACAACCCCGGGTAAATGCCGAGGGGCGCGCAGCAAGTTTCCGCGATTCGGTGCGCCGTGCGGCAAGCGGCCGACAGACGCACCGGCCCGCGTGCCGAACCATGGCCTCTCCATCCACCCCGTTGAGGAGATCGCCATGCCCCACACCCCCCCGGCCCCGCGCTGCAACCGGCGCCTGGTTCTCGCCGCCGTCGCCGCCACCTGCGCGCTCCCGCTCGCTGCGCGTGCCGCGGCCAAGCCGCTGCTGATCGGCCAGTCGGCCCCGCTCACCGGGCCGATGGCTGGCCCGCTGCTGGGCGTGCTCGGCGGGCAGAAGATCGCCTTCGACGAGATCAACCGCAAGGGCGGCATTGGCGGCCGGCCGATCGAGCTGCTGATGCTCGACGACGCCTTCGACCCGAAGCGCACGCTGGAGAACGCCCGCACGCTGGTCGAGCAGAAGGAGGTGATCAGCCTGTTCGGCACCGTCGGCACCGCACAGACGGCCGCCGTGCTGCCCTACATCGCCGAGAAGCGCATGCCGCTCATCGCCGCCTACAGCGGCAGCCCGGCCCTGCGCGAGCGGCACCACCCGACATTCTTCACCACGCAGGCGAGCTATGCCGACGAACTGGTGCGCATGGTGCGCAACCTGAAGGCGATCCAGTCCACCCGGCTGGCGGTGGTCTACCAGAACAACGAGTTCGGCAAGCTGCTGCTGCCCCTGGCCGAACGCATCATCCAGGCCGAGGGCGCCACCGTGGCCGTGGCGCGACCGCTGGAGGTGTCCGGCGCCGACGCGGTCGCCACGGCCCAGGCGGTGGCCGCGGCGCGGCCGCAGGCGGTGATCATGGTGGTAGCGGGCCCGGCGGTGCTGCCCTACGTGAAGGCCAACCGCGCCTGGGTCGGCGCGCCGGTCTATACCTTCTCGCTGTCGCTCGGCACGATGATCCTGAAGGCGCTGGGCGACGACGCGCGCGGCCTCGCCGTCTCACGAGCGACGCCCTACCCCTGGCGCGCCACCAATCCGCTGGCACGCAACTTCGCCCAGCTGATGCAGCGCGAGGACCGGCCGGTGGACTACGACCACTACGCCGGCTACATCAACGGCCGCGTGCTGATCGAAGGGCTGAAGGCGGCCGGCAAGAACCCCACACCCGAGAGCCTGGTGCAGGGCATGGAGAAGCTGGGCCGGCTGGACCTGGGCGGCTACGAGCTGAACTTCAGCCCGACCAACCACCATGGCTCGAACTTCGTCGAGATCACGGTGGTGGGGCCGAACGGCAACTTCATTCGCTGAGCCGGCCGCTCAGTGGGGCCGGCCCGGGAAGATCAGCAGGGCCGGCTCGACCTGCGCGAGAAACAGGAAGTCTCGGTCGTTGTGCACCAGCAGGGCGTCTTGCTCGAGGGCCAGCGCCGCGATCAGGCAATCGGTGGGCTTGCGGATCGTGAAGCCGGCGCTCCGCGCTCGTCGGTAGAGCTGGGCCGCGAGCCTGTGCGTCGCCAGGCCTTGGGGTTCGAGAACCGTGAGGCCCGTGAACATGGCGAACAAGTGGTCGAAGGCTCGGTCACTGGTCACGCCCTGCAAGACCTCCTGCACGATCAACCCGGTCACCGCCAGTTCGTCGACTTCGTCCCGACTAGCGATGAACCGCGTGGACTCGGTCTGCGCACCCCGATGCGCGTCGATCCACACCGAAGAGTCGACCAGCAGCATCAGCGCTTGCGGCGAGCCTTGGCCTCGGCAGGACGCGATGGCCGGGCCGTCGCATAGGGCGACTCCGGCTCCATGATGCGACCCTTGCCGAAATCTTCAGGTGCGGATGCCTTGGGGTCGTAAGCCGGATCGATGCCGCCGATGCCGAAGAAGTCCCGGAACCGCGGCCGCTTGGCCCTGGCCACCATCTCACGCAGGGCGCGGTCGACGGCTTCGCGCTTGGTGCGCGCACCGGTGAGTGCCATCGCTTCGGCAATGAGCGCCTCGTCGATGTCGATGTTCGTGAGCATGACAGGAATTGTACAGGCAATGTACAAACCAGCAGCCCACTCACTCGGCCAGCGTCACCCGCGCGAACTTGCGCTTGCCCACCTGCACGACATAGGTGCCGGCGGGCAGCTTGAGCCCCTTGTCGCTGATGGCGGCGGAGTCGATGCGCACGCCGCCGCCGTCGATCAGGCGGTTGGCCTCGCTGGTGGAGGGGGCCAGGCCGGCCTGCTTGAGCAGCTGCGCGATGCCCAGAGGGGCGCCGGTGAGCGCCACCTCGGGGATCTCGTCGGGCACACCGCCCTTGCTGCGGTTGATGAAGTCCTGCTCCGCCGCGTCCGCCGCCGCGGCGCTGTGGAAGCGCGTGGTGATCTCCTTGGCCAGCATCACCTTGGCGTCGCGCGGGTTGCGGCCGCCCTCCACCTCGGCGCGCAGCTTCGCGATCTGCGCCTCGCTCAGGAACGACAGCAGCGTGTACCAGCGCCACATCAGCGTGTCGGAGATCGACATCGTCTTGGCGAACATGGTGTTGGCGTCCTCGGTGATGCCGATGTAGTTGTTCTTGCTCTTCGACATCTTCTCGACGCCGTCCAGCCCCTCCAGCAGCGGCATGGTCAGGATGCACTGCGGCTCCTGGCCGTACTCGGCCTGCAGGTGGCGGCCCATGAGCAGGTTGAACTTCTGGTCGGTGCCGCCGAGCTCCAGGTCGCTCTTGAGCGCCACCGAGTCGTAGCCCTGCATCAGCGGGTACAGGAACTCGTGCACGCTGATCGGCGTGCCGGCGGTAAAGCGCTGGTGGAAGTCGTTGCGCTCCATCATGCGCGCCACGGTGTACTTGGCGGCGAGCTGGATCATGCCCATGGCGCCCAGCGGCAGGCTCCATTCGCTGTTGTAGCGGATCTCGGTCTTCGCCGGGTCGAGCACCAGGCTGGCCTGGGCGTAGTAGGTCTCGGCGTTGGCCTTGATCTGCTCCGGCGTGAGCGGGGGGCGGGTGCTGTTTCGGCCCGACGGGTCACCGATCAGGCTGGTGAAGTCGCCGATCAGGAAGATGACCGTGTGCCCCAGGTTCTGCAACTGGCGCATCTTGTTCAGCACCACGGTATGGCCGATGTGGATGTCGGGCGCCGTCGGGTCCAGGCCCAGCTTGATGCGCAGCGGCACGCCGGTGGCTTCGGAACGGGCCAGCTTGCGCAGCCAGTCCTCCTGCGGGATCAGTTCATCGGCCCCGCGCAGGCTCACCGCCAGGGCTTCGCGGGTGCGGTCGGTCACCGGGTGGGACGGGGGGGCGGCGTCTTGACTCATGAGGGTTTCTTCGTAGGCCGGGCCCGGCGGCATGGCTATACTTCCGGGTCGCCGGGGACCGCCGATTCTAGTGGGCGCTCCCTTCCCGGCCTCCGGCCGGCAGCAACCCAAGGACCGATGCAGGACATCCTGATCGCAGCGGCCCGGCTCAAGGCCGCAGCCCTTCATACGCTGGAACATCATCCCAGGCACATCACGGCCGCGATCGCCGCTGTGCTGCTGGGGGGTGGCGGTGGCGCGTTCGCAGTCGCCTCCCTCGGCCCCGATCCCGCCGCCATGCCGGTGCGCCAGGTGATCGAGTCGGTGGAGCCTCTGCCCCTGGCCGCGCAGAGCGATGCGCTCGACCTGCACCGCTACAACCTCTACCTGAGCGACACCGTCCGGCCCAACGACACCGTCGATACGCTGCTGGCCCGCCTGGGCGTGAGCGACGCCGCCGCGGCCGCCTTCCTGCGGCAGGATGCCAACGTGCGCCAGCAACTGCTGGGCCTGAACGGCCGGCAGGTGCGCGTGGAGACGACCGAGGAGCGCCAGCTCGCGCGGCTCACCGCCCGCTGGACCTTCGGCGACAACAACCTGTTCAAGCGCCTGGTGGTCGAGCGCACGCCCGAAGGCCGGCTGGCCTCCCGCATCGAGATCGCGCCGCTCTCCGCCTCGTACCGGCTGGGCAGCGGCACCATCCGCAGCTCGCTCTTCGCCGCGACGGACGAATCGGGCATCGCCGACCCCATCGCCATCCAGCTCGCCAACATCTTCGCCGGCGACATCGACTTCCACCGCGGCCTGCGCAAGGGCGACCGCTTCAGCGTGGTCTATAAAACGCTGGAGGCCGACGGTGAGCCGCTGCGCACCGGGCGTGTCATCTCCGCCGAGTTCGTGAACGCCGGCCGCGTGAAGAACGCACTGTGGTTCCAGGAGCCGGGCACCCAGGGCGGCTACTACGATTTCTCGGGTGAAAGCCTGGAGCGCGCCTACCTCGCCTCGCCGATGGAGTTCTCGCGCGTGACCAGCGGCTTCGCCATGCGCCTGCACCCCATCTTCAAGACCTGGCGCGCCCACATGGGCGTGGACTACGGCGCGCCCACCGGCACTCCGGTGCGTGTGGTGGGCAACGGCGTGGTCGATTTCGCCGGCGTCATGGGCGGCTACGGCAAGGTCGTGCGCGTGCGCCACGGCCAGGGCGACGAGACGCTGTACGCACACCTCTCGCGCATCGACGTGCGCCAGGGCCAGTCCGTGCAGCGCGGCGAGCGCATCGGCGCCGTCGGCGCCACCGGCTGGGCCACCGGCCCGCACCTGCACTTCGAGTTCCGCCAGAACGGCCAGCATCGCGATCCGATCGAGATCGCCCGCAAGAGCGAAAGCCGGCCGCTGGCCGCCAGCGCCCGCCCGGCCTTCGAGCAGGCCGTGGCCAGCCTGCGCGTGCAGCTCTCGGCGGCGGCCACCACCACGGTCGCCGCCCGCATGGAGTAGCCCGGGCGCCGCCCCGCGCGGTGCCCGCTGCGGACCATGTCGACGCTCTATATCGGCCTGATGTCCGGCACGTCGCTCGACGGCGTGGATGGCGTGCTGGCCGACTGCGCCGGGCCCCGGCCACGCGTCATCGCCCATGCAGAGTCCCCGCTGCCCGCGCCGCTGCGCGCCGAGCTGCTGGCGCTCAACACGAGCGGTCATGACGAGTTGCATCGCGCCTGGCTGGCCGGCAACGCGTTGATGCGCCTCTACGCCGACGTGGCCATGCGCCTGCTGGCGGACACCGGCACCGAGGCCGCGGCCGTGCGGGCCATCGGCGCCCATGGCCAGACCGTGCGCCACCGGCCGGGGCAGTTCGACGGCACCGGCTACACCATCCAGCTCGCCCAGCCGGCCCTGCTGGCGGAGCTGACCGGCCTGACGGTGGTGGCGGATTTCCGCAGCCGCGATGTCGCGGCCGGCGGCCAGGGTGCGCCGTTGGCCCCGTTCTTCCACCACGCGGTGTTCGGCCGCGACGACGCCGCGGTCGGCGTGCTCAACCTCGGCGGCATCGCCAACCTCACCGTGCTGCGCCCGGGTGGCGGGCAGATCGGCTTCGACTGCGGGCCGGCCAACGCCCTGATGGACGGCTGGTGCGCACGCCACACCGGCCAGCCCTTCGACCGGGAGGGCGCCTGGGCGGCCGGCGGCCAGGTGCACGCCGGCCTGCTGGCGGCCCTGCTGGCCGAGCCCTACTTCGCGCTGCCGCCGCCCAAGAGCACCGGGCGCGACCTGTTCCACCCCGCCTGGCTGCAGGCCCGCCTGGACGCCTGGCCGGGCCTGGACCCGCGCGATGTGCAGGCCACGCTGGCCGAACTCACCGCCCGCGGCTGCGCGGACGCCGTGCGGCTGCACGGCCGCGACGTGGCGGAGGTCATCGTGTGCGGCGGCGGTGCCTTCAATGCCCACCTGATGCGGCGGCTGGGCGCCCTGCTGGCGCCGGTGGCGGTGGTCGCGAGCGCGGAGCGGGGCATTCCACCGCAGCAGGTGGAGGCCGCAGCCTTCGCCTGGCTGGCTTGCCAGTGCGTCGAAGGGCGAAAGCTGGCGCTCACAAGCACCACGGGCGCCCGAGGCGCCCGTGTGCTGGGTGCGGTCTACCCCGCCTGATCGGCAGGCCGCGTTCGAACGGTCAGGTCGAGAAGCTCGAACCGCAGCCGCAGGTGGTGGTGGCGTTGGGGTTCTTGATGACGAACTGCGCGCCCTGCAGGTCTTCCTTGTAGTCGATCTCGGCGCCCACCAGGTACTGGAAGCTCATGGCGTCGATCAGCAGGGAAACGCCGTTCTTCGTCATCACCGTGTCGTCGTCGTTGGCGACTTCGTCGAAGGTGAAGCCGTACTGGAAGCCGGAGCAGCCGCCGCCCTGCACGAAGACGCGCAGCTTCAGATCGGGGTTGCCTTCCTCGGCGATCAGGTCGGCCACCTTGGCGGCCGCGCTCTCGGTGAAGATCAGCGGCGCGGGCATTTCGGTGGACACGTTCTCGGCGACAGCGCTCATGGTCGAAATCCTGGTAGTTTCAGTCGGATATTACGCCGGCCGGCCGGCTGCCGCCAATCAGGCGGACTTTGCCGCCAGTTTCAGTAAGGGCTTTTCAGCGCTGCCGTCGGCCACGATGGGTTTGAGCTGCCCCGAGATCACCGCGCCCTGATGCATTTCCAGCGCGACGTAGGTCACGTCGCCCTCGATGCGGGCCTTGGGCTGCAGCTCCAGCAGCTCGCGCGCGTGCACCGGGCCGCGCACGCTGCCGTTGATGATCACGTGGTCGGCCTTGATCTCGCCCTGCACCGTGGCCGCCTCGGAGATGACCAGCAGGCTGCTCGATTCGCCGGCGGCATGCACGTCGCCGAACACCTCGCCGTCGATGCGCAGGCCCTCGCTGAACTGCATGTGGCCCTCGATGCGGGTGCCCTGGGCGATCAGGCTCTTGATGGGGGGCTGGGACTTCTTGCCGAACATGGGGTCGTTCTCCTCGGTGGGGCCGCGGGTCGGCCTACAGCGCGACGCTCTGAACGGCCCGCGTGGCGGCACCGTCCAGGACCTTGGCGGACACGTTTTTTACCACGGCCCGCTCCGGCAGATTGACCATGCCCTCCAGGCGCCGGTACTGGCGGAACTGCAGCGGCAGCGCGCCGCCGGGCAGCGGCATCAGCCAGGGCTTGCCGTCCAACGTACCGGAGAGACTGACCTCCAGCCGGCCCTGGAACTCGGGCGCGTTCTTCACCGGCTGGATCACCAGCACCTGCCACTTGAGCTGCGTGCCCGACAGCACCTCGGCCTGCAGGCCGCGGATGGCCACCCCCTCGCCGCCACCGGCGGGGATGAGCTTCTCGAAGAAGCCCAGGTCCTCGCGCAGCGAGCGGTTCTCGGTCTCCAGTGTGCGGATCTGCGCGGCCAGGCGCTCCTGCGCGGCGCGCTCGGCGGTGATCAGGCTGCCGGAGGTGTTGAGGATGGACTGCGCCTTGTCGCGCTCCTCGCGCAGCTGGGCGACCTCGGCCCGCAGGCGGACCACCTCTTCCTTGGCGCCCGTATCCACGCCGGCGATGTCCTTGCCGAGCTCGAAGGCCCACAGGCCGATGGCGGCGCAGAAGCCCAGCACCACCGCGGCCAGCGCCCATCGGATGGGCCAGGGCATGGCGCTGCGCACCGACATGCGCGGTGCGCTGATCGTCAGGCGGCGGCGCAGGAGCTTGAAGCGCATGGGATGCGACTGTGCCCAAAGCACAAGGCCGCAGCAAGCGTGAACTTGTGCGGCCTCGGGCTCGGGCGAGCGGGGATCAGCGCTTGCTGAACTGCTTGCGGCGGCGGGCGGAGTGCAGGCCCACCTTCTTGCGCTCCACCTCGCGGGCGTCACGGGTAACGTAGCCGGCGGCGGAGAGTTGCGGCTTGAGGGCCGCGTCGTAGTCGATCAGGGCGCGGGTGATGCCGTGACGCACGGCGCCGGCCTGGCCGGATTCACCACCACCGTGGACGTTGACCTGGATGTCGAAGGCCTCGACATTGTTGGTCAGCACCAGCGGCTGCTTGGCGATCATGATGGAGGTCTGGCGGCCGAAGAATTCGGCGATGTCCTTGCCATTCACCGTGATCTTGCCGGAGCCCTTCTTGAGGAACACGCGGGCGACGCTGCTCTTGCGCCGGCCGGTGCCGTTGTTCCATTCACCGATCATGCTCAGATCTCCAGGGGCTTCGGTTGCTGCGCGGTGTGCGGGTGCTCGGCACCGCCGTACACCTTCAGCTTCTTGATCATGGCGTAGCCCAGCGGGCCCTTGGGCAGCATGCCCTTCACGGCCTTCTCCAGGGCGCGGCCGGGGTGCTTGGCCTGCATTTCCTTGAAGGTCTGGGCCTTGATGCCGCCGGGGTAGCCGGTGTGGCGGTAGTAGACCTTGTCGGTCTCCTTGGTGCCGGTCACACGGAGCTTGGAGGCGTTGATGACGACGATGAAGTCGCCGGTGTCGACGTGAGGCGTGTAGATGGCCTTGTGCTTGCCGCGCAGTCGGAGGGCAGCTTCGCTGGCTACCCGGCCGAGGACCTTGTCGGTCGCGTCAATCACAAACCACTCGTGCCGCACGTCAGCGGGCTTGGCGCTGACAGTGGTGGTCATAAAGACTCTCGAGTTGGTTTGGCGGCTCCCACGTGAGCGGGGACCGCGATCTGCCCCTTTTCCACGGTCGGTGTCCCTCTTGCGGGGATCTCTTAGGTGGGTTCTGTACTGCTTCGCCGCGGGGGCCCAAGGCGCTGCGAACCCGGCATTATAGCCAGAAGGATGCAGGACGCCACGCCCCCGGCAACCGCTCAGTCACTACGCACCGAACGCCGCAGGCGTTTTGCGAGTGACAATCACGCATGTTCTCCTACCGCCACGGCTTCCATGCCGGCAACCACGCCGATGTCCTGAAGCACCTGGTGCTGGTGGCCGTGCTGCGCCACCTCATGACCAAGCCCACCGCCATCACGGTGGTGGATACCCACGCGGGCGCCGGCCTCTATCGGCTGGACAGCGACTTTGCCGGCACCTCGGGCGAGGCGGCCGATGGCATCGTGAAGCTCATGGCCAGCCCGCTCGCCGCCGAGGGCGCGCATCCGCTGGTGGCCGACTACCTGGACCTGGTGCGCGGCTTCAACCGCGAGGGCCGGCTGAAGATCTATCCCGGCTCGCCCTTCGTGGTGCATGCGCTGCTGCGCCGCGAGCCGCGCGACCGGCTGTGGCTGTTCGAGCTGCACCCGACCGACAGCAAGGCGCTGGCCGGCCACGTGGCGCAGATGGAGAAGGTCCGCCAGGTGGGCCAGAAGCGCGAGGACGGCTTCGAGGGCCTGAAGGCGCTGGTGCCGCCGCCCTCTCGCCGTGGCCTCGTGCTGATCGACCCCAGTTTCGAGATCAAGACCGACTACACCCGCGTCGGCGCCGCCATCCAGGACGCGCTGAAGCGCTTCCCCACCGGCAGCTACATGGTGTGGATGCCGGTGATCCCGCGGCCGGAGGCGCACGCGCTGCCACGCCGGCTGAAGACGCTGGCGCAGCAGGCCGGCCGCCCCTGGCTGCATGCCATGCTGCACATCGGCCAGGCGGACGAGGCGCCGGCCGCCCCGCTGGCGGGGGCAGGCGTGCGCCGCCCCGGCCTGACGGCCAGCAGCGTGTTCCTGATCAACCCGCCCCACACGCTGGCCGCCGGCCTGCGCGAAGCCCTGCCCCCCCTGGTGGAAGTGCTGGGCCGCGGCCGCGGGCAGGCGTGGAAGGTGGAGAACGGCGGCTAGCGGCCGTTCAGAACCGCTTGCGGATGCCCGCGCCGAAGCTGCTGCCGCTGGTGGCGCCGCTGAGGGTGTCGCGCATCAGCATGGCATAGACGTCGGTGCTCTTGGACAGGAAGTAGTCGTAGCCCAGCGTGGTGGTGCGCCGCGTGGCGCCAGGGTCGCGCTCGGTTCGGGCCGTGCCCAGCAGCACGCGGCCGCCACCCACCGGCACCGACACGCCCAGCGACACGGTCGCGGTCTTGGGCACCAGCACGCTCGACTTCGACTTGCCCCAGGTGGCGAAGGCCTTGGCCACCTGGAAATCGTAGGAGGCGCCGAGCATCCAGTCGGTCGTGGTGTCGGCGCTCGCGAAGGGCGC
>NZ_JAYRZR010000039.1:0-34490 GCF_041916345.1 Ramlibacter sp.
GGGCCGGCGCGGGCTGGGGCGCCGGCGCCGGTGTCGAGTCCACCGGGGGCGCGGTGACCGGCGGCGGCGGTGGTGGTGGTGGTGGTGGTGGTGGTGGTGGTGGTGGTGGTGGCGGTGGCGGTGGCGGCGGTGGCGCGGGCACCGTCGTGAACCCCATGGTGGCCCCCGTCCCGGTGTAGCTCACGCTGCCGGCATAGCCCGCGGGCAGCTGGGTCGTGGCGAAGGTGCCGCTGCGACTGGCCGCCGTGAGAAAGGCGAAGCTGTCGCTGGTGCTGGGGATGAAGGCGCCTGGCGTGGTCACGGCGAGCGTGCCGCCCAGGGTCGCCGAGCCGGTGACGTTCAGGCGGTCGAACCCCGATCCGGCGGTGGTGCCCTCGATCTCGATGGCCAGCGTGCCGCCCGCGCCCTGCGTGTAGTTGCCGGCAATGGTGAGGTCGCCGGGCGAGGCACCGGGTGCCACCGTGCCGCTGGTGTTGACCACGTTGCCCGTGACCGTGCCGCTGCCGCGCAGCGATCCGCTCGTCAGCGTGAGGCCGACACCGGGCACGGTGAGGCTGCCGCCGCCGAGCTGCAGCGTGCCGCCGCTGTCGGTGTAGCCGCCCCAGCCGCCGTTATTCATGTCGAGGCTGCCGCCGTTGACCCGCACGGTGCCCGCGTTGGTCAGGTTGCCGCGCAGCAGGCCCGTGCCACCGGTCTGCGTCAGCACCGCGCCAGCCTGCACCGTGGTCGTGCCCCAGAGGTCCAGGCCGGCCGCGGAGAGGCTGGCCGTGGGCCCGAAGGTGATGGTGCCGCCATCGGCATACAGCACCAGCTTGTCGTTCAGCGCATGCGTGCCGTTGAACGTCATGGTCTGGCCGGTCGCCTGGCGCAGGCCGATCACGCCGGCCCCGGCGCCGGTGGTGATGCTCGAGAAGATGGCGTCGGTGAGGGGGTTCGCGCCGACGTCGATGTACACGCTGTCGGCCGCGCTCAGCGTGAGCGAGCCCATCGGCCCCGACAGACGCGCCGCCTGCGAGGCACTGCCGATGCTGCCCGTGGTCGCGGTGATCGACGTCGCGCCCGTGGTGGACACCCAGCGCTCCATGCCGCTCGTGCCCTGCGAGTAGCCGCTGGCCGTGGCGTTGAAGCTGGCCGCCGTGAGGGTGCTGTTGAACTGGTCGAAGTGCACCGATCCGGTCACGTTGATGGTGATGTCGTCGTTGGCCGTCTCGGCCTGCCCGCCGAAGCCGGGTTGGCCGAGCGAGAAGACGACGCCGGAACCCGTCAGGGAGATCGATTGCGCGCTGCCCGTCGCCGTGCGGAGGTCGCCGAAGCGGTTGCCGCTGCACGACACGCAGTTCAGCCGGATGTTGCCCGCGGTGCCCGTGCCGGCGCTGCGCACGCTGCCGACCCAGGCCACGGAATAGTCGATGGGGTTGGTCAGGCCGATGCCGCCACCCGCGTGCAGCTGCCACTGGGGCGCACTGTGGTTCTGCTGGTCGAAGCCGACCGTGCCCGGCGACAGGTTGTCGATGTTGCCCGTGGCCGTGAACTCGGTGCGGTTGCCCCGCACCGTACCGCCGGTGAAGCGGATGTCGCGCCCGGCCGCCAGGGTCTTGATCGTGAAGTTGCGGTTGTTCACGCTGGCGTCGAAGCCGGCGGTGCCGTCGATGAGGACGTGCCCGTCCGCGGCACCCAGGTTCACCGGGTTGCCGGCACCACCGCCCGTGAAGGCGAGCTGGTAGCGGCTGGTCAGCAGGTCGCCGCCGAAGTGCGTGAGCTGGATGGAGCCCCCGCAGCTGGGAACCCCGCTGCTCGTGGCGCTCACGGTGCCGGTGCCGGGCCGCACGCCCACGGTGCGCTGGGTGCCGCCGCAGCCGGTGCCGGTGAAGGCGGAGCCCGTCAGCGAGATGGGGCCATTGACGGCCGAGGTGTCGAACATGACGGACGGCGTGGAAGGCCCGCCGCCGCCCGACTCCAGCTGCCCGGTGGCCTGCACGGTCACGCTGGAAGCGGTGATCGACTGGCCGTTGCTCACCGCGAAGTGGCTCGCGCTGTTGATCTGCCAATGGTCGTTGCCGGTCACGTTGCTCGTGACCTCCAGCGTGCCCGTGCCAGCGTGCCGGTAGGACACCGTCTGCGCCGTCGCGGCATCGGTGCTGACCTTGGCGCCGGCGATGGTGCTGGCGTTGCTGCTGCCCGCGGTGGCGGTGTATTCGAGGTGGATGTGGCCGGCAGCGCCGGCCGCCGTCGTGTTCGCGCTCCAGTTGTTCGTGGTCGACCGGTCGGTGAAACGGATCGCGCTGCCCGCGGCGCCGATGGCACCGGTCGTGGTGGTGAGGCCCAGGCTGCCGGCAGATGCCGGCAGCGAGAAGACGAAGTCGTTGGCCTGGGCGCCGCTGCGGCTGATGCTGGCGCCGTTCGCCTGGATGGTGTGCGCCGTGACCGTGGCGCCCTGCACGCTGATGGCGCCCGCCGCCTGCAGGCTGACGGTGGCGGTGCCAGCGAGCGTGATGTCCGATTGCACGCTGATGCCGCCATCCGCGCGCAGGGTCAGCGAGGCGCCGTTCGCCGTCGTCTTGGTGATGGGGGCGCTCACCGTGATGTGGCCGGCGTCGGCACCGGCACCGGCGGTGTCCAGCGTCACGCTGGTGCCCGCGTCGAGCTGGGCATTCAGCAGGTCCGCGCCCACCTGCGAGTTGCTGCCCGAGGGCGTGAAGGCGGTGGCGCCGCCGTTGGCCGTGAGGCCGTTGCCAGCCACGACCTCGATGTTGTACGGGTCCAGCAGCCAGGTGCCGCCGGTGGTGCCGGCCGGCCCGGCGGCGACGTCCAGCGACAGGCCGGCCACGTCGAGCGTGCGCTTGCCGGACGTCTCCACGAAGCCGCCGGCGCCGGCCCCCGCGCCGCGGGCCTGGAGGCGGCCGTTCGCGGCCGTGTGGCCGTCCGACCAGACGATGACCCGGCCGCCGTCGCCCTCGACCGTGGCGTCGGCGCGCACCGTGCTGCCCGGCTCCAGCACGGTGGCTTGCGACGCGGACAGGCCCGCCGGGCCGTCACCGGGCGCGCCACCGATGCGCACGCGGCCCCCGCCGCGGGCGCCGGATGCGTCGATGCGGGCGCCGCCGCGCAGTTGCACGGCCCGCCCGGTCACGTCGACGCCACCGCCGGTACCCGCATGGTGGGACGCGTCCACGACGCCCGCCACGTCGGCATCGCCCGCCGCGTAGAGCACGATGCGCCCGCCCTCCGCCCGCGCGCCCACTGCCTCGTCGCCTGCGGTGACGGCCGTGCTGAGCGTGCCCCGCTGCAGCACCTGCTGCAGGTGCGCGTCGCTGGCGACACCATCGATGCGCACGCGGATGGCCGGCATGTAGGCGTCCAGCAGCTCCACCGAGCGGCCGGCCGCCAGCACGATGGCGCCACCCGGCGAGGCCACGCTGCCGGTGTTGTGCACCTGCGGGCCCACCAGCGCCACCAGCCCGCCGCGCCCCTGGATCAGACCCTCGTTGCGCACCACGCCGGCGCCGGCGGTCGCATCGGTGAAGCGCAGGCGACCGGCGAGGAAGTCCGCATCGTCCAGCGCCAGCGAGGAGGCGATGAAGCCGGCGGTGTCGATGCGTGCCTGCGGTCCGACCAGCACGCCGTTCGGGTTGATCAGGAATACGCGGCCGTTGGACAGCAGCTCGCCCAGCACGCGCGAGGGCTGCGGGCCCGTCACGCGGTTCAGCACCGAAGCCTGGGCATGCGGCTGGATGAAGCGGGCCGCCTCCCCCGGAGCGATCGAGAAGCTGCCCCAGTGGAGGATGGTGCGGTCGGCCGTGCGCACCAGCAGCTGGGTGCCCTGCTGGCTGATGCTGGCGCTGCCCGACACCACTTGCGGGTGCTGCGGCTGGGCACCGGCGGAGGCCAGCCAGCAGGTGGCCAGCGCGGCGCTCAGGGCGCGCAGGCGCGGCGCGGCGAGTGGGTTGCGGTGGGTTCGCATGCGATGGCTCCCGTGCGTTCAGAAAGCGAAAGCGGCCGAAACATGCGCGGCGCCCGATTCGCGGGGGCCGCCGGTGCGCTGATGGACCGGTCGCGCGAGGTCCAGCCGCAGCGTCGCCGGGCCCCACTGCGCACGCAGACCCACGCCCACGCTGGCGATGGCGGTGCGCGCCAGCTCCAGGGCGGCTGGCGCACGGCGCCGGGCCGAAGCGGCGTCCACGAAGGCCGCGAGGCGCACAGTCGCCGCCGCGCCCGCCCCGTCGCCTGACGCCGGCCACAGGTTGGGCGTGACGGCCTCGACCTGCAGCCGCAGGCCGGTGTCGCCGGTGATGCCGCGGTCGGCGAACCCGCGCACCGAGCCCGCGCCGCCGGCGCTGAACTGCTCGCCGGAGACCAGCAGGTCATCGCTCCACTGGCCGTCCACGGTGGCGCTCAGGCGCCAGTCCGCAACCTCCCGCAGGGCCGAGCCGCCGAAGCGCAGCACCTGGTAGCGGGGCGTGGCCCCGGCGCGGCTGGCGGCGAAGGCCGCGTCGCCGCCATGCTGGCCACCGGGCAGGTTGGCGCTGAAGGAGACCCAGGCGCTGGCGGCCGTGGGTGCCTGCGGCACCGCCGGCCGGCTGACCGAGAAGCCGACCGTGAGCGGGCGCAGCGTCAGCGGCACGGCGAGGTTGACGCCACCGTAGAGGGTCTGGCTGTCGTAGTGGCGCCAGTCGGCGGCGAGGAACCAGCGCGGCTCCCAGCCGCCCTGGCGGTCCATCAGCACGGTGCCGCGCAGGCTGGCCGTGCTGCCGCGGCCGCGCACGGTGAACAGGTCCTGCACGGTCCCGCTGTCCACGTTCGAGTGGCCCAGCGTGGCCTCCAGCCAGGCGCCGGCCGCCACCACAGGCACGCGGTAGCCCAGGCCGTAGATCTGCACGCGGCGGCTGGGCCAGGGCGTGAAGCGGCTGGGGTGGTCCGGGTCGTGCGGCGCCGAGATGACCTGGACGTTGAGCTGGTGACCCAGGCCCCACAGGTCGGCATGCCGCCAGGCGAGGCCGTGGCGCAGCTTGCCGGTGGCGTCGTCGCCCGTGTTGTCGAGGAAGGCGACCCAGCCCGAGGGCACGGCCTGCTCCACCCGCACCTCGGCATCCAGCGTGTCCGGCGTGGCGCCCGGCACGAAGGCCACCTGCACGCGCCGCGCCGGGCTTTCGTTGGCCAGCGCGAGCTGCCGGTCCAGCCGCGTGATGTTCGGCGGCTCGCCCTCGCGCAGGGCCGGCAGCAACGCGCGCCAGCGGGCGCTGTCCGCCGGCGCCACGCCGGCGATGCGGACCTGGCCGAGCCGCGGGTCGACCAGCACCATGCGGATGACGCCGGTGTCGGTGGCCTGCGCCGGGATGCGCACGCTGGCCAGGCGCCAGCCCTGGTCGTGGTGGCGCCGCTCGATCGCCGCGCGCAGCGTCTCCAGCTCGGCGAAGTCGATCTCGCGGCCGCGCAGCGGCGCCACGAGCGCGGGCCAGTCGACGCCAGGGCGGACCTGGCCACCGTCCAGCACCACGTCGGCGAGGCGGAAGCGGCTGCCCGTTGCCGCCGGCTGGGCATGGACCTGGGCAGCCACCACCACGGCCGCCAGCAGACCGGCGTAGGCTTTGCAGCGGGCCTTGCGCATCGGGACACCTCCTTTGCGCCGCCATTTTTCCGGCGCCCCGCCGGCGCTGTCCATAGGTTGATCGGCCTATGGCGGCCCGATCGCCACGGCCTATGCTGCGAAGGAATTCACGATCATGGAGACTTCGGGCGTGGACGACCTGGCGGGCTTCGGCATTCTTCTGGTCGACGACCACCCCCTGTTCCGCGAGGGTCTGGGGCTGGCGTTGCGGCAGCAGGTGCCTGCCCTGCGGGTGCTGAGCGTGGCCTCGCTGGAGCAGGCCGCGCAGATGCTCGACACCTCGGCGCAGAGCATCGACCTGGTGCTGATCGACTACCGGCTGCCAGGCACGGACGGCCTCGTTGGCGCCCAGCAGCTGCGTCGCAGGCACCCCGATGTCGCCTTCGCGCTCATGTCCGGGGCCGACGATCCCGGCCTGCCGCAACGCGCCCTGGCCGCGGGCCTGGCGGGCTACTTCCCGAAATCGCTGGAGGTGCATCACCTGCTCCAGGGCCTGCGTTCGCTCGCTGCCGGGGAGGCGCACTTTCCGGCCGCCACCAGCGCCACCACCGGCGCCAGCCCCCTCACCGGCCGGCAGCAGGAGATCGTGCGCCTGGCCGCGCAGGGCGCCAGCAACAAGGAGATCGCCCAGGCCCTGGGCATCGCGCCGCACACGGTGAAGAACCACCTGGCGCAGATCTTCGAGAAACTGGGCGCGACCAACCGCGCCCAGGCGGTGCTGATGGCCTACGTGCCGAACGCCAGCCCCCATGAGCGCCCGCCCCCATGAGTGAAACCGGCGCGCCCGCACGGGCGGTGTTCGAGGACAGCATTCGGGCGATGCGCCGCCCGCTGATGGACTCCGGCTGGTCGGTGCTGGCGGTCGCGGCCCTGCTGTGCCTGGCCCTGCTGCCCTACCACCCGGGCAGGCTGCTCGCGGCCTGGTTCGCCGGCGTGGTGCTGGTGCAGTACGGCCCGGGCCGGGCCATGGTGCGGCTGTGGCCGGACCGGGCGGTGGCCCACTCGCCGGCCTTCATCGCCCGCGTCTACACCGTGGGCAGCCTCCTGTCCGGCGGCTACTGGGGCCTGAGCGTGCTCGCCTTCCTGGACCCGGCCCACCCGGAGCAGCAGTTCTTCGTGGCGCTCTCCCTCGGCGGCATGGCCGCCAGCAACGTGGCGGTGCAGGCCTTCCACCCGCCCATGATGCGCAGCTACGTGATCAGCCTGGTGCTGCCTTTCGCCACCTGGGCGCTGCTGCAGGGCGACATGCTGCACACCTACCTGGGCGCGGGGATGCTGCTGCTGCTGAGCTACCTGCTCTACTTCGGCCACTTCCACGCGCGCACGCTGCGCCGCTTCATCGAGCTGCGGCACGAGAACGCGGCGCTGGTGGAACGCCTGCGCGAGCAGACGGAGGCGCTGGCGCGCGCCAGCCAGGCCAAGTCCCAGTTCTTCGCCGCCGCCAGCCACGACCTAAGGCAGCCGCTGCATGCGCTCGGCTACTACACCTCGCTGCTGCGGCCGGACGAGCACGATGCACCCCACGTGGCGCGCATCGCGCAATGCATCGGCTCGCTGGACGACCTGCTGGAGGGCGTGCTCGACATCTCCCGCCTGGACGCCGGGCGCATGCGGCCGACGCTGGCCCCGGTCGCCCTGCACGAGCTGGTGCGTCGACTGGCCGCGCTGTACGAGGGCTCCGCGGCGGCGCGCGGCCTGTCGCTGCGGGTCCACGCCCGGCCAGCCTGGGCCATCAGCGATGCGGCGATGCTGGAGCGGGTCGTGTCCAACCTGCTGAGCAATGCGGTCCGGTACACCCGGCGCGGCGGCGTGCTGCTGGCTGTCCGCAGCGTTGGCGGATCGGTCCGGCTGCAGGTGATCGACACCGGGATCGGCATCGAGCCGGCCGAACAGGACCGCATCTTCGACGAGTTCGTGCAGCTGAACAACCCGGAGCGCGACCCCTCGCAGGGGGTCGGTCTCGGCCTCGCCACCGTGCGCCGGATGTGCAACCTGCTGGATCATCCGCTGCAGCTGCGCTCCGTGCCGGGGCGCGGCACCCGCTTCACGCTGGTCCTGCCGGCCTGCCCGCCGCCGGCGCCGCAGGAGACGCCGGCCGGGGCGGCAGACACGCCCGCCGCCGCGGGGGCGCTCACGGGGCATGTGCTGGTGGTGGATGACCACGCGCTGGTGCGGGATTCGCTGGTGCACACCCTGTCGAGCTGGGGCCTGCAGTGCGACGGCGCGGGCGACGCCGCGCAGGCCCGTGCGCTTGCGCAGGGGCGCCCGTACGACGCCGTGCTGTGCGACTGGCGGCTGCCGGATGACGAGGACGGCTTGCGCCTGCTCGCGCAGCTGCGCGCCAGCCAGCCGGCGCTGCGGCTGGCCGCGCTGGTCACCGCCGAGGACGAGGCTTCGCTGGGCCAGGTCCCCGCCGAGGTGCCCGTGCTGCGCAAGCCGATCCGGCCGATCCGCCTGCGGGCACTGCTGAGCGCGCACCTCGCCGCGCCACCGGACGGCGCGCCGTGACGCGCCGGGGCGGGTTGGCTACACTGCCCCTTCCCCCGGAGACACCGCCATGAACGCCCCCACCGCCCTTGCCCATCTCGTGCCCGACGTCCACCAGCGCGAGGTGCCCGCGGCCCTGATCGACGCGCTGAAGGCGCGCTTCGCCGAGCGCTGCTCGACCGCGATGGCAGTGCGCGAGCAGCATGGCCGCGACGAATCGTCCTTCGCGGTGCCGCCGCCGGCCGCGGTGGTGTTCGCCGAGAGCACGCAGGACGTGGCGGACGCGGTCGCCCTGTGCGCGGCGCATGACACGCCGGTCATCCCGTTCGGCGTCGGCTCCTCGCTGGAGGGCCACCTGCTCGCGGTGCAGGGCGGCATCAGCATCGACGTCGGCCGCATGAACCGCGTGCTGTCGATCAATCCCGAGGACCTCACGGTCACGGTGCAGCCGGGCGTGACGCGCAAGCAGCTCAACGACGAGATCAAGTCCACCGGCCTGTTCTTCCCCATCGACCCCGGCGCCGACGCCACCCTCGGCGGCATGAGCGCCACCCGCGCCAGCGGCACGAACGCGGTGCGCTACGGCACCATGCGCGAGAACGTGCTGGCGCTGGAGGTGGTCACCGCCAGCGGCGAGATCATCCGCACTGGCACGCGCGCCAAGAAGTCCTCCGCCGGCTACGACCTCACGCGGCTCTTCGTCGGCAGCGAAGGCACGCTGGGCGTGATCACCGAGGTGACGCTGCGCCTGTACCCGATCCCGGAGGCGATCTCCGCCGCCGTGTGCAGCTTCCCCAGCATCGAGGCCGCGGTGCGCAGCGTGATCCAGGTGATCCAGCTCGGCGTGCCGATCGCGCGCGTGGAGCTGATCGACCACAACACCGTGCGCATGGTCAACGCGCACAGCAAGCTCACCCTGCGCGAGGAGCCGATGCTGCTGATGGAGTTCCACGGCTCGCCCGCCGGCGTGCAGGAGCAGGCCGAGACGGTGCAGGAGATCGCGGCCGAGTTCGGCGGCAATGCCTTCGAATGGGCCACCACGCCGGAAGAGCGCACCCGCCTGTGGACCGCGCGGCACAACGCCTACTTTGCCGCCATCCAGTCGCGTCCCGGCTGCCGCGCCATCAGCACCGACACCTGCGTGCCGATTTCGCGCCTGGCGGACTGCCTGCTGGATTCCGTGGCCGAGGCCGACGCGAGCGGCCTGCCGTACTTCCTGGTCGGCCACGTGGGCGACGGCAACTTCCACTTCGGCTATCTGCTGAACCCGGACGACCCGAAGGAGCGCGAGATCGCCGAGGAACTGAACCACAAGCTGGTGAGCCGCGCGCTGGCCCTGGGCGGCACCTGCACCGGCGAGCACGGCGTGGGCCTGCACAAGATGGGCTTCCTGGTGGACGAGGCCGGCGCTGGCGCGGTGGACATGATGCGCACCATCAAGCGCGCGCTGGACCCGAAGAACATCATGAACCCGGGGAAGATCTTCGCGCTCTGAATGGCGGTGAGCCGCTCAGCCCGTTGCGGTCTCGCGGGCCTGTTCGCGGCCTGCGCCTTCTGGCTCGCGCCCGCAGCGGCGCTCGCGGCTGACCCGCCGCCGTGCGATCCGCCGCAGGCGGTGGCCAGCGCCGAGCGCGTGATCGCCCCCCGCACCGGCGGGCCGGTCAGGCGGGAGATCATCACCCTGCCCGACCGCCTGGGCCTGCCCGAGCGCGCCGCCGAACTGGCCGTGCGCTACCGCATCGACACCCGCCTCTGCCAGGGTCGCGCCGATGCCGCGCTGCGCTTCTTCCGCGTCGGCGCCTCGTTCTCGGTCCGCGATGACCAGGGGCGCCCGCTCACGCTGCTCAGCACCGGGGGCCGCATCGAGCTGGCCGATGTGCTGCCGGCGCGGCTGCTGCCTGACCAGCCGGTGCACAACGGCCGCATCCCCTCGCTCTTCGCGCTGCCCGCCGACACGCAGTGGGTGGAGGTGACGCTGGCCGCGCCCAGCTACATCCCCTCCGGTCTCGTGCAGGCCGAGCTGGGCAGCGCCCAGGCGCTGCTGCCGCGTCATGCGGCCTCGCTCGAGAATGTGGTGGCCTTCGCCGACGCCGCCTCGGGCGTGGCCCTGGTGATGGGCGTGATGGCGCTGGTGCTGTGGCTGCCCCGCCGCGCCGACCGCGTCCTGCTGTGGCTGGCCATCGCCTGTGGCCTGTGGGGCGTGCGCGGGCTGGCCTACTTCAGCCCCACGGTGCCGGTGGCACCGCTGCTGTTCGAGCAGTTCAACCCGATCAACATCCTGCTGGCGCAGGCGGCGGTGGCGGCGGGCGTGATGGCGCTCATGCGGGTGACGCAGCGCCGGCTGCACCGGCTGCTCTGGGGCGCGACCGGGGTGTCCGCCGCGGTGCTGATCGTGGCCACTGCGGCCGGCGTGGGCGTCATCCAGACCCGGGCCCTCTGCTTCCTGGTGACGACCATCATCCTGCTGTCCCTGATCGTCGGGGTCTGGCGGCTGCGGCGGCAGTCCGGCTGGCGGCTGGCGCTGATGCTGGGCAGCCTGGTCACGCTGCTCGGCTGCGCGATGCACGACGTGCAGGTGATGACGGGCCGGCTGCCGGCGAGCGAACCGAGCTACGTGTTCTGGGGCTTCGTCATCCTGTTGGTCGCCTTCGCGGCGCTGTCGGCGCACTACGTGGTGGCCATGCTCAACCGCGCCGAGCAGACCAACGAGGAACTGGAGCGGCACGTGCGCGCCAAGACGGCCGAGCTGGAGCAGAGCTACGCGCGGCTGCGCGACCGCGAGCGCGAGTCCGCCCGCACGCAGGAGCGCGAGCGGCTGCTGCGCGACATGCACGACGGCCTGGGGGCGCAGCTGATGACGGCCCTGCGCGGGCTGGAACGCGGCGCCCTGGCACCGCCGCAGATCCGCCAGTCGCTGCAGGACAGCCTGGACGAGCTGCGCCTGCTGATGGACAGCACCGACATGGGCCACTACCTGCCGGGCGCGCTGGCGGCGTGGCGCAACCGCTGGGACCACCGCCTGGCCGCCGCCGGCGTGCAACTGGCCTGGCACATCGACGAGTCACTGGACGACGTGCAGCTGCCGAGCGACTCTGCGCTGCAGGTGATGCGCATCCTGCAGGAGGCCGTGACCAACATCGTGAAGCATGCGCAGGCGCGCCACATGACCCTGGCGGCGCGGGTCGAGGCGGGCAGCCCGCCGGTGCTGGCCATCGCCATCCGGGACGACGGCCGCGGGCTGCCGCCCGCGGCGGAGCGGCCCGGCGCGCGCGGCCTGAAGAACATGGCCCATCGCGCGGGGCAGATCGGCGGCGAGGTGAGCGTGCGGTCGCGCACCGACGCACCGGGCACCGAGGTGCTGCTGCGCGTGCCGCTGGCGGAGCCGGCTCAGGCCACCAGCCCGCGGCGCGCGGCCTCCATCGCCGCCTCGGCGCGCGAGGAGATGCCCAGCTTGCGGTAGATGTCGCGCACGTAGCTGCTCACCGTGGCCGGGCTGATGCCCAGCAGCGGCGCCACCTCGGTCGCGCGGTAGCCCTTGGCGATCAGCCGCAGAACGTCCACCTCGCGCTCGGTGAGCTTCACGTCATCGGTGGCACCCGGCCCCGGCAGGGTGGCCGCGACACGGAAGTGCCGCAGCAGCCGCAGCGCGATGGAGGGCGAGAGCGCCGGCTCGCCCGATTCGATGCGCCGCAGCTGCGCCATCACGTCCTCGCCGGGCTGCGACTTCAGGATGTAGCCGGTCGCGCCCGCGCGCAAGGCCGGGAACACGTGCGTGTCGTCGTCATGGATGGTGGCCACGATCACCACCGCATCCGGCCGCCTGGCCACCAGCTCGGCGATGAGGCTCTCGCTGGTGCCGTCGGGCAGGCCCCAGTCGACCAGGGCCAGATCATAGGCATGCGACTGCATGCGCAGCCGCGCCTCGGCCAGCGTGGCCGCGGTGTCCACCTGGCGCACGCCGGGCAGCGCGCGCGGCAGGATCTCGGCGAGCCACTGGCGCGGTTCGTCGAGGTCTTCCACGATCAGCGCACGCTCGAACCGCAGGGCCATGCAGTCAGTCTAGGCGAGCGCCGCGCCGCGCGCCCCCCCTGATCACGGGGTGCACGGCCCGGGGTGCAGGCCCTAAGCTGTTCAACATCTTCCACTGTCACCTGCGAGTCCCCACATGAACAAGACCCTGCGCCGTACCTCCCTGCTGGCCGCCAGCCTCGCTGCCGCCGGCCTGCTCGCCGCCTGCGGCGGCAACGACGACGACACCGCTGCGCCCGCCACGCCCACCACGCCCACCACCACCACGGTGTCCGGTTCGGTGGTGAAGGGCCCCGTCACCGGCGCCACGGTCTGCGCCTATCGCGCGGTCGCCGCCGGCAAGGGCGACCGCATCGGTGACTGCGTCACCACCGGCCCTGGCGGCGTGTACAGCCTGAACCTCGCCTACACCGGCGACGTGGTGATCGAGGCCAGCGGCGGCACCTACACCGACGAGGCCACCAACGCGACCAAGTCGCTCACCGACCCGATGCAGGTGGTGCTGGCCAGCCAGGGCGGCAACGCCACCGGCATCGTGACGCCGCTGACTGCCGTGGCCTACAGCATCGCCAAGTCCGGCACGGGCGGCGTGAGCAGCGCCTCTTTCACCAGCGCCACGTCGCAGGTGACCACGGCCTTCGGCCTGCCCAGCACGGTCAACATCACGACCACCGTCCCCAACGTCGGCACCGGCACGACGGATCCCTACGGCCGCCTGCTGCGCGCCGTGTCGCAGCTGGTGAATGGCAACGGCAGCACCGTCACGCTCGCCTCCTTCCAGTCCTGGGCCAATGCGGGCGGCCTGCAGGCGGCCTTCACGGCGGCGTTCGCGGCCATCAACGGCACCACCATCACGGTGAACTTCGGCGGCGGTTCGACCACCACGCCGACCACGCCGACGAACCCGACCACGCCCACGACGCCCACGACGCCGACCACCCCGACGACGCCGACCACCCCCACCACCAACAAGAACCTGGTGGTCACGGTCACCGTCAACGGCATCGCCGGCGCCACCATCAACGTCGGCAACGTGCCCGCCCCCAGCAACGAGAGCGAGTTCTGCGGCGGCATCCAGAACGACGCCACGTTCAAGCAGGCCACGGCGCAATCCGGCGGCACGCTGACCATCAACAGCTGCAGCTTCTCGGGCAACACCGGCAACATCTCGGCGACCGTCGCGATCACCTCGCCGATCTCGATGACCATCCCGTACAGCGTGCGCTACGTGTACCAGTAAGCAGGCCTGGGCCTGAAACGCGAAACGCGCCCCTCGGGGCGCGTTTTTCATGGTGCCGCCGCGGAGACGGTGATCACTCGCGCCGCAGGCGGTCGATCAGGCCGTTGAGCTCGTCCAGCGAGCCGAAGTGGATGGCCAGCTCGCCCAGCTCCTCCACGCGGCCATGGCGCTTCACGCGCTTCTTCACCCGCACCTCCACCTGCGCGGTGAGCAGGTCCGACAGCTCCTCCTCGATGCGCCGCAGGTCGCGCGACTTCTCCTTCTTGGGCTTGGGCGAGACCAGGCTGAACTCGGCGCCCAGCTTCTTCACCAGGCTCTCGGCCTCGCGCACCGACAGCTTCTTCTGCGCGATCTGGTTGGCGGCGGTGATCTGCGCGGCACGCTCCAGGGACAGCAGCGCGCGGGCATGGCCCATGTCCAGGTCACCCGCCATCAGCATGGTCTGCACCGGGTCGGCCAGGTTCAGCAGGCGCAGCAGGTTGGAGGCCGCGCTGCGCGAGCGGCCGACGGCCTGCGCCGCCTGCTCATGGGTCAGGCCGAAGTCCTTGATGAGCCGTTGCAGGCCCTGCGCTTCCTCCAGCGGATTCAGGTCCTCGCGCTGGATGTTCTCGATCAGCGCCATGGCGGCGGCGGCCTCGTCGGGCACCTCCTTCACCAGCACCGGCACGCTGTCCAGGCCGGCCAGCCTGGCGGCGCGGAAGCGACGCTCGCCGGCGATGATCTCGTACAGCGGCCGCTGGGCGGCACCGCCGTCCTGGCCCTGCTCGGCCCGGCGCTGGCGCGAGGCCTCGTCACCCAGTCGGCGCACGAGGATCGGCTGCATGATGCCCTGCGCCTTGATGCTCTCGGCCAGTTCGTACAGGGCGCCCTCGTCCATGCGCGTGCGCGGCTGGTAGGCGCCAGGCACCATGTCGGCGAGCAGCAGCGAGGCCGGCAGGCCGGGGTTGCCCGGCGCGGCGTCGGTGGCGCCCTCCTCCACCTTGGGGCCGAGCAGCGCTTCGAGGCCGCGTCCGAGGCCCTTGGGTTTCTTCGTGACCATGTCTGGCCGGTCCTTCCTGGTTCTTTCGATGGGCGCGCGCGGGCGCGGATCAGTCCTTCATCAGGTCCTGCAGCAGCACATGGCCCTCGGGCCAGCTCGCCAGGCCGGAATCGGCGTTGATGTGGCCGCAGTCGCCGTAGTCCATGAACTGGGCGCCCCAGGCCTGCGCGAAGCCGCGCGCGCGGTCGAAGGCGCAGTACGGGTCATTGCGGCTGGCGAGCAGCACGCTCGCAAACGGCAGGCGCTGCAGCGCAATGGGGGACCAGGTCGGGATCTGGTCGCGGATGGCCGGCTGCTCCACATCGCCCGGCGCGACCAGCAGCGCGGCCTTCACATGATGGGTGTGGCGTGAGTGCGCGGCCCAGGCCGCCACCAGGATGCAGCCCAGGCTGTGGGCAACCAGCACGGCTGGCTCGTCGCAGTCGAGCACCATGTCCTCCAGCCGGGCGACCCAGTCACCGCGCAGCGGCTTCAGCCAGTCGTGCTGCTCGACGCGGCGATAGCCATGGCGCTGCTCCCACAGCGATTGCCAGTGGCGCGGGCCGCTGTTCTCCCAGCCGGGCAGCACGAGCACGTTGCGGGGCTTCATCTGCTACAAGTCGGATAGCGATGGCGTGAGGATTGGTGCGCTTTGTGGGCCTACATGGCCTTGATGCGCTGGACCATTTCCTGGGCGAACTCGACAAACGCCTGGCTGCCGCGCGCGGACGGATCGAACACCACGCCCGGCAGGCCGTAGCTGGGCGCCTCGGCCAGGCGCACGTTGCGCGGGATGACGGTGTTGAACACCTTCTCGGCGAAGTGCGCCTTGAGTTGGTCACTCACCTGCTGCTGCAGGGTGATGCGCGGATCGAACATCACGCGCAGCAGGCCGATGATCTGCAGGTCCTTGTTGAGGTTGGCGTGCACCTGCTTGATGGTGTTGACCAGGTCCGACAGGCCCTCGAGCGCGAAGTACTCGCACTGCATCGGCACGATCACGCCGTGCGCCGAGCACAGGCCGTTGAGCGTGAGCAGGGACAGTGAAGGCGGGCAGTCCACGAGCACGAAGTCGTAGTCGGCGTCAGCCGCGGCCAGCGCCTGCTTCAGCCGGCGCTCGCGGCGCTCCACCTCCACCAGCTCCACCTCAGCGCCGGCCAGCTCCCGGTTGGCACCCAGCACGTCGTAGCCGCACTTCTCGCTGCGGGTGCGTGCCTCCGCGACCGACGCGGACTCGAGCAGCACGTCATAGACCGAGAGCGACAGCTTGCGCTTGTCGATGCCGGAGCCCATGGTGGCATTGCCCTGCGGATCCAGATCCACCATCAGCACGCGCTGCCCGATGCGGGCCAGGCCGGCCGCGAGGTTGACCGTGGTGGTGGTCTTGCCGACGCCGCCCTTCTGGTTGGCGATGCAGAAGATCTTGGCCATCAGCGGGCGCCCTCCCGCACCGCGTGCCCTGCCCGCGTCATCACTTGGCCACCGCCAGCTTGACGCCGAAGCCGATCAGGAACACGCCCGCCAGCTTTTCCAGCAGGCGGCCGATCATCGGGTTGGCGCGCATGCGCTCGGCCATGTGGTGCGTGAGCAGCACCACCGCCAGGCCGTAGGCGAAGGTGAGCACGGCGATGGTGGCCGCCATCACGCCGAAGGTGAGCAGCCCCTGATGCCGGGCCGGATCCACGAACAGCGGGAAGAAGGCCATGTAGAACACGATCGCCTTCGGGTTGAGCAGGGTGATGAGCGCAGCCTGCTTGAAGTAGTGGCGCGGCTCGATGTTCAGCACCGGCGCATCGCCAGGCTTGGCGGTGAGCATCCGGAAACCCAGCCAGGCCAGGTAGGCGGCGCCCAGCCACTGAACGGCATGGAAGGCGGCGGGGTAGGCGACCAGCAGCGCGGCCACGCCGGCGACCGCCGCCCACATCAGCACCTGGTCCCCGGCGATCACGCCGAAGGTGGCGCCGAGGCCGCCCGCGATGCCACCCTTGCCCGTGGACGTGATCAGGGCGAGGTTGCCCGGACCCGGAATGGCCAGGAAAACCAGGATCGCGACGACGAATGCGCCGTAGTCGGTGACGCCAAACATGCTTGCTGCCCTCCGGGGATGAAGGGCGAGTGTACCGTCAGGGCTTGGACGCGCGCCGCATCCAGACGATGCAACGCTCGGCATCCAGGCCCGGAACAGCGAGTGGTTCCACGTGAAACACCGCCACGTCCGCGGGCAAGGCGGCCAGTTCGGCCTCGGGGTGGCGCCCCTTCATGGCCATCCACACCCCCTCGGGCGCCAGCGCCGCGGACGACCAGGAGACGAAGTCCGGCAAGGAGGCGAAGGCCCGGGAGGCGATCACGTCGTACGGGCCGGACAGGTTCTCGACCCGTGCGTGCACACCCCGCAGGTTGGCGAGTCCCAGCTGCGCGCCGACCTGCTGGATGAAGGCGGCCTTCTTGCCCACCGTGTCCACGCAGTCCACCTGCCAGTCGGCCCCGCAGATGGCCAGCACCACGCCGGGCAGGCCGGCGCCGGACCCGACATCCAGGATGCGAGCCGCGCCCGGGCACTGCCGGCGCAGCGGCACCACCACCGCGAGGCTGTCCAGCAGATGCTGGGCCAGCATGTCGTCGGGGTTACGAACGGCGGTCAGGTTGTAGACCTGGTTCCACTTCTGGATCAGCGAAAGGTAATCCAGCAGTCGCTTCACCTGCTCGCCGGTCAGGGTCAGGCCGAGCTCGGCCGCGCCAGCGCGGAGCTTCGCTTCAACGGTCATGACAGATGCTTTCCGGGCGGGAGGTATGGGAGAGATGAGGACAGGGGGTCTCCGGCCGGCTGACGATGACCGCCCGCCGCGAGGGCGCAGCCGAGTGCGGGCGATGGCAGATGCCTCCCATCAGCCCGCCCCGGGTCTGGGCGAGATCCATACGCCCCCCTGGATGCCCGCGTGCGCGGGAATGACGGCATTCGCTCGTCGTCCTGGCGCAGACACGGACCCACGACTGCCCGATGGAGAGGCGCCCACCTTCTGGATCCCCGCCTGCGCAGGAATGACGAGATTCCCGTCATCCCCGCGAAGGCGGGGATCCAGAAGCCGTCAAGGCGCGAGGCGGCGGCCTTGGGCTGCGGCCTCATGCGGCCCGCTGCTCACCCGGCTGGTTGGCCGCGTCGGTGAAGCCCTTGAACTTGTTCTTCTTCAGGTGCACCAGCAGCAAGGAGATCGCGGCCGGCGTCACCCCCGAGATGCGAGAGGCCAGGCCCAGCGTTTCCGGCCGGTGCTTCGCCAGCTTCTGCCGCACCTCGATGCTGAGCGCGGTGACCTGCATGTAGTCGAGCTCAGGCGGCAGCTTCAGGTGCTCGAAGGCCGCCGCCCGCTCCACCTCGTCTTTCTGCCGCTCGATATAGCCGGCGTACTTGGCGCCGATCTCGATCTGCTCCACCACCGGCTCATAGAGGTCGCCCAGCGTTTCACGTGAAACATCGGCACTGGCCCAACGGCCGCCCTCCAGGCTGGCCAGCCCGGCATAGCGCACGTCTGGCCGGCGCAGCAGATCGCCCAGGTTGTATTCGTGGTCGATGGTCGTGCCCAGCACGCGCATCGCCTCCGCCTCGGACAGGATGCGCGGGTTCACCCAGGTCGACTTCAGCCGCTCGGTTTCACGTGAAACCGCATCGCGCTTGCGGCAAAAGGCAGCCCACCGTGCGTCATCCACCAGCCCGATGCGGCGACCGGCCTCGGTCAGCCGCAGGTCGGCGTTGTCCTCGCGCAGCTGCAGGCGGAACTCCGCCCGGCTGGTGAACATGCGGTACGGCTCGGTCACGCCCTTGGTGATGAGGTCGTCCACCAGCACGCCGAGGTAGGCCTGGTCCCGGCTCGGCACCCAGGCGCCCTCCCCCTTCACCTGCAGCGCGGCGTTGACGCCCGCGAACAGGCCCTGCGCCGCCGCCTCTTCATAGCCGGTGGTGCCGTTGATCTGCCCGGCGAAGAACAACCCGCCGATGGCCCGCGTCTCGAAGCTCGCCTTCAACCCGCGCGGATCGAAGTAGTCGTACTCGATGGCATAGCCGGGCCGCAGGATGTGCGCCCGTTCCAGCCCCGGCAGCGTGCGCACCAGCCCGAGCTGGATGTCGAACGGCAGGCTGGTGGAGATGCCATTCGGGTAGAACTCGTTCGTGGTCAGGCCTTCCGGCTCCAGGAAGACCTGGTGGCTGGACTTGTCGGCGAAGCGGTTGATCTTGTCTTCCACGCTCGGGCAGTAGCGCGGCCCCACCCCTTCGATGCGGCCGGTAAACATCGGGCTGCGGTCGAAGCCGGAGCGGATGATCTCGTGCGTGCGCTCATTGGTGTGGGTGATCCAGCAGGGCACCTGGCGCGGGTGCATCGCCGCCGCGCCCATGAAGCTGAACACCGGCACCGGATCCAGGTCC
Source organism: Ramlibacter sp. (assembly GCF_041916345.1). Classification (GTDB taxonomy): domain Bacteria; phylum Pseudomonadota; class Gammaproteobacteria; order Burkholderiales; family Burkholderiaceae_C; genus Ramlibacter. The sequence continues at coordinate 18,797 of NZ_JAYRZR010000039.1, forward strand.
CCTGGCTGCTCCTCGCAACGGCTGAAGTCGATGGTGCGACCGTCGATGCGCGGCGGCGTGCCGGTCTTCAGGCGGCCCTGCGGCAGCTTCAGTTCCTTGAGCCGGGCCGACAGCGACACCGCCGGCGGATCGCCCGCGCGGCCCGCCGCATAGTTGTTCAGGCCCACGTGGATCTTGCCGTCCAGGAAGGTCCCCGCCGTCAGCACCACGGCGCGCCCACGGAAGCGGATGCCCACCTGCGTGACGGCGCCGACCACGCGGTCGCCCTCCACCATCAGGTCATCCACCGCCTGCTGGAACAGCGTGAGGTTCGGCTGGTTCTCCAGCCGCCGACGGATCGCGGCCTTGTAGAGAATGCGGTCCGCCTGCGCCCGCGTCGCCCGCACCGCCGGCCCCTTGCTGGAATTGAGGATGCGGAATTGGATCCCCGCCTCGTCGGTGGCGATCGCCATCGCCCCGCCCAGCGCATCGACCTCCTTCACCAGGTGGCCCTTGCCGATGCCACCGATGGAAGGGTTGCAGCTCATCTGCCCCAGCGTCTCGATGTTGTGGGTGAGCAGCAGGGTCCGGCAGCCCATGCGGGCCGCGGCCAGTGCGGCCTCGGTCCCGGCATGGCCGCCTCCGACCACGATGACGTCGAATTCTTCTGGGTAGAGCATGGGAGTGGCGCCGTCCCGGGCGCAGGGGGTCACGCAGTGACCGGATCGCAGGAAGGCCCGAATTCTACCGGCCACCCCCTTTTCGTGCCATGTGGTGGAATGCACCCATGAAGCTCCTTGTCTTTGCCGGCAGCACCCGCGCCCAATCCCACAACCGCAAGCTGGCCCGCGAAGTGGCGGCCATGGCCCGCGCAGGCGGCGCCGACGTCAACCACCTGGAGTTGGGCGACCACGACATCCCCATGTACAACGCGGATCTCGAAGCCCGGGGCACACCGCCCGACGTGCTGAAGCTCAAGCAGCTCTTCTTCGAGCATCCGGCCTGGATCATCTGCACGCCCGAGTACAACGCCAGCTACCCGGCCCTGCTGAAGAACACGCTGGACTGGCTGTCCTCCCCGGTCAAGGGCGATCCCGTCTGGGGTGACGACATGCGCTTCAGCCGCGGCAAGGTGGTCGGCGTGCTGAGCGCATCGCCCGGCGCCCTGGGCGGCATCCGCTCGCAGAGCCACCTGGTGCCGCTGCTCATCAACCTGCACTGCTGGGTGGCGCCGACCACCTACGCGCTCGGGCGCGCGCAGCAGGCCTTTGACGACGCAGGCCATCTGGTCGATGAAGCGGCGCGCCGCCGCGTGCAGGCCGTGATTGATCAGGTCCTCTGGGCTGCAGGCCGCCTCCACGCAGCCTGATACGCTATCGAAAAGAGAGCGTCTTGGATTGCCGACCCGGCTGTGGCGCCTGCTGCATCGCGCCCTCCATCACCTCCCCGATCCCCGGTATGCCGCAGGGCAAGCCCGCCGGCGTGCGCTGCGTGCAGCTCGACGAGGCGAACCGCTGCCGCCTGTTCGGCCAGCCGGAGCGGCCCGCCTTCTGCGGCGGGCTGAAGCCCTCGGCCGAGATGTGCGGCGATTCGCCGGCGGCCGCCCTCGCCTGGCTCACCCGGTTGGAGCACCTCACCCGCTGAACGCGGCCGGATCAGTCCCCTGCGAATCGCGCATCCCAGGCAAAGTGCTTCGCCGAGTAGATGCCGCGATAGAAGTGATCCAGCATGGCGGCGCGTTCCGGCCCCGGGTGCGAACAGCTCACCAGGCGCGGCGAGAAGTTGGCGAAGCCCGCCGGGTCGCTGGCCGGGCGATACGGCAGGGCCACGGTCAGCGACAGCAGCAGCGGTGCCGCCCCTTCCACCGGCGCCCCGCCCTGATAGACCCGCAACTCCACGATCAGCGCATCGCGCCGTCCGTTGGGCAGGTTGACGTAACCGTCGTAGTGCAAGGCCTGCCAGGGCCCGCCTTCCGAGTTCACCGCGAGGCGCCGCATCCCCTCGCTCACCATCTGCTGCAGGTCGCCGTTGCCGAAGGTCGCGAAGTCGATCAGCGTGCGCTGGCCGCCCGCCTGCGGCACCAGGCTCACCGGCCCCACCGGCGAGCCTTCGGCCAAGGTGGCGATACCCCAGGCACCGAGGAAGCCCGCGCCCTCCAGCGCGTCACGCAGCAGGGCCGGCAGGGACGCATCCGGCTCGCCACTGGGCCGCGGCACCGGGTCCGGCAGGCGCTGCCCTTCCTGCGTGAGCCGCTCGATCAGCCGGGCCGCGAAGCCGGCGCAGGTACGCTCGGGTTGCGGCGCGAACAGGCGCTCCAGCACCACCGCCGCCGGAAACACGATGGCATCGCCGATGACGCAGCCCGTGTCCGTCTCCAGCTGCTCCGGCACGCCGGGCATGTGCTGTGCCACCTGCGCGTGATCCAGCCATTTGATCGCGAAGGACCCGACGCGGGCGATGGTCGTGCCCAGGTAGAAGTTCAGCGCGACGATGAAGTTCACCGCCGGCTGCTTCTGCAGGAAGTCGCCGTACGCCATGCGCATCGAGCCGCGCAGCTCGCCGAGCATGTCGTCGATCTGGGCCAGGCTGGCCAGCGAGTAGTCGAAGCGCACCTTCTGCAGCTGCGTACGGAAGGCCAGGTTGTCCACCAGCGGCAGCCGCTCGGGCGTGAGCTGCTGCAGGTAGATGGCGGCTTGTAGGTTGCGGTCCATGCGGCCCCTTGTGACGGGTCGCCGCCACTATAGGCGACGCGCCCGCCAAGCCGCTCAGGCGGCGTCAGAACGGATAGTGACGCGGCGTCGTCTGCACCGTGATCCAGCGCAGCTCGGTGAACTCCGCGATGCCGGCCTTGCCGCCGAAGCGGCCCAGGCCCGATCCCTTGACGCCGCCGAAGGGCATCTGTGCCTCGTCATGCACCGTGGGCGCGTTCACGTGGCAGATGCCGGAGTCGATCTTGCGCGCCACGTTGAAGGCCCGCGCGATGTCCCGGCCGAACACCGCCGCCGACAGGCCGTACTCGTTGTCGTTGGCGCAGGCAATCGCCTCCTCCGTGCTGCGCACGCGCACGATGGCCTTCACCGGGCCGAAGGTCTCCTCGTGGTAGATGCGCATCGCGGGCGTCACGTGGTCCAGCAGCGTGGCCGGCATCAGCGTGCTGTCGGCCTTGCCGCCGCAGGCCAGCTTGGCGCCCTTGGCAATGGCGTCGTCGATGAGCGCGTTGCAGTGCTCCACCGTCGACATGCCGATCACGCTGCCCAGCACCACCGGCTCGGGCTTGCGCGGGTCGCCCAGCGGCAGCGACTTCGCCTTGGTCACGAACTTGCGCACGAACTCGTCGGCCACCTTGGCATCGACGATGATGCGCTCGGTGCTCATGCAGATCTGCCCGCTGTTGGCGAAGCAGCCGAAGGCCGCGGCATTCACCGAGTCGTCCAGGTCCGCGTCATCCAGGATGACCAATGGCGCCTTGCCCCCCAGCTCCAGCACCACCGGCTTCAGGTACTTGGCACAGGTCATGGCGATGATGCGGCCCACCCGCGTGGAGCCGGTGAAGTTGACGCGCCGCACCGCCGGGTGCGACACCATCGCCTCCACCACCGCGCCTGCATCGGCGGGCGCATTGGTGAGGTAGTTCACGACGCCGGCCGGGAAGCCCGCCTCGTTGAAGGCCTCGGCAATCAGCTGGTGCGTGCGCGGGCAGTTCTCGCTGCCCTTCAGGATCACGGTGTTGCCGCAGGCGAGCGGCGTGGCGATGGCGCGCACGCCGAGGATGATGGGTGCATTCCAGGGCGCGATGCCCAGCACCACGCCGGCCGGCTGCCGCACGCCCATCGCCAGCGAGCCCGGCACATCGGAGGGGATCACCTCGCCACTCACCTGCGTGGTGAGCGCCGCTGCCTCGCGGATCATGCCCGCCGCCAGCATCACGTTGAAGCCGGCCCACATGCCGGTGGCGCCGGTCTCGGCGGCCACCGCTTCCACGAACTGCGGCAGCTTCGCCTCCAGCTTGTCGGCCGCCTTCAGCAGCAGCGTGCGACGCTCGCCGGGACCGGTCTCGCTCCAGGTGCGGAACGCCTCTGCGGCCGCCTCCACGGCCATCACCGCATCGGCCGCGGAGGCCGCGGGCGCGCGGGTGGCCACGGTGCCATCCAGCGGGTTGCGGCGCTCGAAGGTCGCGTTCTTCTCGGCGGTCACCTTCAGGCCGTTGATCAGCATGGACAGGTCAGACATGTCGGTTCTCCAGGCAATGAATGTCGGTGTGAATGGGGGCACTGGATGCCCGCCTCCGCGGGCATGACGGGTTCATCACGCCACCTCCCGCGTGCGCCGCGCCGCCTCGGCGGAACTGGTGGTGTCGCTGCTCGCGGCGCCCAGATAGGCCTCGCGGATCACGGTGGACCGCGCCAGCAGCTTCGCCGGGCCGCTGGCCACCAGGGCGCCGCGCTCCAGCACGTAGCCGCGGTCGGCCACCGCCAGCGCCTTCTTCACGTTCTGCTCCACCATCAGCACGGTGGTGCCCGCATCGGCGATGCGCCGCGCGATGCCCAGCAGCTCGTCCACCATGCGCGGCGCCAGGCCCAGCGAGGGCTCGTCCAGCATCAGCAGGCGCGGGCGGCTGACCATCGCGCGCGCCACCGCCACCATCTGCTGCTCGCCGCCGCTCATGGTGCCGGCCAGCTGCTGCTGCCGCTCACGCAGCTTGGGAAAGTCGTTCAGCACCTGCTCGATGCGCGCCTGCCGTTCGGCCTTGGGCACCAGCCAGCCGCCCAGCTCCAGGTTCTCCAGCACACTCATCTGCGGAAAGAGCTGCCGCCCCTCGGCCACCAGGGCCAGGCCGTCGCGCACGATCTCGTGCGTCTTCTCCGGCAGCTCCTCGCCATCGAGCAGCACCTCGCCCTGGCGCGGGATCAGCCCGTTGATCGCGCGCAGCAGCGTCGTCTTGCCGGCGCCGTTCGGCCCCAGGATCACGGTGAGGCCCGGCTTCACCTCGAAGCTCACGCCGCGCAGCACCAGGAAGGGCCCGTAGCCCGCGCTGAGCCCGCGCACCTTCAGGTGCGCCTGCCCCGCCGCGCCGCCGAAGTCGAACGGCTCGCTGCGCCACCACATCATGCCGCCACCTCGCTGTCGGCCATCTCGTCCCCCAGGTAGGCCTCGATCACCTCCGCGTTGCGCACCACCTCGCGCGGCGGCCCGTCGGCAATCTTGCGGCCCTGGTGCAACACGATCACCCGCTCCACGTGGCGCAGAAGCGTGGTCACCGCGTGCTCGATCCAGATGACGGTGAGGTCCAGCTCGTCGCGCAGCCGGCGGATCAGGCGGGCCATGTCCTCCAGCTCCGCCTCGGTCAGGCCGGCCGCCACCTCGTCCAGCAGCAGCATGCGGGGCCGCGTGGCCAGCGCCATGCCGATCTCCAGCAGCCGCTGCTGCGAGGGCGTGATCGATCCTGCCGGCAGGCCGGCCTGCGCCGTGAGGCCGATCAGCTGCAGGATGCGCTCGGCATCGCGCAGCGTCCATGGCACCGAGGCCTCCTCGCCCCACCAGATGTACTTCCGCGGCCGGCGGCCGGCGAACTTCAACCCGAACTCGATGTTGGCCGCCACCGGCAGATCGGCGAACACGCGCGGCGTCTGGAAGGTGCGCGCCAGCCCGCGCGCGGCAAAGCGGTGCGGCCCCTTGCCCGCCAGGTCATCGCCCTCCAGCAGCAGCCGGCCAGCGGTGGGCACCTGCACGCCGGAGATGGCGTTGAAGAAGGTCGTCTTGCCGGCGCCGTTGGGTCCGATGATGCCCACCAGCTCCGCCGGGTGGAAACTGGCGCTCACGCCATCCACCGCCGTCAGGCCGCCGAAGCGCACGGTGATGTCGCGCGCCTCCAGCAGCACGCGCCGCGTGTCAGAGGACATAGCGCTGCCTCCTCGCGCGTTCCTTGTCGCGCGCCTTCTCGCCGCTCCACTCGTAGCGCCGCACCTTCCACCACGCGCGCGTGGCGTCCCACCAGCCGCGGAAGGTTTCCCAGCGCAGCGAGGCGAGGCCACCCGGCAGGTACAGCACGCACAGGATCAGCAGCAGGCCCAGCGTCATCATGTACACCTGCGGCGCCTGCAGCCGCAGCGTCTCGGCCAGCAGGCTGAACACGATGGCGGCGATCAGCGGACCCCACAGGGTGAGCGCGCCGCCGATCAAGGCGATCAGCACCGTCTGGAAGCCGATGAAGGGATTGAAGACCGTGTGCGGATCGATGTAGGTCCAGCGCACCGACATCGCCGCGCCCATCGCCCCGGCGAAGCCCGCCGTCATCATGAAGCCGGCCAGCTTGATCCAGCGCGTGTTCACGCCCAGTGTCTGCGCGCGCTGCTCATCGGCGCCTATGCCCGCGAGCGCCAGGCCGAAGCGCGTGCGCCGCACGACGATGGACAGCGCCACCGCGCCCATCGCCAGCACCAGCACCGTGAGGTAGATCGTGTCACGCTCGGGCACCACCGTCAGCACCCGGCCCACGGTGCCGGTCACGCTCTTCTCGAAGTAGGTGATGGCGTGGCGGATCAGCTCCGTCATGCCGAAGGTCAGCACCGCGAAGTAGGTGCCGCGCAAATGCAGCACCGCCGCGCCCATGACGAGCGCCACTGCCATCGCGATGCCCGCGCCCAGCGCCACCGCCTGCACCCAGCCCAGGCGCTCCAGCAGCAGCGCGCTGGTATAGGCGCCGATGCCGAAGAAGGCCGACGTCGCCAGCGACAGGTAGCGCGTGAAGCCGCAGAACAGCGCCCAGCTCGACGACAGCGCCACGTACATCAGGCAGGTGAGCGCCAGCGAGACGATGAACTCGCTGCCCCAGTAGGGCAGCGCCAGCGCCCAGCCGGTGATGCCGAACAGCACCAGCAGGTCGCGCACGAGCAGTTGGCGGGAGGTCATGCCTTCCTCGATTTCCGCGTGAACAGCCCCTCGGGCCGCAGCAGCAGCACCGCGATGAACACGCTGTAGGACAGCAGCGCCTTCAGCGAAGGGTTCGTGTAGTGCATGCCGATCGCCTCCACCACGCCCAGCAGCAGACCGCCCGCGAGCGCCCCGCCCATGCTGCCGAAGCCGCCCAGCGTGATGACGATCAGCGCCGTCACCGTGTAGGGCTCGCCCATCGAGGGCGAGATGGTGTAGGCCATGGACAGCAGCGCGCCGGCCACACCCGACAGCCCGAGGCCGATGCCGAACATCAGCGGGTGCAGCACCCGCGTGTTGATGCCCACCAGCTGCGCCCCCGTGGGCGACTGCATCAGCGCGCGCACGCCCTTGCCCAGCAGCGTGACGCGCAGCAGCACGATCATTGCCACCGCAAACAGCAGCGCCAGGAAGAACACCAGCAGCTTGTTGCCCGCGAACTGCGCGCCGCCGAACTTCAGCGGCTCGGTCAGGAAGTCATAGCCCCGCAGGTCGCCGCCCCAGACCCAGGACACGAAGTTCTGCACCAGGAACATCAACCCGAAGGCGACCATCAGGCCGCGCGCCTCGAAGATGTCGAGGTTGGGCGAGGTCGCCGTGAGCCGGCGGAAGCACAGCCAGTGGATCGCCAGCCCCAGCGCCGTCAGCACCGCGAACGAGACCGGCACCATCAGGAGGGGCGACAGGCCGAACGACGTCTGCACCATCCACGTGAGGTAGGCGCCCACCATCAGGAATTCGCCGTGCGCGATGTTCAGGATGCGCATCAGCCCGTACTGCAGGTTCAGGCCCAGCGCCACGAGCGCGTAGATCCCGCCGGTGATGAGACCGGAGGAGATCAGTTCGATCCAGGAGCCGAAAGACATGAGTGGCGCAAGAGAATGGAAGGCAGGTGTTCTCGTAGGCTGGGGTGGAGCGAAGCGCAACCCCAGCGATCCGGCGTCGCAGCGCTATGCAAGCTGGGGTTGCGCTAACGCTCCACCCCAGCCTACGAAACACCGAAACCAACGAAGCGGGACTACCGCGTACGCCCTACTTCCACGCCGGCTTCGCCGGATTGAGCTTCGCGGTGGCCAGCTTCTGCGGCCACACCACCTCGAACTCGCCGTTCTGCCACTGGCCCACCGTGCCCGGCGTGGCGGTGTTCTCGCTGCCGGTGAACTTGATGTCGCCCACGATGGTCTTGTGGGTGTTGTTGGCCACGTAGTCGCGGATCGCCTTGCGGTCCAGGCCCACCTGCTTCACGGCCGCGGTCAGGATCTCCAGGCCGGCCCAGCAGTGGCCGCTCGCCCAGCGATCCGGCTCCTTGGCGGCGCCGAACTTCTTCACGTGCGCGTCGAAGTACGCCTTGGCCGCCGGGCTGGTCTTCTGGTTCCAGCTGCCCATGCCCAGCACGCCCTCGGCGCCGGCCGGCGTCATCACGTTGCGATAGAGCTGGAAGGCGGTGCCGACCGAGGCATAGAAGAACTTCGGGTTGAAGCCGATCTCCTTCGCCTGGCGGCTGGCCAGGATGGTGTCTGGCGGATAGGTGAAGCCGATGAAGGCATCGGGGTTCTTGTCCTTGATGGAGCGCAGCACCGGCGCCAGGTCCTTCACGCCGCCGGGATAGCTGGTTTCCTGCACGAGGTTGATGCCGCTGCCCTGCAGCGCCACCTTCAGCGCGGCGTAGTTCTCCAGGCCGAACAGGTCATCCACGTAGACCACGGCGGCGCTCTTGCAGCCATTGGCCTTGAGCATGTCCACCAGCGCGTCGCACATCGGCTTGGGCTGCTGCAGCAGCAGGAAGAAGAAGGGCAGCTTCATCTCCACCAGCCGGCGCGACAGCGCGGTAGGGGCGAGGAAGGGGTAGCCGAAGCGGTTCGCCAGCGGCGCGACCGCGAAGTTCGCGTTGCTGCCCCAGGGCGGCAGCACCAGATCGACCTTGTCGCTGCCCATCAGCTTCTCGTAGGTGCGAACGCAGGTTTCCACGTCGCTGCGGTCGTCGGAGCTGATCAGCTCGATCGGGCGCTTCACGCCCTTCACGTCCAGGCCGCCGGCGGCGTTCTGCTGCTCGGCCCAGAGCAGGAAGTTCGGCTCCTGGCTCACCTGGGCACCGCCGGTCCACGGGCCGGTGCGGGCGATCGCGTAACCCACCCGGACGGGGCCGGACTGGGCGATCAGGTTGGGCGCCACGGCCATGGCGCCCACCGCGGCGGCGGCGCCCTGCACGAACTGGCGACGGTTCTTCATCGGCTTGGCTGCATGCATGTTGTCTCCTTCCGCACCCACGGGCGGTGAGCGAATGGTAGGCAGGCCCGCCCCGGCGCGCTGTGCTGCCTGCGCACAATCCACTTGCATGTGTGTGCATGCGGCTGCGGGTTTTCCCTCAATGCCGGCCCGCGACAGGGACAACGCCGACTGCAGATAATGGTTTGCATCATGGCCGCCACGCCCACCACCTGGAGCACCGACGTCGTCGCCGAGCGCGATCGCGCCGGCCAGTGGAGCGAATGGGTCTACCAGCACTTCGGCGGCCTGCGCTCCGACCTGTACGGCGACACCACCTTCGACGGCCACATCGCCGCCTCGCAGGCCGGCGACGTCATCCTCACCCGGCTGGAGGCGAATCGCCACCGCGTGCTGCGCACCCCGGGCATGGCCCGCGCCAGCGACACCGCCTACCTGAAGATCGTGGCGCCCTGGCAAGGCAGCGCCACCGTGCAGCAGAGCGGCCGCGAGGCCAGCGCGAGCGACGGCGCCTGGGTCATCTACGACACCACCGGCGCCTACGAGATCGCCAACCCCGAGCGGGTGGACCACCTGATCGTGATGGTGCCGAAGGACGACCTGGGCGAGCGCGGCCTGCGCCTCGACGGCGTCATGGCGCGCCGCCTCGGCGCCAGCGGCATCTCGCGCGTAGCGCTGGAGACGATGCGCAACACCTACCAGGAGCTGCCGCACATGAGCGAGTCGGCCGCCGCCGGTGCCGGCGAGCTGATCAAGCAGCTGGTGCGCCTCTCGCTGCAGGAGGTCGCCGGCGCCGAGACCGCCCAGACCCAGCGCGAGGCGCTGCGCGACCGCATCCGCCTGTATGTGCAGCAGCACCTGCGCGACCCGCACCTGAACGTCGACGCCATCGCGCGCGGCCTCAACTGCAGCCGCCGCCACCTGTACAACGCCTTCACCGGCGAGGGCGAGTCCATCGCCGCCTACATCCAGCGCCAGCGCCTGCAGGCCTGCATCCGGGATCTGCAGCAGGCCGGCCCGCATGCGCGGCCCATCACCGACATCGCGCTCTCCTGGGGCTTCGGCAACCCCAGCCACTTCAGCCGGGTGTTCCGCGACCACATGGGCAAGAGTCCGAGCGAGTTCCGCGGGGGCTAAGCCCTTGCACGCCATGGACGCATCCCCCCTGACCCACCACGTCGAGAGCTTCCGCTTCTGGGATGTCGTGAGCCTCTGGGCCCGCGAGCGCCTGGAGCATGAGCACCTCGTGGCGCGCGCACTGGCCCGTGGCGTGGTGCGCGACGGCCTGCGGCTGCAGAGCGTGGATCCGCGCTGGCTGAAGCCCGGCACCTTCGAGCTGCGCGGCGAGCCGCTGGTGGGCTATGTGGCGCGTGAAGGCGCGCTCCCCGTCATCCTGCGCGCCACCGCGCTGGCCCACCTGCGATCCATCGTGGAGCGCGGCGCCACGCCTGATCCCGCGCTGCTGCACGAGGAGTTCGTCACCCGGCAGGATTTCGGCGCCTGGCTCGACCGTGAGCGGCTGCCTGTCCCCGCCTTCTGGTTCGCCGTGCAAGTGGCGGACGTCGCCCTCTAGCATTCAACGGCGCCTGCGACCCGCGCGCGACGGCGATCCCGCGCCCCGGATGGTAGATTTGCCGCTCCCGCGCCGGGCTGCGGTCTGGCCCTTGCACCCCGCGCCGCCACACGCCCTGCCCCACATCATGTCCGCCGCCCCCCTGCCCACCCGAGACGAACTCGCGGCCTTCCTGCTGCGTGAATTCCCGCAGACCCGCTGCACCATCGAATCCGTCGGCGACGGCGAGGCGCTGATCCGCCATGCCGTCGGCACGCCCGAGCTGCGGCCGGGCGGCACCGTCTCCGGCCCGGTCATGATGGCCGCCGTGGACGTGGCGCTGTACATCGCCCTGCTCGGCCGCATCGGCATCGTGCCGCTGGCGGTGACGACCGACCTCACCATCCACTTCCTGCGCAAGCCGCGCGGCGACCGCGACATCCTGGCCGCCGGCCGCCTGCTCAAATGCGGCCGCACGCTCGCCATCGGCGAAGTGACGATCTACTCCGAAGGCTCCGACGAGCCGGTGGCCCATGCGGTGGGCACCTATGCCATCCCGCCGCGATCCGCATGATCACCGTCGTTCCCTTCGAGTCCGCCCACGCCGCCGGCGTGCCCGCGCTCATCGTGCCCATCCAGCAGGCCGAGTTCGGCATCGCAGTGACACTGGCCGACCAGCCCGACCTGCTGGACATCCCGGGCTTCTATCAGTCGGGCCGCGGCAACTTCTGGGTCGCGCTGGACCAGGGCCAGGTGGTGGGCACCATCGGCCTGCGTGACATCGGCGAGGGCCGCGCGGCGCTGCGCAAGATGTTCGTCGCCGCCAGCCATCGGGGGCGTGAGCATGGCGTGGCCGCCGCCCTGCTGGACACGCTGCTCGCATGGGCCCGCACGCAGGGCCTGCAGGAGGTGCTGCTCGGCACCACGGATCGCTTCCTGGCCGCGCACCGCTTCTACGAGAAGAACGGCTTCGAGGTGGTGCCGCGAGACAACCTGCCGCCGTCGTTCCCGGTGATGGCGGTGGATTCGCGGTTCTATCGGCTCACGATCTGAGGCGGTGTTGAACCGCTGGGGTTCCCTGCGGTCACCACCAGCCTACGGGAGCCCGTACAACGCGCGCCGCGCTCCCTGTAGGCTGGGGTGGGGCGCCAGCGCAACCCCAGCGATTCACCCCGCCCCATCCCGCCCGATCGCCTCCAGTGCGGGCGCGTCTTCGATCTCGATGCGGCCATAGCCCAGCACGACCACACCCGCCGCCACCAGCGCCTGCAGCTCCTTGCTCAGCGTCTGCCGCGACACGCCCAGCATCATCGCCAGTGCCTCCTGCGAGACCGGCACCACGGGCCGTGCATCGCGCGCATGGGTGGCATCCCCATGGGCCAGCAGCAGCAGGCGACGTGCCACCCGGGCGCGGGTGCTGCGCAGCGTGGCGTCTTCCACCATGCCGTAGAGCGATCGCACGCGCCCGGCCAGCAGCCGACACACTGCGAGCGAGAAGGCCGGCTTGCGCATCAGCGTGTCGAAGGCGGCGCGCGGCAGCGCCAGCACCTCGGCCTCGCCGATGGCGGTGGCGTCGTGGGTGCGCGGCTGCCCGTCGATGAGCGAGATCTCGCCGAACCAGTTGCCGGCCTCGATCACCACCAGGATCGCCTCCTTGCCGTCCTCTCGCAGGCTGGAGGCCTTGATGCGCCCGCTGGCCACGCCGTAGAAGGCGCCTTGCCCCGCCGCCACCGCGTCGCCCTGGCGGAAGAGCATCTCCCCCGGCCGCAACCGCTGCCGCTCACACGCGGCCAGCAGCGCTCGCCGCTCCGCCGGCGCCAACGCGGCAAACCAGGGGTTGGCGGCCAGCCGGGGCAGCAGCTCGGTGGTCGCGGCGGGTGACACGTGAGGGACAGGTCGTGGGCGGGACGGGGCCTGATTGTCCAAACCTTGACAGTTCGCGGTCAAGCAGGGGCGAAGAATGGGGCGCAACCAGAAGGAGACATCCCATGAACATCGCCTCCCTGCGGGAAGTCGTCAGCGCCGAGGAGTGGCAGCTGCGCGTGGACCTCGCCGCCGCCTACCGCCTGGTCGCCCTCTATGGCTGGAGCGACCTGGTCTTCACCCACATCAGCGCCCGCGTGCCCGGGCCCGAGCATCACTTCCTGATCAACCCCTACGGCCTGATGTTCGACGAGATCACCGCCTCGTCGCTGGTCAAGGTGGACCAGCAGTGCAACAAGATCATCGACTCGCCATTCCCGGTCAACCCGGCCGGCTTCACCATCCACAGCTGCATCCATGACGCGCGGCCCGATGTGGGCTGCGTGCTGCACACCCACAGTCGCGCCGGCGTGGCCGTGAGCGCGCAGAGGTGCGGCGTGCTGCCCATCAGCCAGCAGAGCACCTTCGTGCTGGCCTCGCTGGCCTATCACGACTACGAAGGCGTCGCCCTGCGCGACGACGAGAAGCCGCGCCTGGTGAACGACCTGGGCGAACGCAACTTCCTGATGCTGCGCAACCACGGCCTGCTGACCGTGGGCAAGACGGTGGCCGACGCCTTCCTGTCGATGTACACGTTCGAGAACACCTGCCGCATCCAGATCGACGCCCAGGCCGGCGGCGAGCTGGTGCACGTGGACCCGCGCATCCTGCAGGGCCTGGCCCAGGTGATGAAGACCGTCACCGCCGGCCAGGGCGCCAACATCGCCTGGCCCGCGCTGCTGCGCAAGCTGGACCGCACGGACCCGAGCTACAAGACCTGAGGGACTCCCTCACCGCCCGAACAGCCCCTTCAGCTTCTCGCCGATCTTCTCCCCCTGGCTCGCGCCCGCCGCGGTACCGGCGCCGGGCGCCACCAGCGTGCCGATGGCCGCGCCGAGCATCGCGCCGCGCGTGAGCGTCACGCTCGGGTCATCCAGCGTGCCGCCCACCGCCAGCGGCACCCCCAGCGCCCCCTTGCGCGTGGTCAGATCCACCGTGATGCGGCCGCTCAAGGCGCCTTGCGGCGACACGTTCACCTGGCCTTGCGCCGCCAGCGCGCCCGATGTCGCCACCAGGTTGCTGAGCTGGATGGCGCGCCCCTGCGTTGCCACCTGCCCGGCCAGCGTGTCCAGCCGCGTGCTGCCGCCGCGAGACAGGCCCACCGTCTCCACCGCCTTCGCCAGGTCGATGCCGTTCACCAGCGCATCACGCACCGTGAAGCGCGTCTGCGTGGTCAGCGCGTCGGCGATCTGCCCCGCGGCGCGGAACTCCGCGCGCAGCGTGGTCTGCGCCTGCAGCTTGCCCGTGAGCGGCTTCGAGGGCGCCGTCAGCGCCGACACCTCCACGTCCGTCGTCTGCAGCTCGCCCTGCAGCCGATGCAGGCCGCCGCCCGCGGCCGACAGGCGCACGCTGCCGGCGATGCGACCGCCGCCCACCTCCACCCGAACCGGCCATTGATCGCCCTCGCGGCGCGCCTCGCCGCGCGCACCGGCCAGCCGCCCCTGCACGATGGCGAAGCGCGCGCTGTCGAGCAGGCCGTCGCTGCCCAGGGCCGCCTCGGCGTCCACCGTCATGCGCCGACCCTGCGCGTCGACCCAGGTCACGCGGTCCAGCACCACCCGGGCCGGCCAGGGCACGGCCTGTGCCTCCGGTGGCGGCGCGGGCGCTTTGCTGCCCGCAGCCCCACCGCGCTGGCGCAGGCCGGCCGCCAGGGCGTCGATGGCCGGCTGGGGCAGCACTGCCTCGCGCACGATCAGCGTGCTGATCTGCAGGCGGCCCGCCAGCAGGCCGCTCCACACCGGCCGTACCTCCACCCGCCCGAGCGTGAGGGCCGGCCGCGTGCGCACCTCCACCGCCTCCGCCGCCACGGCCGGCAGCGGCCACAGGTCCACCGACAGCCGGCCCAGCTTCAGGGGCACGCCCAGCGCGGCGCTGCCCTCGCGCTCCGCCCGGGCCCTGAAGTCGTCGCTGCGCAGCCAGCCCTGCACCCCCCACGCCGCCACCAGCAACAGCCCCAGCAGCACGGCCAGCACGCCGCCACCCCACAGCGCCCACTTCATCGGTTTGCCCATGGGCCGGATTCTGCGCGCCAGCGCGGAATCCGCCCAGCCGTTAGCATGCACACCGACGGCCCCCGGGCCAGCCCCTGCATCCAACCTCCTCCCCCGATGAAGTCCCTCTTCGAACCCGTCCAGGCCGGCGATCTGCACCTGGCCAACCGCATCGTCATGGCCCCCCTCACCCGCAACCGCTCGCCCGGCGCGGTGCCGCCGCCGGTGGTGGCCACCTACTACGCGCAGCGTGCCAGCGCCGGCCTGCTGATCACCGAGGCCACCGCCATCAGCCACCAGGCCCAGGGCTACGCGGACGTGCCAGGCCTGTGGTCCGACGAGCAGGTGGCCGCCTGGAAGCGTGTCACCGACGCCGTGCACGCCGCCGGCGGGCGCATCGTCACCCAGCTGTGGCATGTGGGCCGCGTGTCGCACGTGGCCCTGCAGCCGGGCGGCGCGGCCCCGGTGGCGCCCTCGGCGATCACCGCCAACACCAAGACCTACCTCATCGAGGACGGCGTCGGCCGCTTCGTGCCCACTTCGCAGCCCCGCGCGCTGGCGCTGGAAGAGCTGCCGGGCATCGTGGCCGACTACCGCCGCGCCGCCCGCAATGCCATCGCGGCCGGCTTCGACGGCATCGAGATCCATGGCGCCAACGGCTACCTGCTGGACCAGTTCCTGAAGACCGGCGCCAACCACCGCACGGACGCGTATGGCGGCTCGATCGAGAACCGCGCGCGCCTGCTGCTCGAGGTGATGCAGGCGGTGGTCGACGAGATCGGCGCCGGCCGCGTGGGCGTGCGCCTGTCACCGGTGACGCCCGCCAATGACGTGGTGGATGCCGATCCGCAGCCGCTCTTCACGCATGTCGTGCGCGCACTCGGCCCCATGGGCCTGGCCTACCTGCACCTGATCGAGGGCGCCACCGGCGGCGCGCGCGAGGTGGAGGGCCGCCGGTTCGACTACGCCGCGCTGCGCCAGGCCTGGCGCGAGG
>NZ_JAYRZR010000040.1:0-33853 GCF_041916345.1 Ramlibacter sp.
TGAGCGTCACCGCGGCCGGCCAGGTCATCTACACGCCCAATACCAACTTCAACGGCACCGACAGCTTCACCTACACGGTGACGAGTCCCGCTGGCGTGACCGAGACCGCCACCGTCAACGTGACGGTCACGAGCGTGAACGACCCGCCGGTCAACACCGTGCCGGCGACGCGCACGGCGGGCGAGGACACCACCGTCACCTTCACTGGCGGCAACACCATCAGCGTGAGCGACCCGGACAACAACGTCACGAGCGCGACGCTGACCATCCCGAACGGCACGCTGACGGTCACCCCGGGCGGCGCCACGGTCAGTGGCAACGGCAGCGGCACGGTGGTCATCACCGGCAGCCAGACCGACATCAACACGGCGCTGTCGACGCTCAGCCTGGTGCCCACACCGGACTACAACGGCACCAGCACGCTGACGGTGGTCACCACCGACGGCAGCGCCAGCGACACCGACACGGTGGCCGTGACGATCACCCCGGTGGGTGACGCGGTCGACGACAACCTGACCACCAACGAAGACACGGCCGTCACCGCCAATGTGCTCATCGGCACCGGCGGCGCCAGCGCGGACAACTTCGAAGGCACGCCCACGGTGACGGCGACCAGCACGCCCGCCAACGGCAGCGTGAGCTTCAACGGCACGGGTCAGGTCATCTACACGCCCAACAGCAACTTCAACGGCACCGACACGTTCACCTACACGGTGACGAGTCCGGCTGGCATCACCGAGACCGCCACGGTGACCGTCACGGTCAATGCCGTGAACGACCCGCCAGTCAACACCGTGCCGGGCGCCCAGACGGTCACCGAGGACGGCACGGTCACCTTCAACGGTGGCAACACCATCAGCGTGACCGACGTCGACAACAACGTCGCCAGCGCGACGCTCGTGATTCCCAACGGCGGCCTGACCGTCACGCCCAGCGGCACCACGGTCACGGGCAACGGCAGCGGCACCGTCGTCATCACCGGCACGCAGACGAACATCAACACGGCCCTGAGCACCCTGGTGCTCGTGCCGACAGCCGACTACAACGGCACCAACACGCTGACGGTGGTCACCAGCGACGGAGCGGCCTCCGACACCGATACCGTGGTCGTGACCACGACGGCGGTGGCGGACATCGTCAACGACAACGCGACCACCGCGGAGGACACGCCAGCCACGATCAATGTGCTGGCCAACGACACCTTCGAGAACGGCGGTCGCGTCATCAGCCACATCAACGGCAGCACCATCACCGATGGCGGTGCGTCGGTCACCGTGACCAACGGCTCGGTGGCGCTCGTGAGCGGCCAGCTGATCTTCACGCCGGCGACCAACTTCAACGGGACGGTGCCGAACTTCACCTACACGGTGACGTCCGGCGGCGTGACGGAGACGGCCACCGTGAGCGTGACGGTCACCGCGGTGAACGATCCGCCGACCACCGTGGCCGATGCCTACACGTTGCCGGAGTCCACCACCAGCACCATCACGGCGCTGGCTGGCGTGAAGGCGAACGACAGCGATCCTGAAGGCGACACCTTCAGCGTGACCCAGGTGGCCACCACCAGCGGCGGGACCATCATTCCGGTGAACGGCACCAACGTGGTCACCACCACCCTGGGTGGCACGGTGGTCATGAACGCGGACGGCAGCTTCACCTACACCGCCCCTGCGCGCGACCACTCGGACGTGACGCCGGACGTGGACACGTTCGCGTACCGTGCCTTCGACGGCACATCCCTCTCGGCCTGGACGACGGTGAGCATCACCATCACCGATCGGTCGCCCACGGCCGTCGCGGACACCGACAGCGTGGTCCGCGCGACCAGCACCACCGGCAACGTGATCCTGGGCACTGGCGGCCCGACGGCCGACATCTCCAACGGCGATGCGCTGAACCAGCTCACCGCAGTCTCCTTCGTCGGCACGCCGACCTCCAGCACCTTCGGTGGCGGCGTGTGGACCATCGCCACCACCACCGGCACGCTGACGATCGAGCAGGACGGTGACTACACCTACCAGTCGACCGCGCCGGCGCCGACGGCGGTGCGTACGGTGGCAGCCGGCCGCACGGCGGCCCAGTGGGAGACGGATCTCGGTGGGACCACGCTGCAGGTGCGGGCGCTCGATGGCACTACGCCGTGGGTGGGCGGTACGCCGAGTACCGGCTTGAACACGGGCGCAGGTACGGCAGGCGTGGTGACCACGGTAACCGGGGGTCTCGGCATCGGTGTCGAGACGGGCGGCGGCAGCGGCAACACCGACGCCTTCCGCATCCAGCCCAACGAGTACCTGATCATCAACCTGGATGCGCAGAGCCGAAACACCGACCTCACCTTCAACGCGCTGGGCGCGGGTGAAGACGCGCAGTGGTTCGCGTTCGATTCCAGCGGCAATTTCGTGGCGCAGGGCCAGTTCACCAACACGACAGCCGGCCAGATCCAGACCAACACACCGTTCCAGTACATCGTGCTCAGCGCGGGAACGGGTGATGCCTACTCGCTCAACGGACTGTCGGCCCTGCCGCCCATCGACCCGGTCGTGTTCAACTACACGGTCAACGACATCGACGGCTCGACCTCTTCGACCACGCTGACCATCAACACGTCGCTCGGCATCGCCGCCGCGCCGGACGTGTGCTCAGTCAACGAGGCGGGCCTCACGGATGGTTCCGCGCCGCTCAGCCCCAGCGCGCCGACGACGGCATCGGGCAACCTGCTGCTGAACGACGGCATCAGCGTCAACACGGTGATCACGCAGGTCAACGGGACGGCCCCGGTGGCCAACGTCATCACGGTGACCGACACCATCGGCACGCTGCAGGTCTGGACGGCGGCCGTCTCCGGCAAGCAGCCGGGCGACTACGTCTACACGCTGAACGACAACACCATCTCCTCGCCCGGCACGCCGGTGAGCGATGTGCGCTCTTACAGCTACACGATCCAGGACACGGTGACCCTGCAGACGGCGAACTCGACGCTCACAGTCAACGTGAGCGACGACGCGCCAGCGGCCACCAACTCCACCGCGCAGGTGGTCGAGATCGGGGCAGCAGGCTACGAACTCGTGCTGATTCTGGACGTCTCCGGTTCCATGGACGATCCCACGGCGGGTGGCGAGGTCCGATCGGTGGCCGATGACGGCACGGCGAGCATCACCACCCGACTGGCCATGGCGAAAGCAGGCATGGTGGCGCTGGTGGAAGAGTACTTCCAGCAGTCCAGCTACGTCGCAGTGAAGCTCGGCCTGTTCGCATCGACGGCTGTGACGCTCAATGGCGGCGTCGCCTACACCAACAAGCAGACGCTGATCAATGCCATCAATGCCATCACGGGCAATGAGACGGGCAACTCCGGCACCGACTATGTCGAAGGTCTGAACACGGGCCTCGGCCTGTGGAATGGCGCATGGCCGACCTCGCCGTCGGGCGTGCCGATCAGCCGGGCTTCGTACTTCCTGTCTGACGGCGTGCCGACCGAGCAGGTCGCTGCCACGCCGGCGACAACGACGACCTACCTCACGGCGCTGGTGGGCAGCAACGCCAAGTCTTATGGTGTGGGCCTTGGCACCGGCATTCCGGATACTTCGTACCTCGACGCGATCCATCGGGTCGATTCCAACCTGGATGGCACGCCGGACTCTGCCATCATCGTGCCGGACCTGAACCGGCTGAACGAGACGCTCGTGGCCACCGTCCCGGCTGCTTACACCGGCAGCGTGGGCGGCAGCGGCGGCGCCAGCAACGTCACCTTCGGCTCCGATGGCGGCTATATCAGCTATATCGAAGTCACGCTCGATGGCGTGGATGGCGATGCGCTCCCCGATCAACTGGTTCGGTTCACCTATGACCCGGGCGCCAACCAGATCACCAACGACAGCGGTGGCTACTACGCCACCACGGCGGGCAGCCTGCTGAACATCGGGGTGCTCTCCAGCGGAACCACCTCGGGGTTCACTTGGGGCACGCTGATCTTCAACTTCGCGACCGGCCAGTACACGTACTTCACGGCGCCGTCCGTGAACGAGGGCGATACGTTCTCCATCGGGTTCCAGGTCACGGACAACGACGGCGATACGGCCATTGCCAACCAGACCATCGAAGTCATCGATGGTGGCCCCATCGCGCGGACCGATTACGACACGGTCGTTGCCAATCAGCGATTCTTCGAAGGTAACGTGATCAACGGCATCGGCACGGATGGCGGTGCCGTAGCCGAGATCGTGGACTTCTCGTCCGCCTCCGTGTCCACCGATTCGATCATCGACGGGGCCCGGGTCACGTCCATCGTGTTCCGCGGGCAGTCATTCGACCTGACCACGCCTGTGGCTGCCGGCACGGCCGCTGTCACGGCTGGCGGCACCTACGGTGTGCAGGCCGCCAACGCCAAGACAGTGACACTGGCCAATGTGGCCACGGCCTGGACGGATGTGACCATCCAGACCTGGGGCTTCGACGGTACCAATCCGTATGTGACGGCCGGCACGCCCAACTCGGGTCTGAACACGGCCGCGCTCACGCCAGCGCAGGCCGCGTTGGTGCGCTACCGCGACAACGCGGGGACCGACAATGACGGGACGGGCGCGGAGACGGGGGCGCTGACCGACACGTCGCGGCAGATCGAGAACGGTGAGCAGCTCATCTTGCGAGTGGACTCCACCGGTACTTACACCCAGGCCACCGTCACCGTGACCGATCTGGCCGTGGGCGAAGTGGCGCAGTGGCACGCCTACAACGCCGCTGGCGTCTGGGTGGGCAGTGGCACCTACACCAGCACGGGTGCCACCCCGCAGTCGTTCGTGATGGCTCCCACGCAGGCCTTCCAGTACGCCGTCTTCACATCGACGGCGGCGGGCAACGTGTACAGCGTCAGGGGATTCGACGCCGTGCCGATGAACCGCCTGTCGTGGACCTCGGCGGCGGAGAAGGTCGTCTCCACCGGCAACAGCGCGGCGGGTTGGTCCACGCCCACCACGGGTTCGGCCGTCGGAACCTGGGGCTTCGACGGGACCAGCCCGTTCGTCACGGCTGGGGTCGCCACCTCTGGCATCAACACGGCCTCGCTCACCGTGGGTGCCGCGGGCAACGTTCGCTACCGCGACAACGCGGGCACTGACAGTGATGGCACCGGTGCGGAGACCGGCGCGCTGAACGATACGTCGCGGCAGATCGAGAACGGCGAACTGCTCGTCCTGCGCGTGGACACGACCAATGCCTACGGATCGGTCGACATCACCGTGACCAACCTCACGCAGGGCGAGGTGGCACAGTGGCACGCCTACGACGCCACCGGCGCCTGGGTGGCCAGCGGCACCTACACGGGCATCTCGGCGACGGCGGCACAGACCTTCACCATCAATCCGGGTGCGCCGATCCAGTACGTGGTGATGACCTCCACCGCGGCCGGCAATGTCTACAGCGTCAATGGTCTGCGAGCCTCGCGCGAGGCGCTGAGCTTCGACACCGACGGCTACTACAAGTTCACGCCCATCGACACCGAGACGCCGGCGCAGACTGTGGCTGCCGCAGTGACGACCCTCTTCACGTCGCAAGCCAACGGCGCCGCCAATGGCGTGGTGCTGACCGGCTTCTCCCGGACGGCCAACCTGCAGCTTGCCGCCACGTATACGGCCGCGACGCTCACTTACGACAACGGTGGTACCCCGGCCGACGAACTACGGGGTGTCAGCGTGCCCGGCGGAGACAACGGCAACCGGGTGGACAACCTGGAAACCCTGGTCGTCACCTTCGATGCGGGTTCGCACCCGCGCGGCGTGCAGAACGTGATCTTCGAGATGGCGGATCAGGACAGCAACCTGGGCGGAGCCGTCTCGGTGACCTACTCGGTCTACGACATCCACGGCAATCTGCTGACCCAGATCTCCAGCAACCTGGAGGACAACGCCCGGATCCCGCTGCTGTACAGCAACATCGGTCGGGTCGAGATCGAGTCGGCGAGCCATGCGGACGTGAAGGTCTACAGTGTCAGCTTCCAGAGCGTCACCGGCGCTGGCGCTGGCGCCGCGATCGCGCCCGAGCAGATCAGCTACACGCTGACGGATACGGACACGCCGACGCCGGATACCTCCACCGCCAATCTCAACCTGAACGTGATCTCGAATCACGACACGGGGACCACGGGTGCCGACGGGGCGGGGACCTTCAACTCATCCGCGCTGAACGACTACCTGTCGGGTGGCGCGGGCAACGACACCATCAACGGCGGTGCCGGCTACGATCTGATCCGCGGTGACGCGGGTGACGACGTGCTCGATGGCCAGGACGATGACGACCGGCTGTTTGGTGGCGACGGCAACGACAGCCTGAGCGGCAGCAACGGCAATGACGAGATCAACGGC
Source organism: Ramlibacter sp. (assembly GCF_041916345.1). GTDB lineage: Bacteria > Pseudomonadota > Gammaproteobacteria > Burkholderiales > Burkholderiaceae_C > Ramlibacter. The sequence continues at coordinate 6,357 of NZ_JAYRZR010000040.1, forward strand.
GACGATGGCAACGACACGCTGCTTGGTGGCGCTGGCGCCGACGTGCTGTACGGCGGTGCTGGGACCGACTCCATCAATGGTGGCGCCGGCGTCGACAACATCTGGGGTGGCACTGGCAACGACACCGTCGACGGCGGTGGCGCCGACGGCGTGTCCGACGTGTTCCGCTGGGAGCTCACCGACACGGGCACCAAGGGCCTGCCGGCGGTGGACACCATCGTGAACTTCGACAACGCCAATGCCGGCAGTGGCGGCGACGTGCTGGATCTGCGCGACATCCTGGTGGGCGAGACCTCCAGTGCCTCCAGCCTCGACGATTACCTGCACTTCGAGATCTCGGGCGCGGACACCAAGATCCACATCAGCTCCACCGGTGAGTTCTCCGCCTCGTACAGCGCCACGCGCGAGGTGCAGACCATCGTGCTGCAGGGCGTGGACCTCGTGGGCACGTACACGACCAACCAGGAAATCATCCAGGACCTGCTGACGCGCGGGAAGATCCTGACCAACTGATTGAAAGAGTAGTCCCATGCACGCCGGCGGGGCCGCGAGGCCTTGTCATGCACAGAAACCAGAAGAAAGCGGATCGATGATGAAAACCAGGAAAGTGAGCGAGGGCAGCAAACGTCGAAAACTCGGGATTGCGCGTGGCCATGTGGCCCTGGGCATCCTGCTCTTCGGGGCCGTGTCGCTGGGCACTGCGCCCGCGCAGCAGCCGCCGGCCGCGCCTGCCGCCGCGGGCACGCCGCCCCCGGCGAGCGCAAGCGCGCTCGCCGAGAAGCCGCTCACGCTGTCCGAGGTGGTCCAGCTTTCGGTGCTTCGCAATCCGGAGGTGCTCTCGCGGTTCCACGCGATCAAGGCGGCCGGTGCCGAGCGCGACGCGATCCGCGGCGGGCTGTATCCGCGCGTCGACCTGCAAGGCTCCACCGGACCGGAGCGCCGCTCCAGCGTACCGGACCGCTACACGCGGAGCTGGGCCACGCTGTCGCTCACGCAGCTGCTGTGGGACGGGCGGGCCACGCTGGGCGAGATCGAGCGCCTCGACCACGTGACGCGCGTGCGCGTGTTCGAACTGCTGGCCGAGACCGAGACGGTGGGCCTGGAGGTCGCCAAGGCGTACTACGACGTCATGCGCTATCGCGAACTGGTGAAGCTGGCTGAAGAGAACTTCGTGCAGCACCGCGCCGTCTACGCGCAGACCGAGCAGCGCGTGAAGGCCAGGATCGCCCGCGCGGTGGACCTGGAGCAGATCACCGGCCGTCTCGCGCTGGCCGAGGCCAACCTGGTGATCGAGACGTCCAACCTGCACGACACGACGGTGCGCTTCCAGCGCCTCACGGGCCGCCTGCCCAGTGCCGAGCTGGCCCTGCCGACGCTGCTGTACGAAGGCCTGCCGGAGAGCACCGCCGAGGCGGTGAAGCTGACTCAGGAGAAGAACCCCTCCATCCTGGCGGCCATCGAGAACGTGCGGGCTTCCGACGCGGCGACCCGTGTGCGCAATGGTTCGATGCATCCGCGCGTGGAGTTCCGGGTCAAGCGCGACCAGGGGCGCAACCTCGAAGGCATCGCGGGCAACAGCAACGCCACCACGGCGGAAGTGGTGCTGAACTGGAACCTGTTCAACGGCAACTCGGATCGTGCGCGGGACCGCCAGTTCATCGAGCAGGCGAACATTGCCCGTGAAGTGCGCGACAAGACCTGCCGCGACACGCGCCAGATCACGCTGATCGCTTTCAACGAGTCGGTCAAGCTGCAGGACCAGACGCAGTACCTGCTGCTGCACGAAGCCTCGCTGGCCAAGGCGATGGAGGGCTACCGCCAGCAGTTCCAGATCGGCCAGCGCACGCTGCTGGACCTGCTGGACACCGAGAACGAGCTGTTCCAGTCCCGCCGCGCGGTCGTCAACGCCCGCTATGACCTGCACCTGGCCTACGCCCGCTCCCACGCCGCCATCGGCAATCTGTTGAGCGCGCTGCGCATCGCGGGGCCGCAGACCGGCTGGGAGGACGATCTGCGTGCCTGGGTGGCTGGCGCCGATGTCGCGCAGCAGTGCCCGGTGGAGGTGGTGAAGACCTACGAAGTCAACAAGGACGCCCTGGTGCAGAAGGCGCTGGAGCTCGTCGGTCGCCAGGCTGCCGAGACGCGTGCCCTGCGTGAGGCGCAGAAGGCGGCGGCGGATCAGGCGGCGGCGGAGAAGGCGACCCCGGCCACCGGCGCGGCTTCCGCGCCGCGTGCCTCGGCCCCCGGGGCCGCCGCGCCAGCGAACGAGCAGGCCGTGCGGGCCGCGCTGGAAACCTGGCGCGACGCCTGGGCCCGCCGCGACGTGCAGGCGTACCTGAACGCCTATGCGCCTGACTTCACCCCCGCCAAGGGCAGCCGTGCCGAATGGGAGAAGAAGCGCCGCGCCATCATCGGCGCCGCCTCCGACGTGACCCTCACGCTCGACAACGTGGAGGTCAAGGTGGCGCCCGGCGAAGCGCAGACTTCGTTCGACCAGGCCTACCGGTCCAAGAGCTACCAGGACCGCGTGCGCAAGACGCTCGCGTGGCGCCAGGTGGGCGGGGAATGGCGCATCGTGCGCGAGACCGCCGAGGGCAAGTGACCGACCGTCCGCCCCGGGGCCTTCACCCCGGGGCGTGATTGACGTTCGTCAACTGCAGGATCCTGCCCGCGCCCTACAGTGGGGCATCACTCACCGGAGCCTGCAGTGTCCCCCATCGAACTCTTCCGCAATGACGACCACGTCTGCCTCATGTTCACTGACCTGGTGGACGAGGACGGCATGGCCGTGCAGTGCAACCAGTTTCTCGTGGTCGACCACGGCATGGGCGCCATCATCGACCCGGGCGGCAACCTCGCGTACAACGAGCTGTACCTGGCCCTGTCGAAGTGGTTCCCGCCGCAGAACCTGAGCTACCTGATCGCCTCGCACGCCGATCCGGACATCATCGCCTCGCTGGACCGCTGGCTGACAGCCACCAAGGCCAAGCTGGTGATCTCGCGCATCTGGGAGCGCTTCGCGCCCCACTTCACCAAGGTCGGCAAGACCGAGAACCGCGTGATCGGCGTGCCCGACGCAGGCGGCCGGCTGCCGCTGGGCCGCGGCGAGCTCTGGCTGCTGCCGGCGCACTTCATGCACTCCGAGGGCAACTTCCACTTCTACGACCCGCAGTCGAAGATCCTCTTCACCGGTGACCTCGGCGTGTCGCTCATGAACGGCACCGATGCGCGCAAGCCCATCACCGACGTGCAGGCCCACATCCCCAAGATGGAGGGCTTCCATCGCCGCTACATGGTCTCCAACAAGGTCCTGCGGCTGTGGGTGGCCATGGCGCGCAAGCTCGACGTCGACATGATCGTGCCGCAGCACGGCGCGCTGATCCAGGGTCGCAAGGCGGTGCAGGACTTCTATGCCTGGATCGAGAACCTGGCCTGCGGCATCGATCTGTTCGACGACCGCTCCTACCAGCTCCCGACTGCGCGCATCGACCCCGCCACGAACAAGGTGCAGCCCGCGCTGCGCGTGGCCTGAGGCGGCTCAGCGGCGCTGCTTCACGCCGGCGCCGCGCACTTCCACCAGCACCTCGTCGCGTACGACGCCACGGGCATCGACCAGCTCGATGCGATGGCGGCCGGGCCACGGCATCCAGCCGGCCTCGCGCCCGCGGGCCAGCGGCTTGCCATCCACTCGCCACTGGAGGCCCGTGCCCTCGGCCGTGAGCTGCAGGCGCTGACGGGCAGGCGGAATGTCCGGGTCCAGCGCAATGATGGTGCCAGCCGTCGGGCTGACGATGCGGGGCCCGACTGCCGCAGCAGCACGCCGCGCGCCGGCACGGCCGTCGTCACGGGCCGCCGCCCACTGCGGCTGTTCGGTGCCCGGCAGGAACCACTCCTCACGGCTGGCCTCCAGGGACGCCCCGTAGGTGATGCGCTGGCGCATCAGGCCCGCTGGCGGCTTCGGCGCCCGGCTGGGCTGCTGCCGATGGAGATGCTGCATGACCATGGCCCACACGGGCGCCGCGCCGCTGGTGCCGCTCACGTCGTGCATGGGCGCGCCGGCGGCATTGCCCACCCACACCCCCACCGTGTAGCGCTCGCTATAGCCGATGGCCCAGTTGTCGCGCATGTCCTTGCTGGTGCCCGTCTTGACAGCGGTCCAGAAGCGGGTGGCCAGCAGGCTGTCGGTGCCGAAGGTGCGGGCGCGCGCCATGGGATCGGCCAGGATGTCGGTCGTGATGAAGGCTGCGGCGGCATCCAGCACGCGCTGCTTCGCCGTCGGCGCATCGGTCACGCGCATGCGCAGCGCGCCGTGCTGCCCGCCATTGGCAAGCGCGCGGTAGGCGTTGGTGAGTGCCAGCAGTGGCACCTCTGCGCTGCCCAGCGCCAGGCTGAAGCCGTAGTAGTCCCCGCTTTCCTTCAGCGGCAGGCCCAGTGCCCGCAACTGGCGCGCGAACGCATCGGGCGAAACCATCACCAGCGTGCGCACGGCCGGCACGTTGAGCGAGGCCCCCAACGCAGTGCGCGCCGACACCCAGCCCTTGAAGTGGCGGTCGTAGTTCTGGGGAATGTAGAGGCCGCCCGCGGTGCTGAGCTGGGCTGGCGAGTCATCGAGCAGCGATGCCGCGGTGAGCCGGCGCTCGGCGATGGCCTGCGCGTACAGGAAGGGCTTGAGCGTGGAGCCGGGCTGGCGCGGGGCCAGAACGCCGTCCACCTCGGCGGCCAGGCTGGTGGTGGCAGAAGAGCCGACCCAGGCGAGCACGTCGCCGCTGGCGTTGTCCAGTACGACGACGGCCCCGTCGGCCACATTGCGGCCTTGCAGTTCGCTCAGTTGCTGCTGCAGCGCCGTGACGGCCGCACGCTGCACGTCGGCGCGCAGGGTGGACCGCAAGGCGGTCTCGCCGCTGCCGCGCAGCAGGCGCCGGGCCAGGTGTGGGGCGATACCTTCGCTGGGCTCGAAGGCGCGGCGCTGCAAGGCGGCGGCGGTGAACACGTCGAGGTCCGCGCAATCCGCCTTCACACCCGCGGGCTGCATGTCGGTGAGCACGGCGCACGCCCGGCGGGCCACGACGGCCGGCGTGGCGTTCGGGCCGCGGACCAGCGCCGCGGCCACCGCCGCCTCGCGCTCGTCGAGCCCATGCGGCGCCTTGTCGAACAGCGTGCGCGAGAGGGCATCCACCCCCACCACTTCGCCGCGGAAGGGCACGAGGTTGAGGTAGGCCTCCAGGATCTCGCTCTTGCGCCAGCGCCGGTCCAGCACCTGCGCGGCCACGGCCTGGCCCAGCTTCTGCACGGGTGCGCGGCCACCCGGGGCGCGACGCCAGTCTTCATCGATCAGGCCGGCGAGCTGCATCGTGATCGTGGAGGCGCCGCGCGTGCGCGTGTTCCACAGGTTCCCCCAGGCCGCCGCGGAGACCGCGCGCCAATCCACGCCGCTGTGCTGGTGAAAGCGCTTGTCCTCGGAGACGACGATGGCCAGGCGCAGTGCCGCCGACATGTCGGCCAGCGGTACCCAGGCGCCCCGCCGCACGGTGGGGTCCGTGCGCAGCCGGTGCAGCACCTCGCCCTCGCGGTCCAGCAGCAGGCGATCTGACGGTCGATGGTCGGCGCGCACCTCGGCGTATGAGGGCAGGGCGTGCACGCCCGCGCCCGCACCGGCCAGGGCCAGCGCGAGGCAGACGCGTGCCAACCGCTGCATCATCAGCGCCCCGGCTCGACCTTCACCCGCGCATTCGGCGCCTCGCCGAATAGCTCGGGCGCGTACATGGCCTCCACGCGGGTCGGCGGCATGGCGAACTCGCCCACGTTGTTGAGCCGCAGGGTGTACTCGATCTTGAAGCTGCCCTTGGGCACATATTGGTAGTAGGCGCGGTAGGCCTCGAAGCTGCGCTCCTCGAACGCGGGCCAGGCCCAGCCCGCGCGCTTCTCGCCTTGCGTGGCAAGCTGCGAGTCGCGGCCCAGGCCGGTGCCAAGCGGCGTGGCGCCGCCCGGCACGGGGTCACTCACCACCACCCAGGTCATGTCGGTGGACGCGTCCACCTCCAGCGTCACCCGCAGCACGTCGCCGCGGCTGTAGCGCCCGGCCGTGGCCTGCTCCACCGGCGTGATGCTCTTGCGCACCGAGTAGCCGGCCGCGAACGGCGCCTTGAGGTCGATGGCGGCCACCGACTGCAGCGTCACCCAAGGCATGCCGGGGCCGTTGTGGGCGACTTGCAGCGTCTCCTTGCCGCCCTCCTTGGCCCAGGGCAGGAACATCGTGTTGTTGCGCAGCTGGCCGGGCGATGCCGGGGCACCGAAAGCGGTGGTCTGATGCGGCGCACCGGCGGCATCCGTGGCCTTGACGCGCTCCACCTTCGCCCACTCCACGCCGGCCTGCGAGGCAGGCAGGGCGGCGCGCGTGACGCCTGCCACCGGCACGGCCTCGAACTTCGCCGAGAACTTCTCCAGCGCCAGACCGCCCCACAGGTTGGCGGTGGTCGTGTGCCAGGCGCCGCGCTGCTGACGCGCGATGAAGCCATTGACGAGGCGTGGCAGTTCGTCCTTCCAGGCGGGATCGTCGATCACCGACAGCAGCAGGCGGGCGGTGTTGACGTCGCCGTTGGTCATGAGCCACCACCAGTAGTCGTCGCGTTCGGTGCTGAAGACGAGCCTGGTGCCCTGGTAGGAGAGGCGCGCGCGCAGCACCTGCTGGGCCTCGGCGAGGCGCTGCTCGCGCTGCGGCACATCGGCCACGCGGCGCAGGATGTTCAGCCAGTCGATCACCGCGCTGGTGGGCCACTGGTTGGGCGCGATGGTGATGCTGCCGACCATGCGGCCCTGGGCCTTGCCGTAGCGCGACAGCGCCTCCAGCGCGGCGAGCTTGCGCACGTCCAGATCCTTGCGCGGGCTCCAGAACTCGCGCTGGATGCGGCCCTCCACGAAGGCGATGAGGCCGCGCTCCATCGGCGCGCGGGCCTCGTCGGGCAGCGCAAAGGCCGGCTGCAGGGACGAGGCTTCGTGCGTGGCGGCCAGCAGGTAGGCGGTGAGCACATCGCTGCCCTGGCGGGCGTCGCCGTCGCGCGGCGGGAAGTAGCTGGCGAGACCGTCGGCATCCAGGTACGTGGGCAGCTGCGCCACCACCGTCTGCCATAGCTTCGCATCGCGCAGGCCCACAGACTTGCTGGTCTTCTGCTCCAGGCAGGCGAACGGGTAGCCGGCGAACCAGTCGCGCACGCCGGGCAGGCCTTCGGCCAGCTTCGGCTGCAGCGCCAGCCGCAGGCCCCCTCGGCCGGGCAGTGCATCCGCGGGAGGCTGCACTTCCAGTGACAAGCTGCCGTCCACCTGCATCAGCGCGCCCTGCTGCACCGTGAGCGGCACGGCCGGCACGATGCGCTGCCGCGCCTTCACCGCATCGCGCGCGCCGCCACTCGCATCCTTCGCCTCGATCTCCCACAGGATCGCCTCCTGCCGCGTCTGCCCCAGCTGCGCCGGCGCGACGACGTTCCAGGCCACTTCACGCGATTCACCGGCCGGGATGTCCACCGTCTGCGGCGTGAGCGTGAGCAGCGTGGCGCGGGGCGCCACCTCCACCTTCATCGGCTTGCCGGTCGTGTTGCGCAGAGTGAACTGTGCGCGGTACTGGTCGTCCTCGCGCACCAGGGGCGGCAGGCCGGGGATGATCTGCAGGTCCTGCGTGGCGCGGATGGTGGTGTGGCCGGTGCCGAACAGGCCCGTGCCCGCATCCGCTACGGCGACGATGCGGAAGCTGGTGAGTGCGTCGTTCAGGGGCACCGTCACCACGGCCTGGCCCTGCGCGTCGAGCTGGACCTTGGGGTTCCACAGCAGCAGGGTGTCGAGCAGCTCGCGCGTCTGGCTCTTGCCGCCGCCCCCACCTGGCGCCACGGCCTTGCGGCCATAGTGGCGCCGGCCGATGATCTCCATCTGCGCGGTCGACGTCTCCACGCCCCACACGCGCCGCTGCAGCATCGCGCCCAGCAAGTCCCAGCTCGTGTTGGGCATCAGCTCCAGCAAGGCCTGGTCCACGGCGGCCAGGGCGACCTCGGCATCGGCGGCGGGCTTGCCGTCGGGCCGCTTCACGGTGATGGTCACGCGGGCCTGCCCGCGCACCGGATAGCTGGCCTGGTCGGCCTTCACCGCCACGGACAACTCATGCGCCTTGGTGCCCACCCGGATCTCGGCCAGGCCGAGGCGGAAGGCCGGCTTGCTCAGGTCCACCAGCTGCGTGGGGGCCACCCACTCTCGGCCCTCGTGCCAATACGCGCTCCACCATTCGCGTGGCGCGCGGAAGCCCCAGGTGAAGAAGCTGTACCACGGCACTTCGCGCAGGCGCCCGCGCAGGGCCAGCACGCTCACGTACACGTTCGGCCCCCAGGTGTCCTTCACCTGCAGGCTCACGGTGGGATCTTCGCCCCGCAGTTGCACCACCTGCGTCTCCACGATGCCTTCGCGTTCCACCGCCACCAGGGCCGTGGCGTAGCGGAAGGGCATGCGCACCTGGAAGCGCGCCGTCTCGCCGGCCTGGTAGGCCTTCTTCTCGGGCAGCACGTCGATGCGGTCATGGTTCTCGCCGCCGAACCACAGCTCCCCCTGGCGCGTGACCCAGACCGAGCTGGCCGCCTGCACGGTGCGGCCCTCCGGGTCCCTGGCGGTGGCCACGAGCTCGATCTCGCCGGCGTCGGCGATCTTCGTCTCGCACAGCAGCAGGCCGCGCGCGTCGCTCTGGCCGCTGCAGACGGTGCCCAGGTCCTTCAGCTCGGTCTTGTTGTCGTAGGTGTAGAAACCGCCCACCATGCGCTTGCGGCTGGTGGTGGTGATGCGGCCCATTGCCTTCACCTCCAGCGGCACGCCGGCGGCGGGCTTGCCGTCGAGGTTGAGGGCCAGCGCCTGGAAGCGCATCTGCTGCTTCGCCGACACCCAGCCCTCGGTCTTGATGCCTGCGATCACGCCGGCCGGCCACAGTGCCTGCACGTTGCGCAGGGTCTGGATCTCGCCATTCGGGTCGGCGTAGCTGGCCTCCAGCACCAGTTCCCGCGGCTTCCCGGAGGCCGGGATATCGGCAATGGTCACCCGCCCGGCGCCATTGCGGTCCAGCGTGACCGGCAGCTTGTCGGCCACCACGCGCTGGTCCTCTCCGGCGGCCTGCTCCTCTTCGCCGCGGTCCGTGGTGCCTTGCGTCCCGCGGGGCGGCTGGAAGCTGAACTCGTCGTGGTCGGGAAAATCGAGTGAGCGGGCGCGCACCACGGCCGACACGCGCACCGGCAGATTCGTGGCTGGCCCGCCGGACACGTAGTTCACCTGCACGTCGGCCGGCACGCTGCGGGCGTTGATCAGCGCCTTGCGGTCGGAGGCGCCGACCCGGCCCTCGAACACCGGCAGGCGGAACTCCTCCACCCGGAACGTACCCGTCGATACGATGCGGGTGCCGCCGTCGCGGCGTGCGCCCTGCAGCTGGATCTGGTACTGGCCCAGCTTGGCGGCGGGCGGCACCTGGAACTCGCTCTCGGCGCTCTGGCCGCCGGTGGCCGTGGCGCGCCACTTCAGGGCCTGGGTGTATTGCTGCCCGCTGCCCACATGGGTGATCACGAGCTGGGCGGGCGCCGCAGCGGGGACGCCGAAGCCCTTGCCTGTCTCGGTGCGGCCGATGTGCTTCATGGACACCGTTTCGCCGGCCCGCAGCAGCGTGCGGTCCAGGATGGCGTGGTAGCGCTCGTCGGGCCGTGCGTCCCGGCTGGTGGGCACGTTGAACCGCCACGGCTCGATGCCGCGGTGCCAGTCGCTCCAGGTGAACGCCAGGTCCGTCACGCCCTGGGCATCCCGCGCGCGGGCCGTGACGAAGTAGGCCTGCTTGTAGTCGTTGTGATCGGAGCATGCAGGCGCCTGCGGCGGCACCTTGTCGAAGCGCGCGATGCCCTGTGCATCCGTGGTGCCCGTGGCGACTTCCCGGCCGCGACAGTCGGACACGCGCACGGTGGCGTTCGGCACCACGGCGCCCTTGTCCAGCGTGGTCACCCAGGCCAGCGCGTTCTCGCGTCCCAGCTTGAAGTGCACGCCCAGGTTCGTGACGAGCGCCGTGGTGCGCACGTACATCGTGCGCGGCGAGCCGTGGCGTTCATCCAGCAGGGACTTGCCCAGCAACTGCGAAGCGATCTCCACCACGTGGAAGCCGGGCGCCAGCGGCAGGCCCACCACCTCGAACGGCCGCGGGTCGCTGCCCTGCGCCTTGGGCAGATCCACCTGTCTCACGTCGGCCTGCCCCGCCAGCAGCGACACCATGCGGCCCTGCACCCAGTCCTTCTCGTTCGGCTCCAGCACCTTGGGCAACGGTCCCTTCACCTCCTGCGCGGCGCGGCTGCGGGGCACCTGCCAGTCTTCATAGCGCTGTACCTTGGAGAGCCACGCGATGATCTCCGCATCGGTCTTCGGCTGCAGATCGCTCACGCGGCCGGGGGTGAGCGTGCCGGCCCGCAGCACGGGCTCCACGTTGCGCACGCTGATCGGCAGCAGGGCCACGCCTTCGGGTTCGGCGAAGCGCTCCACGATGCCGAAGGGCGACGCCGCGAACTTGGCCAGCGGCGGCATCGCGCCGGTGGCTACCTTCAGGGGAAAGCTGTCGGCATTGCGCAGCGCGCGGCCCGAAGCGTCCTTGAAGTCGGCGGGCAGTTCCAGCTTGAACTGCGCCCGCTCCGGAAAGAGCGGCTTGAAGGTGACGCCGTTGACCACGTTGTCGCCGTCCGCCTCGTTGCCTTCCACGTCGGCCTTCACCGTGCCACCCGGCCCGGCCAGGCGGATCTTCTCGGCCAGCTTGCGCGGCACCGGCGCGTTGAAGTTCAGGCTCATGGGCCGCAGCGGCAGGCAGGCCGCCTGCGCGTTCTCGCGCTCGCACGAGAAGCTGGCGGCGAAGGGCTCGCGCACCTCGAACTCGAAGCGCTTCTGCACGCTGTTGACCAGCCCGGTGGGCGTGGCCACGCCCTTGTCGAACACGATGGCCATCTTCGTGGCCGGCGTCAGCCGGCGGGCGCAGGCCAGCGTGACGTAGCGCAGCGGGTCCTTGGCGGCCTCCTGGTCCATCCGCAGGGCCTTCAGGAAGTCGGTCCGCGCCTTGCCTTCCACCGGGCGCACCGGGACGCGCTCGCCCAGGCCGGGCAGCTGGCACCACACGTGGTCCTTCACGCTCTGGGCGGTGGCGGCCCCATTGAGCTGGAGCAGGAAGTACTGTTCCTCGTCAACCTTCTCCCAGTCGCCCGGGCGCGTGGCCTGCACGAAGGGGCCGCCGGTGTTGAAGCGATAGGTGGCGGTTGCCAGCGCAGCGCCCTTGGGTGATGCGAAGCCGGGGCGCACCTGCAGCGTGCAGCTCACGCCCGGGGGCAGGTCGTTGGCGAGGTCGAACACCCACTCCTTGTCGCTGGTCCATCGGCCGGTGCCGCGGCTGGCCTGCGCGTCGCTGCAGGACAGCGTGAGCGGGGCGGGGGCCTTGGGGTCGCCGAAGGTGATGGCGCTCTCGTCGAAGCGGGCAACGATCTGCCGGACCCGGGGCACTTCCCCCTGGGGCGAGACGCTGGTGAGCGTGAGCGCCTGCGCGCCGCAGGCGGCCACGGCCAGCAGGGCGGCCGTGATGGTGTGGAGCTGTTTCAAGCGTCCCTCCTGTGCGGACAGGAGGGTAGCTGAAATCACGCGGCGCGAGCGTGACGGAAGGCACGCAGGCGGCCGCAACTTGACGGCGGATGACCGAGGATATACATTGAAATTCATGTATATCCAGACAGGATGCGATTGATGCAAGTCTCGAAGTGGGGCAACAGCCTCGCAGTGCGGCTGCCCGTCACGGTGGTGGAAGCCCTTAAGCTGCAGGAGGGCGACGAGATCGAGATCCAGGTGGCGGGCAGACGCACGTTTGAAGTCGCCCGGGCGCCGGGCACTCGCGCCTTGCTGGAGCGACTCAGGAAGTACCGTGGCCGTCTGCCCCCCGACTTCCGGTTCGACCGGCTTGAAGCCCATGAGCGCGGGTGATCCGTTCATCGACACGAACGTGCTGCTGTATCTGCTCTCCGGCGATCCCGCCAAGGCAGATCGCGCCGAGGAAGTGCTGGCCGCGGGTGGGGTGGTCAGTGTGCAGGTTCTCAATGAGTTCGCGGCGGTGGCCACGCGCAAGCTCAGGATGTCCCTGCCGGAAGTCCGGGAGGTCCTGGCCACTGTCCGTGCCCTGTGCCGCACGGTCCCGATCCGTGAAGACACCCATGACAAGGGCCTGGACCTCGCCGAGCGCTACGGAATCTCGATCTACGACGCGATGATCGTCTCGTCTGCGCTGCTGGCGTCCTGCAAGACGCTATGGTCAGAGGACATGCAGGATGGTCAGGTGATCGACAAGACGCTGGAAGTCCGGAATCCGTTCGTGTAGGACGCTGTCCACACGCGCTGGGGGGAACGATGGGAAGTGTCCGTCGGCGACAGTTTGCCCAATTGCTGCTGGCGGCCAGCATCGTGCCTGGCAGCTCGCGCGGGTTGGTCCTGCTGCTGACAGGGCCGGGGACGAGGCAGTTCCATGCCTGCACCCTGGACAAAGGGGCCATTCTGGCCGTCACTGGTGCCGGCGTGTTTCGCAGCCGCGATGACGGCAGCTCCTGGCTGCCGGCCAGGTTGGGTCAACGTGGCCCCGACCCTGAGCGCGACGTCTGGTCGGTGGTGCCGGACCTGAATCGCCCAGGTCTTCTCTATGGCATCACCTTCCTCGGTGGCCTGCTGCGCTCAACGGACGATGCGCGGACCTGGACGGCGGTCGAGGTTCGTGACGGCGCCGGCAGGCAGTACGGAAGCCTGACCGCCGTTGCGGTGCATCCTCGCGCCAGTTCGATGCTGCTCGTGGGTACAGGGCGCGGCATCCTGCGCTCCGTGGATGCAGGCGTCACCTGGGCGCAGGTTGAGCGGACGAGCCGCATCATGGTCGACGGGCTGGCGTTCGATCACGCCCACCCGGGCCGTGTGGTGGCGGGAACCGATGGAACGCTGCTCCTCAGCGACGACGATGGTGCCACGTGGCCCGCATCGCTGAAGCCTCTGCTTCCGGGGGAAAGGCCGGCGTGGGTTGGCAACGTCTGGTTCGATGGACAGTCAGACCAGCTCCACGCGCAAGCTTCGGGCATTCCCATTCTGTCGCGCGACGGTGGATCGACGTGGCGCCGGGTCGACGGCACATGCGGCACGTTCGGTGCCGCCCCCGACGGTCGAACGATGTTGACCTCTTGCGTGCGACCCATGTACCAGAGCTTCACCAAGCGCTCGACCGATGCAGGCGCAACTTGGGAAGAGATTCGGGCGATCACCCCGAGTCACGCGCGCGGCACCGCTGTGTACTGGTTCCATCCAGCTCGTCCATCGCTCGTGCTGGCAGGTCATGCGGCGGGCGGGATCTCCAGGAGCGAGGACGGCGGCCGCACATGGGCTGATGCCAGTGTCGGCGTGCGTTGGTGCGACATCTTGCCGCCAGACAATTGGAGGTTTCAGCTGCACACGGAGCTACTTGATCATTGCGACAGCCCCGGGCCAGGACCGCGGTAGATCGAGGCCCCATTCCACGGCTTGCGTGGCGTGCCGAACTTGGGCCATCAGGTCGCAGCCCATGTTGGTCGATCGGCGCGTCGAGCTCGCTCAACGACGATTGCACGAGGTGACCCGGGTCGGGCGCCCGAAGAGCAGGCTCGCCTGCTGGTCCCTTGGTCTGACCTGGTCCGGCGAGAAACAGACGCTATAGAGAGGCTACTACCAGCGGTTGATGGCCAGGTTCATGGCACGCCGTCGCCACCGGATGGGCCGGAGGCTGCTGCGCGCCTGAGCCATATCCACGCGGGATGCCTCACCCCAGCCGCGCCCGATGCCGCTCGATCTGCGCCTTCACCTGAGCCGGCGCGGTGCCGCCCAGCGTACTGCGGGCATTCAACGAGCCGCGCAGCGACATCACGTCGTAGACATCCTTGTCGATCGACGGGTTGAACTGCTGCAGCACGGCCAGCGGCAGCTCGCTCAGGTCGCAGTTGTGCGAGGCGGCGGCCTTCACGGCATGCGCCACCGTCTCGTGCGCGTCGCGGAAGGGCAGGCCCTTCTTCACCAGGTAGTCGGCCAGGTCGGTCGCGGTGGCGTAGCCGCGCAGCGCCGCCTGCTCCATCGCCTGCGGCTGCACGGTGATGCCTTCGGCCATCTCCGCGAAGATGCGCAGCGTGTCCCGTAGCGTGTCCACCGTGTCGAACAGCGGCTCCTTGTCTTCCTGGTTGTCCTTGTTGTAGGCGAGCGGCTGGCCCTTCATCAGCGTGATCAGGCCCACCAGGTGGCCCACCACGCGGCCGGTCTTGCCGCGCGCGAGCTCGGGCACGTCGGGGTTCTTCTTCTGCGGCATGATCGAGCTGCCCGTGGTGAAGCGGTCGGCGATGCGGATGAAGCCGAAGTTCTGGCTCATCCACAGGATCAGTTCCTCCGAGAACCGCGAGATGTGCACCATCACCAGCGACGCGGCGGCGGTGAACTCGATGGCGAAGTCGCGGTCGCTCACCGCGTCCAGGGAGTTCTGGCACACGCCCTCCATGCCCAGTTCCCTCGCCACGAACTCGCGGTCCAGCGGGTAGCTGGTGCCGGCCAGGGCCGCCGCACCCAGGGGCAGGCGGTTCACGCGCTTGCGCACGTCGAGCATGCGCTCCTCGTCGCGCGCGAACATCTCCACGTAGGCCAGCATGTGGTGGCCGAAGCTCACCGGCTGCGCCACCTGCAGGTGGGTGAAGCCGGGCAGCACCACGTCGACGTTCTTCTCGGCCAGGCCGAGCAGGGCGCGCTGCAGGTCCTGCAGCAGGCTGGTCAGCAGGTCGATCTCGCCGCGCAGCCACAGGCGGACGTCGGTGGCCACCTGGTCGTTGCGGCTGCGGCCGGTGTGCAGGCGCTTGCCGGCATCGCCCACGATCTGCGTCAGGCGCGCCTCGATGTTCAGGTGCACGTCCTCCAGGTCGAGCTTCCACTCGAACGTGCCGGCCTCGATCTCGTCACGCACCTGCGACAACCCGCGCTGGATGTCGGCCAGGTCGGCGGCGGCGATCACGCCCTGGCGGGCCAGCATGGCGGCATGGGCCAGCGAGCCCTGGATATCGGCCTGCCACAGGCGCTTGTCGAAGAACACGCTCGCGGTGTAGCGCTTCACGAGGTCGCTCATGGGTTCGCTGAACAGGGCGGACCATGCCGCGGACTTCTGGTCGAGTTGGCTCATAAGGGTTGGGAGCAGGGGGCGGTGGGACGATTCACCAATAATGCGGGGGCCGGCGGCTCCGGGTGGAGCACCGGCCCCCGTGATGGAAGACTCGCAGTCATTATCCGCGTTCCCGGGCGCGGGCGCCCCGGCGGCGCCCGCGCGCGCGCTGGTGTTCGACGCCTGCCAGCCGGGCGTGGTGCTGCGCGCGGTGCTGTTCGTCGAGATCGTCATGGCCGTGGGCGCGGCCTTCGTGGCCCAGAACGTGCCCGACTGGATCGAGCGCCTCGCGCTGCTGAGCGGCGGCGCGGTGCCGGGCACGCTGAGCTGGCTGATCGTGGCATGCAGCCTGAAGCAGCTGCTCGCGCGCCTGCCGCCGACCGCGCAGCACGTGGCGGGGATCACGCTCGGGGCGGTGGCTGGTCTGTACGGCTGTGCGCTGCTGGCGCTGGTCAGTGGCGCGCCCCGCATGCCCTGGATCGGCTCGGCCAGTGCCGGCGCCCTGCTGGCGGCGGTGCTGGTCGCCGCCCTGGTGCTGCGCGCCAAGAGCCGGCTGCCGGCCGAGACGACGGCGCGGCTGGCGGAACTGCAGGCCCGCATCCGCCCGCACTTCCTCTTCAACAGCCTGAACTCCGCCATCGCGCTCGTTCGGGACGATCCGGCGCGGGCCGAGCGCCTGCTGGAGGACCTGAGCGAGCTCTTCCGCCATGCCCTGGTGGAACGCGGTGAAGCGGTGACCCTCACCGAGGAGATCGCCGTGGCGCGCCGCTACCTGGCGATCGAGCAGGTGCGCTTCGGCGACCGGTTGCAGGTGGAGTGGGAGCTCGATCCGCGTGCCGGCAGCGCGCGCGTGCCCCCTTTGTTTCTGCAGCCGTTGGTGGAAAATGCGGTCAAGCACGGGGTGGAACCGAGCGCCACTGGCGCGCAGGTACGCATCACCACCCAGCGTCGCGGTGGCACCGTGGTGATCCAGGTCGCCAACACGGTGCCGGCCGGCCAGGGCCCCCGGGGCCACGGCGTGGCCCAGCGCAACGTGCGGGAGAGGCTTCGGCTGCTGCATGATGTGCAGACGCAGTTCCAGGCCTCGCTACAGGACGGGCAGTACGTGGTGCGCATGGAGGTACCTGCATGACGCTGAAGTTGCTGCTGGTGGACGACGAGCCCCTGGCCCGGTCGCGCCTGCGCACACTGCTGGCCGAATGCCGCCAGCCCGCCGCCGAGGTGGCTGCCGAGGCCGGCAACGCTGCGCAGGCCATGGACCACCTGCGCCGGCAGCCCTTCGACGCCGTGCTGCTGGACGTGCACATGCCCGGGGCGGATGGCCTGGCACTGGCGCAGGCCCTGCGCGGCACGCCCCATGCGCCAGCGGTGGTTTTCGTCACCGCCTATGCCGAGCATGCCGTCTCCGCCTTCGATCTCGATGCGGTGGACTACCTGACCAAGCCCGTCGGCCTGGATCGCCTGCAGGCGGCGCTGGCGCGGGTGGAAAGGGCGCTGCAGACCCGCGCCTCGGCCACGCCGCAGGCGCAGGACGTGCTGATCATCCAGGACCGCGGCCGCACCGAGCGCGTGCCGCTGACCGAGGTGCTGTACTTCAAGGCGGAGCTGAAGTACGTGACCGTTCGCACAGCCGCCCGCAGCTACATCCTTGATGGCTCGCTGAGCGACCTGGAAGACCGGCATGGCGCCCAGTTCCTGCGCGTGCATCGCAATGCGCTGGTGGCCCGCCGCGCGGTGCGCGCACTGGAAAAGCACGACGACCCCGAGGAGGGCGAAGGCTGGTCGGTGCGCCTGACCGGCATCGAGGAGACCATCGCCGTCTCCCGGCGCCAGCTCAGCGCCGTGCGCGAGGCCCTGGCGCGCTGAGCCGCGGCGCTGGCGTGAACCTCAGCCGGTGTTGCGCAGGCCGGCCGCGATGCCGTTGATGGTGAGATGGATGCCGCGCCGCGCGCGTTCGTCCCCGCCCTGGCCCTGGCGCCAGCGCCGCACCAGCTCCACCTGCAGATGATGCAGCGGGTCGATGTACGGAAACCGGTGGCGGATGGAGCGCGCCAGCGCCGGGTTGCCCGACAGGCGCTGCTTCTCGCCGGTGATCAGCGCCAGCGCCTCCATCGTGCGGTGCCACTCCGCCTCCACCGCGCCGAAGATGCGCTTGCGCAGCCGCGTGTCGGGCAGCAGCTCGGCGTAGCGCGAGGCCAGCGCCAGATCGCTCTTGGCGAGCACCATGTCCACGTTCGACAGCAGCGCGCGGAAGAAGGGCCAGTGGCGGTCCATCTTCTGCAGCAGGGCCAGCTGCTCCTTGCGCGGGCCGGCGGCCAGGAACGCCTCCACCGCCGAGCCGAAGCCGTACCAGCCGGGCAGGGTGAGGCGGCACTGGCCCCAGCTGAAGCCCCAGGGGATGGCCCGCAGGTCCTCGATGCGCTGGCTCGCCTTGCGCGAGGCCGGCCGCGAGCCGATGTTCAGCTCGGTGATCTCGCGGATCGGCGTGGCCGTGAAGAAGTAGTCGGTGAAGCCCGGCGTCTCGTAGACCAGGGCGCGGTAGGCGGCCATGCTCGCCACCGACAGCGCCTCGGCCGCCTGCAGGAAGGCCTTGGGCGCGGGCTTGGTCGGCTGCAGCAGCGTGGCCTCCAGCGTGGCGGCGACCAGCGTCTCCAGGTTGCGGCGGCCGATCTCGGGGTTGGCGTACTTGGAGGCGATCACCTCGCCCTGTTCGGTGAGGCGGATCTGCCCGCGCACCGTGCCCGGCGGCTGCGCCAGGATGGCCTGGTAGCTGGGGCCGCCGCCTCGGCCCACGGTGCCGCCGCGGCCGTGGAACAGGCGCAGCTGGATCTGGTGCGCGCGCGCCAGATCGTCGAACAGCGCGACCAGCGCGATCTCCGCCTGGTACAGCTCCCAGTTGCTGGTGAAGATGCCGCCGTCCTTGTTGCTGTCGCTGTAGCCCAGCATGATGTCCTGCTCGGCGCCGGAGCGCTGCACCAGGTTCGCGATGCCCGGCAGCGCGTAGTACGCGCGCATGATCGGGGCCGCCTGGCGCAGGTCACCGATGGTCTCGAACAGCGGCACGACGATCAGGTCCACCACCGAGTGCGGGTCGTCGAGCGTGCCGCGCATCAGGCCCACCTCCTTCTGCAGCAGCAGCAGCTCCAGCAGGTCGCTCACGGTCTCGGTGTGGCTGATGATCGCGTGCCGGATTGCCTGCGCACCGTACCGCTCGCGCATGCGCAGCGCGGTCTCGAAGATGGCGATCTCCTTGCGCGCGTGCTCGCTGTAGCTCGCACCGGGGATGCGCAGCGGCCGCGCGTCGTTCAGCAGGCGCAGCAGCGCCTCGCACCGGGCCGGCTCGTCGAGCGCGCGGTAGTCCGGCTGCACGCGAGCGGTGGCCATCAGCTCGGCCACCACCTCCTCGTGCTGCTCGGAGTTCTGCCGCAGATCCACGGTGGCGAGATGGAAGCCGAACACCTCCACCGCGCGGATCAGCGCCTGCAGGCGCTGCTGCACCAGGGCCTCGCCGTGGTGGGCGAGCAGCGAGTCGCGGATGACGCGCAGGTCCGCGAGCAGCTCGCCCGCGTTCGGGTACGGGTTCTGCGGCGGCACGGCATGCCGCGCGGCGTCGCCGCCGGTCAGTGCCTTCAGCGTGGCGGCGAGGCGGGCGTACATGCCGGTCACCGCGCGGCGGTAGGGCTCGTCGAGGCGGTGCTCGCTCCCGTCGGGCGAGGCATCGGCCAGCGCGCGCATCGCCGGCGTCACTTCGACCAGCATGGCCGACAGGGACAGCTCGCTGCCCAGCCAGAACAGCTCGGTGAGGTAGTGGCGCAGGGCGACCTCGCACTGGCGGCGCAGTGCGTACTCCAGCGTCTGGGCGCTCACGTTGGGGTTGCCGTCGCGGTCGCCGCCGATCCACTGGCCCATGCGCAGGAAGCTGGCCACCGGCTGCTGGCCGCCGAGCGCCTGTTCGAGCTGGCCGTACAGCTTGGGGATCTCGCGCAGGAACGTGGCCTCGTAGTAGCTGAGCGCGGTCTCGATCTCGTCGGCCACGGTCAGCCGGGTGAAGCGCAGCAGCCGGGTATGCCAGAGCTGGAGCACGCGGGCGCGGATGTGCGCTTCGTTGGCGGCCAGCTCCTTCGGCGCGAGCGCATCGCGCGGCTGGGCGCGGGCCTTGATCTCGTCGCGCTCGGCCAGCAGCCGGGCGATGTCGCGCTCGGCATCCAGGATGCTCTTGCGCTGCACCTCGGTCGGATGCGCGGTGAGCACCGGCGAGAGGTAGCTGTGCGCCAGCGTCTGCGCCACCGTGCGCGGCTGGATGCCGGCCCAGCGCAGCCGCGCGAGCGCCACCTCGATGCTGCCTTCCTGGGTGTCGCCCGCGCGCTCGTGCACCTCGCGCCGGCGGATGTGATGCCGGTCCTCGGCCAGGTTGGCCAGGTGGCTGAAGTAGGTGAAGGCACGGATCACGCTGACCGCCTGGTCGCTGGTGAGCGACTTCAGCAGCGCCTTCAGCGCCTTGTCCGCCTCGTGGTCGGCGTCGCGCCGGAACGCGACCGAGAGCTTGCGGATGCGTTCCACCAGCTCGTAGGCCTCCACGCCCTCCTGCTCGCGGATCACGTCGCCGAGCAGGCGCCCGAGCAGGCGGATGTCTTCCACCAGGGGGCGTTCGTTGTCGCGGGCGCGGCGGGCGGGCGGCAGGGGCTGGGCGGGCATGGGGACTCCGTCGAAGGGGTGCTGGATGCGTTGCTCAAGAAATAAGCAAGGGCCATGCTAGCATCGTCGCTGATCGAAAGTTTACGAACGGGTTACAGCGTGAGTCACTTCACCATCGCCACGCGCGAAAGCCGCCTGGCCCTCTGGCAGGCCGAACACGTGCAGGCCCTGTTGCAGGGCCACGGCCACAGCGTTGACCTTCTGGGCATGACGACGCGTGGCGACCAGATCCTCGATCGCGCGCTCAGCAAGGTCGGCGGCAAGGGCCTTTTCGTGAAGGAGCTCGAGGTCGCGCTGGAGGAGGGCCGAGCCGACCTGGCCGTGCACTCGCTGAAGGACGTGCCGATGGAGCTGCCCGAGGGCTTCGCGCTCGCCTGCGTGATGGAGCGCGAGGATCCGCGCGATGCCCTGGTGTCGACGCGCTTCGCCTCGCTGGACGAACTGCCGCAGGGCGGTTGCGTGGGCACCTCCAGTTTGCGCCGTGTCGTGCTGCTTCGCGCGCTGCGGCCGGATCTGCGCATCGAGCCGCTGCGCGGGAATCTCGACACCCGCCTGCGCAAGCTGGACGACGGCGCCTACGACGCCATCGTGCTGGCCGCGGCCGGCCTCAAGCGCCTGGGGCTCGGCGCGCGCATCCGTCAGGTCTTCGAACCCACGGTGATGCTGCCGGCGGCCGGCCAGGGCGCGCTGGGCATCGAGATCCGCACCGCCCGCGCCGACGTGGCGTCCGCGCTGGCGCCTCTGGCGCACCAGGGCACCAGCCTGTGCGTGGCTGCCGAGCGCGCGGTGAGCCGCGCAATGGGCGGCAGTTGCTCGATGCCGCTGGCCGCGCATGCCCGGCTGGAGTCGGGCTGGCTGCGCCTGCAGGCGGCCTGGGGCGACCCGGAGCAACCGGGCCACCTCGTGCGGGCCGAGGCGGGCGGCGACATCGCCGACATCGACGCGGCGGCTGCGCTGGGCGAGGGCGTGGCGGCGCGCCTGCGTGCCGGCGGCGCCCGCTAGGCCGGCGCAGGGGCGTGGCATGCCGGTGATCGTCACGCGGCCGGCTGCCGAGGCCGGTGCCTGGGTGCGACGGCTGGGTGAGCGTGGCGTCGCGGCCGAGGCCCTGCCCCTGCTGGCGATCACGCCGGTGGCCGACGCATCGCCGCTTGCGCAGGCCTGGCGCCAGCTGCCTGGCTGTGCCGCCGTGATGTTCGTCAGCGTGAACGCGGTCAGCGGCTTCTTCGGCGCGAAAGGCCCTGCATCATGGCCGGCTGCCACGCGCGCCTGGGCACCCGGTCCAGGCACGGCCGCGGCCCTGGTCGCGCACGGCCTGCCGCCATCGCAGGTGGATGCACCGGCGGCCGACGCGGCGCAGTTCGACTCCGAGGCGCTGTGGTCACGCGTGGCCGGCCAGTTGCGTGCGGGGGATCGCCTGCTGCTGGTGCGCGGGGCGGGTGCCGAAGGCCGCGGCGAAGGGCGTGATTGGCTCGCCCAGCGCCTGCGCGCAACTGGCGTGCAGGTGGACGAGGTGGTCGCCTATGCGCGCGGTCCGGCGCTGTGGACGGAGGCGGACCACGCCCGCGCCGCCCGTGCGGCCATCGACGGCTCCTGGTGGCTGTTCAGCAGCTCGCAGGCCGTGCGGCACCTGGGAGACCGGCTTCCCGCAGCGGACTGGTCGCGCGCCCGTGCCGTGACCACGCACCCGCGCATCGCCGAGGCCGCGCGCGCCCTCGGCTTCGGCCTGGTACGCGAGTCCCGGCCGGCCCTCGATGACGTGGTGGCCTCGATAGAATCCGCGCAATGAATGCCGAGCCTGCGTCCCGGGGGGCCGAGGCGGACGAAGGTCCGCCCCTGGTGACGGCCGCACCGGTCGCCGCGGAGGCAGCACCAACGCCTGCGCATCCGCCCGTGGCACCGCCGCCGCAAGCGGCCGTCGCCACCGAGTCGGGCGTGCGGATCGGCCGCGCCTCGCTCGCGGTGCTCGCGCTCGTGGCCCTGGGCGCGCTGATGGCCAGCGCCATGCTGTGGCAGAAGCTGGAGACGATCCAGGAGCAGCTCGCCAGGCAGAGCGCCGATTCGGGCGCCAACGCCATCGAGGCGCGCGCGCTGGCGCGCCAGGCGCAGGAGATCGCGCGCGATGCCGCGGCCCGCCAGGCGGTGCTGGAGAACCGCCTGGGCGAGGTCGCGTTGCAGCGCAGCCAGCTCGAGGACCTGATGCAGAGCCTGAGCCGCTCGCGCGACGAGAACCTGGTGGTGGACGTGGAGTCCGCGTTGCGGCTGGCGCAGCAGCAGATGCAGCTCACCGGCAGCGTGGAGCCCCTCGTGGCCGCATTGCGCACCGCCGACCAGCGCCTGGCACGCGCGGCGCAGCCGCGACTGGCCCGGCTGCGCTCGGCCATCGCGCGGGACATCGGCCGCATTCGCGCCAGCACCAGCACGGATGTGCCGGGCGTGCTGGCGCGCATCGACGAACTGGTGCGCCAGGTGGATGACCTGCCGGTGGCGAACGCGGTGCCTGGCCGCCCCGCGGCCGACGTGCCACGGCGCGCCGCCAGCGGGGTGCCTGCCGCCGACTGGTGGCTGCGCTGGCGTGATGCGGTGGCCGAGGAAGCGCGTGCCCTCGTGCGGGTGACCCGCATCGACCACCCCGAGGCCGCGTTGCTGGCGCCCGAGCAGGCCTTCTTCCTGCGCGAGAACCTCAAGCTCAAGCTGTTGAACGCGCGCCTGTCGCTGCTCGCGCGTCAGCCCGAGATCGCGCGGGCCGACGTGGCTGCCGCCGCGGCGGCACTGCACAAGTACTTCGATCCCGTGTCGCGGCGCACGCAGGCGCTGGCCGGCCAGCTGCAGCAGGTGCAGGCCCAGTTGCGCACGGCGGAGCTGCCGCGCATCGACGAAACCCTGGCCGCGCTCGACGCGGCCGCGGGCGGCCGCTAGCGATGCGAGCCGCGCTGTGGCTGCTCGCGCTGTTCGCCATCGCGGCGGCGGTGGCCCTGTTCGCAGGCAACAACCAGGGGCAGGTCACGCTGTTCTGGCCGCCGTGGCGCATCGACCTTTCGCTCAACCTCGTGCTGCTGCTGCTGGTGGCCGCCTTCCTGTTCGTGCACGCCGCGCTGGCGGCGTTGCGCGCCCTGTTCGAGCTGCCCGGCCAGGCGCTGCGCTGGCGCACGCAGCAGAAGGAACGTGCGATGCACGCGGCGATGCTCGATTCGCTGTCGCACATGCTGGCCGGTCGCTTCCTGCGCGCGCGCCGCGCCGCCGAGGCGGCCCTGCAGCAGGAGGCCTCGCTGTCCGCCTCGGGCCACCGGCCCGGCAATGCCGGCCAGCTGCGCGCCCTGGCCCACCTGCTGGTGGCCGAGAGCGCGCACGCCCTGCAGGACCGGACGGGCCGCGAATCGCACGTGCAGCTGGCGCTGGGACAGGTCGGCCGTGACGCCGCGGACACGCGCGACGGGACGCTGCTGCGCGCCGCGCTGTGGGCACTGGACGACCGTGATCCGGACGCCGCCGTGAAGTGGCTGCAGGGCCTGCCGCAGGGCGCCAGCCGCCGCACGCTGGCGCTGCGCACCCGGCTGAAGGCTTCGCGCCAGGCGGGTGCCGCAGCGCAGGCGCTGGAGACGGCACGGCTGCTGGCCAAGCACCATGCCTTCTCGCCCGATGCCGCGCGATCCCTGGTGCGCGGCCTGGCCGTCGACCTGCTGAATGGCGCCTACGACGTGGCCCAGCTGCGACGCGCCTGGACCGAACTGGAAGCCGCGGAACGGGCGATGCCCGAGGTGGCGATCCACGCGGCGCAGCGGTTGTGCGCGCTCGGTGGTGACGCGCACCTGGCCCGCGACTGGCTGCTGCCGGTGTGGGAGTCACAGGGCAAGCTCGCCGACAGCCTGCGCGTGCGGCTGGTCGCTGCTCTGGAGGCGGGGCTGGACAGCCTGGACGGCGCCTGGCTCGCGCGGCTGGAGGCGGCGCAGAAGGCCCAGCCGCGCGATGCGATCCTGCAGTACCTGGCCGGCACGGCCTGCATGAAGCGGCAGCTGTGGGGCAAGGCCCAGCAGCTGCTGTCGCAGGCGGCGCTCGGCCTGCAGGATGCCGCGCTGCACCGCAAGGCCTGGCGGGCACTGGCGCAACTGGCCGAGCAGCGTGGCGACGCCGCTGCCGCTGCCGCGGCCTGGCGCAAGGCCGCTGGCGACTGAGCCCGCAGGGGGCTCAAGGCTTGCACATGACCGACCCGCACCGTGTGTGCGGGCCGGCCCTGGGGCCTCAGAACGGCAGAGGCAGGCTGCGCAGGTCGCGGCGCGTTTCCACCAGCACCAGCGGGCCTTCGTCGACCTCGATCACCGGCGGGCGCTCGCGCGGCACGTGCACCGGGCGCGGCGTGGCTGCGATCACGGCCTGGGCGGCGGCCACCTTGTCGGCGTCGGAGTGCACCCACTGCAGGCCGGACGACTCGGCCACCTGGATCAGCTCGGCCGTCGGCAGGGCGTAGGGTTGCACGCGCGGCAGGCGCGCGCGGGCGGGGGCGGCGTCGAACGCGGGCGATGGCGCGGGGGCCACGGCCTCCACGGCTGAGGCCGCTACGGCCTCTTCGGTGGCCACGCGTTCACCACGGTCGGCACGGTCGCCGCGCTCACGACGGTCGCGGCCGTAGCGGTCCCGCGAGCGGCGCTCGCGGCGGCCTTCGCCGTCCTCGCCCTCGTCGGTGCGGCCGCCTTCCTGGTGCAGATGCGATTCGAGCACGGCGTCGGCGGCTGGCGGCACTTGCGGCTCCGCCGACTCGCTGACGTCGCCCACCGAGCCGGCCGCGCCCGCAAGGGCCTCGGTCGCCTGTTCGGCCTGGGCGGCATCGCGCGGCCCGCGATCGCCGCGGCGCTCGCCGCGCTCACGGCGGCCGCCTTCGCGGCGCTCACCCTCGCGGCGCTCACCACGTGCGGGGCGGTCGCCCTCGGCCGCCGGGGCTTCACCCACGGCGCCCTCGCCCTGCGGCGTCGCGAACACAGCGCCGCGGCCTTCGGCCTGCTCACGCGCCTCACGGCGCTGGCGCGCCTCGAAGCGCTCGCGGCTCTCGCGCGGCTCGCGATCGTCCCCGGCGGCCCGCGCCTCGCCGCGCTGACCGCGGTCGCCGCGCTCACCCCGTTCGCCACGCTCCTGGCGTTCGCCGCGTTCCGGACGCTCGCCGCGCTCGCCACGTTCACCGCGCTCGCCACGTTCACCGCGCTCGCCACGTTCACCGCGCTCGCCACGTTCACCGCGCTCGCCACGTTCACGCCGGCCTTCGCCCTGCGGCGGGCGCTGCGACCCGTTGGCCTCGGCTGCCTCGGCGGGCTGCCGGTCGCGCCGACCCTCGCCGCCACGTCCCTCACGACCCTCACCGCCTCGGCCTTCGCCACCACGGCCTTCGCCGTTCCGGCCTTCGCGCCGGTCGCGGCGGTCACCACGGCCTTCGCCACGGCGGCCATCGCGCCGGCCGTCGCCACGGCGTTCGTCCTTGCGGCCCTCGCCCGCCGGCGCGGCAGCCACGGGGGCGGCCACTGGCGCGGGCGCCACGGCGGCCGGCGCGGGCGCGCTGGCGCCGCCCATGCCGAAGAGGCCCTTCACCCAGCCGAAGAAGCCCGACTCGGCCGGCGCCGGGGCCGCGGGCGCGGGGGCCGCCACCGGCACGGGTGCGGGCGCGGCCACGACCGGGGCCGGCGCGGCCACCGGGGCCGGCGCTTCCTTCACGGGCGGCAGCGGCGCCGGCAGGTCGGGCAGCACGCCCTTGATCACCGGCTCCTGCTTGTTGGTGCGCTCATGCGAGCGGCGGGTGACGGCCGTCTCCGCATCCAGTTCCTCGGCCATGTGGTAGCTGGCCTTGATGTTGTCCAGCCGCGGGTCGTCGTGCTTCAGGCGCTCCAGCTTGTAGTGCGGCGTCTCCAGCGTCTTGTTGGGCACCATCAGCACGCTGATGCGCTGCTTCAGTTCGATCTTGGCGATCTCGGTGCGCTTCTCGTTCAGCAGGAACGAGGCCACCTCCACCGGCACCTGGCAGTGCACCGCGGCGGTGGCGTCCTTCATGGACTCTTCCTGGATGATGCGCAGGATCTGCAGCGCCGAGCTCTCGGTGTCGCGGATGTGGCCGTGGCCGCCGCAGCGCGGGCAGGGAATGGATGCGCCTTCGGAGAGCGCCGGGCGCAGGCGCTGGCGGCTCATCTCCATCAGGCCGAACTTGCTGATGGAGCCGAACTGCACGCGGGCGCGGTCCTGGCGCAGCGCGTCGCGCAGGCGGTTCTCCACCTCGCGGCGGTTGCGCGACTCCTCCATGTCGATGAAGTCGATCACGATCAGGCCGCCCAGGTCACGCAGGCGCATCTGGCGCGCCACCTCGTCGGCGGCCTCCAGGTTGGTGCGGGTGGCGGTCTCCTCGATGTCGCCGCCCTTGATGGCGCGGGCCGAGTTCACGTCCACCGAGACCAGCGCCTCGGTGTGGTCGATCACGATCACGCCGCCGGAGGGCAGCTTCACCTCGCGGGCATAGGCGGATTCGATCTGGTGCTCGATCTGGAAGCGGCTGAACAGCGGCGCGTCGTCGCGGTAGCGCTTCACGCGCGCCGCGTGCTCCGGCATCACGTGGGCCATGAACTGCTGGGCCTGGTCGTAGATGTCGTCCGTGTCGATCAGGATGTCGCCGATGTCGTGATTGAAGTAGTCACGGATGGCGCGGATGACCAGGCTGGATTCCTGATAGATCAGGAACGCGCCCTTGCCACCCTTGGCGGCGCCGTCGATGGCGGTCCACAGCTTCAGCAGGTAGTTCAGGTCCCACTGCAGCTCGGGGGCGCTGCGGCCGATGCCGGCCGTGCGCGCGATGATGGACATGCCGTTCGGGTACTCCAGCTGGTCCATCGCCTCCTTCAGCTCGGCGCGGTCGTCGCCCTCGATGCGGCGGCTGACGCCACCGCCGCGCGGGTTGTTGGGCATGAGCACCACGTAGCGGCCGGCGAGCGACACGAAGGTGGTGAGGGCCGCGCCCTTGTTGCCGCGCTCCTCCTTCTCGACCTGGACCAGCAGTTCCTGGCCCTCCTTGATCACGTCGTTGATGCGCGCCTGCGAGACGGGCACGCCGGGCGTGAAGTACTGGCGGGAGATTTCCTTGAAGGGCAGGAAGCCATGGCGGTCCTCCCCGTAGTCGACGAAGCAGGCTTCCAGCGAGGGCTCCACCCGCGTCACGACCGCCTTGTAGATGTTGCCCTTGCGCTGTTCGCGCCCCTCGATCTCGATTTCGTAGTCGAGCAGTTTCTGCCCGTCCACGATGGCCAGCCGGCGCTCCTCGGCCTGCGTGGCATTGATCAGCATGCGCTTCATTGCGTCACCTTGTTCTCAAACGCATTCGCACCCCGCGGGGTGCGGAATTCGATGCCGGAACGACGCCTTGAAACGAGAGGGATGGCCTGGGTGCGCGCGGGTTGCCGACTGACTAGCTCAGCAGGCGCGGCAAGGGCACTGGATGGGGGGCGAGGGGGGCGTGTGCCGCGCAGGCCGCGAAAGCTGCGGCTGGCGGGGCGCCGGGAACGGATGGTCGCGAAGCCGGCCGGTCGGACGCGGGCAGCAGCCAGCGCCAGAGAGCCAGGAGAAG